>JANTGM010000037.1 GCA_024762925.1 Kofleriaceae bacterium | reverse complement strand
ATCGCGAAGTCAGCTCGTTTGCTGGCGAGGCGGGAAGAGGGAGTTTGCTGGGGCAAGCGACCGAGGAACAACGAAGAAGACTGGCAGAGCCAGTCTCCAGCGGGCGAGAAGGCGAGTGAGCGCGTTCTATCTTCATGAATCGCGCACTAGCACAAGCTCACATTGTCGCAGTTGGCACCAGGGCCCGAAAAAGGTGATACAAGCCTTAGCTCTACCGATGCACCTCAATGAACTCAAGAAAAGCTCACTCGATGAGCTCAATGCCAAGGCCGCCTCGCAAGGGCTTACGCCCTCCGATCCAAAGGACGCCCCCCAACTTATCCTTGAGATTCTCCGTGCACACACAAAGGCCGGTGGTGCGGTAGCAAGCGCAGGCACGCTTGAAATCCTCGGAGACGGTTTTGGCTTCCTCCGGGGGTCGAAGGACGACTTTTCACCAAGTCCACAAGACATCTATGTCTCACCATCACAAATTCGCCGCTTTCACTTAAACACCGGCGATGACGTCACAGGGCAAGTGCGCCCTCCTAAGGAGAGCGAGCGCTACTTCGCGCTGCTTCGCGTAGAAACGATCAACGGTCTCTCCACCGACAAGGCAACAACAAGCCAGGGATTTTCCGAGAGAACCGCAGTCTATTCATCCGAACGCATCAACCTGGCCCACACCAGTGCGTCATCAAAGCTCTTTGATCTGCTCTGTCCACTGGGCAAGGGACAGCGTGCCCTGGTCTTTGCACCACCCCGCACTCAGAGCGACACTCTCTTGTTGGAGCTGGCCAATGCAGCAAAGCATCACAAGAGTGAGTACGACCTCACCTGCCTTGTCATTGGGCAGCGCCCCGAATTTGTGAGCGAGTATCTTGCAGCGGCCCCGGGCGAAATCGCCAGCTCGAGCTTCGATGAGCCGGCCCAAAGGCACACGCAAATTACCGATGTGGTGGTAGAGAATGCCAAGCGCGCCGCCGACAAGGGCAAGGATGTCCTCATCGTTGTCGACTCTCTCTCTCGGCTTGCAAGTGCGGCGAGCCAAACATCCCCCGCAAGCGGGATGGCCCTTCCTGGCGGTCTTAGCCCGCGAGGCATGCAGGCAACACGCCGCCTGTTGGGGGCCGGCCGAAATCTCAAAGGCGCTGGCTCCATCACAGTCATCGCTCTGTTGCGCGACTCGGGCTCGGCCATCGATGCGTATCTGCGACAAGAGTTGTCCGATTCGGCGAACGCGACCATCCAACTCTCGGCACAAGCCGCTGCAGCTGGTTGCGCACTGGCCTTGGAGCAAGATGGAGTCTACAACCCGGAAGAGTCGAACTTTCTCGATGCTGACGACCAGAAGCACCTCGCTGGCCTCCGCGCGGGGTTGACCGGGCGCGACTGTGGCGACTACCACAAAGCGCTCAAGGCCCTCGAAGCGGATCTGTAGCGTGTCCTCGATCTTCCTGCCCATTGCAATTTTCTTATATTTTCCACGCGTTACACAAGCACTCGCAAAGCGAGGGTCACGCAACCAGAAAGCGTGAATTTAGGAAACCCCTACTAGCAGGGCGGTGTGCAACCTGCTATATACCCGCCTCTTACGAACCCAAGGTACGACTATGAAGGCTTCTGCAAATCACCCTGAGTACACGCCCACCAAGATCACTTGTTCTTGCGGCGTTATTTACGACACCAACAGCACCCGAGACGATTTTCAAATCGAGGTCTGTAGTGCATGCCACCCGTTCTACACGGGCAAGCAGAAGATCGTTGATGCTGCTGGTCGCGTTGAGCGATTCAATCGCAAATACAAGCGCGCTGCCGCTGATGCTCCGGCTGAGGCCAAGAGCACCGACAGCGCTGCTGAGTAGTGAGCAAACCCGCCGTAGGTGGCCAAGCGGTCATCGAGGGCGTCATGATGCGATCACCGCGTTCCTTGGCGGTGGTCTGCAGGCGCCCAAACGGCTCTATCGTCATTAAGGAAGATGAGTGGCGCCCCCTATGGGGCAACCTTCGTTTCCTCCGCCTGCCAATCATGCGCGGAGGCATTGTGCTTCTCGAATCGCTTGTCAATGGCCTCAGTGCCCTGACGTTCTCGGCGAATCAGCAGATGGTGAGTGAGACGGGGCCGCCACCACCTCGCTCTTTGGGCGCGCGATCTGCCAAGCAGCCCGAGCAGTCCTCCAGCCTGGAACTTGTCGGCATGATCGCCGTCTCGCTGGTATTCGGGCTCGCCCTCTTTGTAGGAGCGCCCCATCTGGCCGCCTGGGGGCTTGGCAGCATGTTCGGCTTTGACGCATCCTCGGTGACGTTTCACGCTGTCGATGGCATCATCAAGCTCGCGATTCTGGTTGGCTACATGGCGGCAATCTCCTTGCTGCCCGATGTGCAACGCGTGTTTCAGTACCATGGTGCCGAACATAAGGCGATCTTCACCTACGAGCTGGGACATGACCTTACGGTTGCGAACGCCCGACGCATGAGTCGGTTCCATCCCCGATGTGGAACGTCCTTCCTGCTCATCGTCATCATGGTGTCCGTGGTTCTCTTCTCGGCCCTTCTGAGCATTCCGATCGCAAATAGTGCCACTGTCGATCACTTGCTCAAGATCGGCATCAAAATCCCCCTCATGTTTCCGGTCGCAGGCCTCTCCTATGAGCTCATTCGCTTGGCAGGCAAGCACTGCGAAACCAGCCGTTTGGCGCGCACTCTCTCAGCTCCTGGCATGCTTCTGCAGAAAATCACCACGCGCGAGCCAGATGATGCCCAACTTGAAATCGCACTCCTCTCCATTCGAAAAACCTTGTGGCGCGAACAGCAACCAGAGGCGAGTCGTGTAGTACTCGGCGATGGAAGCTACGAAGTGTTCGTTAGCACCGACGAAATCGAGCTTCCTCTGGTAGCGTAGCCACATGTTCGAAGAAGCCGCATTTCGCGAAAAGATGGCTGGCCTCAAGCGCCGTTACAACGAGCTCTCGTCGTTGTTGGGCGACCCAGACGTCATCTCGAAGCGTGGTGAGTTTGCCAAGCTCAGCAAAGAGCATGCAGACATCGACGCCATGGTGAGCGCTTGGGCTGTGTATGTGAAGACCGAGGACGACTTGGCACAAGCAAAGGCCATGCTCGCTGAGAGCGATGACGCGGATATGCGCGAGATGGCCAAAGAAGAGGTCAAGGAGCTTGAGGAGTCGATTGAAGAGCAGCAGCAGGCCATCAAGGTTCTCCTGCTTCCCAAAGACCCGCTGGACTCCAAGAATATCGTCCTGGAGATTCGCGCAGGAACCGGTGGCGATGAAGCCGCGCTCTTCGCTGGCGACCTCTACCGTATGTACATGCGCTACGCCGAGCGCTTCAACTGGAAGACAGAAGAACTCTCAAGCACGGAAGGCACAAGCGGGGGGTACAAGGAAGTCATCGTGCTCATCGAGGGCAAGAACGTGTACTCGCAACTCAAGTTTGAAAGTGGTGTGCACCGAGTGCAGCGAGTGCCTTCCACGGAGAGCCAGGGCCGAGTTCATACCTCCGCGGCTACCGTCGTGGTGCTGCCCGAAGCCGAAGACGTGGACGTGCAACTCAACGAGAGCGACCTGCGCTTTGATGTCTATCGCTCCAGCGGCCCCGGCGGCCAATCCGTCAACACCACCGACTCTGCGGTTCGTGTAACGCACATTCCCACAGGCACGGTCGTTATCTGTCAAAACGAAAAATCGCAGCACAAGAACAAAGCCTCAGCGCTACGCGTTCTGCGCTCTCGTCTACTTGAAGCCAAGCTCGCCGAGCAGGAGGCCTTTGAGCGCGACCAGCGACGTGATCTCGTCAAGTCCGGCGACAGATCCGACAAGATTCGCACCTACAATTTCCCGCAGGACCGCATCACCGACCATCGCATCAACTTGAGCAAGCGAAACCTCAAGTCGATTCTCGACGGAGAAATCGGCGAGCTCATCGATGCCTTGCGGGCCCACAACCAGGCCGAAGCGCTCAATCAGGCACAAGAAGGCTAGAACAGGCACGAGGACTCGCAGTCGATCGAAGGGCGGATGGATTCGCTGCAGGGTTGCTGCTCTTTGAGCTCGCCGCAGCGCAACACACTCCCCTCTAGCAAGGCCCCAAGGTCGCTTAGAACTCGGCGCCAACCCCAGCGCTAATGATGATTGGCGTCATGCCGATGTCCACTGTGGCATCGCCAGCGTGCGCCATTTCGAAGAGCGGTAACTCTGGCGTGCGAATGTAGATATCCCGGACTCTCGCCTCCATACTCATGCCGACGATGGCCTTCACATCGAGTGCAGCAAAGTAGCGCCCGTGGATCGTCGTCTCCAAGCCCGCTTGCAGCACTGCGCCAATTCCATCGCTCACGTCCAACGCAGGGACACTCACCTCGGTGAGCACGGGGTTGCTGATCTCCGCATCATAGATGTGCATGTACGCAAGCCCCGCTCCTAGGTAAGGCCGCAATCGCTGTTTCCACGGGTCAAAGCGATACACCCCTGTGACGATCGGCGGCAATGCTTTTGCACGGCCGAGTTCGGCACCCACAGCAGGGACTCCCGTAGGAACATTTCCTAGAGCGAAGGGAGCAATCGACTCATTTGCCAGACTGCCTTCCGCCTTCATGCTGAGTTCGACAGGTGCACCGATCAGAGTTTCGATGCTGACTCGCCCGTCCCAATAGGGCAAGACGTAGCCCACCAGCAAAGCCGGAATTGTTACGGAGTCGACGCCAACGCCAGAATTCGCAATCGGGCCAGGTTCGATTGCAAGCTCGGCAAACGGGCTTAGATTCGAGAGCGAGACCTCATCGCTACTCACGTTGGGCTGCATGTGAAGGATCGCCGCCCGCGCGTAGACGCGTTTTGCTGTCGTCTCCGAAGCGGTGGGCGAGACTTCATCAGCAAATGCCACTGCGCCACTGGAACCGAGAAGTACCGCCGCCAAGGCTCCTGTTCGCATCACTATCGAAGCCCTCCTCGAGCGGACCGACTCACAAAGTCCACCACCATAGCCCCGGGCGCAATTTCCATCGACATCGTCCCCGAATTGATGCCCAGAGTCCGAATCTCGACATCTAATGCAATCAGCGTCTCATTGCTAAGAACAATCCTTAGCCTACCGTCGTCCCGGAATTCGACCGGACCGCGCAATTGCACTGCCAGTTCTTTGCTCTTGAGATCGTGACTTGCCAAGCCGCCAAGGATTGATAGGTCCGGTGCATCCATGAAGGTGTCCAGGGTGACGAAGAGTTCAGGTTGACCACTCGCGTTCTCCACGATGAAGCCTCGAATAGGACCGCCGTTTTGCCTGGTTCGAAGAACGATCTTTCCCGTTGCCAAATCGTTGACCAGACCGAGCCCTAGGATGTTCGCGTCCATGGTCAACTGCGTGCCGTAGAGGGCTCCTGGGCTTACTTCGACCGGAACACAGTGCTCGGCGGCAATGGGCCCATTGGCAGTGTCTATGCGACAGTTCTCCTGGCTCTCTTCAAGGCGCACTACCAAGTCACCGCTCAGGTGCAAGCAGCCCTCGATCTCAGCCGTCGACGCGTCGCAATCCTCCATGTCGAAGCTGGCACTGGAGACCAAGCCACTTACACCTGCCAAGCGAATGGAGGCCAGATTGGTGTCACCAACCGTCTCATCCGCATCGACCACAGCGTTGCCATTGCGATCGACGATGGGCCGCGTGTTGGTAACTATGACATCCGTCGGCGAAACCTCCGTACCTACAAAGAAGAAGACCGCAGCTGGCCCCCCAGCGGAGTCGGCGGAGGCGAGGGGATTGGTATTCAGTGGCAGCCCATTCGCACCACAGAGTTCATTCGGAGCGCAGCTACTATTGCCGCCCACATTGAGATGCAGCTGGTAGGTTTGCCCGGGCGTCCAAGGAGACTCAGGCACAAAGCGCAGCGCCCGCTCGCTGCGCAAGAGCGTCCCGGGAATCGCCCGAACGCAATCATTGCCAGAGCGTTCCTCAACCCGAATGGCCCCTTCGCCGCAAGCTGTTCCCAAGGTCATGCTCGAGAGGTCCATGGGCTGGTCGAAGAGGATCTCCATCGCGTGATTGGCTGGCAACTCAAATGGCAAGTAGTCGCCATCATCGGGTTCACCCGACTCACAGTGTCGATTCCCAGCTCCCTGCCCGGGCAGCGAACATGGCGCACCTGGATAGACGGTGACAAGCGTTGGGGGGAGTTCAGAAGAACTCGCAATCTCTGCGGTCGTAAAGGACACAACTCCCGAGCCACCGCTAGGATCGTCCGGATCGCTCGCCCAGCTATTGCCGTGCATATCGGCAACTCCGCCACCAAGATGGACTCGAAAGCCCTGCCCTGGCTCCAACGGCTCAAGCGGGGTAATCACGATCATGCTTCCTGATGCCCGATACTCCGCGGGTACTACCGCATCAAAATCGGTGCGAAGCTCTGCGGCGTCACTTCCGCGCAAACGCATCGGTTCGGTGAATGTAAGAACAATGCTATCAGTGGTTTCGAAGAGCGCCGCCCCTGGCGCGGGATAGGTCGAAAGCAGCGCTGGCGGATCGGTATCTCGAGGAGCTGCTCCCGTCGACGTTGTGCTCATCGCAAGGGCGAGTGTTGTTGGCGCGCGGGTAATGCCGAGTAGGTCGAGTTCCAGCGCTCCAACGTTTGCGATGTGCAACTCTCCATCCACAACCTCCGCAACGCCCGTCGCCTGCACACCGAGAATGGTTTGTGTCAGCACGGCATTACCAAAGGGATCGAGCCCGGAAACGGCGATATCGAAGCTCAGATACACCTGAAGCGGTGCCTCGACGTTGTCGGGAATCGTACTCGCGGGCCAGAAGCGATTTCTCACCAGAAAGCCTGTGACGTCGCTGGCAAAGCTCAGGCGCAAATCGCCGGTTTGCAAGCCAGCGCTCACAACTCCGCCAAGCGCCACGTCGAGGCCAGTAGAGTGCAGCGACTGCCCGCGGCGGATCACGACGGGCACGGCGGCATCGAAGAGAATCGGATGCCCAAGAGAGATGGCGACTTGGCCATCGAGGAGTTCTATGCGGTTTTGTCCAATGAGCCGCGAGGTCAACTCGACGTTGTTTTGCGTCAGACTGCTTATGCCCGAGGGCTGGGGAAAGTTCTGATCTCCAACTCCTGGGTCCACGTCGAGCACGCTGGGAAACGGTGGCGCCCCTTCATAACTCGCTACCGGCCGAAAGGAATACACCTGGGGAACCGCGGCCTCCCCTCCGAGATCGCGAAGCGCGCCTGTGATGCGAAGCTCGTACGTTCGATCCGCCTCCAAATCGTCTTCTGGATCAAAGCTCAGATGCCGTCCTTGGGCGAGCACAGTTCCCTCCACGACTTCATCGCCTCCCGCCCCAACGGCAACAAACTCCAGCCCCACGCCCATTACTGCAGTGCGTGCATCCATGGGCTCGGAGAAGACCAAGCGAAAGGTCGCCAGATTTGAGACCGGAAATGTCGGCGTAGTTGTGGATCCAGGCAAGAAGCGATCAGCAGGATCCCCCTGGATTCCGATGACCTCTGGAGCAATTCCGACCTTGCTGCCACCACCACGAGTCGTGAAATGAATGACAGGGGTCTCTGCTGAGATATTGCCTGCGCCAGCTTCTAGAACCCTTGGATCGATGAAGAGTTCAAAGCTCGTTGCTGTCGGTAGCTGTGCTGCTGCAGTGAATTCGGCCGCTCGACCATCCCCCACAACGTCCCAGGCGCCAGCCACGGGCCCATTAGGCCCCACCAGGCAGAGTCCACCGCGAATCGTGCCACCACCAACGGAGCACGACGGCCCAATCGCGGTTGCATCGATAGGCTGTGAGAACGCCACAGCAACCCGAGCACGGGTTGGCACATCCAATTGGCCATCACCTGGGTAACTAAAGATGAGCCCCGGCCCTGGCCCTACAAAGGGCGGCTCGGCGTTGGGACTTGCGCAGCCAAATGCAGCGAGCAGAGCAACAACAACCAATCGACAACTGCCCATAGCGCTGATCCTACTCCACCAAGTCCTCCATGGTGCGGCAGAAGCGGCCAAGTGAGTGGGTTTCAGTTGCCTAGTGTCCCGAACTCATGCACCCTGCCCACATGCTCGTACCCTCCTCGTGCCGCCACCATCCCTCGCTTCTTGCGATTCCCCTCACCTTAGCTCTGGCGGCCTGCGGCCAAGAAGTGAGCGTTGAAACCGAGCAAAGCGCCATCGTCGGCGGAACCACAACAACCGAGTATCCTGCAGTTGCGAACATTTCCGTGACCACAGCCAACGGCAGCGGGACCTTCAACTGCTCCAGTACCCTCATCTCACCTCGGGTCTTGCTCACTGCGGCTCACTGCATCGATCTGGAGGAAGGACCTATCGAGTCGATTACGGCCTACTTCGGCACCAGGGTCAATGGCCAAGACGAAAACTTCATCCAGAGCATTCCGGCCGCGGATTGGACGTACTTCGACCCATGGAGCCTTTCGGGCAATGACATCGCCATGGTCCTGCTTGAGCACGATAGCGACGTTGAACCCATGGAGTACAACACACAGGTACTAGGCAACAACGCGATTGGCGCGCCCCTACACGTGATTGGCTGGGGAAATACCGCCTTTGAAGTGGGCAGCGGACGCAAACGGCATATGCAAACGCCCGTTACAGGGTTTCGCAACAGCGCGGTCATGCTCTACGGCGATAGCAGTGGCAATACTTGTCAGGGCGACTCGGGCGGCCCTGGACTGCTGACCTTTTCGGGGGGCATTGAGCGCATCGCCAGCATTACTTCCTACGGCCTGCAAGGCTGCCTGGGCGAATCTGGTGGTACTCGCGTGGCGCAGTACACCGACTTCATCAGCACCTACGTGGCGCAAAATGACATCGCTCAACCCCCCAGCCTTGAGTACGTGAATCCCGTCGATGGTGCCGAGGTCAAACGTGGCTTTCAAGTCCATGTGGAAGCTAGCGACGATACACGCCTTGAGAACGTCGAAATCTACGTCAATGGCCAGCTCGAAGCCAACCTCTTGGGCCGCTTGCCCCCCTTCGTGATCTCGACACCGACAACGACTCCCGATGGAGTCGTCGAGATTGAGGCTCGCGCCTACGACAACCGGGGCGACGTTACGAGTAAGAAGATTTCTGTCACGCTCGACTCCACCTGCGACGGGCCACAAGACTGCGATAACTTCACCATCTGCGGGTCAGCAGGCGTCTGCGAGTCTCCCAACTACGAGCTTGGAGATCTTTGTGAGGGCGGCCCCCAGTGTGGAAGCGGCCAGTGCGCAACCCTCGACGATGAGCAACGCTGTACCAGTGAGTGCAGCCCCATCGACGCTACTTCGTGCCCTGAGGACTTTGCCTGCCTTGAAACGGGACCTGAGTCGGGACTCTGCTGGCCCAAGACGACCGAGTCTGGTGGCTGCAGCACCGCGGGAAGCAGTGGGCAATTCGGAAGTCTTCTGATGCTCCTAGCGCTCTTCGGGCTCCGTCGCCGACGGCGCGACTAGGCGGATGAGATAACGGCGTGCGAGCCTCCCAGAGGCGTGAAGTTTGGAAGCGATCCGCTAGAGGTTCTTGTCGATGACTTTCTTGATCTTGGCGGCATCACCGCTTCGGTACCCCGCGTGCACATGCTTGACGATGCCCTTCTTGATAACAAAGGTCGAAGGCATTGTCGGTGGATCGTAGCTCTCCACCGTTGAGCTCTTGGGGTCGTAGAGACCGAGCATCGAAGAGACTCCGGCCTTCTTCATGAACGCCTTGCCCTTTGACACTTTGCTATCGATGTTGACCGCGATGAAGATGACTTTCTTCTTGTCGTACTTCTTTGCGAGCTTCTCGTAAGCAGGCAGCTCCTTGCCACAAGGCTTGCACCAGCTTGCTCCAAAGGTGAGAACCACCACCTGGTTCTTGTAGCTCTTTAGTGCGATCTTCTTGCCAGCAGCATCTTTGACAGAAACAAAGTCGGCCGCACGATCACCCTTGCGAACCTTGGCCTCGGCAGTACCGAGACCGAGAACCATTAGACCGGCAAGAACAAGAGCAGAGAAGCGTTTTGCGGACATATCAACCTTCGACGTGAGTGGGTAACGTTCATTCAACACTGAACCGAGAGCAGAGCTAGATCGCTTCTGCCAACGCCTCAGCGAGCCACATCTTCATGTATTTTGGGTGGTTAGGCCCATCGTAGGAACGCCCATTGATGTAGATCGCTGGGGTTCCGCTAATGCCAGCGGCCTCGCCCTCGGCCTTGTCTGCATCGACAGCGCCCTTCAGAGCCTCGTAGTCCTTGGTCCACTGAGGCATATCCACGCCGATCTTGGTGGCGTAGGCCTTGAGTGAGTCGAGTTTGTGAGCGTGTTGATCGGCGAAGAGCATCGCGTGCATCTCGTCAAACTTGCCCTGCTTGTGGGCTGCCAGTGCGGCCTGTGCCGCGCCCTGTGAGTCGGGATGGCCTGCCAAAGGAAACTGCTTGTAGTAGAGAACAACCTCGTTTTCCATTTGGGCCATAACCTCTTCGAGCACAGGCTTCATCTGCTTGCAGGCAGGACAGCCATAGTCGAAGAACTCCACGATCTGAACGCTTGCATCGGTCGGCCCTTGGTGTGGCGTCTCCGGACTGACTTTGAATTCCTTTGGCTTACTGTCTCGGAAGCGCAGTGCGTAGAGTTCTTTGATTTCCGAATCAGAGGCGCCATCTTTGGTGAGTTCGAAGACATACTCCACAGCAAATGGTGCGCGCTTGCAGTCCCCATCGGTGTTGCGGGATGTGCGCAGTGAGTGGGCCTTTCCACAAGGCGAGGGAAGACTGTCTACCAACGCTTCAAAGCGCACCTGCATAGGCTTTTCGAGTTCCGCAGAGTTGACGCCTTCAACGGGCTTGCGCTCAGCTGCGGGTGGCTCTGTGTCGTCAAAGGTCTTCTCGATGTCCTTGTACGCCTCTTTTCCTTCGTCCTCTTTGCTGCCGTCCTTCTTTGTGCAGGCAGCGGAAAGAGCCAGTCCGGAAACCATGGTGGCGAAGAATGCGGTTCGTAGCGATAACAGTCTCACGGGCGTTTCTTAGCACAGATAGCGTTCACGAGCAGCAGATCGGCAGCCTCTGAGAGCACCGCCATCGTCTTGACACTGTGCGTCACGTTCTGCTATTTAGCCACTGAATGACCGCTCATTCAGCAGCCACCGGCCAGTCCAGCAGTGGTTCTGGAAACTCCCAGTCCGACAAACGCGTTCGTATCTTGGCGGCCGCCGAAACGGTCTTCGCGGAGCGTGGCTTCTATGGCGCAAAGGTCTCGCAGATTGCCCAAGAGGCAGGGGTTGCAGACGGAACCATCTATCTCTATTTCAAGAGCAAAGACGATGTCCTGATTTCGCTTTTCGAGAACCGGATGGGCCAGGTCTGCACGCGGATGAACGAAAACGTAGCCGCAGCCGCAACCCCAACCGAAAAGCTCGAGAGCTTCATTCACACCCACCTGCTTATGGTGGAAGAGCACCCCAACCTCGCAGAGGTGCTTACCGTCGAGCTTCGCCAGAGTGCGAAGTTTATGAAGGAGCACCCCAATCCACAGTTTGGGGAGTACCTAAAGATTCTGGCCACCATCATTGCCGATGGTCAGACGGCTGGTGCTTTTGAAACCGACGTCCCAGCACAAGTTGCGGCCCGAGGAATCTTTGGCATGGTCGACGAGCTTGCTCTCGCCTGGCTGTTGGGGGCTGAGCAAAAATTCGATATCGTGCGCGCGGCCGACTGGGTCGGCACGCTCATTTTAAGAGGCCTCGAAAGGAAGAAGCTGTGAAGATTCTCGTTCCCGTAAAGCGAGTTCCCGATCCGGAACTCAAAGCAAATATCAAAGATGGCAAGCTGGACCTAAGTGGTGCCCAGTGGGTCGTCAACACCTTCGATGAGTACGCTGTGGAAGCAGCCTTACGACTTACGGAGAATGCCGACGAAGGCAGCCGCGATGGCGAAGTTGTGGTTGTGACCATCGGTCCCGATGATGCCGCTGTTCAGCTTCGCTCTTGTCTCGCGATGGGTGCCGACCGCGCCATTCACGTCGCGAGCGAAGATGCCAACCTCGATTCGCTGCTCGTTGCAAAGACGCTTAAGGCTGTCTACGACGAAGAGAAGCCCGACATGGTGCTTCTCGGCAAGCAGGCAGTTGATGGCGATACCAACCAGGTTGGCCAAATGCTGGCCGCTCTCCTCAACTTGCCGCAAGCGACATTCGCCGCTTCAATCGAGCTTGCCGATGACGGCAAGGCATGTGTTGTGAGTCGCGAGGTGGATGCTGGTGTGGAGTTCAAGAAGCTTCCGCTGCCAGCGGTTGTCACGGTCGATCTTCGCATCGTGAGCCCAACGTCCATCACCAACGGCATTACTCCTGAGTCGCACGAGTACGCCGATGGGCCCCGCTACGCATCGCTCAAAGGCATCATGAAGGCCAAGAAGAAGCCCATGGACAACAAAACCATGGCCGACCTCGGCGTTAGCGGCAGCCCTGTTGTCAAAGAACTCGAAGTGACACTGCCTGAGGCTCGCGCCGCCGGTCAGATTGTCGAATCCGTCGAGGAGCTCGTCAAAAAGCTCAGCGAAGAAGCCAAAGCCCTCTAGGAGAAACGAAATGGGAAACGTTTTAGCATTATGTGAAACCAGTGGAGCATCCCTCCGCTCCAACGCTCTCTCAGCCATTACCTTCGCTCGCAAAGCGGCGGAGCTTCATGGTGGTGAAGTCATACTTCTTCTGATCGGCAAAGGCGTCTCGGCTGCAACCGATGAAGCGTGCAAGTACGCATCAAAAGTCGTCGTGGTGGAAAACGATGGCCTTGAGCACTGCCTTGCAGAGACCTACGCACCAATCGTGGCAAAGGCCGCGAAAGACGAAGGCGCAACCATTGTGTGTGCTGCAGCTGGCGCTGTTGGCAAGGATATCCTGCCTCGCGTGGCAGCGCTGCTCGACTCGGGCATGGCCTCTGACATCGCCGACATTGAAGGCAAGAATACGTTCAAGCGATCCATCCTCGCAGGCAACGCATTCTCCCGAATTGAAATCTCGTCAGACATCATTTGCGTAACGGCTCGTCAAAGTGAGTTTGCCCCAGCTGAGCCTTTGGGCGCCGCGGGCAGCAGCACCACTGCTGAGGCCGGCGAAATCAATGCCCTTGGCGCAGAGTTCGTCAAACTGGAAGGCGGCGGTGGTGGCGACCGTCCAGACCTGAACGACGCATCGGTGGTCGTTTCTGGCGGACGGGGCATGGGCAACGGGGACAACTTTGCGGTTCTCGAAAAACTCGCGTCTACACTAAACGCCGCGATGGGTGCCTCGCGTGCAGCTACCGACGCGGGCTATGTCCCAGCCGACTGGCAAGTGGGACAGACTGGCAAGATCGTCGCACCAGACCTCTACATTGCTGTGGCCATCTCGGGTGCCATCCAGCACTTGGCTGGCATGAAGAACTCCAAGACCATTGTTGCCATCAACAAGGACGAGGAAGCGCCGATCTTCCAAATCGCCGACTATGGTCTCGTTGCGAAGTGGGAGGACACAGTGGAGGCTCTCACGGCCGAAATCGCTAAGCTCAAGGCCTCTCAGGCTTAGACTCGACACCTGGATCCGGAATCGACCGCCCCCCGACGCGCCATCTCGGCGCTGCTTGGGGGGCGTTTTTTTGTGGCGACAATGTCGCACCAGACGTGCTTGCAGCTGCCCTCCTGAGCCATATTGAGTCCTGCTCTCAACTTCACTTCGTTGCAAGTTCAAAGTGCTACAATCGCCAGCAGTGTCCGCCTCCGTGCCTCAGTCCAGTGCGTCCCCGGAACCCCTCGCAACTTCGGAGTCGGAGGACGCGCTTTCCGCCCTTCGAATTCTTGAGGCAAACGTCGCCAAGGTAATTCGAGGCAAGGATCACGTCATTCGGCAATGCCTCACGGCCCTGCTCGCTCGTGGACACCTTCTCATCGAAGACATTCCCGGGGTCGGCAAGACCACACTTGCCCGAGCGATTGCCGCTTCGGTTGGGGGAACGTTTCGGCGGGTTCAGTTCACATCCGATCTTCTGCCCTCAGACATTGTCGGAGTCTCGATGTTCAAGGCCGACAAGCAGGACTTCGAATTTCGGCCCGGCCCTATCTTCTCGAACATCATTCTCGCCGATGAGATCAATCGCACCACGCCGCGTTCTCAGTCGGCACTTCTCGAAGCGATGAGCGAAGGCCAAGTATCGGTTGACGACATCACCCATGACTTGCCCGATCCATTTCTTGTCATCGCTACGCAGAACCCAGCCGAGCACTTTGGTACCTATCCACTTCCCGAATCGCAGATGGATCGCTTCCTCTTGCGCATCCGTATTGGCTACCCGAGCCCCGAGCAAGAGCGAGCCATTATGCGCCAGCGCGGAGCATCGGATCCCATCAAGGACTTGTCGCCTGTCATTGACCACGACACCCTCAGAGCACTGCAGGACGCCGTCGAGCAAGTGACTATCAGCGACCCACTGCTCGACTACGCGATGGAAATCGTCGAGGCCACGCGCCACTCGCCGCGCTTCGAGGTAGGCGTATCCACGCGAGGAGCGATTGCCTGGTACCGAGCGGCGCAGGCTCGAGCCATGGTCGATGGTCGAGAGTTTTGCATTCCCGACGACTTCAAAGAACTTGCGGTCCCTGCCCTTGCGCATCGCTGCGTTCTTAGCTCGGCGCACGAATCACTGGCCTCGATTCGCGAAGAAGGCGAAAGTGCTATGGCCGAGATCGTAGCTAGAATCGCCGTCCCGACCTAAGCGCGCATGCTCTGGCGTTTCCTCAGCTGGCCTTTTCGCCTCCCAGGTCGACTCATACGAAGTCTTCGGAGTTCCCGAACGCTCAAGCTGACTCGTGAGGGCAAGTACTTCATCGGCATCACGATCGGCATTGGCCTCGCCGCCATCAACACGGGCAACAACCTCCTCTACCTACTCTTGGGTTGGCTCCTCTCGGTGATCATCGCCTCGGGAATCATGAGCGATGTCTGTCTGCGAGCGGTGGCAATCACCCGACAAGCGCCAAAGCGTATCTACGCAAATCGGCCGTTCCTAATGGAACTCGAAGCAACCAACGCCAAAAAGCGCCTCGCCTCCTACTCCCTCGAGGTGGAAGACATCTGCGAGGGACAGCCCGTCGACAAGCGGTGCTACTTCCTAAAGATCCCCGAAGGCAAATCACAGAACACCGCCTACCGACACACCATTAGCCGACGTGGGCTTTACCGCTTTCAGGGGTTCCAGGTCTCGACCAAGTTTCCTTTTGGGTTGTTTCGAAAGAGTCGCCGGTCAAAGAACGCCAGCGAGATCCTGGTCTTTCCCTCCACACACCCAGTGTCTATCCCAGCACCTCGTAGCCACTTTCTTGGCGACAATCACAGCAACACTGTTGGCCGCCGAGGTGAATTCTTTGGGCTCCGGGAGTATCGCGATGGCGACGACCGTCGCTCGATCCACTGGCGCTCGACGGCCCGTGAGGGAAAACTCTTAGTTCGGGAATTTGAGGACGAGAGCCAGAGGCGCATTACCCTGCTCATCGATAATGCCCTTCCCGAAACGCGCGGTGAGGTGGAAGAGCAGGCACTCGAAGACGCGATCAGTTTTTGTGCATCTTTGGCTCAGGCGTATCTCGACAAGGGCTACGCTCTGCGGCTCATCGGCCGCGGCACACTGGTGCCCTTCTCTGGTGGCGAGACACAGGTGCAGCGGGTGCTCAAGGCGTTGGCGTTGCTTGAGACCAAGACGGAAGCCGAGCCATTCTCCGCGGAAATTGCCCCTCGCAGTGAGGCGGTCTTGGTAGTGCCCAAAGGCATCTCAGCCGCACGACGCCCCGGGCAAGCGAGCCATGTGATGGAGGCGCCCTAATATGCGCTTTGCCAAGGCCCACAAAGTCACGACCTATGCGGTTGTTCTCAGTGCATTTCTGGCCGTGGCCTTCTCGGGGCTGCTAAATCCCGTCATCGTACTCCTCGCCCTCACTGGCATCCTTGTGAGCTGGTTTTGGGAAGCCCCACGCGTCAACTTCGACAAGTGGTCCATCCCCTGGACCATCTTCGCTGTCCTGGTTTTCTTGTACGAGACGCTGAGCGTGATCGGAGGGTCAGACATTCTCTTAGGTGGCGCCGAGTTTCTTGTGACGCTCATGTTGGCCAAGCTCTTCAATCGCAGAGAGAGCAAGGACTACATGCACATCTACCTTCTCAGCTTCCTTCTGCTCACGGCGGGAACCGTGCTCAACGCGGAAGTCACCTATGGGTTCTTCTTCCTCTGTTACGTCGTCAGCTTCACTTGGGCCATGACGATCTTTCATCTGCGGCGTGAGCTTGAGAGCAACTTCCTGTTGCGACACAGCACCCAAGACGAGGCCGAGCAAGTACGCGTGCAGCGAGTCATGAACTCCAGGCGCATTGTGGGACGCAAGTTCTTTCTCGGAACCTCGCTGGTCTCTCTTGCGGTATTTGCCAGCGCTCTTAGCCTCTTTCTGCTCTTTCCTCGAATTGGCTTTGGCTTCTTCTTCGACAAGGGGCGCGGAGGCATCACGATGGCGGGCTTTAGTGACGGCGTTGAACTCGGAGGTCACGGCCTCATCAAGAAGGACACAACCGTGGTCATGCGGGTGGAGGTTGACTCCAAGTATGCGGGGCGCCAGGCTCCTTACATCCATTGGCGTGGCGTAGCCTTCGACAACTACACCAAGGGCCAGTGGAAGCGCAGCAAGACGGCTCCAAAGACCAACCGCTCCACCTACACCACCGATGGCATTGCGGAGCATCACTTGCTCTACGACAAGCCGCGCGTTGCCCCAGACGAGCTTGAGAGCCGTCTGGAGGGTGCACTCAAACAGAAAGTCTACCTTGAGCCTATTGGCAATAGCGTCCTCTTTGGAGCATCGATGCCACTGTCATTTGCGCTCGAAGACAAGATCAAGACCAACACGCGATCGGGAAAGAACGACGAGTTGCGCCAGCATCACGATGCTGGGCTTATCTATACCGTCTACTCAAATCCCAACCCACCAAGTGTAGAGGTCTTGCGGGGCGCAAACGGGCCACTGCCTCCTGGCTTCAATGTCTACTTGCAGATTCCCGCTGAACTACCCGAGTGCGCCTCGCCATCCCCTGCCCCCACAGGTGCGTGGACCACAGCCGACATCACCAGCGAATGTCGGGTGCGGGACCTGGCGAGGTGGATTACCCGCGATGCTATCACGCAATTCGACAAGGTACTCGCCCTGGAAACCTGGCTCCGGAGCGAACTCAGCTACACCTTGCAGATGGAGAGCCCAAAGGGCATGGAGCCAGTAGAATTCTTCTTATTCGAAAGACAGATGGGTCACTGCGAATATTTCTCATCCGCGATGACAATCATGACGAGAGCACTGGGAATTCCATCCAGGAACGTCAATGGATTTCTCGGAGGAGAGTGGAACGAATACGACAACTTCATTGCCGTGCGCGCTGGTGACGCCCACTCATGGGTTGAGGTGTATTTCCCAGGTGCTGGTTGGGTTACTTTTGATCCCACTCCAGCAGGAGAATCCGACCTGCTAGGACGCGGCAGTTCTGGACTCACCGACCGCTTGCGCCGAATCGCAGACACCATTCGCTTCAAGTGGTTTAAGTGGGTCATTGAATACGACCTCTATGCGCAGCTCAGTCTCTTTCGAAACTTTGGGCGTTCGGTCAAGAATGGCGCCAATCAGTACTTCAGAGATCCTCTGAAACGCGCCGGCAGGTGGGCAAAGGAACACAGAAAAACGGCGGGTGTCCTGGTGGCCCTTGTCGCGGGACTGTTTGCGATGTTTTCGTTTTGGAGACGTCGCAAGACCATTGATCAGCTTCTTGCACCTCGAGCGTCGACGCGCCGCAAGAGCCCAGTCGTTAAGCACTATCTCGCGACACTTCGAAGTCTCGCAAAGCGCGGACACAGACGAGATGATGCCACTACACCACGCGAGTTTGCCCGTGACTTGACCAAGAGCGGTGTGCCGGGCGCGGAGAGTCTCGAAGCACTGACCGAGCTGTACTATCGGGCTGAGTACGCGAGCGCAGCTAAGACGAATGATGAGAGATCCGCTAGCCGCGCACTTGCACTTTCACAAACCGTGCTGGCGGCCCTCAAGGAGGCCAGATACAAGCGCGGAAAGCCCACTGCCTAGTCACGCGCTGATTTCTTAGCCAGCAGCGTTTCTGCGGTCGGCTTGCTTGCGAACCACGCGAACTAGGCTACGGGCCAGCGTTGGCAGTCCTACCACTTCGCAGGCGGCTCCTCGTTTCACCGCTTCACCTGGCATACCCCACACCACCGAAGTAGCCTCGTCCTGCGCAAGGGTATAGCCGCCGGCCCTGCGAATCGCCAACAGCCCAGCGGCCCCATCGGCGCCCATCCCCGTCATCAAAGCGCCAATGCATCGGTCACTGAGGTTCGCAGCCATCGAAGCAAAGAGCGGGTCTACGGCCGGCATATGGCCGTTGACACACGCGGATTTCTCTAGGCGCAAGACGACCCTCCTGCGCCCCTCCACTGTCATATGCGCGTCCCCCGGGGCCACATAGGCGTGCCCTGGCATAACGTGCATACCGTCTTCCGCAAGTGTAACGGCCAGTGGTGACACACCATCAAGGCGTTTGGCAAAGGCCTTGCTGAAGGCAGCTGGCAAGTGCTGCACGATAGCGATCGGTGGGCTATCGGCGGGCATCTCAGCCAGAACATGTCTTAGTGCCGAAGTACCTCCGGTCGAAGCACCGATGCCAATGATGCTTGTGCCCTGCCTGCCAATACGCTCTGTTGGTTCTGGTTTGGGCCGCTGGACGCTCGTGACTCCGATTCCAGCCGCGGCGCGAACTTTGCGGCGAATCTCGGTTTCCAAATCTCGCAAGTCGCCCGTATGTGGCTTGGCGACAAAGTCGAAAGCACCAAGCTCAAGTGCGTCTAGGGTCTGCTTGCTGCCCCTCTGCGTGAGTGACGAGACCATGACTACAGGCATCGGCCGCAAGCGCATGAGGTTGCGCAAGAAGCTAATACCATCCATTCGGGGCATTTCAATATCCAGCGTCAACACGTCTGGGTTGAGTTGCTTGATGAGGTCGCGAGCCTCGTATGGATCATGGGCAACCCCCACAACTTCAAAGGCAGAATCGCTCGCAAAGATGCCCGTCAGCATTTCACAGACCAAAGCTGAGTCATCGACAATCAAGACCTTAATCGCGCCCACTATCCTTCACCTTTCTGCACTCGTGTCGGATTCAAAAATCTTGCTCGCGCTCGCTCGGTTCTTCGTCCTCTGGACGCCTTCGGCTCTGCGTTGCTCAGCGCCTCCCTTGCCCCAGCAAGCTCGTTGTTCGCGCTTTGCCTGTGAACGCCCCCCCTTCGCGATCGTCGATCAACCATTCTGGACCCGACACTAGTGCGCGATTCAAAGAGGTTGAGCGTGCTCACTCGTCTTCTCCTTGCTGGACGTGTTGATGAGTCAACGCTCATGGTTGCTTGATCGGTCACTTGCCCCAGCAAGCTCCCTTCGCGCGCCTTAGCAGCGAACAAGCGTACTTCGCGATCCCATCTCAATTTTTCTGGATCGCGCACTAGAAAAACTCGACATCGTTTGTCTCAACACGCTCGTCGTGAAGCCGTTTCCGATACGCGGCTTCTTCCGATGACGTTCGATGCTCCATGTGTTTCACCCACACTTGGCCGGTAATCGGCAAATACCTCACACTCCGAGAAACGCGCCCACCAAGATCCTGAGACATCACAACCAGCCCTTCGCTCTTAAGATATTCTCTTACAAACGCGATATTCCGATTCCCCACAGACCTCGCAAGCGAAGCCCCCGACCGTTCCGCCCCTAGAACATCACCACCACCGAAAACTTTCACCTGCATTCTTTCTTTTGCCGCGCCACGGGCCATCAGCTCATTGATAAGGCACTCCATCGCGAAGTTCCCGTAGCGTGCTTCCATTCCCGTGAGGCCACGCCATTCCTCGTGGCCATCGTCAGGCGCTTCCGGAAGCATGAAATGATTCATGCCGGCTACTTGAGCCTTTGGGTCACGGATGCATGTTGCGACGCACGACCCTAGCACGGTGCTAATCAGATGCGACCCTTGCGTTACACAGTAGCCCCCCGGAGATACGCGGAGGATCTGGCGTTCCGAACGTGGGTCCCAGAACACCGAATAGGCCTGCCCCGCGCTTCGATCGACAACCCTCATGCAGCCCGCTCTGTGACAGGTGGCATTCGATAGGTGTTCCTCGCAATCGATTCAAGTCGAAAATCTCCACCGACAAGAGATTCTGAGTGGCCAACCAAGAGCAGTCCACCAGGCGTGAGTTTCTCTTCGAACCGCCGAACCAGATCGAACATGAGCTGCTTGTCAAAGTAGATCATGACATTGCGGCAGAAAATCATGTCGAATGGGCCGGCAAAGGGCCACGGCTTAAGCAGATTGAGCGGCTTAAATGTCACGTTCGTCCGCAGCTCTGGACGAACCTTCACCATTCCACGGTGTTCACCAGTGCCACGAAACAACCATCGTCTCTTCTGTGCTTGCGTAAATCGATTCACCAACTCTTCTTTGTAGATTGCCTCTTGGGCCGTCTCAATGACCTTTGTATCCAAGTCGGTCGCCAGAAGCTGGACGTCCCAAGACTCATCAAAGAACTCACTGAGGCACATCATGATGCTGTAGGGCTCTTGCCCGGTTGAGCATCCCGCCGACCAAATGCGAAGACGCTTTTCGGACTTTGTCGCCAGGAGTTCCGGGAGCAACCTCTCTCGCAGCGCTTTCCACTGATGTGGTTCCCGAAAAAACGACGTCACGTTGGTCGTCACGGCGTTTAGGAATTCTCGCATCTCTCCACTGCTTGGGTCTTCGAGCAGGCGGATGTAATCCTCACAGTCGCTCAACCTCAAGTCCCGCAGTCTGTGCACAAGCCGTCCGTAGACCAAGCGCTCCTTGTGCTCGGGAAGCTGGATTCCAATCTCCCGCTCCACCAGGCCTGAGAGGTAGGCAAAGTGCGCTTTCGTGAAACGGTAGTCCCGGTTCTTGTCAAACTCGTCACTCATTGTAGCTTTGCTCCCAGTCGCGAGCAGAGTGGCATTGGTTGTTGCTCACAAGTGCGTTCCTAGAACTCGGACCAGCCATCGCCAGGACTGGACATGGGCGCTGCCCGAACCGATGCCGAGGTCGTTGTTCTCGATGCAGCTGGCATCGAAGGCACGGGAGCTGCTTGCCCCTTGTCAATGGTGAAGTGATTCATGAGATCAAGGAGGCCATGCGCCTTGACGTCCATAGCACCACTTGTGGCCGCCGCCTCTTCGACAAGAGCCGCATTCTTCTGTGTCATCTCGTCAAGCTTCATCACGGCCTGATTGATGGACTCGACACCAGCACTCTGTTCCTCCGAGGCTGTGGCAATGTCTTCAATGATTCGACTCACCTGGTCAACAGAACGCACAATCTCGGAAAGAGTCTGCCCCGATTCATTCACCAAGCTTGAACCTTCTGCGACTCTCTCAACACTGTCTTGAATTAGCCCCTTGATCTCCTTGGCTGCGCCAGCGCTGCGTTGCGCGAGGTTGCGCACTTCGGAGGCGACAACAGCGAATCCGCGACCTTGCTCTCCAGCGCGGGCCGCCTCCACTGCGGCGTTCAGCGCGAGAATGTTCGTCTGAAACGCAATCTCGTCGATAACCCCGATAATATCCGCAATTTTCTTAGATGCCGAATTGATGCTCTCCATGGCAGTAACAGCCTTCCCTACGACATCCCCACCACGATTCGCCAAAAGCGACGCCTCACGGCTCAACGTGCTTGCATTGTTGGCGTTGGTCGCGTTCTGCCTTGTTGTCGACGTCATTTGCTCGACGGCCGCAGCGGTTTCCTCAAGCGAGGCGGCCTGTTCCTGCGTGCGATCATTCAGCTCGGTATTGCCCTGGGAAATTGTGCTCGCCTCTGCCGACAACTCGCTTGCGGTGTAGTTGATCTTGGCCACCATCGAGCTCAGCACGGCGATGCTGGCATTGAGAGAGTCCTTCACCGATGCGAACTGGCCTTGATACTCGCCCTCCATCGTCTTGGTTAGATCGCCTTTGGCAAGAGCATCGGCGACGTTGGAAATTCCGTCCATTGGCGCCACAATGGCATCGACAAGACTGTTAACCCCTTCGCAGAAGTCGCGCATAAAACCAGAGTAGGCAGATGTCTCAATCCGCCCATCAAGCTGGCCACCAACTGCCGAGGCAATGATTCTCTCAACCTGTTCCTGACCATTGCGCTGGTCCGTTACATCGTCCCATTCAAGGGAGCAGCCAACCTGTTTGCCATCAACATCGTAGACGCCCCGAACGTTAATGTCGAAGGTCAGCGGCCCAACGTTGATGTCGGATTGCCACGGCAGATTGGACGGGTCGGAGAGCAAACGGCGTTGGTGCGCCGGGTTTCGATGAAACACGTCAATGCACGTGCCAACAATGTTCTCAACCTCAAACGTTGGGTACAGACGCCGCAGTTCGTCGCGCCGAGCAGCGAGCAGTTTCTTCGTGGACTGATTCACATACGTGATTGTCAGGTCCATATCGATCATCATGATCGCGGTGCGAGCGTTATCGATGGCTGACTGCAGTCTCAGTGACTCCGTTTCCTGCGCGTGTTTCTCGGTGACGTCATCCCAACAAAGAAACCACCCGTCAATCTCACCGTCCTCACTGGAGATGCCCGCCACGTTGATTTCGAACTTCAGCGGGCCAACCGTTATCACCGACTTGAATGGCAGATTCTGTGGATCGGCGAGAAGGTTTCTCTGATGGGATGGAACACGGTGAAAGATGTCAATGCATGTACCAAGGAGCCTTTCGGTACGAAACGATGGATACAGCGTGCGCAGTGTGTCCGCGTGATACTCCAGTAGCCGATAGGTCTCGTCATTGGCGTAATCAACTTCGAAGTCCTTGTTGATGGACATCATGGCGGTTGTCGCCAGGTTTAACGCCGACTTGAAACGCGTGAGTTCCGCTGCGAGCGCGACCTCTTTCTTGCTCGGGCCTCGTGTACGTGGCTTCTTCACGGCAGGTTTCGCAGCCTTCTTCTTCACCACAGGTTTCGCAGCCTTCTTCTTCACCGCAGGTTTCGCAGCCTTCCTCTTCGCAGCAGGTTTCGCAGCCTTCCTCTTCGCAGCAGGTTTCGCAGCCTTCCTCTTGTCCATAGTCTTGTCCTTGTTGGTTTTCATAGTTCCGTGCCCGCCTACCTTGCTTCCAAATCGCCAGTTGCCTCGCCGCTGAGAAGCTTGCTCGCTTCCAGCAAGATGATGAGCCTCTCGCCCACAATCGCTAGGCCCGAGGCGAATTCGTGATCTACATCGTCGCCCATCTCGGGGGCGTCCTTAATGTTGTCCGCGGTGACGCTATAGACATCAGAGACTGCATCGACCACGATCCCAACGGCACGTTCTCGGTTACCGCTCTTAACTTTGAGCACAACAATACTCACACGCTTTGGGGGGGCTGACTTCGCCTCCATCCCAAATCGCACTCGCAAGTCCACTACGGGCACGATGATGCCGCGAAGATTTATGATGCCTCGAATGTCGCTTGGAACGTTGGGAATGCGAGTAACCGTCCCTTTGCCGCGAATCTCCTGTACATCGAGGATGTCCACTCCGTATTCCTGCTCGTCGAGCATGAATGTCAGAAACTGCTGTGCACCTTTGGAGGCCCCTGACTCGCTTGTGCCGATTGCCGCAATGCTCGTGTCGCCCAGTCCAATAACCCCTTCCATTGCTCTACTCCTTCTACTGCGATGCCAAACGGCATCGGCTTTGCGTGGCACGAGAATGCCTCCAGCTATTTGCCAGTCGAATCAATCCGTTCATGTCCAAAATGAGTGCGATCGTTCCGTCTCCCAAGATAGTGGCACCAGAGAGTCCGGCAACGCGTTCAAAATTGGTGTCGAGGCTCTTGATCACCACTTGCTGAATCCCCAAGAGTTCATCCACCACTAGCGCAACCTCGCGGTCATCACCTTCCACAACAACGACCATTCCATCGCGAGACTTCTGACTTCTCGGAACTGAGAGAACTTCTGACACTCGCACCAATTGAAGCGCCTCGCCTCGAAAGCGATACACTTCGGCACGGCCTGCAATACACGTAATATGGTGATGTTTGGCCTGTAGAGACTCGACAATATTTACAAGTGGAATAATGTACGTCTCGTCACCAATCCGAACCCTCTGGCCGTCGATGATCGCGAGCGTGAGGGGAAGACGAATCCGAAAGAGCGTGCCCTTGCCAGGTTCACTAGCGACGGCAATCGCGCCCCCGAGTGCCTCGATATTTCGTTTCACCACGTCCATGCCCACACCACGCCCCGAGATGTCGGAAACCTGCTCGGCTGTGCTCAGACCGGGATGGAAGAGAATCTGCAGAACTTGTTCATCAGACAATGCAGCATCTGCTTCTACCAAACCCTTCTCGGCGGCCTTTGCGAGCAGTTTCTCCCGATTCACCCCTGCCCCATCATCGCGAACTTCGATCACAACGTGGCCGCCCTGATGAAAGGCTCTCAAATCAATGGTGCCCATGGGATCCTTTCCAACGGCTTCCCGAGACGCGGGCGCTTCAATCCCATGATCGACGCAGTTGCGAATTATGTGCACCAAGGGGTCACCGATGTTTTCCAACACGGTCTTATCGAGCTCGGTGTTTTCCCCAGAAAGCCGAAGGTCGATGTGCTTGCCGAGTTGGCGGCCCAGGTCGTGAACCAGCCGTGGAAACCGAGCAAAGGTCGTTCCAATCGGCAACATGCGAATTCGCATGACAGTCTCCTGCAGCTCTCTGGTGTTGCGCTCAAGTTCACCGAGGCCATCGCGCAGCTCAGGAACTTGGTGCAGAACGTTGTCTTGTTCCACTCGTGCAAGCATTGATTGGGTTATGACGAGTTCACCAACCAAGTTCACGAGGCTATCGATCTTGTCTACCGGAACTCGAATCGAACTCGACGCCATTTGCACCGAGGTACTCGCTTGTGATGTCGCGTGTGTTGCCACCTCGCTTGCAACCTCGAATTCTGCTTCAGTTTTGGAAGCGCTCTCGTCGGCCAGTTCGACAATTTCAAGCTCGCAATCGTCGCCTTCAACCCACGAGAATATGTCCCGAACCTCTTCGCGAGAAGCCTCTCCACGAAGCTCGAGAATCCACGAGCATGCACACGTTTCGGGCTCAAAGCTGGCAAAGCTCTTGGCCTCCGCAAAGCTGCTCACGATGGTAGTTGGCCCAAGCTCCTGCACCAACCGAATCAGACGATATGGATCGTTCCCATGAGCCATGAAGTGCGGAAACGGTTGAAACGCGATTCGCCAGCCATGCTGCGAGTGAAGCGATTCGACGACCTCAGTGTTTGGGGCCGCCTCCTTTGCAGCACCAGGCCCAGCGGCCAGGATGCTCTCGATTTCGAGGCTTAAACGCTCACATCGCTCCTCATCCACATCCACAGCTTCTTTGTGCGCAATCAAGATGCATCGCAGACAATCGACGCTCTGGAGGAGAAGATCTTGTGAGTGCGACTCTAGATGCCGTGAGCCTTCCCGAACTTGATCGAGGAGCGTCTCCATGACGTGCGAAAGACGTCCGAGATGAGTGAAGCCAAACGTACCTCCCCCGCCTTTGATCGAGTGTATGGACCGAAACAGAAGATTTACGAGTTCGCTATCTTCGCTTCCTGGACTGAGGTTGAGCAGCGCGCCTTCGGCTGCCGTAAGCCCCTCAGCCGCCTCCTCGAAGAAGGTCTCGAAGAGCGCCCTGAATCTCGGATCCAATGCCATGCGATTGCCCTCGCGGCTCTAGCCCAGCACTCGCTTAATGGCGGCCAGTAGTTTGGGTGGATCAAACGGTTTGGTTATCCACCCCGTAGCCCCTGCCGTTTTTGCGATTTGTTTCTTCTTGCCGTCGATCTCGGTAGTCAGAACGATGATCGGAATCCGTTTGTATTCGGGAATGGCGCGGAGCTTCTTGATAAGCGTTAGGCCGTCCATCCTCGGCATGTTGATGTCCGTGATGACAACTCTCGGCGAGCAGCCATGTGCCACCTGCAGGCCCTCGACACCATCTTTCGCCTCAATGACATGATGGCCAGCATCTGCGAGAGTTGTGCGCAGAAGCTGGCGCATGGTGGCTGAGTCATCGATCGTGAGTATCTGTGCCATAGTTTCCCTTCTGCTAGGCGCAAACCTCGTGATTCGCGTTTTCCACAGGCCAAGCCCCTAAGAACTTTGCTAAGTCGAGACTCGCAACAGCGGCTGCCAGCTCTGCACGTGGCCCCGCAAAGCTGACCCTCAGGCCCCGTTTTTGGCAGGCGAGCGCTGTTGCGACCAGGAGCTGCATGCCCGCCGTGTCGAAGTTGACAACAGCGGACAGGTCCAGGTCCAAGTCAGAGGCATGGTCCATCGCATCGCAGATTTGTCGGTGGAGACTTCCAACCGTGTCGATGTCCAACGTCGCCCCAACCTCGATCTGTATTGCCTTTGTTTCCATTCCGTGCCATTCCCGTATCGGCCAAAGAGCAGAGTTTCTGCAGCCATCGCGCACAGCATTCAACGATTTCGATCTCGCGAAGGAATCCTTGGGGGCCAAGCTAGCTAGAACATTTCGAAGGTGCCGCAGGCTTGCCCCTCCTCAGCTCCATCGGAATGTGTGGTGTCCAACCGAGAGTCGCTCCTCACCTGCTCCACGAGAGCCCACAAGCGCTCCTCGCACGACTCTGTGGCAACGGCCCCCGTTTGAATCTCAAGGTTCAGCGCTTCTAAGACTTGCAGTGGTACCCTTGTGCGGGCTTGCACGCGCTCCAGTTCTTGACGCATTCGGTCTTGGAACTGCAGCTCTCGGAGAATTTGGTTGGTGTTGGTACGAACGTGAAGACCGCCTTGCTTAAGTCCACCCATCAGTTCGAGCAGGTCTGAGCGCTGTGCGTCATACACTTCATCGAGCCGCAACGCTCGACTCGCCAACTGTGTCGCTTGGTCTGCGCAGGTTTGACGAATGGCGTCGGAGACGGTGGCGATCTGTGGCAGGATGCCAGCCATCGACTCACCGATCTGGGCGATCGAATCGCTGAAGGCTGCTACTTGATCTGCGACGTGTTGCATCGTCACAGCGACTGCCGCAAATCCCCTACCGCGATCTCCTGCTCGTGCTGCTTCGACCAACGCGTTGACCGCCAAGAGTTTGCTGCTCTTTGTAATTTTTCTGATGTCGCCAACCAAACCCAGGATGTCGGAGGTGTGTGTCTGGGCTTCAATCGCCGTTTTGGTGAGGTCCTGCGTTCGTCCCTCGATGTCGCGCAATACCTGCGGAACGGATTCCAAGAACGTTCGCTGCTTGCTCACCACCGATGCGAGACTGTCGTCGGTTCCCTTGCCGTCCATGCGGACCTCAAGCAGCTCGATATCCCGAACATGATTGCCCAGGTCTGCATGAATGCGAGCAACTGACTCCGATGCTTGCAAGACTCCAGATTCAGAACTTTCCTTAACCTCTTCTGTAATCTGAAATGCTTGTTCTAGGCACCCGCGAAACACCGTATCGAACAATTCGATGGGAAGTTTCGCTTGCGCACGCAAGCTCGCACGCGCACCATCATTGAGCGTGAAGCCCGCAATGGTGAGACCAGGCACAGCAAGGAAGTAGTACTCGGGAACAAGCAGCACTCCGAGGACAACCGCCACGCCCATCACAGCACCCGCAGCCAGAAGCATCAGGGCACGCCTAGTGAAAGCGGCCATCGTTCCCATTCCCAATCACGTCTGTCGATTCGGCCGCTCTGGGGGCAAGTTGAGCCGGGCCAATGATTCAGATCGCGAGGGCACATCTTGAACTGCCACAGCACAGGGGAACGAATGCAAGCTATTGAAATACTAGGAAACACACAGAATCCTAACTATCAGTGAGGGAGAGTTTCTGGGACGTGCGGCATGTGCCCGGTACGATGCAACCTCCGGTATGACTTTGCCAAAGGAGCACTATCAACACATCCCCTCGGTCAACGCCTTGCTCGCTGCAGCTCCGATCCAGGAGCTTCTTGCCAGCTGTCCTAGATGGGCTGTCCTGAAAGAGACTCGGGCAATCGTGCAAGCGATGCGTGACGGTCTTGAACCAATCGTTGTGGATTCTCAAGAGAAGGTCGCCTGGCATGAGCGCTTGGTGCGTGAGATCGGCGAACGTGCCAAGCGCACGGCCAGATACTCATTGCGACGCGTCATCAACGCCACCGGGGTTGTGCTGCACACCAACATGGGGCGCGCGTTGTTGGCCCCGGGCGCCATTGAGCACATGACGCAAGTGGCAACAGAGTATTCGAACCTCGAACTCGACTTGGAGACAGGGGAAAGAGGCTCGCGCTATGAGCACGTTCGCGAACTGCTGTGCGAGCTCACAGGTGCGGAAGACGCAATCGTTGTGAACAACAATGCAGCTGCTGTGGTCCTGTGCCTCTCAGCGTTTGCTAAGGGGCGCGATGTCGTCCTTGCCCGCGGCGAGCTGGTCGAAATCGGAGGCTCATTCCGAATTCCCGAAATCATGGAACTCTCTGGGTGCAACCTAAGAGAGATAGGGACTACCAATCGCGTACACCTTCGAGACTATGAGGGAGCGACCCAAGAGGACACCGCACTGCTCCTCAAAGTGCACACCAGCAATTACCGAGTGATTGGATTCACCAAGTCCATCTCAGCGGGCGAGCTGCGCCCTCTTGCGGATAGAACAGGCGTTCCCATCATGCACGACCTGGGAGCGGGATGCCTTGTTGACTTACAGATGTTTGGTCTTCCCTCAGAACCCACCGTTCAAGAGTCCATCGCAGAGGGAGCCGACATCGTGACGTTCAGTGGTGACAAACTACTCGGAGGTCCTCAGATCGGCGTGATTGCTGGACGAGCAGACTTGATTGCGCAACTCAAGAAACACCAGCTACTAAGAACTCTTCGGGTCGACAAGCTCTGCCTTGCGGCGTTCGAAGCCACGCTGCGAATCTATCGTGACAGCAAAGAACCTGAGCGAGAGATTCCCGCATTGAGAATGCTAGGACTGAGCGCGAGTTCTATCGAAGCCAGGGCTAAGACTTTCTCTGAGTCCCTACGGGGCTCGCTACCAGCGTCGTGCGGGATTCAACTTCGGCCGGGGCAATCACAGGTCGGAGCTGGGGCCGCTCCTGAGGCCGGCTTGCCAACCACCTTGGTTGCCATCGACACCAAAGGCACCCAAGCTGCCATCGTGGAAGCAGCACTACGGCGGGGCCGACCACCGGTCATGGTGCGGGTTGGCGGGGGCGAGCTGCTTATCGACTTGCGAACCGTGCCAGAGCAAGACGAGACGCTTCTTGCTGAGGTCCTGTGTGCGGCATTGGCGGTCTAGGTAGGTCCAGCGTCTCCAGCGACCGTGGGGACAACGGGCCCAGCAGTGATGAGATCAGATCCCCCAGGGAATCATAAGCATCCGTAATTCCACAAACGCGCAGACAAAACGTTGCTTTGGGTCGGACCGAAAAACGGTGCGCTTTGTGCATCAATTTCGCCCGTGCACTCCTCTCCACGCTTCTCCCTGCTTCTGCTCCTGGTCGGCCTCACCATCGGCGCCTGCGCCCCTGAAGAACAAGCCTATTTCGATCCCACAGCGTCAAAGCAAGACAACGCGACTGGCTCACGATGGCGGATTCCCGCAGAGGTTGTTCGCATTGGGGATGATCAAGATGTTTCCTACACCAGTGCTGGTGACTGGACAGGCGATTGCGGAGACGGCCTAACCGATGGAGCAATTGCTCTTCGCGACTACCTCACGAACAAGTATCCCCAGATTCTCAGCATTGGCGGGTTCTCCTGTAGGCACATCGTTGGCAACTCAAACAAGGCATCGGTGCACTCCACTGGCCGAGCTTTGGACATCATGTTGCCTGTGGGCTTTGGTGCCGAGGCCAACAATGGCGAAGGAGATCCAATTGGGAATTTTCTGGTCGCCAACGCTGAAGACATCGGCATTCAGTTTGTCATTTGGGACCGAACAAGCTGGGGTGGGCATCGCCAAAAAGGCACCAAGGAGCGCTACTACAGTGGTGCACATCCTCACAATGACCACCTACACATCGAACTCACCGAAGCTGCTGGTCGTGGGGAGACTACCTGGCTGCAAGATGATTGGACGCCAATTGAGCCAGAGGGTTCCGCCGAGCCCGAGCCTCCAGCACCACCGCCTTCCATTCCCGATCCTCTTGAAGAACTACCAGAAGAGCCTTCGGAGGATCCCCCAGAAGACGAAGCCCCTTCCATTCCGCCGATTGGTGACCAAGAGCCCGAGGAGCCAGAACCAACCGGCGTTTGTGCCTCCATCCCTGCAACTGGAGGGGTGATTGACTCTGATGCGTGCATCTGGCTGCGCGGACCTGCCAACTACTGGCAGCACGAAAACGAAGGACACAATGGCAGCCTGGCTTGGACTCGCGCAGTACAGAGTGGCAAGCATCAGAGTTTTGCTGAATGGGAAATCGACCTTGAGGAAGCCGGAAACTATGAGTTGCAAGTCTTTGCTCCGCCCGAATTCGCAACACACAAGAACGCACGCTACTACCTCTATCACGGTCGGGGACTCGCTCCGATTGAAACGGACCTCACTTCCGTGGCTGGACAAGAAGATCCATGGTTGAGCCTCGGTACCTTTGCTTTCTCTGAGGGTGCGGGACAGAAGCTGATCGTATTTGACAACAGTGATGTCGCCATCGAAGGTGAAGCTCGTGTGGTTGTCGATGCAATTCGTCTCATCCCTGAAGGTGGAGAGCCCGTAGAGGAGCCCGATCCAGAGGACCCAAGTACAGGTGAAGCACCAGACACACCAGACAGACCAGACACACCGAGCACGCCAGATGATCCTGATGGCCCCATGGGCTTGGTCACCAATGGCTGTCAAACCACCCCTGGCCAATCGCCGTGGGCTGGTGGGCTTCTACTGCTGATGGCGTTGGTGGCGATTCGGCGCAAATCGCAAGAGAAGAGCTAGGCACCGTGCCGAATTCGCAACACGGTGTCCCACGGGATCACACTCTTTGTGTGGGTCCGATGCATGCTTGCACTCTTAGGTGGCAGTTCGGTGGCACGAGCGTTGCTGTATGGGCTGTATGCCCTCGGCCCGCATCGGCATCGCGCTCATTGGACTGGTCTTGTTGCATCGCCCAGCCTCTGCCAGCCCAAGCAACTACAGGCTCCTCGATGATTCGGCTCTACAACTAAGCTCAGCGCCAAACCTGGGTATCCACGGCAAGCTTCACGAGGGGCAAACCACCACACGGGAGAATTCCATGCGTGGCGAAGGCAGCGCAAGCGAGCTTCGAGGACACGTTTGCGTTGAACACATCTTTGTTGACGATGCGTATTCCCAGTGGACGAAACAGCTGCGCAGTAAGTCGCTTTTGGCAAGCAAGTTGGCATTTGCGTATTTGCAAAAGGTAGCGAAGTCCCGCTCCATAGAACTCTTCTGGCACGAGCAAGAGACGCAATACACGAGCGAGGTCGAGGTTCCCACGTCAACCGATGACCATTCGTGGACAAAGGCTGCTGTGGGCGCGAGTGCAAACCCATTAGGACTGTATCTCCTGTCTCCTGGCGCCCCAGCCGTGCCTTGCGATCATAGATTGGCACTCTTGCACGTTGCAAAGGTTGGCCGCTCCTATGCCCAACCAAAGGGCTATTCCTACGACAGCCAAATGGAGCGAGCCGTCGTATTTCTTAGGCGACTCGAAGTCTCACAGTTTGCAGGGCCCGCATCCCTTGCTTCGATCATGGTTCCAGAACGACCTGCATCCTTTGTTCACGAGCTTCTCCACATTTTTGGTGCGGAAGATTTGTACAAGCCCGCCGCCCGAGCTCACAAAGCGAAGATGCTCTACCCAAACGACGTCATGCTGCAGAGTCATCGCGCGCTTGAATACGTCGAAATCGCGGACTACACAGCCCACGGAATCGGCTGGACCGACAAAGAGCCGCCGGCGCTCCCTTCAGCCTTCTAGCCGAGACTGCATGAAGCATCGCCTGCGGTATTCAGCGAATGCGTTCAAAGCGCGCCTCGGGACACAACGAGCGCATTCGAGCCACCAGCGACTCGGGCACGCTCAACTGTGCCGTCCAATGCTCGGCGTCGTAGGTCTCTTCCTCTACTCCGCAGTTGGCTCGCGCGAATGCCTGAAGCTTGCCACTGCTAACAGGCGCTGTGATGCGAAAAAACGTGCAGCTCTCCTTGTAGCGTTCGAGCACGAGATTCGCGAGCCCATCGGTCCCTGCCCCCGTAGCCGCACTGATCACAACCGTTTCGGGAAGACGAGCGCGAAGCACCGTAATGACATCTTCTCCCTCTCCAGCTTCGTCGATCAGATCCACTTTGTTGAGAACGCAGATCAGCTTTGAGAGGTCGCAGCCCAAATCTTCGAGCACCTCTTCCACTGTGGTAATTTGCTCCATCACCTGTGGATGGGATGCGTCAATGACATGCAACAGCAGGTCGGCTTCGAGAGCCTCTTGGAGGGTGGAGCGAAAGCTCGCGACCAACTGGTGCGGAAGGTCCCGCACAAAGCCCACCGTATCGCTGAGCATCGTGTCGATGCCACCTGGTAGCCGCCAGCGCCGGGTCTTTGTGTCGAGAGTGGCAAACAACTGATCGGCGGAATACGTCTCAGCCGATGTTAGGGAATTGAGTAAGGTGCTCTTGCCTGCGTTTGTGTAGCCCACCAACCCTACGCAGTAGTGCTTGCCAACACGTGCGTTGACTTCCCGTTTGCGCCGCTTGTGAATCGTATCGAGTTCGGCGCGCAAGCGCGAAAGCCGCTTTGAGATGATGCGGCGATCAATCTCGATTTGCTTTTCCCCCGGCCCCCGAAGCCCCATACCACCAGCCCCTCCCGTACCTGCTTGCCGCTCCAAGTGACTCCACATGCCGCGCAATCGCGGTGCTGTGTACTGCAGCTGAGCCAACTCTACTTGGAGGCGCGACTCCCGAGAGCGAGCACGACCGGCGAAGATGTCGAGAATGAGTTCGCTGCGGTCGATGACTCGACAGCCGACAATCTCCTCAAGGGACCGTACTTGTGCCGGCGAGAGTTCGTTATCAAAGACCACAATGGTCGCCTCGTTTGCCTCAACCAATTCTGCGAGAAACGCCGCCTTGCCGCTGCCGATGTAGGTTGCTGGCGATGTCGACCGAAGATCAGAAAAACGCTGAATTAGCCGAGCGACAGATGTCCCACCCGCTGCGGAGACTAAGCTCTCAAGTTCGTCGAGGTGCACGTCGGCCAAACCAAGGTCGCGCCCAATATAAGCGCCCACAAGCACCGCAAACTCTGGCACCTTGTCTTTGGCTGTTTCGATCAAACTTGCTCCGTAGTTATTCGCGGGTTTCGCACTGGCAAGGCAATGCCTTGGCCACTGAGGACAAGGGGGCGAGAAGACGTGTGATAGCGTTCTGTATTCATCAATCGCGTACTGGTGGCTGATGCATTGCCCTTGAGCAAGCAAACTCGATGCTTCGCTCGCTGGCCGCTTTGCTCATCGTTGTTCATCGGTCACTTGCCCAGCAAGTGCCCTCTTCCCGCCTTGCCAGCAAACCAACTCTCTTCGTTTCTGATAACCAATGTCAATGAACTAGACACTAGTAGTGTGGAGGTTTTTCGTTGCCGGCACCAACTTCAAGAGAAGCACCAGTGCTCTCCTTAAGCTCGCTCAATTCGCGCTCTAGGCGTTCTACACGCAGGGCAAAGCCGCGCACAACTCCATCGAGTTCTGCAAGCAAGTGATCTTGGTAGGCCAGGCGTACTTCCAGTTCGTGGATTCGCGAGCTATCGCTCCCTTGGCCATCGCTCGATTTGGCGCTCGTCATCCGCCCATCATAGCGGATCGCAGGTGGCGCGAACGAGGCGGTTGTCAGCATCGAGCTTGTTGAGCCAATACAAGTCGTCTCCGTCGGTTTTGAGGCCGAGAGGCTGACTCTGGCCGCTCGCAACCTCAATGGGGTCGCCGCCGTTCAAACTCTGCACCATGACTTCCCCGGCAAGTTCGTTGCTCCAGTACACCGCGTTGGCAGCCACGGCAATCGATGCTGGTCCATTCTGTCCACTAGCAACCACAAGCGATGACCCGCCGTCCTTTCCCACCGATAAGACCTCGCCACTGGTTCCGTCGGTCCAATAGACCAAATCGGCCGAGAGGCTCAGGTACGAGAGCTGCCCCTGTCCGCCCGCGAGCTGCTGCAACGGTGGACCATCCTTGACCGAGCGCATGACTTGCCCGGATCCCGCACTCAACCAGAAGATATGCGTGTCGTCGACAACCAACGCTGTGGGCATCAGCTGGGACACGGCGATAACTTCAACGGCACCACCGATTTTTGGCACTCGATTGATGCTATTGCCACCTAGGTTCGCCCAATAGACATACGTCTCATCCAGGGCGATGCCCACAGGTTCGCCCTGCCCCGACGCAAGTTCTTCCGGGAGGTCCGCCTCAAGGCTGTCTTTGGGTTTTCGCACGATTCGCCCTGCCGTATCACTCTCCGTCCAGTACACGTGGGTCTCATCGGTGATGATTGCGTGAGGGTGTTTGTCCACCCCAGAGTCGTGGAAGACCTCGACAGGTCCGCGCGCTTTCGGAGAGCGCAGCACCAGCGTGTTGGCCTCATTGGTCCAGTACACAAAGTCTGCATCAGCGGCATCGAGATCCGTTGCACCAGACTGACCTGTAGCCAGAATCTCCGTGGTGCACGATACCGATGCAGCGTCTACACTGGCATCAAACCCAGGACCATTTCCCGGTCGGTAGCAGAGCCCAGCAACACAGTCCTGCCCACTGGGGCACCCACCCGATCCACTGCATGCGAGCCCTTCTTGCGTTCGGGGGTCGAAACAGCCTGCCATGCTTACACAGCAAAGCGCTGCCAGAGGTGCCAGACACCAGCGACCAATGGATGCTGGCAGTTTTTGCAATGAAGGGACCATCAACGCCGGTTAGTGTAGCGAACTCCCTGTGCAGGCACCTAATCTCGAATCACAAAGAGCGCAAGAGTCTCGTGTTCTGAGTCGGACCACCGACGCTTGTAGTCCATTGACATACCGAGATCGTAGTGGTGAATGCCCTGCTGCTCGCAAAATCGCATTTGCTCAAGTTGCAGCAGGTTACCAAGCGCATATTCAGCGAATTCACAGTCGTAGCTGAACTGCAAGCCGCGATAGGTTGCTCCGCGCAGCCCTCCCATGATGTACGCCACATCGCGCCCATCTTTGGTGGCAAATCGAACCTGCTGGGCGTTCCGAGCGGCTAGACGAGGCAGCATGCACTTGTAGAATTCGTGCATATCACCACTGGCGATTCCCACCTCATCTCGCCCCTTCCAGCCGCGCTTTTCAACCTCGATGACGCGCTGAAATGCTGTCTCGGCGGGCAAATCCGAGGCGTTTTCAAAACATATGCCGGCCTTTCGCGCCTTGGCCTCCGACCTCCGAAGAGAGCGACGAAATCCTTTCGATCGCCGAGCTAAGTAGGCGGGCATGCCGTCTTTGAGCGACGCAATCAGTCGCACAGAACTCTCCCCAAGCGCGAGTCGCACACGGCCCGTAAGCCGCGTCACGATCGCTGCCAGCAAGGGATGGGCTGCGGGAAGCCCGGCCAGAACCATGAGCTTCCATTCGTCCTTGGGTTGCGAGCAAAGCCGTTCGATCCCGGCGGCAAGGCGCTCGATATCTGCGCCCACAACGGGACACGCAAGAGCCCACATAGCCTCTAGGGGTTCTAGATAGGCAAACCCTCTCGCGTGTGAAGACCGCATGAAGGCCCAGTAGCAACCCTCTTCTTCGAAGATGTAGCTCTCGCGCTTTGGCATGAGCCCAGCACTTGCTGGCAGGATCCAATCGGTGGACGAGCAGTATTGGTCGATGTTGCCCGAGGCCATCACCGCGGCATCGAAGGCCTCTGCTTGCTCTGAGAGTTCTTCTAACGAAATGCGAATCATTGCGAGGGCACGAGGGAGATTACTTGATCGCATGGAGGTGGGAGTGGCTCGTCAATATCCTCGGGAGTCGTGCAAACAACGAGACGGTCCTGCCCCCCGCCGAGTAGCAAGATGAAGTTGAGCTTTGCTCCATCGCTTGCATTCTCGATTTTCACGATTTTGCAATCGGCGGTCTTGTCAAAGAGCAGGCACTGGCGCGTTTCCGTCGAAAGCTTCACCTTCTCGGTCTTTGCCATTGCTCTCAGATCGGAGACCGTCTTCTCACGGATCGCCTTGGCGTCGCCTGTCGACCAACTAAGCGCCCCCCGCGCGCATTGGATCTTGCGTCCCTTTACACTCTCGCAGCCTTGAGGGGCAACGAGCTTCCCATCGCCAAAGCCCTTTAGGGGCATGGCGCCAACATGCGCAAGCCCACCTGCTCGAGCCGCGGTCGCAATCGCATCGGTGCAGTACGAGCGATTCACTGCCTTGCCATCTTTTCGATAGCAGGCCAAGCCCCAAAAGTGCCCTTCCACATTGCTGATGTGTACGGCAAGGCCGCGAGCCCCAGGATCCGAAGAGTTCTTAGGAGAGAAATCACTCGTTTCGATCGACTGTGAGTCGATCGTTGCCTCCCCTCGCGTTTCAGCAAAGGGGCCGAAGCGTGCCTGCAGGATTTCGACAAGTGCACCGAGACCTTCGGGCGGCGCGACCTCACCTCCTGGCTCTGGTTCCGCGCGCGGCTTTCGAAATTCCACCAACTGGTACGCATCGCAAGACAACTCGACCAAGCCGCCACTTGCGCTGAGTGTCTTGCAGGGCCGCAGGAATCCGTCTGCGACATCCGCCCCCCAGCCCTGGGCTGCCTTCTCAGTCTCGACAACCGTCTCGAGCGTTGGCCGCTCGACTGAGTGTGACTCGGAGACCGGCCCGCAAGATACCGTGAATGCAGCCATTCCCAGCAAACTCGTGATTCGACCGATCGCATCTCGACAACCCATTGCAACAATATAGCCGCATTATGGCGGCGGTGGGATGACAGGTGACGAGCACCTTGTTATCAGTGCACCATGGCAAATCCGACCGCAACACTACAGACCTCTCTCGGCGACATTACCGTCGAGCTTTTCGCCGACAAGATGCCAAACACCGCTGGTAACTTTGTGAAGCTAGCTTCGAGCGGCTTCTACGACGGTCTGCATTTTCACCGTGTCATCAAAGGCTTCATGCTCCAGTTTGGCTGCCCAAACTCCAAGGATCCAAAGTCCCCAGCCGCCGGCACTGGCAACGGCCCAGACGGCTGCATCCAGGACGAGCACCCAGAAAACGCCAAACTCTCCAACGAACCTGGAACGCTTTCCATGGCAAACACGGGTCGCCCCAACAGTGGCTCAAGCCAGTTTTTTCTCAACACCGTGAACAACTCCTACCTAGACTGGTTCACGCCAGGTCCTTCCAAGCACCCAGTCTTTGGCAAAGTCATATCGGGCATGGATGTGGTCACAAAAATTGAGAACACACCGACAGATGGGCGCGACAATCCAATCACGCCAGTTCAAATGATCAAAGTCACCATCACCGAATAGCGTCGTTTAACGACGACACAGGCCTCGATGGCACAAGCCTAGGCAAGGTCTTGAGAGGTTTCCTAGGTGCGGATTCAAAGAAAGAACCCACCAGGAAGCCTGTCGCTTCGTCGGGAAGCGATGCAAGTCTTTGGAGCCGGCCAGCGAATTCCCCGCGAAGACGGCTCCTATGACTTGGTTCGACGCAGGAAATAGGTGGCACTCGCCAGAAGCGCGATGGTGCACACCGCCGAGGTGAGATACGAGAAGCCACGGAAGAACTGCAGCCAGGAGGTTTGAGGCTCGCCGAGTTGTTTGTAGAGCACTGCGACAACCGATCCACCGTAGGCAACAGCGTCGCTGATGTAGATGAGGAAGACCGCCGTCGCAACCGTCTGGAGCGCGGCAATCTTGCGATCGAAAAGCACGCATCCATAGGGCACATAGCCCATGTAGAGGCCAAGTCCCACCAGCGTCATCCACCATGTTGGCCCCACCCACCCGACGTCAAAGAGCAACGTTGAGATTCCCACCAACAGACTTCCCGCAATCATGATCCCATATGCCGCAGCCAACCCACGGCGGTTGTCGCGAATCAAATACAGAAGCCCGAGTGTGAACATCACCACCGCCGCGATGGGCAGCTCCGTCTTCGTGAAGATGACTGCGCTATCCCCCATCCCAACTTCTTTCCAAATCTCGGCGGCATAGTTGTCTCGAAAGTCTCGATAGGACGTCAAGAAGAGATAGGTCGTGACAAGGAGTCCAAGGCCTGGCCAGTACGTACTCACAAAGTCCTTCCGGTGCTGGGCCTGCATGGGCTGGCGAAGACTGCGCTGCTCAACGTCTTCTGCCGATGGTGCTGGCAAGAGACTCAGAGCGTATGCAGCAATCAGAAATATCGGCAAGAAGATGGCCCCCGTAGCCACTGGCATCCAACTCTCGGAGACTCCCGATTCCATGAGCCCCTTGCCGGCAGATTTCACGAATCCCGATGCGACAATGTAGCTGCAGCTGAGCCCGGCTCCTAAAAGTTCTGAGGACCGGCGCCCCTCAAGAAACGAGAAGACAATGCCCCACACGGCCCCGAGAGGAAGCCCGTTGAGAAAGATCGCAAAGACCTTTCCCTCGGGCGGAAGCAGGGCAAACAACAGCAGAGCTGCCTCCGCCCAGAGAATGAGCCCAATGAGCGCCCCAAGGCGATGCCGATGAAGCAGTTCGGAGTTGAAGCGAATGCCAACGAACTTGCTGAGCGCATAGCCGATGAGTTGGGAGATGACCAGCGCATTCTTGAGGTCAAAGACCCAGAACTCGCTCCCTGCGTAGTCCGCAGCGGCAAAGGGCTTGCGAAAGCTGTACATGCAGAAGTACGTCGTGAACGCAAAAATCACCGCATAGGCTGCGAACCAAAAGACTGACGTGCGAGACAGCCAACCGCCAACCGTCCGGGCGGGCCATGATAGCGGTGCTGCTGCTTTTGACATCCCAGTGAGAATATACGACTTCCATTGCAACCGAGCCGCCCCAGCTGCGTTAGCTTTAGGAAGATGCGCACTGTGTTGCCTACTCGATCGTCCCGTTCTCGGTCCCGCCGAACGGCCCTCGTCCTGGCCGCTTTACTCGCGAGCCTGGCTTTCTTGGCGTTGCCCAGAGACGCAAGCGCTCAATCGCAACGGATATACGTACGCTCGATTCCCGACCGAGCGACGTTTGAGAACTACTCACGGGTCTTGGGAAGCGACCGTTTCGGCAAGTTCATCATCGACATCAAGACCGACGAGATCTACTTCATCGATGTGAACGTCTTCAAAATCCACGCTGACTTCGTACTTGGCGTGCTCTTGAAGCAGGCGTGGACCGCCGACAACATCCGTGAATACAACAAGAACTACAAGCGTGTGAAACCACGCTTCATCCTGGGCTACATCACCGAACACCTCAAGGTCGACAAGATGAGCTTTGCGTTCTGGGAAGGCGATAAGATCGACGCAAAAGGGGTGGAGCGCGTCTACAAGAAGCTCAAAAAGACCTTCTACAAAAAGGAGCTTCTCTTTCGGCCCGACTCCCCTTCCCAAGAGCGCGTTGCGAAGGCTGTTGCACGCAAGAACATCAAGACCATCACGAACGATGCGCTCTACAAGAGTGCACCATACCAGGCATTCAACAAGGGCAGCTCAGTGGGTACGCTGCGAGTTGTTCCCAGGAATACTCCCTACGAGTCGCTAGTCTTTGAACGTGACGACATTGTGCTATTGCAGGAGTCGTATCCGGATATTTCGCCCGTTTCGGGCATCATGTCGACAGTCTTCTCAACGCCGCTCTCCCATGTCAACCTCCGGGCAACGGCCTGGGGCATCCCCAATGCCGGCTATCGCAACGCCAACGTTGACTACAACGAACTCAATGGCAAGGTGGTGTACTACGAAGTGGGCGATCGCGAGCATGTGTTAAGGCTCGCCACGAACATTGAAATCGCTAGCTATGAGCGACAGCGAAAACAGCGTCGTACTGTGGCAGTACCGCCAGCAGACTTGGAGACTGCCAACATGCCCATGCTCACCGCGCTTCGGGCCGGTCATGCTCGGACCTACGGCAGCAAGACGGCAAACCTCGGTGAGATTGCCTCAGCGGGGCTCTCCAAAGTGAATATCCCAAAGGGCTTTGGGCTGCCGTTCTTCTACTACCAACGTCACCTGAAGAAGAACGGACTTGACCAGATAGTAAGAAGTATTCTTAGCGACCCCAAGATAAAATCTGACGCGCGCTACCGAAAAAACGCTCTCGCCACGTTGCGAGAGCAGATCCTAAGCGCTCCTATGGACGACGAGGTGCTCGACGCCATCTACAAACGCGTTCGCCTAAAACTCGGTGGCGGTGGCGTATTTGTGCGCTCCTCCACCAATGCGGAGGACTTGCCTGGATTTAACGGCGCTGGCCTCTACGACACGGTCCCCAACGTGCGCGGTAAGAAAAATCTTGAGACTGCGGTCAAGACAGTCTGGGCCTCCCTATGGAACTACAGAGCCTTTGAGGAGCGAGACCTGTTTGGCATCGATCACAAGCAGGTCCACGCAGGCGTCTTAATTCAGACCGGGGTCAACGCCACTGCAGCTGGCGTGCTCATCACAACCAACTTGTACAACCCGGAGGACGACAACAGCTTCACCATCAATGCAAAGAGTGGCCTTGGTATGCGTGTCGTCGAAGGCACAAAGATCCCCGAGCAAATCATCTTCGACACAGCCAACGATGGCACCAAGATTATCAGTCGCTCTGACGATCCATATATGCTTGTCTTTGACAGCAAGGGTGGCATTCAAGAAGTGGAAAACCCGCACCGCGGGGTGATTCTCACCGAAGAGCGCGCCAAGCGCTTGGCAAACGCTGTGCAGAGTTTTGCGCCGCTCTTCTCCAGCCGCCACGCCCTCGACGTGGAGTGGCTCTTGGAAGGCGAGACCGTGTGGATCGTGCAGGCGAGACCGTACGTGGAATCGCGCTAGCGAGCATTCGCCTCTGCTAGACGGCGGCTCATCGCTCGACAGAGACGCAACGCGATACCTGGGACATCCTCGATGAGGTTCTCAATATCTTCGCGGGTGACCATTCCCAGCATTGCATCGCTAGCCGCCACCACTGTCGCACTACGCCTATCTTCGGAGAAGAGCCCCAGTTCACCGACCGGCTCACCAACACCAAGTGTTGCTACGGTCTCTCCCTTCACGACCACGTCCAGGCGCCCACTTTTCACGAAGAACATGGAGTTGGCTCGGTCCCCCTGTTCCATGAGCGTTTCCCCCGCGCTAACGCGACGCCATTGGACGATCACTGCGAGTTCTTCTAATTGAGCCGCTTGCAGATCGGAAAACAGCGGCAGCTTAGAGAGCACGGCGATGGTCTCCATGAGGTTCGGCACGTCTGCGACAACCCTACCATCCTCGGCTCGAACGAGGCGCTGCACCAGCGCAAGAGGATCTGCGCTCACCTGCGCCGCCTGTGCTGTTTGTGCCGCTTCAGTGATGGTGTCACGATACTGAGCCCGCCCTTCGCTGCCCAGCGCATACACCAGGAGGTCACGAGTAAGCCTATCCCGCCCAGCGAGTTCCGCCTTGATGGCCGCGGGTACACCAATGCGTGGCCCAAGAGTGCCTTCGATCGCACCGAGCATCTCCGCAGCAATGCGTCGCGGAAGGAGCGCATCTAGCGCTTCCAAGGCACGCGCACGTGACCGCACGCTCACAGCACGCGAGAGACGTTTTGCAACAACCCCCAGCCCCGTAGCCCCCCCGAGGGCTTCAAGTGCAAGTAGCGCCGCCAAAACTGCTTCTTCGACGCGCTCTTGCAGCCTTCTTCGAACCAAGTCCCCTCTGGCCAGCTCTCTCATTGCCTGTGCATGTTTGCTCGCACTGGCCATCTCTTCCAGCTCGCGCTCCAGTAGCGCCTCAAGAGCCGCGGTAGACGGGCGTAAATCCGCAAGAATCTCCACCGCAGCGATTCGAAGGTGTGCTCGCCCACTTTGTGAGGCAACGGTCAGCGCCTCTAGAGCCTCGTCGCCCGCAGCCCGCACCAGCGTTTCAGCGCGTCGGCGCACGCGCTCTTCAGTATCTCCCAAGGCCTGGACCAGCGTCCGATACTCTGGAGCACCTCCTGCGCACATTGCGACGAGCGCAGCTTCTCGAAGCGCGGGCTGCTCTTGTGTCCGCCACTCGATTGCCAACTGTGCAAGGCGCGCGCTAACAAGCAGACCAATTGCAGACTCGCCAGGACTGCCCATGGCCCGCACCACGGAGTCGAGCGCATCCAATTGAAGTTCGGGACGCTCACAGCGCACCAGAGAACGCAGCAGCCGCTCTGCGAGTTCTTCTGAATTCTCATTCGAGAGGCCCATCCGAGCGCGCGCGATCTCACAGCGCAGTTCCTCGACGACATCATCGCCGTGGCCCGCCAGGCGAAGAACCTCAAGCACCGATTCGCCCGCAACCCGAGCGACTGCAACCTCGGCAGAAATACTTGTTTCGGCATGCGCTCGAAGCAAATCCTGCGCGCTCAGAGAAGCGTCACATCCGAGCACCATGATGGCCGAAGATGCATCGCGAGCGCCCTCCACCGAGAGAATGCCTTCGGCGATTCTCGCCGCCTCCACCGAAACCAGAAGTCCATCTCCGAGCGCCCGACGAACCTCCACACGCAGCCGTTGGGCAACACCCTCGTCATCTGCCTCGTCAAGCGACTGCAGCAATTGGGCGATGACGTCGGCAGCGCCCGCATCGCCTAGTCGACGAAGCAACAATACTGCGCTGGCTTGCTCGCGTTCGGAGGCCGACAGTAGCCCCATCCGAAGACGCGCCAAGCCCCTACCGTCTGCGAGGCCAGCTGCTGTCTCAACGTTTCGACTCGCACCAGCACCTGAGAGCTCGGCGACTGCGAGCGAGGGGAATCTGCGCCAAAGAACGCTAGCCACGATGAACCACCCCACAGCGGCAGCCAGCAGAGCACCGTAAAATGCAAGCGGCCAGACAATAAGGACAGAGGCCAAGAGCCCGCCTGCGATGGCGCCCGATCGTTTTGCGACTCCGCCGACAATTCCAGCGACCCGGCCTCGGAGTTCTTCTGGCAGGAGGTTTTGTATGAGTTGCTCTGTTGGAGATTGGATCGCGACGTCTAAAATTCTGGTCGCGCCCTGGGCCAATGCTACGAGAACCAGTGCGTGAGACGCCCCCACGAGAATGGCGACAGCGACCGCCCCGATGGGGGCCAAGAGCAGCATCAGACCAACACCGAGCCGTTTGGACAGGTAGGGAGCTGCAACCAATTGCGCGACGAGAGCGGCGGCTTGCACGTACGCTCGATAGCGTCCCAAAAAGCCCGCCAGTTCCACTTCGGTCGCGAATTCCGCAGCTGCGGTCACCGATAGTGCGTAGTACATCATGGGTGCGAAGACCCCCGCTGTTGCGACAAGGACCGCCAGCCACGCGGCGAGAGGCCTGTCCTTTAGAACCGCGACACCGGACCACAAAGGCGCCTTTGCTCGTGGACTCAAGCTCTGGGCAATTCGCAAATCGGGTGCCCGCATGAGCAAGCGCGCGCACCCGCTCACGACAACAAGCAGCGCCACCGCACTCCACAAGGGCGATTCAACTCCTAGGCCTGCAGCTAGAGGACCAACTGAGAGTGCTCCTAGTGTGGCCCCTGCCCCATTGGCGACCACGACCCAAGGCAGCAGCTTGCGAGCCTCACGAGCGGTAAAGCGATCGGCGATCACCAACCACAGCAGAAGCTCAAGCGCACCACCAACTTGCTTTCCAGCGACGATGAGGAACGCTGAAGTTATCCTAGGAAAAACCCCGAGACCAAGGATTAAGAGAACCACAACCCCAATCGAACCCCCGCTTATTTTGTAGAGAAGCCCTGAGCGCGAGCGCCGATCGGCAACTGCACCCAGTCCCCACAGGAGCGCAACCGATGCAGCCGAGGAGACTGCGAAAGCCGTCCCGAGGTGGCGACTTCCTACCCGCGAGAGAAAGAGTGCATCGGCGCTGCTGAGCAACTGTGCAACGACAGCACCAATAGCAGCTGCACAAACCAAGGCGGCGCCAACGCGGCGACGCTGGCCCGTCGATTTCGCCTGAAGAGCCTCCACACCTAGTCCGAAAAGGCGAATGCCGAAGTGATTGTAGTGGGTTGCAAACGGGACACAGCAGGTTGCTCAACGGGAGCGTCTAGAGTGAGACCATCATGGTACCTGGCTCGGACGCTATTTGCGGCTACAATGAACGCCATGTCTCGGAGCAAAGCGATTGCCCTCCTCGGGCTACTTGCCGTCGGTGGATCAGGACTCACTGTGGCCTTGGCTCAGAGCAACCCGTCACGCCCGACCAAACTCCACGAGGACATCCGAGTTCCCAATGAGCAACAGGCTCGAACAAGCGCCCGCCTAGGCATGGGTGTCCCCATCATTGGGCCAGAACCAGCGGCACGGCAAAACCCCACAGCGATCGCATCCCAAGAAAAGCTGCTCTCGAAACCCGACGATGCAAACAAAGCCGAGAATGGTGAGCCGGTTCATGGCCGCAGCGGATTTGGTGCAGACCGCCAAACCGAAGCACATGCAGACTACTTCACAGGCGCCGACAACGAGCTCAGCTATGTTGAGGTTTTCAATCCGTCAATCGTTCCATTCAAGCGCATGAGCTCTCTCGATACGGTTCGAGCCGACTACACGTTGGTCTTGAGGTCCGCGGCACTGGCAGACATCCCGGTGGGGGGAAAGCCAACCCCTGGGCACGATCTGTTTTGGGGCTCCGTGATGGTCGAACTGCGACCAGGCTTTGATGTGCCCATTCCTTCGGTCTCACCCAACATGCGAATCCTCTCATACGAGACCACGCCTTCGACCAGCCTCATCTTCTCCAAGGATGCGGCTGACAACTACTTTGTTCGCACCGATGAAGCGGGAAGCAAGGGCAGCTACCGAGTTATCTTCTTAAGCGAAGCTTCGCCAAGGTACTTCGCACCAAGTCCCGCTGGAGGCATCCTTGTGCGCAACATTCCGCAAGATCGAGTTGTGGCTCTGCCCTCTGAGGTACAGAAGGCCGCTGACGGTGTGCTCGACGAAATGCGCCTCCACAAGAACATGCGAGTGGGCGAAGTTCTCGACAAGCTGGTCTTCTACTTTCGATCCTTTGATGCAAAGTCACCGCCTCCAAACACCGGCAATGTGTATCTCGATCTGTACAACAGCCAGGCAGGTGTGTGTCGACACCGGTCCTATGCATTCATGATCACCGCAAACGCCTTGGGCATCCCCTCTCGCTACGTTGCCAACGAAGCACACGCTTGGGTCGAAGTCTGGCTTCCCGAATCCGACTGGATGCGAATCGATCTTGGCGGCGCTGCATCAACACTCAACGTTAGCAATGCGGAAGACAAGTCGATGTACCGCCCCCGCGGCGAGGATCCCTTCCCGCAACCTGAGACGTACGAGGAAAACTACACGCGTCTAGAAGGCGATGTGAAGGGGCTACGAGACGATCAAATCGCCGAGCGGCAAGCGCCATATGAGGGCAGCGGGGGCCAGGGAGAGGGCAATGGCAGTTTCTTCGGCCAGGGCGAAGATGGTTCCGACATCGATGTTGAGGATTTGCCAAATGACGATGAAGGTCCACTGACGGGACCGGGAAGCAACTTGCCAGAGGAAGAAGATGCCGACCGCGCAAGCAAGATTCCGACCTTCACCAACGTGCTAGCCACAGCATCGGCGGGCTTTCGCGGCGAAACAATCAACGTCACAGCGTCGCTACTCGATTCGCAAGGCCAGGGCATCGGAGGCATGCTCATCAACGTGTTCTTGGCACCCGCAGGAATGGGAGGCAACGACTCCTTTCGCGTTGGCCGAGGTGTGACCGACGATGCGGGCCTGGCAACGATTGAGGTTGAGCTTCCGACCGATCAAGAGGTGAAAACCTACGAAGTCTACACAAGCTTCAACGGCGACAAAACCTATCAAAGCTCGGTCTCTGAGTAGCTTGGTGACACCAACGGCCAACTTGTCTGGGAGCCGATTCCCACGACTATCCCTGCAGTGATAGCGTGCGCTCATGAAAGTAGCACTCGTCCAGGAGAGCCCCGTTGTCGGCGACCTGCAAGGCAATGTGGATCGCCTGCTCGCCGCCCTTGGCCATGCAAAGCAAGCGGGCGCGCAACTCGCTGTTTGCGCCGAGCTTGCGATTTCTGCCTACCCCCCGCGAGACCTCCTCGACCAACCACACTTTGTGGAGAAGCAACTCGCAGCATTGAAGAGACTCGCCGAGAGAACGCCACTTCCAGCACTTGTCGGCTTCATTGATCACGCTTATGAGGCCGGTATTGAGCGCCTATTCAACGCCGCTGCACTGCTTGAAGATGGCGTCGTTCGCGATGTTGTGCACAAGACGCTGCTTCCCACCTACGACGTCTTTGATGAGAGACGCTACTTCTCGCCTGCCACCGAGCGCCGTCTAATCGAGTTTGAGGGCTACAAGCTTGGGGTCTCGATTTGTGAAGACATTTGGAATAACTCTGAGCATTTTGGCGATGAGCATGGAGAGCCAAGGCGCTACGTTTCGGATCCAATTGATGAACTCACCGCGCTTGGTGCAGACGTTCTCATCAATCTAAGTGCATCGCCGTTCTGGGCCGACAAGCGCAGAGTGCGTCAGGACATGCTGCAAGCACAGGCTAGACGTCACAACCTGCCCCTATTGGTCGTAAACCAAGTCGGTGCGCACGATGACCTCATCTTCGACGGTGGCTCGATGGCCATCGATGCAGAAGGCGAGCTTCGGGGGTCGTGCAAGGAGTTTGAGACTGACCTCTTGGTGGTTGATTTGTCCGAAGACCATCGCCACATCAAGATGGCGGATCGACGCAGTCACGGTTTCGGAGAGGCTGGCGAAATCGAGGCCTGTCTTGATGCTCTCGTGCTAGGCCTTCGAGACTACGCGACAAAGTGTGGATTTTCGAGCGTTGTCCTCGGGCTCTCTGGTGGCATCGACTCCGCTCTAACTGCTGCAATCGCCGCCCTAGCGCTGGGTCCCGAGAACGTGTACGGAATCGCCTTGCCGTCTAAGTATTCTTCTGAACACTCGCTCTCCGATGCAAAAGCGCTTGCGGATGCAATGGGGATTCACTACCAGGTCATCTCAATCGAAGGAACGGTCGCAGCGCTCGAAACTAGTCTGGCGCCAAGTTTTGAAGGCACAGAAGAGGGCGTTACCGAGGAGAACCTGCAGGCACGATCCCGCGGGGTCATGTTGATGGCGCTTTCAAACAAGTTTGGTCATTTGCTTCTCAACACTGGTAACAAGAGCGAAGTCGCAGTTGGCTACTGCACCTTGTACGGGGATATGTGCGGCGGTCTAAGTGTCTTGAGTGACGTCTTCAAGACAGACGTCTACAAGCTCGCTCTCGCCGTGAATGTCCGGGCGGGCAAGGCAGTCATTCCAGAATCAACCATCCAAAAGCCGCCAAGCGCAGAGTTGCGCCCAGGCCAACTTGACCAAGACAGCCTACCGCCCTACGAGATTCTCGACCCACTACTCGCACGCTTCGTTGAACAGCAAGAGAGCGCGGAATCTCTGCAGCGGGACTTTGACCCGGCCGTCGTCGAGCATGTCTTGGGCCTGGTTCGACGCAACGAATACAAACGCTACCAGCTTGCCCCCGGATTAAAGGTGCGCTCGAAGAGCTTTGGCCCCGGACGTCGCATGCCACTGGCGTGCAAGCACCCAAAGAAGTTTTCTTAGTAGCTTAGGTCCAACGGCACGGTTACCACGGTTGCAGCCCCTGTGCTTGGAAAGCGCATCTTGCGCACGGCCTGTGCGGAGCAGCCATGCAGACCGTTCTTGATGAGATAGCTTGGCGCACGCACACGCAGCTTGCCGATGCTGCCATCGCCGTTGACAAGAAACTTGAGCGTAATATTGGCCGCCAACTCCGCCTGCCCCCTGGCGTCGGCGATGCACTTCATCAAGCCGCGCTGCCCGCCGCTCACAGCACTGCTGATTTCGCCCTGGTCCAGACTGCGACCGCCGCCACCACCCGACATGTCGAGATTTCGCTCTGGCAAGACAACCGCAGGCCCCTTCCAAACGACTTTTCGATCGGCGGCAGTTAGTTGGACACGCTCGTCGATACTCTGCAACCCAACATCTTCGTTCGGGGCTCTGCGTTTGCCCTTCCTGCCGCGCCGCTTGCCCCGTTGCTTGCCCTTGGTCGGCTCTTCCGCCGCTGGCCCCGCATCCAATTTCGCCGTCGCAACCGTCTTGCTGTCACTGGCCCAGGGCTTCTCCAGAGCGAGATAGGTGCCCGCAGCGCCAAGAACGACGCCCAAGCCAATACCGAGAACAAACGAAGAACTCACGACAATCAAACTAGCACGGTTGTCAACGCCCGACCTCCATGCGTACGGTGCATGGGTGCTTGCGGATGGCGATGTACTTGCGACTGCCATATTGAGTGTGGCGCTCTTTGTACTTCTCGGCCCGCAACTGGCGAGTTGCGGTGCCCCGGGACTTGTTGCAGCGCAAGTTGGCTGCTTTGCCCTGCCAGCGCTCGCGGTTTCTCGGGCACGTACCGGACGTTTTGCTGCATTGGGACTATCGACCTTCCCAAGCGTGACGCTTATTGGCGCCGGGCTCGTTGCGGTCTCGATGTGGATTTGGATTGTTCACTGGATTGCCCCCATCGGAGCGAACTGGGCAAGCCCCGAGCAAAACGCCCAACTCGAAGCCATCTTCGCACTCCCCTCTCGGCCCCTTTGGCAAAGCATCGCGTTCTTCGCGGTTGCTCCGGCTGTCTGCGAAGAACTCTTACATCGAGGTTTGGTGCTACCGTCGCTGTGCAAACGTTTGGGCCCGCCCGCCGGCCTCATCACCGGTGCGGTTTTGTTCGGTCTCTCGCACTTCAATCTGGCACGACTACTGCCCACAGCAGCGCTCGGCTTGGCTACCGGTGCCCTTCGGCTGCGAACTGGATCGCTGTGGCCTTCAATATTGCTACATGCTTCCTACAATTCGAGCCTGCTGATCGCGAGCCATGTGGGGTGGTTTCCCCCTTCGTCGTTTGCCTTCATTGCAGCTCTCTTGACGGTGTTTGGAGGGGCTCTTGTGCACTACACAACGCCGAATGGGGTCGACATCGTTTCGTAAGCTTTACTACAGGATTGAAGAAAACTGAAAGCGCTGCTACATTCGTATACGTGCAAGACAACAAGCGAACCCTCTGGTACTTGAAGAAGGTGCCACTACTCGCCGGGCTCGGGCCGGATCAGATGGCCCGTCTTTCCGAATCGGTAGACCTACGCGAGGTGCGAAGGCGCGAAGTTGTCTATCTGCCTGGGGATCCGGGTGAGTCGCTCTTCCTGGTCAACGGCGGGCGGGTGAAGATTTCCAAGGTGACTCGCGATGGCAAGGCACTCACCCTCAACTACTGCGGCCCCTCTGAGATTTTTGGGGAGACCTGCCTTGTGGATGGCAGCCCACGACAAGAAATGGCCGAGGCAACCGAGAACTCGATGATTACTGAGGTGAGTCGCGCCGTTTTCGAAGAGTTCCTTTCAAATAACGCCAGTCTCGGCCTGCGCATGACCAAGCTCTTGGCCAAGCGTCGACTGCACCTGGAGAACAAAGTTGAGACCCTGGTGTTTCGGGATGTCACATCAAAGCTCGCTGAGCTGCTGCTTGAGCTCGCAGATGAGTACGGCGTCGAGGACAGCCGTGGCACCCTTATCGCACTTAAGATTACCCACCAAGAGTTGGCAAACCTCATTGGTTCTACTCGAGAGACCGTCTCGCTAACGCTGAGCCAGTTCAAGCGCAAAGACCTACTCACGACCGAAGGTCGAAAGGTCATCGTCACCGACGCCGAGAGCCTCAGGGCCCTCTACTAGCTAGTTTCCGTCCCGATAGGGACAAAAACTAGCTAACGCTTGCGAGCAAGCGTGGTGTTTCGCGCCTTCGGCGCTGTGGTCTGGTGTTCCA
>JANTGM010000036.1 GCA_024762925.1 Kofleriaceae bacterium | reverse complement strand
GTCGGGGGCAGACGCGGCCGGTTCACCAGCTGGCGGCGTCGGAGCAGATGGCCCAGGCGAGGCGGCCGCAGCAGCGGGGGCCGGCGCGCCAGCTGACGGCGTGGGAGATGGCGCAGGCGAGACGGCCACAGCCGACGGCGTCGGAGCAGATGGCGCAGGCGAGGCGGCCACAGCCGACGGCGTCGGAGCAGATGGCGCAGGCGAGGCGGCCGCAGCCGACGGCGTCGAAGCAGATGGCGCAGGTCGCGTAGGAGCAGACGGTTCGTGAGCGGCCTTGGCACCCTGCGTGGGCGCGCTCGCTTGTGTCTTGGCCACAGCTGATGAGGAGGCACTTCGAGGGCCACCACCCGCGCCTGAACCACTCGCGCCGCTGGCTCCACTTCGGGCAAGCCGAGCTTCCATCGTCGTGAGCCGGCTAAGCAGATCACCAAGGGGCACCACAGGTTCGGTGGCAGCGACTTCAATGAGTCCAAGATCGAGCACAAGGCGTGGCTGCTCCGCTTCACCAAGGTCGTTGCAGGTGCGAAGCATGCGCTCGAACATCTGTCGCACACGGGATGCATCCATGGACGCTGCTTGCTCCATCACTTGTGCCCTCTCATCGGCCGAACCGTCAATGAGTGTTTCAGAGTTGGGTGCAACTTTGGCTACGGCCAGGTCGCGCAGGTATCGAACGACAGCGCGAGCAATCTGCACTTCATCAACGCCGCGAGCGGTTGCTTCATCAACCGCCTCTAGACAGGTTCGAGCATCGCCCGCAGCTAGAGCCGAAACGAGAGTTCGCGTGAGGCCCCGATCGGCCACGCCCAACACCTCGGCGACCTTGCTCTCTTCGATACCCTCCGATCCGACGTAAGAAATAATCTGATCGGAAAGAGAAAGAACGTCTCGTACGGAACCACCAGACTCACGAACTAAGAGATTTACCGACCCATCATCAATAGAGATCTTTTCTTTTCGAAAGATGTCGAGAAGGTACTCGCCAAGCCGCGCATTCGGCACGAGCTTGAAATCAAAACGCTGGCATCGCGAGAGAATCGTGTTGGGAACTTTGTGTGGCTCGGTTGTTGCCATCACAAAGGTCACGTGGGGAGGCGGCTCCTCCAGCGTCTTCAACAGTGCGTTAAACGCCTCGGTGGTGAGCATGTGCACCTCATCGATGACGTAGACCTTCTTGCGTAGAACCGCTGGCTGATAGCGAACCGCCTCGGTGAGATCTCGAATCGAATCGATGCCGCGATTTGACGCGCCATCCATCTCGAAGTAATCCACTGCGCTGCCATCGGAAATACTGACGCACGCATCACACGTGCCGCATGGCTCTGGTGTTGGCCCTTGCTCACAGTTGAGCGCCTTGCCAACCAATCGAGCAGTCGTGGTTTTCCCGCAGCCACGAGGCCCACAAAAGAGGAAGGCGTGGTGCACCCGGTCTTGGCTAAAGGCATTGGACAGAGTTCGGGTGACATGCTCTTGCCCCACGACCTGAGAGAAGGTTTGCGGACGATACTTGCGAGCTAGAACCAGGTAGGACATGACGAGGTTTGGGCGCTGTGGCGCGAGCCGACTATAGGCCACGCAAAAGAAAAGGGCCGGTCACTTTTGCCATCTTTGACAATGTGTGACCGGCCCAGAAAAACTGGCCCCAAGCACCCGCTAAATTCGCTACCGTTGCTCCCTTCCGGGCCTGGCGGAGTTCACAAATCTTGCGTCGCTCGGGACCAAAATCTTGGCCCCTAGGTGAAGAGTAAGACAGAAATCGTTTTGTGCACTCTGCTGGACCGCTATGGCCCGGCTTCTATGGCGGAGAGGGGGGGATTCGAACCCCCGGTAGCTCGCGCTACACTTGATTTCGAATCAAGCACCTTCGACCGCTCGGACACCTCTCCTAAGTCGTATTGTGCTGGTATCCAGTCCAGCAAAGATGGCGGAGAAGGCGGGATTCGAACCCGCGGTACCTTGCGATACACACGATTTCCAATCGTGCACCTTCGGCCGCTCGGTCACTTCTCCAAAAGTCTTGTGATAGCTGCCACGGATGGGCCGCTCCTATGTCTTGCCCTCAAGCCTCTTGGCACGGATTGCCTGGAAAAAGCTCGTCAACAACTCGCCACACGCATCGGCGAGAACCCCACTTGTCACCGGCATTCGGTGATTGAGCCGGGGATCACTCACAATTGTGAACAGAGAGTCGACAGCACCTGCCTTTGGATTCTTGCACCCATACACAAGCCGCTCCACTCGAGAGTTCACCAAGGCACCCGCACACATAGGGCACGGCTCCTGAGTCACATAGAGTGTGCCTTCAATATGCCAGCGACCAAAGTGGCGGCTTGCAGCACGCAAGGCTTCAACTTCCGCATGTGAGGTTGGGTCCCCAGTGGCTTCTCGGCGATTGTGTCCTCGGGCGATGATCTCGCCATCAGCAACAATCACACACCCCACCGGGACATCGCCAGCATCGCCAGCGAGTACAGCCTCGGCAATCGCCTCACGCATGAAGCGTTCATCGGCTTCGGCGTTGGTTTCGGTCATGGAGATTGCGTATTCGAACTGAACGATCAGTAGTGGATCCGGGAGGATTCGAACCTCCACACCCCTGTTCCGTAGACAGGTGCTCTATCCGTTGAGCCACGGATCCGAGTCGCGTAGTAGTAGTTAGTGTCTTTGGAGGATTGCTGTCCAGGGTTCTGGGCAGCAAAAGCCAAGGAAACTATTGCGGGAGATGGGATTCGAACCCGCTCTTTTGTTGAAACACAACAAAAAGCAGGAATCGTCCCTCTTTCGCCCTATTGCGGAGGAGATGGGAGTCCAACCCGCTCTTTTGTTGAAACACAACAAAAAGCAGGAATCGTCCCTCTTTCGCCCTATTGCGGAGGAGATGGGATTCGAACCCATGGTGGAGTTGCCCCCACGCCAATTTAGCAAACTGGTACCTTCGGCCGCTCGGTCACCCCTCCATGAAGTGTTTACAAGGACATAGCCCAATACAAACACTCCAAATCGTTAAATCAGAGTCTTACTCTATACCTAAGAAAACTATTCGATTGTCAAAGTATCGTTTGGCAGAGGAGGAGGGATTCGAACCCCCGGTACTCTCGTACGGCGGTTTTCAAGACCGCTGCCTTCGACCGCTCGGCCACTCCTCCTGGTAACAGGACCCGGAGTATAGAGATCGAATCCTGCTTGTAAAGGGCATCAGGCGCGGATTGAAATTTTCCCGCGCTGAATCGGCTGCTGAATCGGCTTTCGCATCGAAGTCAGCTAGGGAGCCACAGGCAGATCGATGCTCTGAAGACCGCCCATGTACGGCTGGAGTGCCTTTGGAATTGCCACGCTTCCATCAGCGCGCTGGTACTGCTCCAAGATCGCGACAATCGTTCGTCCCACCGCCAGGCCGGATCCATTCACGGTGTGAACCATCCTTGGCTTTGCCCCAACTTCGGGTCGGTAGCGAATCTTCGCGCGACGAGCCTGGTAATCCTCAAAATTCGAACAAGATGAGATCTCTCGGTAGGTGTCCTGCCCGGGAAGCCACACTTCGATATCAAAGGTTTGGCTTGCACAAAACCCAAGGTCACCAGTGCACAAGTTGACAACGCGGTAGTGCAGTTCGAGGCGACGAAGCACCTCCTCTGCACTCTCGCGAAGTTCGAGCAATGCCTGGTAGCTCTTATCCGGTTCGATGAATTGTACAAGCTCGACCTTGTCGAACTGGTGCTGGCGAATCAGGCCTCGTGTATCCTTGCCGTAGCTTCCTGCCTCCGCACGAAAACACGGCGTGTAGGCAGTGTATTTGATGGGAAGTTGGTCGCGATCGAGAATCTCGTCAGCGTGCAGATTCGTTACAGGAACTTCGCCCGTGGGAATTAAGAAATACTCTGTTTCTCCTGCAGTTTTGAAGGCGTCATCCTCGAATTTGGGCAATTGCCCCGTTCCCTCAAGGGCAGGGCGCTTTACCAGAGCCGGCGGCCAAACCTCGCGGTAGCCCTTCTCGGCATGCACATCGAGCATGAAGCTTATGAGCGCACGATTGAGCCGAGAACCATGATCACGCAGCACGCAGAAACGCGAACCCGAGAGCTTTGCGCCCGCTTCGAAGTCGAGAATGCCTAGCGCCTCACCAATATCCCAATGCGTCTTTGGAGCAAAATCGTAGCTCGGTTTTTCGCCCCATGTAGAGAGCTCTTGGTTCTCCTCTTCGCCCTCGCCATCGGGCACCGATTCGTGAGGCGCGTTGGGAATGTGCATACGCAAATCGTGGCTCTTGGCTTCGAGCTCAACGAGTTGCTGTTCACCCGCTTTCACCCGTTTGGAGACGTCACGCATCTCATCTCGAGCAGCAGCGAATTCCTCTGATTTCTTGTCGAGGGCAGCCATGCGCTTGTTGGCAGAATTCCTCTGGGCGCGAAGATGATCTAGCGTTCCCTGCAACTCCTTGCGAGTAGCCTCGATTCCTCGAAACTCTTCGATTAGCGTAACAACTTCGGGACCACGACGAGCGGCATCATCCAATCGAGCGACATCTAGCATGCGCAGATCCTCGCACCTTGGCACGTGAGAACAAGGGCGCACCTCGGAAATCGCAATTCGACTTGGCTGCTATCTCATCGAGACACAGATGGTGCTCCTTCCGATTGTCGCAAACTCGCCGACACACCTGTAGGCGTTTGGAATTCGCGGAAAGAACAGAATACACTTGTCGATATGGTCAGGTCTCAATGCAAGTCGTGCGGCCAGGTACTCACCCACGACGTCGACGATGTACCTCCCAGCGGGATGGTCGTGAAGTGTCCCAAATGCAGTACTTCGGTCACTGTGATGCCACCAGGTGCTGCGGGCCTAACAGCAAGCGCGGATGATGTTCTCGACCTTGATGACGCCGACATGGTGGAAATTGGTGGTGTTGCTCCTGTTGCGGCCAAATCCAATCCTGGTCTCGATTTGCCGGTACCCGTTGGACGTGCATTGAGTGCGGACTTGCCGGCGCCCGTAGCGAGAAAAGGCGTGCCGGACTTGCCGGCGCCCGTAGCGAGAAAAGGCGTGCCGGACTTGCCGGCGCCCGTAGCGAGAAAAGGCGTGCCGGACTTGCCGGCGCCCGTGGCGAGAAAAGGCGTGCCGGACTTGCCGGCGCCCGTAGCGAGAAAAGGTGTGCCGGACTTGCCGGCGCCTGTAGCGAGAAAAGGCGTGAGCGATCTTCCGGCTCCCGTTGCGCCTCTGGGCATGACGGATTTGCCGGCGCCCGTGGCAGTTGGTGGGCTGCCCGATCTGCCAGCACCGGTGAGTGCACCTGGCATGGTGGACTTGCCTGCACCTGTGGGATCTACAGCACTGCCCGACCTGCCAGCGCCTGTGGGGCAACCTAACCTTCCCAAGCCTGTGGTCTCGACAAGCCTGCCAGATTTGCCAGCGCCTGTTGCTGCGCTTGATCTGCTTGCGCCTGCGGGTCAGCAAAATCTGCCAACGCCAGTCGATGCGAGCGTGAGCATCTCAGACCTACCCAGGCCCGTTGGTCCAAAGGACCATGTTGACTTGCCTGCCCCGATTGGGCTTCCCGAAGGAAATCGGCTCCCAGCCGATTCCCCAGACGTCCTTGACCTCCATACGATGAAGGCGGCCGATCCATTTGCGCCACCTTCGAAGTCAACGATGATGGGTCTTGGCGAGGAACTGGACTTGGGAAGTCCTGGGGCTGACCCATTGGGTGGAGGGCTTGACCTGGGAAGTCCTGATCCTCTCGGAGGAGGGCTTGACCTGGGAAGTCCTGATCCTCTCGGAGGAGGACTTGACCTGGGAAGTCCTGATCCTCTCGGAGGAGGGCTTGACCTGGGAAGTCCTGATCCTCTCGGTGGAGGGCTCGACCTGGGAAGTCCTGATCCTCTCGGAGGAGGACTTGACCTGGGAGCACCAGGAGCTGACCCACTGGGAGGAGGGCTTGACCTGGGAGGGCCAAGCGATGGAGGGCTCGACCTCGGTGGAGGGCTCGACCTCGGTGGAGGGCTCGACCTCGGTGGACCAAATGATGGAGGGCTCGACTCGCTCGACCTTGAAAGCCCGAGTGCTGGCCAAGGCATGGGACTTGAGTTGCCCGAGTCGCAATCCGCCAATCAATCGAGTGATGTTGTCACGTTTGGAAAGCCAAGCGGCAAAGCGCCTCCACCAAAACAGACTCGTCTGGCCGAGAAGATGGCCAGCAATGACGACTCTCTCGATCTCGACGACGCGCCTCTTGAGGGACCGGCGCTCAAGCACAAGCCACCGATTGAAAGCCCTGAAGCAGCACAGGTAGCTGCACGACCTCCGCGAAGTAAGAAAAAAGCCAAGTTCCAACGCATCGGCGCAGTGATGGTTGGTGTCGCCATTCTCGGAGGCGGTGGGTACCTAGGCCTACAACTTCTTCAAGACAACCAGGAGAAGGAAAACGTTGTCGGAAAGCAGGGCGACTCTGCAGAAAAATACTTAGCTTCCGATGAAGCTGGTCACTGGCAAAAGGCGATCGCTGCGGCCAAGCAAATGCAAAAGGCCGACTCCAAGAGTATCGAGGCTGCGGGCATCCTGGCCGAGGCACACTACGCAGCGGCTCTCGATACAGGCATGGGTGTGGAAGCACATCAGAAGCAAGGCGCCGCTGCAGTTCGTGCAATGCGGCAGTTGAAGGGTGCCAACGTGCACGCCTCTCTAGCAGAGGGCCTACACGCGCTCGCCAATCGTCAGTATGACGAAGCCATCAAGACACTAACCAAAGCGGTTCGCCGAAATAAGAAGAACCCCAATGCGCCACTCTACCTTGGGTGGGCGCACGCAAAGAACCACAACTATGGGCAAGCGGTTGCTGCATTCGATGCCTCCCTCGCACTCACACCAAAGCGCATCCCAGCGCTCTTTGGCCGAGCCGAAGCACTTCTGGCTGCGGGCAAGTACAAAGAAGCAAAAGAGGCCTACCCTCTCGTGACCGCGATCGACAAGAACCACCTTGGTGCGCTGCTCGGTATCGCCCAGTTGGCAACCGTAGAAAACTTCGGGGGACGCGAGAATCGGTATCTTGAGCTACTTGCCCGTCCTGACATTGCCAAGCAAGATCCGCGGGCGGTATCGAAGGCGACATCGTTGGCGGCAGATGAGGCTCGCAAAGCCGGTCGTCTGAATGTCGCTTCAGAGCGGTACATTAGTGCGCTAAAGGCAAACCCCAACAACCTCGATGCTGTTGTGGGGCAGGCTGCGGTCTCGATTGCCAAGGAGAACATAAGTGACGCGGCTGAGAAACTCGATCGCGTTTTGGCTCTGGCACCAACACACATTGACGCGACCATGTTGCAGATCGAAGTGTCGATGATTCAGGGTGCCAACGAGAAAGCTGCGACAAGCTTGGCGAACCTCATTGGACGTGAGCCAAAGATTGAACACAAGCCAACTGTTGCCCGCATGGAGCTGTTGCGAGGAAGGCTTCTCGCCGCTGATGTAGCTGCTGGCATCAAGGCCGTCAAAGAGCTTGAGGAGGCGCTGGGTCCGATCAAAGATGGCCAAGACGAGCCAGAAGAACTCGTAACACTTCGCGCATCACTCGACGAGTCGACAAAGGGTGCAGAAGCCGCGTTCCGAGAATCCATCAAGATTAGCGAAGATGGTGGCGTGGACGCCTCGTTACAATTGGCCGCGCTTCTGAACAAACTCGGTCGCGTTGAAGAAGGTGTTGCGGTTCTCGCACCTCTTCGGGAAACCTCGAAGTCAGATGCAAGCCTTGCTGTGAGCCTGGGCGTTGCCTATATGGGAAGTGGCGACCCAGTTGCGGCCACAGCCTTGTTCCGCGATGCGATCCGTCAAAGGCCGACTGATACAGAAGCGAGATTTCAGCTTGGTCGCGCACTTGCCAGCGCCGGGAAGATGGATGAAGCCATCAAAGAACTCGTGTCCGCGTATGAAGGTAGCGATAAGCGCGAGGACATTGGTCTAGAGCTGGCTGAGATCTATCGCCGACAGGGACGCACGGAAGAGGCGGTTGCCATCTTTGACAATCTGCTCAAGGGTGAAGCGCCCACTCGAAATGCTCGTGCCAAAGCTGCTGCGTACTATGCCCGCGTAGGCGAATATGACAAGGCCGCAGAAATTGGTGAAGGTCTGCTCAAGGAAGATCCGGGAGACCCTGCTGGACTCTTCCTCACTGGCGAGAAACTGTATCAAGATGAGAAGTATTCTGAGGCACTCGACCGCTTTGACAAAGCGACCAAAGCCGATCCAGTTGCACAATACTTCGATGCATTGGGCCGGGCCAACGAGAAGCTCCAATCGCTTACAAAAGCCATCAAAGCGTTTGAGAGAGCTATCAAACTCGATGCGAATTATCTAGAGCCCCGCATTGGACTCGCAGGGGTTCGCATCACACGTCGCGAGTATTCCATTGCGCTCAAGGTGCTCGAAGATGCTGCGAAGATAGACCCCAAAAACCCGCTGATTGCCTTTCTCATAGGCTCCTGCTACTTGGAATTGCGCGACACTGACACCGCCGTTGCCGCCTTCAACAAAGCGGCAGCACTCGACCCAGAGGCGGGCCTTGCATACTTCGGCCTTGGCCAAGCACATGATGTAAAAGGGAAGCAAAAGGAAGCCGCTGCCGCATACGACAAGGCAACCCGACTGGAGGTGGCACGAGCCAGCAAGGCAACAACACCAATCGACAGGAAGGAAGCGTTCTGGTTGCGCGAAGCCTATCGCAAACTTGGCAACTCACTGCGCGAATCTGGTGGCAGTGGTAAGGCACAGTACGAGGCCTATCAGGCGTACATGGACCGCGTGACCAACGAATCCGCTGAGTCAAAAGAGATTGATATCTTGCTCATTCCGCTTCGAAACAAGTACGGGCGGTAGACTCGATCCAGGCCACATGCTTCAACTTCTCCGACACCGGATCAAACGCGCCGAAGAGCTGTCGCGAGACGCGCTCGTCGCCCTTGATTTCGTCGCAAAGTCCCAAATGCTGCGCAACCTGAGCCTCTCGGGCATGGCCACATTTGCCAGTCACCTGCCTCGACTCAAGGTGGGGCCCCACGTTGCGATTCACTTTCATGCGCAGACCCGCGGGGATCATGAAGCAGTTGTTTGTGGCAACACTCGACTAACCTACACCGAACTCGATGACGAAATTATTCGGCTCTCCCGAGCCCTAGAATCTCTAGGCCTCTCCAGCGGAGAACCTGTGGCGCTCATGCTGCCCAATTGCGTAGAGCATTTGGTTGCCCAAGAGACCATGCCGCGTGTGGGGGCTCTTGCGGTGCAAATTGGGTACAGACTAAGAGGTCCCGAGATTGCGCACATTCTCGACAACTCCGACCCACAGATCCTGATCTACCACCACAGCTATCAACATGAGGTGAAACTGGGCGTTGCAACGGGAGAATTCCTGGAAGAATCGCAGTTAATCGTCGTAGGTGCGCCGCCAGGTGAGGAAGTCTACGGCACTCGCTACGAAGAACTCTTACTACTGCAAAGCACCGAGCTACCTCATGCTCGCGGTGCTGGAGAAGGCGGCGTAATCATCTACACGTCCGGAACAACCGGGAAGCCGAAGGGAGCAACTCGAAGTTGGAAGGACACCGGAATCATTTCGGTGACCGACATGATGGCGCAAGTCGGCATGCGCAACGACGATCGCCATATTGTGGTTTGCCCGCTGTACCACAGCGGTGCCTTGGCCTTTGCCAAGATGATGACAAGCCTTGGGGCGACAGTGGTCCTTGCCGACCACTTCGAAGCAGAGTCGGTGTTGCAGATCATTGAGAAAGAACGAATCACCTGCGCCTTCATGGTTCCGACGATGCTTGTGCGCATCAACGCTCTGAATGAGGATACGAAGAGTTCTTATGACACGTCGTCGCTTCGTTGGGTCATGAGCGGCGCAGCACCGCTCTCCACCGCCACCGCAAGTGCCTTTCAGGACCACTTTGGGCCCATTTTGCACAACTTCTACGGGGCGACAGAAACTGGCACCGTGACTCACGCAAAGCCAGAGGATCACTGCGAGCACCCCGGAACGGTGGGAAGGCCGCTGCGGGGAAACGAACTTCGAATACTCGATGAAGAGGGAGAAGAGCTTCCACCAGGTGAGGTTGGCGAACTCTACGTACGCAATGGAATGCTCATTGGCGGCTACTACCGCAATCACGATGCCACGATGGCTTCACTCCGCGAAGGCTTCTTCTCTGTGGGCGATCTGGCGAAACTCGATGAGGATGGCTACCTCTACCTCGCATCGCGCAAACACGACATGGTTATCTCAGGAGGTGTGAACATCTACCCAAGGGAGATCGAGGAAGTTCTCCATCACCATGCCGATATCATGGAGGCAGCTGTCATTGGCGTGCCTGACGATGAATGGGGCGAATCGCTGCGAGCCTTTGTTGTTGCCCGCCCTGGAAGCGGGCTTTCAGAATTCCTCGTAGTTGAGCACTGCAAGGCACACCTGGCCGGCTACAAGCAACCTCGAAGCGTTGTCTTTCTCGATGAGATGCCTCGCAATGCAACCGGCAAGATTCTGAAGCGCCAACTTCGAGGACACTAGATCCGAGTGTTTCCCGCGACAGTGCACCAGGGCAGCGAAACGAGCTGCGCCGAAACGAGCGGTGGGTCTCGGTGGCGACAACGCCGACAGCGCCGACAGCGCCGACAACGCCGACAGCACCTGCTTGTGTCGATCCTCGTATTGCCCGTCCTACTGTCCTTGCCAGGGCAGAGCCTGGCACAACCCAGCGAGGCAAGGCGCACTCAGAGAAACACCCAACTTGGCTTCCTAGATGCGGATGCAGGCATGATTGTGTCCCTAAAGGTGGAGCAGCTTGCAGCAGCACATCAGCTGGCAAGCGAACTGCTCCCAAAGGAGCGCCAGACAATCAATCTGGCGGGACTCGGTGCCAGCGCGATTCTTGGCTTTTACCCTTTCGATTCTAAAGCTTGGACGGCGAGTGGCTTCGACATTGGCGCCCCCTTGCTGATCCAGATTGCAGCGAGTCGGGTGGATGCATCCCCCGTGCGAACCCGAGCAGTGCTAAAGACGCGGCCCGGGGACCGCGGGAGGCGGACCGTTGAGCGGTTGCGACTGCAAGAGAAGGCGCGCCCCAGTGCAGAGAAGGAGCGGCTGAGGCCACTGCTTGTGGGCATCCCGAAGACCCCCCCAGAGGCGAAACTTCGTCAAGAACTCTTGGCTGCCGGAGTTTTTCTGATTGCCAAGCCACGCCCACTGCAGGGCATTCTCTTTGCGCAAGAGCGCGACGGCTTCATTGTGATCGACATCGTTGTGCCCGGCGCAAACGACTTTGCAACGATACTGCAAACCATCAAGCGGCGCCCGGCCGCACTCAATGCCTCAATGAGCGGGGCGGAAGCAGTTGTCGAGGGCCCAATCGGTCTTTGGATTCGCGCAGCTGAAGTCTCGACCGCAATCGAACGAGCTTCTGCGGGTGAGGGCAAGCGGCAGAAGGCCTGCCAACATATCGCCACGCTTGGGCGCACTAGCAGCATTGACGCGCTGGGAGTTCAGCTCGACATCCGCCGCAAGGAGGTCTCGGTGCGCTCGCAATGGCATCTGCGCCCCAAGACCAATCTCATCAGCGATCTGCTTGTTGCAAACCATCCTTTGCTGCATGGAGGTCGACTGCTCGACGCCCAAGTCCACCTTAAGAGCTGGAACCGGCTGCGAGGCCGAAAGCGCCCGCCACAGGCGGAGTCGTGGGACGATCTGTGGGCAAACGCAAACGCCTGTGGCATCTCGAGCAAGGCCTTTGTGAGCGCGGTGGCGTGGCCGGAGATTCTCGGACTTTTTCTTAGTGAGGTGGGTGACGTGCATCCATCTGCCAAGATCGCGATCGACTCCCTAGGCGGCATGAGTGCGCAAGTGAGCGCCGACAAAGAGGGCAAGGTTGACATCACGACCGAAGCCTGGATTCGCGATGGTGGTGCTGCAATTGCGAAAGGTTGGATGCGATCGCTCTTTGGCAGTGAAAGAATTGATGGGAATCGTCATCGCTGGGGTAAAGGACAGATTCAACCCTATGGATTGGACGGCAAAGAAGGCAGCGTTGTCGGAGCTGGTTACCGCAAGGGTTCCCGAGATAGGGCGCTCGGCACCCAACGGAGCCTCGCGATCGAAGAGGCCAGCTCGAAGCAGAAGGATGAATCGATCTTGGCGTCAATGGAGGCAAGACCCATCAAGCTGGTTCCCCACCTCTCGTTGCCAGCAGCCAAGCTGTGGAAACCCTGGAAGCAGGCCAGCGCAATCCTCCTAGCAAGCCCCGAGACCGTGGAGCTGCGGCTCTCGCTGCGACGCTAGAGACGTGATCCATGGACATTGATTTGTGACCGCGAAGTCAGCTCGGTTGCTGGCGAGGCGGAGGGAGTTTGCTCGAGCAGATTTCCGCCGGGAGCCGCGAATCAGTTCCAAAGGAATGCGGCACGATCACGTGATTCCGCGATAGTTTCTGCCTGTGCAGACCTACCCGATCATCCTTGGCACCGCCGGCCATATTGACCACGGAAAGACATCGCTGGTTAAGGCACTCACTGGCATCGACACCGACCGATTGAAGGTGGAGAAGGAACGGGGCATTACCACCGAGCTTGGCTTTGCTCACCTCGACTTGCAGGGACGTCGCTTTGGGCTAGTCGATGTGCCAGGCCACGAGCGCTTCATCAAAGCCATGGTCGCCGGTGCAGGTGGGCTAGACCTAGTTTGTCTCGTCATCGCTGCCGACGAAGGCATCATGCCACAGACTCGCGAGCATCTCGATATCTGCGAACTTCTTGGAGTTAGGCTTGGCGTTATCGCACTCACAAAGAGTGACCTTGTGGATGACGATTGGCTGGAGCTTGTTACTGCCGATGTGCGTGAAGGCCTTGAAGGAAGCTTCCTTGAGGAGGCGCCCATCGTTCCAGTCTCGACGGTGACCGGAGATGGCATCGATAGCTTGAAGGACACACTGGTCGAGCTCACCAAGGGGTTGGCTACGAGATCTCCCGATGGTCGATTTCGCATGCCCGTCGATCGCATCTTCACCGTAAAAGGGTTTGGCACTGTGGTTACTGGCACCGTGATTAGTGGCAACGCAGCTGTTGGCGATGAAGTCATCTGTGCGCCAAACAGCACGCCAGCCAAAATTCGTGGTTTGCAAGTGCACGGAGGAGAAGCCACAAAGACGAGAGCAGGCATGCGCTGTGCGATGAATCTCGCCGGAGTGAGCGTGAGCCAAATCGCGCGGGGCGACGTGATTGTGCATCCTGCGAGCATCACGCCCTCGCACATCATCGATGTGAAATTTCGCTACCTAAAGAGCTCAAAGGCCAAGCTCAAGACTCGATCGCGGATCTTGGTGCACCACGGGACCACGCAGCGCATGGCCACCCTCGTACTAGTCGACAAGACAGAGATACAACCTGGAGAGGAGGTCCTGGCACAGCTGCGCATGGATGCCAGCGAACCACTGGTTGCTCTTCCTGGTGACCGCTTCATTGCACGGGGCTTTGTTGTTCAACAACACTATGGCACCACAATCGGGGGCGGAGAGGTGGTTCGGGTTTTGGCGCCTAAGGCGCGCAGGTCGGCCGTCGAAGCCACAGCACTGCTAACTGCCATGTCAGAGGCCGATACCGTGGAAAAGCTCGCACTAGAAATCATGAGTGCGAAGTCAGCGGGACGAGACTTAGAAGAACTCGCAAGGCGCACCGGGTTGCCACCCAACGTCTTGGGATCGAGTTTGCAAAAGCTGGTCGAGCTGGGAACCCTGGTTCGGGCGGGAAAGGGCAAGCTGGCTATCTACATGCACGCCGAAGAGATGGGGCGTCTAGAGAAGCTGGCAACGGACATTGTAGCCTCGTATCACGAAGAGTTCGCAGAACGTCGGGGCATGCCAAAGGCCGAACTCATCAGTCGCCTGCCAAGTGCGCTTCCTCCTCGCATGACAGAAGAACTCCTAGGAACGCTACTTAGAAGGAAGGCACTTGAAGAAGATCAGGAGATCCTTCGGCGCCCTGGCAAGGGAGCAGCCAACGCGGAGGGCTTGAGCGAACTTGAGGAGCAGCTTGCCGATCAGTTTCTCGCATGGGGCAATACACCGGAGAAGCCAAAGAAGGTCGCAGCTGCGATTGGTGCCAGCGAGTCGGCAACGCAAAAGGCCCTGCAAAAACTGCTAACTACGGGCGTCTTGATCAAGGTAAGCACCGACCTGTATTTGCACCAAGAAGCCATTGAGACGCTTCGAACAGCGCTTCGAGAGCACTTCGAGTCGGCAAAGGAACTCACCCCTGGCGAGTGGAAAGAGCTTGTAGGTGCGTCGCGCAAATTCACGATTCCGCTCGCTGAGTTCTTTGACAGAGAAAAGCTCACCCTGCGGGTAGGCGATGTGCGCAAGTGGCGAGGCGGACCAGCGTAGACCTGACTGTCGACAGCAAACTCGGCGATCGGACACACGTACTTCGCGATCCCATCTCAATCTCTCTAGATCACGTGCTAGAAGAAGTACTGACCGCTAATGCCTGAATAGAAGACTGTGCGCATGCCGACTTCAACATTGATAGCGAAGTTGTCAGCCGGTGTGACCTGAACGCCGCCAATCACATTGAAAACTGGTGGGAAGCGAAAGAAGTCTTCCTTTTTGTCAATCTCTGGACCCGTTCGAGCACAGTCCCCACCTTGTAGATCTGTTCCACCACATTGCGCATCGGTTGAAATGACATCACCAGTGACGATGCCAAAGCCAAGGCCGCCACCGTAGCGAAGCGAGATGAGCGGGCTTAGCGGTTGATGATACACGATCGAAGCATCAATGGTGTACCAGCTGAGTCCGTCAAACTCGATGAAGTCGGTGGTACCAGCCTGCCGAGGATCTCCCCCGCGCTCCACAAAGTAGCCATCGTCTGGCGCAAGCTTGTCGTATTCAAAGCCAACAGAGAACTCGAAGTTTTTCTTGCGACGCACATAGTCGATGCCGAAACCTGTTTGCGATACCCCGGAAGGTGCTTCCTCTAGGAAGAGCTCGATGAGCCCCTTGGGAACAAAGATATATCGCAGGCGCAGGCCAACCCCGTGCCGCACTTTGTCCATGTCAGTGAGTGCCGCAGCGGTCGCTTCGCCCTCACCATCAAAGTCCTCTTCTTCACCACTCTCATCCTGGGCGTGTGCATCGCTTGGCTCGATGGCAGCGCCAAAGAGTGCGATTGCCGCGATTAGGGGAAAAGAGGGTAGAATGATTGAGGGCCGAGTGAGCATGCGCATTGTATTCTCCTTGTGAGCAGGGCGACTATACACACAGGCTCCCCACCTCTCGAAATGCTGTGAGTGAATCCGTGAAAGAGCAGGCTGACTTTGTGCGCCGATGCGCGTGCGAAGCCCTGATCGTTGGGCTTGTTGGGTTGGTGATGGCTTGCGGCGGTGGCGGTGCTGGTGCGCCCTGCACAAACAACGGCGATTGTGACGACGCCTACCAATGCCTAAACCAGATCTGCTCACCCCGCTGTGATCGCAACAGTGACTGCGGCGACGGTTACCAGTGCGCCAAAGGAGGCCTGTGCGAAGTCGTCATCTCTGAGTTGGGCGATGCCTGCACCAGTGAGTGGGACTGCGGGCTGGGACAGAGCTGCGTTTTGGACTTTGGCGATGGTGATGGCGATGGCCAACTCGCGTCGAGTTGCCAGCAGCAAGGCAAGGGTGGCAACATTGGATCAACGTGCCGCGAGGACGGTGATTGTCGCAACAGTCTCTGTGCTCTAGGCCAGTGCAGCCAAGTATGTGCAGTGATCGAGGACTGCCCAGCGGGTAACTTCTGCGATTCGATTCCTCGAGTTCTTTCAAACAACGACTCCGCGTATTTCAACGGCTGCCTCCCCGTGACGAGCACGCTGACCGCGGCTTTCGAGATAGATAGCCCATCGGAGAGACTGCGCGTTCCGGTCCCCAGATCCGCTAAGAGTTTTTCTGTTGTCGCGAAGGTCGATGACACCTCGCACTTAGTTGGCGTGACTCGCGTTGTTTCGCCAAGCAGCCAGGTTCTTTTTGAAGAATCAGGGTCGTTTGAGGGCTTCTTGGCAAACCCGATTCGCTATGCACGTAGCCGAGAAATCTCGGCGATGACATACCCAAATGATGGGCTTCAAGAGATCGAACCTGGCATCTACGATATTGATATTGAGGCCTCATTGCCCCCATTTGAGGGCGCTGGAACGGCGACTCCAGAAGTCGCTGTGCACTACAAACTCAATGAAAGCCGCATATTGGACCTCACATTCTACTTTGCGGATCTAGAAGATCACCCGTGCCAAGATAAGATGGGAAACGGCATTCTAAATGCGGATAGCGCCGAGACCTCGGAGGTATTCAACCAACAATACCTAGGAGAAATTACTAGGATTTTTCGTGAGGCCGACATAATCATCGAGCCACAGGCGACATACGAAGACATAAACCCCAAACGCCCCGACCTCGATGGTATTACGAGCGATCAGGACTTGCGCAGCCTGTTTCGAACCGCAAATAACGAGCAAGGAATAGCAATTTTCCTAGTACGTTCTCTGCCATTTGATGGAGTACAGACGCTAGGAACGAGCATTCCAGGGCCCCCTCGAACGCCAGGCACATCATCATCGGGTATTGCAGTATCGATGGATTCACTTTGTTACCGTTCGTGGGAAGCACTTGCCCGTGTAACCGCACACAGCATGGCGGGACAGATGGGACTTTGGAACAACCGCGACCCAGAGGGCATCTCTGATCCGATTGACGACTCTGACCGCTCAACCAACAACCTGATGTACTTTGGTGAATTTGGGGGCACAGAACTGAGCCCGGGCCAAAGCCGGGTTCTCGGCCTATACCCAGGGCTGCGATGAGGTGGATCTACCCAGTGTTTGGCATCGCATTGGCGGGAGCACTAGGGGCCGGGATCGCTACGGCATTGGATGCTCCACCTGGAGATCCCGAAGTTGTGGAGCTACTTGGTGGGATGAACTACGTGCCGGACCAGAGCAGCATTGACGCTGTTCTTGGGGCGACAGCAGTCGACGAGCTTATTGCAATCGCCGAAGATGACTCTCAAGGATCGGACCCAGGCCTTCGAATGCGAGCCTTCCGAGCACTCGCCCAGTATGACGGGAGCCCTGATGAGGGCACCGCAAGTGCAGCACTTCGGCGTGCGATAGACACGTTTGGTACGCTCGAGCGGGGCACAGAGCTGTTATTTCTGCGAGCCAGCATGCTCTCGCTGGCCACTTTGGATGGCGCCAATGCCGTTCCAGATCTGGTAGGCCTGCTGCCACACCCAAGTCGAGACATCCGAGCCGCATGTGCACAAGCGCTTGGAATTACAGGATCATCAGCGGCAATCGTGCCACTGCGCAACCAAGATCTGGACGAGACAGTCCCCCAAGTCAAGATTGCCATCGCGGATGCTCTCTTCCATCTTGGCTCCAGTGACTAGATACGCCGTCAGGGAGTCTGGACAAAGGCGAGCTGAGATCGTGGAAAGCCCCTGGACCCAATGGGCTTGGCGATCGTAAAATCCTTAGTCTACGTGGGTTTCGGACGCATCGCGTCCCCCACTCATCCCTAGCCTGCCTATGTCCCGCTGTCCCCTCTGCAAAACTGCCTATCCTGCCGGCACTGCCGTTTGCAAGATCGATGGCACGCGGTTGAGTGCAGAGCCAAAGCCACGTGCTGCATCAACCGCAGCAGTTCCAAGCTTGGAGGCTCGCCAGAATCCGGCTCATGGCGGAGGATTGGCGCAGGCAGCACCTGCGGGAAAGCGACGACCGCTCGGCAAAGGATCTAGCTTGGCATCGATGTCTGATGACGAGCTCACGGCCGCAGCCAAGCCAGAAGCCATGGCTGCCCGAGCTCGGGGGGACACTCCACCACGCATCGCAACCGGGTCTGGAACGGCCGCGCCAGAGAGTGAAGAACGCGACGCATGGGCGAGTCCGTTTCTAGAAGCATCTCCCAAGGTGCTCGACTCGAAAAAACCCGAGAGCTGGATTGGGCAAACTCTCGGTGTCTACAAACTCTTGTCGATCCTAGGCAAGGGTGGCATGGGCTGCGTGTACCGAGCTGAGCACGAAAAGCTCGGGCGAGAAGTGGCGCTCAAAGTACTTCGCTCCGACTACTCCGAGCGCAAAGATGCAGTGGCGCGTTTCTTCCAGGAGGCGCGAGCCGTTAATAAGATTCGCCACCGCAACATCGTCGACATTACCGACTTTGTCGAAATCAAGTCGGGCATCGTCTTCATCATCATGGAGTACCTCAAGGGTACTCCGCTCACCAAGCTTATGCGGTCCAAGACCGGAGTGGAGCCGGTGCGGGCTCTTGGCTTGCTCATCCAGATTTGCGACGGACTGGCAGCAGCACACTCCGTTGGCATCGTGCACCGTGACCTAAAGCCCGACAACATCATGGTGGCACAAGACCACCGTGGTGCCGACCTCATCAAGCTTCTCGACTTTGGTGTAGCAAAACTCTTAGACAAAAATGAAGACGATGATATTGGTCTGCAGACGGTCGCTGGATCCGTTGTCGGTACACCTGCCTTTATGTCTCCAGAGCAAGCAGGTGGCTCCGAAGTCGACGGACGAGCTGATCTCTACTCGCTCGGTGCCATCATGTACGAGATGTTCACCAAGCAACCGCTGTTTCGGGGTAAGTCCTTTGGTGAGTTTGTTCGAAAGCACCTCAACGAGACGCCGACGCGCCCAACACTTACCAAAGCCGGACGCGACATGCATCCTAGGGCTGAAGAAGTCATCCTTCGTTGCCTTGAGAAAAATCCCGATAATCGATTCCAAACAGCACAGGAGCTGAGAACAGAACTTCTCTCACTGCTGGCAACTCTTGAAACTAGTGGCGAGATGACGGCGCATCTCAAGCAGGTGCAAGCCCCGGCAGCTCCGATTGGAGCTGCAAGGCCTCGTGGCGCCAATTCGAGCCGCCCCATGGAAGCGCAGGTGCCGCCCTTCTACGAGATGCAGGGACAACCTCCTCGAGACGCAGAGCCGGCGGTAAATGAGGTCTTGGTTTCTTCGAGTCCAAGTCATGCAAGCCCATCAAGTCCGGGTCCCAAACCACCGGCCGCTAACCCGCCGTCGAGCCCAGGCAACATCAGCGCATCAAGCCCAAGTCGCGGCCCAAGAACCGAGCCACCGCCAACAAACCCTTCGCATCTCCTGCAGCCGCCCGTTGCCGCTCTGAGCCATCCGCCGACAAATCCCTCCGGGGCAATGCATCTGGGCTATCCCACAAATCAGGCAAGCCCCTATGCAACGGGCGGGCAGAGTTCGATCCAAGATCCAAAATCGAGAAACCTGCGTGGCGTTGGCATCGCCGTTGGCATCGCGCTGGTCGCACTGATCGCTCTTTTGGCCCGGTCTGGATCCTCTGAGGAGGAAGTTGCCAGCAAAGACACTGCTGCGGTGGCTGCTGTCGATCCGAGCAATGACACTGCACCCAAACCCGAAGAACCTGACGACGCGCAGCCTGATGTAAAGCCGCTAGCTGGCGACCCCACTGTAGAGAAGCTTGATAAGCCTCAAATTGTTGTGGTGGCAATGACTTCCGATCCGGTCGCAGAAGTCTTTGCTTTGGGCACTGTTTCTCCCATTTGCAAGACGCCGTGTGATGTAGAAATCGATTTAGCAGATGGAGGCTCACCGAGTCGTCGCGACTTTATCTTGCGCACCAAAAATTACGATGACGAAACGATCACCATCAACCTTCGCGAACCGCGAGAGAGCATCTTTACGACGCTCACAGCGACGAAAGAGACGGCACCGATAGAACCTCGTCTTGGTGATGACAAAACCGGGACAGGTGACAAGACCAAGGCAGGTGGCAAAACCAAGACAGGTGGCAAAACCAAGACAGGTAGCAAAACCAAGACAGGTGGCAAAACCAAGGCAGGTGGCAAAACCAAGACAGGTGGCAAACCAAAGTGCAAAGCGGGCGCTCAAGACACCTTCAATCCGTTTGGCGAAGCCCCGTGCCAGAAATGAACTCCCAAAGAACAGAACTAAGAACTGTTCTTAGTTCTTAATTCTTAATTCTTAATTCTTAATTCCGAGAGCCTTCATCTTCTTGTAGAGATGCGATCGCTCCAGGCCCAGCTCTTTGGCCGTATTTGAAACGCTCTCGTTGTTTGCCAGCGCCTCAACGATGATCTCTCGTTCGGCGGCAGCCACCAGGTCCTTTAGCGAGACACCACTTGTATAGGCACCACGCACACTCTTAACGGTGGGAATCGCGTCCTGAATTTCATCGGTGCCAATCTCACTTGCGCCTCCTGAGAGAATCACCAATCGCTCGATCGAGTTCTTCAGCTCTCGCACATTGCCTGGCCAGTTGTGTTGCATTAGAAGCGAGACAGCCTTGCTGCCAATGCTTGCCGGTGTCATATCGTTGCTCTCACAAGCTTGTCTTAGAAAGAGCTCGACGAGTTCGGGAATATCAGAGCGCCGATCTCGCAGCGCGGGAAGTTCGATTGGTACGACGTTAAGCCGGTAGAAGAGGTCCTCGCGAAACCGTCCTTCAGCGATTTCTGTCTCGAGATTCTTGTTTGTCGCGGCCACAACGCGCACGTCAACTTTGATTGTTTCATCACCGCCAACTCGCTCAAGCTCGCTCTCCTGCAGGACTCGGAGGACTTTCGCCTGCGCGCCGACATTCATATCGCCTACCTCATCAAGGAAGATCGTTCCCCCATGCGCAAGCTCAAACTTGCCGCGACGCTGCTGGGTTGCCCCAGTAAAAGCGCCTTTCTCGTGACCAAAGAGCTCTGACTCGATTAGCTCCGAAGGAATCGCAGCGCAATTTAGCTTGATGAACGGCTCAGACGCACGCTTCGAATTGTTGTGAATGGCACGAGCAACGAGCTCCTTGCCTGTGCCGTTCTCTCCCGTGATGAGAACACGTCCATTGGTGGGTGCTGTCTTGCTGATCTTGTCGAAGATCCCAGCCATCGCCTTACTAGAGCCAAGCATCGCGAAGTCGCCTTCTACCTTGGCCTGCAGTGCTGCCTTTTCCTGCTTGAGCTTTGAGAATCCAATACTGTTTTGGATAGTCAGCAGAAGCTTGTCAGAGCTTAGCGGCTTCTCGATGAAGTCGTACGCGCCCAGCTTGGTGGCGCTCACAGCTGTCTCGATGGTTGCGTTGCCGCTCATCATCACCACAACGACCGCAGGATGCTTCTCGCGAATTTGCTCTAGCACCTCGAGCCCATTCATTTCCGGCATCATCACATCGAGCAACACCAAGTCGATTTCTTGGTCGGCGAGCTTTTCTAGGCCAATGCGCCCAGAGCCCGCAACCTCGGCGGAGTAGTCCTCAAGCTCGAGCGCCCGCCGCACAGAGCTTAGGATGTTCGGTTCGTCGTCGATAACCAGGACGGTGGAGCGAGCCATATACTCCAATTCATAGCACTGCTGGTGCCATGAGCCACACGCAATGGCGGCTAAGTTGACGGATCCAAGTCGGGGGAATACGTTCGGACCGCGATGCGTTATCAAGCTTCAAAGGTCCGCGCTGGGCGTCTTGCTGCACTGTTCTCATTCCTGTGTTTGAGCCTTGTGCTAACGGGCTGTCCCGATAAGAAGCCCAAGTTTCCCAACTGCAGCAAAGACAAAGACTGCAAAGACGGACAGCACTGTTTTCAGAAGCACTGCTCGGAGTGCAGCGAGGACTCGCACTGTGAGAGTTTTGAGACCTGCAATGGTGGCTCGTGCATCTTGAAGGACGGCATGTGCAACACGAAAGATGACTGCACCGCTGGGCAGATTTGTGAGAACAATACGTGCACCGCCTGCGAGAGCGATTCGGAATGTGGGCCAAACGCGCGCTGCTCCAATGGCGCGTGTCTCGACCGTGGCAGTTGCAACGAAGATGAGGATTGCGCTGATGACGAGGATTGCATTGATGGCACTTGTCAGCGCGCCGGCCGGCTTGCCCCTCCGGAACTCACATGCAGTCTCGATAGTGTCTACTTTGGCTTTGACGAATTCTCGATTCCTGAGGATGCTAAGGAAGCGTTGCAGAAAACCAGCATCTGCATTCAACAGGGCGAAGAGCGCAATGTCTTTGTCGAAGGCCACACCGACGAAATTGGTACTGATGAATACAACATCGCCCTAAGCGAGAAGCGTGGGCGGAGCGTCGCCGATTTTCTTGCCCGATTGGGCATTGACCCAGCCCGACTTCGTGTCATTCCAAAGGGGGAAACCGAAGCAACCGGCACTGATGAAGACTCGCGCTCGGAAGAGCGACGAGTGGATTTTGAGTGGCAGTAATGAAGAATCTAAGAACTTTACTCGTGGTCGCGATTGCTCTCCAGAGCGGCGCATGTTTCTGGGTAACCACCAAACACGAGGGCGAAACACTCAGGCGGGATGTCAATCGCATTGACGAGGTTGTGAGCAAGCAAGAGGACAGCCTCGGTAGCTCCGTCAAGAAGCTCAAATCAACCCTCGAAGAAGCCAGCACGCTTCTAGCGCGCAACAGCGCTGATCTGGGTGCGCAATTCGACGAGCTCGAAAACGAGAACGCACGGCTCACGGGGCTTGTGATGGAAGCAAAGCGGTACGCAAACCAGGTCTACACCGATATGCAGACCTTTGAGAAACGCATCGAAACTCTCGAAGCGCGCTTGGCGGCCGTCGAAGGCAAAGCGTTTCAACCGCCAAAGGTGCAATCTGCCACCGAGCTCTATGACCTGGGCATGACCGCGTTTCGCGCCAACGACTACAACAAGGCGCGTGAGCTCTTTCGCAAACTTGTTATCAAGTACCCAGGCCATGACAAGGCTGACGACGCACAGTTCAATCGCGGGCAGGCGTACTTCGTGCAAAAAGACTACAAGAGCGCATTAGAAGAATTCCAAGCGGTCTTCGACAAGTTTCCGCAAAGCTCGCTGGCTGACGACTCAATCTTTCGTGCTGCCGAGGCTGCGGAAAAGCTAAAATGGTGCACCGACGCCCGTGCGTACTACGGCCTTCTTCGACAGAAGTACCCAAAGTCGGATATGGCTGGCAAAGCCAAGAAGAAGGGCGACTACCTCAAGAAGAACGCCAAGAAGAAGAAGATCTGTCAGAGCTAGGCGGGAGATCGAGGGATGAAGAATCAAAAGGCCAAAGTGCTGCTGCTTGGAGTACCTCTGCTCGTACTCTTCTTTGCTGGGCTCACAATCACCGCATTTCTCTCAGTGAACCTGCTTGTGCAAGGCGTGCGTGATGGTGCCATTGGGCAAATTGCCCTGGGTGGGATCATTTCTGCCATGTGGCTTTTCATGCTCTACAAAACAGCGCAAGCCCGCCGGCGCGTTAGCGGGTAAGGTTAGCGGCCCATGAGCGCCGCGCCCTTCGAATCACCGTTCAAACTCGTCTCGCCGTTTGAGCCAACGGGAGATCAGCCCGAGGCAATTCGCCAGCTCACCGAGGGCATCGAGCGTGGCGACAAGCACCAGACTCTGCTTGGCATCACCGGATCGGGCAAGACCTTCACGGTTGCCAACGTGATTCGAAACCACGGCCGCCCGGCGCTCATCATGGCACCGAACAAGACGCTTGCGGCTCAACTCTACGGTGAGTTCAAAGCGCTCTTCCCACACAACGCCGTTCACTACTTCGTTAGCTACTACGACTACTACCAGCCAGAAGCCTACGTGGCGAGCACCGATACCTTCATCGAGAAGGACTCGATGATCAACGAGGAAATCGATCGGATGCGGCACGCGGCTACCTATGCACTGCTCTCCCGCGAGGACGTTATCATCATCGCCTCGGTCTCGTGCATCTACGGAATTGGTTCGCGCGAGACGTATAAGTCGATGACCTGTGACGTCACTCTCGATGAAGAGCTCTCGCGCGATGTGGTTTTGCACCGCTTGGTCGAGCTGCAATACGAGCGCAACGATACCGACTTTCATCGGGGCACCTTTCGGGTGCGTGGCGATACCGTCGAAGTGTTTCCGGCGTACGAGCAAGACACCGCCATTCGCATCGAGTGGTTTGGCGACACGATCGAGACCATCGCCGAGATCGACCCGCTTCGAGGCAAGATCAAGACGCACCTCAAGAGCTGCAGCGTATTTCCCGCCTCGCACTACGCAACTCCCGCCGAGACGCTCAAACGCGCGATTGTCGACATTCAACAGGAGCTCGGAGAACGACTCAAGGTTCTCTCGGAGGAGCAAAAGCTTGTGGAGAGGCAGCGGCTTGAGCAGCGAACTCTCTACGACATCGAGTGCATCGAGCAAATGGGGTTTTGCTCGGGGATTGAGAACTATTCTAGGCACCTCGCTGGGCGTCCAGCCGGCATGGCACCTGAGACGTTGATGGACTATTTTCCCGAGGGGTCGCTCATCATTATCGATGAGAGCCACCAAACGGTTCCGCAGGTTGGGGCCATGTACAAGGGCGACCGATCCCGCAAAGAGAACCTCGTGAACTTTGGGTTCCGCTTGCCAAGCGCCATGGACAATCGCCCACTCAAATTTGCTGAGTGGGAAGAGCGCCTCAGGCAAGTGATTCACGTCTCGGCAACGCCTGCCGAATACGAAATCGAAAACTCGCAAGGTGTGGTGGTGGAGCAGCTGATTCGGCCAACCGGCCTCTTGGAACCCGCAATCGAGGTCCGCCCCGTGGGCAACCAAGTAGACGACTTGCTCGACGAGATTCGAATTCGCGCAAAACGCAAGGAGCGCGTCTTAGTAACAACTCTTACCAAGCGTATGTCGGAAGATCTCACCGAGTACTACACCGACATTGGCGTGCGCGTTCGCTACCTGCACTCCGATATCGACACCATGGCCCGCATGGAACTCATTCGAGACTTGCGGCGTGGTGAGTACGACGTCTTGGTTGGCATCAACCTCCTGCGAGAGGGCCTCGACATCCCAGAAGTGAGCCTGGTTGCGATCCTCGATGCCGACAAAGAGGGCTTCTTGCGATCACGGCGCTCGCTCATTCAGACGATGGGGCGCGCCGCTCGAAACGTCGACGGGCAAGTCTTGCTGTACGCCGATCGGATCACCGACTCGATGCGGCAAGCAATTGACGAAACTGAACGCCGCCGTGTGGTGCAGGAGGAACACAACAACAAGCATGGCATCACACCCGAGTCCGTGAAGCGCGAGATCATGCAGCTTGGCGAGAAGGCGGCAAAAGAGGCAGCGCTCACCGAGAATGACAAGCTTGCGGCACAGATCGAGAAGCTCGATGTGCACTCTCCCGACGAACTCAACAGCGCGATTTCCGCGCTTCGGAACGAGATGCGCGTGGCCGCTGATGCCATGGACTACGAGCGGGCCGGCGAGTTACGTGACAAGGCGAAAGAACTCGAAGAGCTGCGGCTAGTCTTGCTGTAACTCGGTGAACTTTCTGCAGTGCTCGCTTTGGAAGTGGCGCCGACCTACCCGACTTTGGGCCCGCATATGAAGCGTACGTATGGGACACCATCGCCGAGGCGTTGGCGGGCATTGGCTTAGAAGCGAAGAAGATCAACTACGGAACCAGTCACAATCGGATTCGGTTCGACGACCTGTCATCAAAGAAACCGAAAGCGAGCTGGGGCCTCTTTGAACTGCATCGAGACAGGCCGCTGCGGTTCTGGGCCTACAACAACCAACACGACGCACTGCGCGAACTGATTGGAGACGCTGATGATTCGTAACAGCGCGCTTAGCGGGGAACGTAGCGCATGCGCCAAACCGGCATGTTGTTCTCTTCGCAGTTCATCTCGCGCCAAGACCGAACGCCAAAGGGATTGCCCTCTTTCCAAAACGTCCACGGTCCGCGCATGTTCTCGTAGATATCGTCGCAGGTCTCAAACACATGCATCGCATCCAGCGCTACGTCAAAGACATCTGACTGCATGAGCACATCGCCGCCCGGTTCGAGTAGTGGTGCCAGCTGACGGAGAAGCTGCTCGTTAATCATTCGCCTGTCGCGGTGCTTTCGCTTAAACCAGGGGTCGGGGAAGTTGAGATAGCAGTGCCGAACAGAACCCTTTGGTAAGAGTTTTTCTAAGTGATGGCTAGCGTGTACAAAGATCGCCTGCACCGGCAACCCAAGCTCCTTCGCGTTGCGGTTCACCGCTTTCACGAGCGGTTCGCGAATCTCGAGCCCAATGTAGTGTCGTGACGGATCGGCTTCTGCGCGTTCGAATAGGAACTGCGCATCCGCACACCCAATTTCGAGTTCGATGATTCGACCAGGCTCGATCTTGGGCATTTCTCCCGTAAATGTCTCAAACGCAACAGCGTTGACATTGACGTGTTGTCGATTGCGCATGACCTACGAAGCGCGCACAGCGTCGAGAGCCAGGTAGCCGAACTGGCGGACATTGAGGGGAGAGTCGAGCGCTTCGGTGGCAGCGCGATTGGCCCATTCGAAGTCGGAAAACTCGTGATTGGGCGAGACTTCTGCATCGGCGGCAACATCTGCCACGAAGACGAAGTTCATGTGCATGCCCTTTGAACCAGCTTGGTGTTCTTCGTAGCCCAAGAAACCATCGGGAACACCATCGAGGGCACCTTCGAGGGCAAAGAAATCGCCCTCAAGACCGGTCTCTTCTCGCAGTTCCCGACGGGCTGCCTCAAGCGGAGTCTCGCCCTCTTCGATCTCACCACCGATAGGCAGCCACGTGCCCAGGCGGTGGTGATGAATGACCAAGATCGTATTTGATCGGCGAGCGTAAACGGCTACAGAGAATGCTTTGCGACTGCTCACGAATCGACTGCTCTACTTGGGAACCTTTTCCCAGTCCTTGAGAAACTTGGCCAAGCCACTATCGGTGAGTGGATGCTTGGTGAGTTGCAGCAAGACCGAAAGTGGGCAGGTTGCAACGTGTGCACCCATCTTGGCTGCTTCAAGAACGTGCATTGGGTGACGAACCGAGGCCACCAAGACTTCGGTCATGAAGCCGTAGTTTTCGTAGATTTGGCAGATGTCGTCAACGAGCGCCATGCCATCACCACTTTGGTCATCGAGTCGACCAACGAATGGCGAGATGTATGTGGCGCCCGCTTTGGCTGCGAGAAGCGCCTGGGTTGCCGAGAAGCAGAGCGTGACGTTTGTCTTGATGCCCTCTTCGGTGCACATACGTGTGGCTTTTAGGCCCTCGGGAATGAGCGGGATTTTGACGACGATGTTGGACCGCAGGGCGGCGAGCTCACGAGCCTCTTTCATCATGCCTTCGGCGGTCTCGGAGACCACTTCGGCGGAAACGGGTCCGTCAACAACGTCGCAGATCTCGAGCAAGACCTCGCGGAAGCTTCGGCCCGTCTTGGCGACCAGGCTGGGATTCGTTGTGACTCCGTCGATGATGCCCATCGCGGTCGCTTCTTTGATGTCGTTAATATCTGCTGTATCGATGAAAAACTTCATTGCCTTGGCCCTCTCTCCAAAGGTAGATCGCTCGCAAACTACCGATGCGATTTCAGGAAGTCAATTGATGGCAGAGAGCTCCCCAAAACACCAAGTCGGCTGCGCCGAACTTCCCCCAGGTATGAACCGCGGGAAGTATTTCGAGAAGCTCTCGCTGCTAGAGGTTGGCGCGTTTGCCAATCGCAAGGCAGGCACCAGCAAGCCCGGTCGCAAAGTCGTTCGGGGCTGGCGGGAGAAAAGCCCGGAAACGGCACGATTTAGCGTGCTCGCGCATTCTGAGCTCACCGGAGCGAAGGCTTTTCCGACGGATGACGAGGGGCGGGAAATTGCCACGAGTCTGGCCGATTCCTGTCAGGTACTTGCTGCCGAAGCGGTGGTCTTTCGCACCCCGGCAAGCTTCTCTCCGTCGGCGCAAAACCGGGAGCGCATGAAAGTGTTCTTTGGCGAGATTGCGACGGCAGACGCCTTTGGCGACACAGTTCGAGTTTGGGAGCCTGGTGGGCTCTGGGAGCACTCGGGGATCAACGAGATGGCCAAGGATTGCGGCTTGCTGATCGCCGTGGATCCGCTTGGTCAAGATCCACTGGACGAGAAGGCGGAGTTTGTGGTCGAGCAAATGTCCAAAGGTCAGGCCTACCTGCGGATTACGGGCATGGGCCACAGTCGGCGCCGCTTTGATGGCTACCAGCTGGAGATGGTCAGCGATATGGTGAGTGACCTCGAGCGAAGCTGGACGCTCTTTGCCCATCAGGGCATGTACCCAGACGCATTGGCGATGCAACGTGAGCTGTTGACGCAAACGTTGGCCGAGTCGGAATAGGGCTTCCCGGACGTTTACAAGGCTGAGGCAGATTCCGTATAACTAGCCAAATTCACAGGAGTTTGGCGATAATGGAAATCACGTACACCACATCAGCACCCCTTAAGAGTAGCGCCGATCTGCTCGCAATTCCCGTCTATGGAGACCCAGCGGCTGACACCTTCGTCAAGGCTGTCGACGAAGCCCTTGGTGGCCGACTGCTTGCGCAAGCGGCGACCGAGAGCTTCAAAGGCAAAGCCGGACAAAGCTGTATCGCGTACCCCGGTGATGCGCTCCCATGCGGCGCAATCGCACTCATCGGTGGTGGCGACAAAAAGACGACCAACGCTGCGAGCCGGAACATTGGCGCTTATGCATACAAAGTTGGTCGGCGGCTCAAGGCTGAGAACGTCGCCTTGGTGCTTCCCGCATACACCGCTCGCACCGCCGACAGCGTCGGTCAGATGGTTGCCGAAGGTACAATCCTAGGTAGCTACAAGTTTAGCAAGTACCTTTCTGACAAGAAGGCAGCTGAACAGCCGGTAGCCAGCATTACCATCCACGGCGATCGCCACGTTGGCAAAAAGTCAAAGAAGGGTGGCGCGCCTCGGACCCTAAAAGCTTCGGTGAATCGTGGAGCCAGCATTGCCGCTGCAACCTGTCACGCACGTGACATGGTCAACGAGCCAGCGGAGTTTCTCAACCCAACCGAGGTTGGCAACATCGCCAAGGCAATTGCGAAGAAGCACGCAAGTGTGAGCGTAAAGGTCCTAGGAGAGAAGGAATGCGAAAAACTCGGAATGACGATGTTTCTCGCTGTGGGACGCGGATCCGATCGTGAGTCCAAGCTTATTCACATGACGTACAAGCCCGCCAAGAAGGCGAAGAAGGTCATTACATTTGTCGGAAAAGGCGTCACGTTTGATTCGGGCGGCTACTCGCTAAAGCCAAGCGGAGCCATGGTTGACATGAAGATCGACATGTCTGGTTGTGCCGCCGTCGTCTCTTCGATGGACGCAATTGCGACGATTGGTTCTCCCTATGAGATTCACGTAATCACTGCTTGCTGCGAGAACCTAGTTTCAGGGAAGGCATATCTCCTAGGTGATGTTCTTACGTCCATGGATGGTACATCTGTTGAGATTACCAACACGGATGCTGAAGGTCGACTCACGTTAGGCGATGCACTGACCTACGCACAGCAGAAAACCAAGCCCGACGAGCTCTTTGACTTCGCCACGCTAACTGGCGCATGCATGGTTGCTCTCGGTGGCCACACAGCTGGCGTCTTCTCCAATGACGAGAAGCTGGCAAAAGCTTGGCTCAAGTCTGCGGACAATGCTGGTGAGGATATGTGGCGACTACCGCTAACGAAGAAGCTCAAGAGCCAGCTCAAGAGCCCAATCGCCGACATGCGAAACAGCGGGGAGCGCTGGGGCGGAGCGATCACAGCAGGCCTCTTCCTTGAGCACTTCATCAAGGACACCGCATGGGTGCATGTCGATCTCGCCGGTCCAGCTTCGGTAAGTCGTGAGAGCGGCTCGACCATGCGCGGCGGCACGGGCTTCGCGGTTGCCACAATCGTGGAACACGCAACGCGTTAGCTACAGGCGCAGATCACCAAGAGATCCACACACAAGAAGGGCCGGCTCGGTTGAGTCGGCCCCTTTTCGTTGCTGCGCTGCGCTATCACGCGCTACGACTGCCTCGGTTTCTAGGCAGCTTGGGCATGAAAGAAGCCTTCAATCTCCTCGCCCACATCGTTCTCAGTCTTATCTTGTGCACACGCAATTTCCTTGACGAGCAGGTTACGTGCGGTCTCAAGCATACGTCGCTCACCAAAGCTCAATGTTTTCTTGTCTCGCAACAGGCACAGGTCGCGGAGCACTTCGGCAATCTCGAACGCACTCCCGGTCTTGATCTTATCCATGTACTCGCGGTGGCGACGATTCCATGTTTGTGTGTCGGTTCCACCATCCTTTGATTGCAGGATTTCGTAGACATCATCAATTTCCTCGCTGGTAACCAGCGGCCGGATGCCGACAGAGCCAGCGTTGTTGGTTGGCACCATGATCTTGAGGCCACTATCGACAATCGTGAGCACATAGATTGAGCAATCCGTGCCTCCGATATTTCGGCTCTCAAGGGAGGTCAGCTCGGCAACACCGTGCACAGGATAGTAGAGCTTGTTCCCAACCGTATACATTCCATCTTCCATAAGCGATTTCGATCCTTTGGACAGCTCCTGTCATTTGCGCCCAGAAGTTGGGCACAAAGACAGGTATCTACAATTCTAGCAGTGGTCCTCTTTGCTGTCAATTTTCGAGGATTCCCAACCCCTCGTAACTATTGGGGATTGGGGGATCATTGGGGCTTTTGGGGGTGATATCCCACAAAGTCTGGTCAAACACGGCCGAATCAGCCTGCCCCGACATCCATAGTATGAAGTGTCTTCATCTACTCAGCAAGCGGGCATTTGCAGATCGGAGAGCCACTGACTAGCCTGCCCCCATGAAGGTGGTCGCAATTTTTAGCGGGGGAATGGACTCAAGCACAATGCTCTACCAACTCCTATCCCAAGGCCACGAGGTCAGGGCCATTGGCTTCGACTATGGACAGCGCCACGCCGTGGAGCTGGATGCTGCGAAAGCCATATCAGAACATGCCGGCGTCGCCTATGAAACAGTGGACCTCCGCAGCTTGGCGCCGGTAATCGCAGGCCAGAGCTCTCAAGTTAACCTCGACGTTGAAGTCCCAGATGGTCACTACACCGAAGAGTCAATGAAGGCGACAGTTGTGCCAAATCGCAACATGATTATGCTCTCAGTGGCGGTGGCACATGCGATTTCAATCGAGTTCGATGCAATTGCCTATGGAGCCCATGCCGGCGACCACACGATCTATCCCGACTGTCGGGCTGAGTTTGTTGAAGCCATGAAGACAGTGATTAGTCTTTGTGATTGGAAGCAGGTGGCCTTGCTCACGCCCTTTGTTGCCTTGTCGAAATCAGACATCGCCAAGATCGGTGGTGAACTAGAGGTGCCCTTTGCGATGACATGGAGTTGTTACAAAGGTGGCACGACGCATTGCGGCACGTGCGGGACCTGTGTTGAGCGCCGTGAAGCATTTGAACTCGCTCAGATCAAAGATCCCACACGCTATCTGTAACACTCACACACCAAACCGTTACCTCCGCCCCAGGAGCGGTGCCAAAACGCCACACTTAAACGTCGAGGTTGCGAACGTTCAGTGCGTTGGTCTCGATGAACTCTCGACGAGGCTCAACCAAGTCACCCATCAGACAGGTGAAGATCTTGTCGGCGTCGACACCATCATCAACTCGAACCTGCAACAGAGTTCGCTGCGAGGGATCCATGGTGGTCTCCCATAGCTGGTCGGCATTCATCTCACCCAGACCTTTGTAGCGCTGGATGTATGTGCCTTTCCGCCCGAGTGCATCCACTTCTTTGTTGAGTTCGTCAAAGGTCGCGGCCTCAATAACCTCGTCCTTGTATGTAATCTGAAAGCCTGGAGCGAGTTCCGCTTTGAGCGCATTGGCAAGCTCGCGCAAGTCCGCGAACTCCGGAGACTCTACGGTATTGGTAGAGATAATCGTCTCGCGCTTTGTGCCACCACTTCCGCGAGGAACGCGAATTCGGTAGCCAGAGTGCTCGGAGTCTTCTTCGAAGAGGATCTTTGCTGTGGCAAGCTCGGGCCATCGCTGCAAGAACATGGGACGCAGCTCGTCTTCAACCATGCGCTCGAGCTTTTCCTTGTCGTGCATGTCGTCGGCTGTGAGTCCAAGTTCTGCCACCGATGTCGAGACACGACCATCACCAACTTTGTCGAGGCGCGATGCGAGCTTGCAAAAGCGACTCACCTTGCGAAGGTAGTTTGCCAAGTCATCGCCCATGATTTGCTTGTCTCCCGAGGAAAGGACAACATCATCGCAGGTTGTGGTTATGAGATGTTCTTCCAAAGCGAGCTCGTCTTTGAGGTACAGGTCCTTCTTCCCCTTCTTCACCTTGTAGAGTGGAGGCTGAGCAATGTAGAGATACCCGTTCTCGACAATCTCTGGGTACTGGCGGAAGAAGAAGGTTAACAGAAGAGTTCTGATGTGCGATCCATCGACATCAGCATCCGTCATAATGATGATGCGCTTGTAGCGTAGCTTGTCGAGGTTTTTCTCAACACCAATGCCACAACCGAGAGCGGTGATAAGCGTGGCGATTTCCTGAGACTGCAGCATCTTATCGAAACGCGCTCGCTCGACATTAAGAATTTTTCCGCGAAGAGGAAGAATCGCTTGGAATTTCCGCTCACGACCCTGCTTTGCAGAGCCACCGGCGGACTCGCCCTCCACGATGTAGATTTCGGCTTTTTCCGGATCGCGCTCTTGGCAGTCGCTGAGCTTTCCAGGCAGCGATGAGAGCTCGAGAGCGCCTTTGCGTTGCACCATCTCCCGCGCCTTGCGAGCGGCTTCACGTGCACGCGCTGCGACGGCTGCCTTGCCAATAATCTGCTTGGCGTCTTTTGGATTGCGCTCCAAGAACATTTGCAATCGTTCGCCAACAACACTCGCAACTGCACCGGTTGCTTCAGAGGAAACCAGCTTGTCTTTGGGCTGGTTGTTAAACTTGGGGTCGGGAACTTTGACTGAAATCACCGCGCTAAGTCCTTCGCGCAGATCTTCTCCAGAGAGCGACCCCTTGACGTCCTTTGTGAGCTTGTTCTCGTTGCCGTAGGAATTGAGCGTTCGCGTGAGTGCCTGGCGAAAGCCGGTGAGATGCGTGCCACCGTCCTTGTTGCGGATTGTGTTGGTGAAACACATGATTTGCTCGTTGTACGAGTCGGTCCATTGCATTCCAACTTCCACCTCGATGCCATCACGAGTATCCACAAAGTGAATGACCTCGTTGTTGACGAGTGTCTTGTTGGTGTTGAGATCTTCAATGAACGAAGAGAGACCACCCTCGTAGCAAAACTCTTGTTCGCGTTCGTCGCGCTCATCCTTGATCGAAATGCGCAAACCACTATTGAGATACGTCATCTCTCGCAAGCGCTGGCTTAGCTGCTCGTAAGAAAACTCCGTATTCTTGAAAATCGTTGGATCAGGGTGAAATGTGAGCTTTGTGCCCGTGCGATCGGTGTCCCCAATGGTCTTAAACTCTGTTGTGGGAACTCCATTGGCATAGTCTTGCTGATAGACCTTGCCACCTCGGCGAATCTCGAGGCGAAGATGGTCACTAAGAGCATTTACTACGGAGACGCCGACACCGTGCAAACCACCCGAGACTTTGTATGTGTCTTGATCGAACTTTCCACCAGCGTGCAAAACTGTCATCACAACTTCCGGCGTTGGTCGACCTTCGGTTGGGTGCATAGCCACGGGAATCCCGCGCCCATCATCAGCAACACTCACCGAGTTGTCGGAATGAAGTGTTACTTCGATCTTCTTGCAATAGCCTGCGAGGGCTTCATCAACACCGTTATCCACAACTTCGTGCACCATGTGATGCAAACCCGAACCATCATCGGTATCACCGATGTACATTCCCGGGCGCTTTCGAACCGCCTCCAGTCCCTTGAGAACAGTGATGCTTGAAGCACCGTATTCGCTCTTTGCAGGGGGTGCTGCGGGCGTTGGATCGAGGTTCGTTTCGGCGTTTGTTTCGGTACTTTCAGACATAGCAAATTCGCTCTGCGCAGCACGCTTAGATACCACGTGAGAGAGGCGCTAAGGAATGCGAATTCTTAACTTTTTCCCGAGCTCATCATAAACTTGAAGACTCTTCAATATGACCGTTTTCCACCCGGAAATCGCGTCGGTCCTCAGAGAGCAAGACGAACTTCGGATGGGTCGTGCTAATGAAGCACTGATTCTTTCGACCCCGAAGGAAATCGAAGAGGTATTCGTTCCGTTTTGGGTCGAGTTCGGAGGAGACATCGTCGAGCAAGAGCGCCGGTGGATCTTCGTGAACTTCTGCCAAAAGATCCATCTCTGCCGTTTTCCAAGCCAAGATCATGGCTCGCAATTGGCCCTGAGAGGCAAAGTTGCCAGCAAGCTGACCTGCGAGCTGAAATCGCAACACGTCGCGATGGGGGCCAACGTTTGTGGCTCCTCTGCGTAGGTCGGCGCGTCGAGAACTCGCGAGAGCCGCCAGATAGGATGCCTCGGTTTCTTGTTGGGATGGAAGCTCCGGAAATTGCTCAACACCAAGAACCTCACCAGTAGCTTCATAGCTTAGAGAGGCTGGCAAGCCCGAGCGAGTGATCGATTCAAAGGCGCCTGCAAAGCGCTCTTGAACATTCTTCAGATAGTTAATTCGGGCCCACAAGATCTGAGCAGATAGCGATGCGAGTTGTTGGTCGTAGACGTCAAGCATCTCCTCTTTCGAGGAGCTTGAGAGTTGCTCATCTCGCAGGACCACGTTTCGGCTCTTCAATACCTTTTCAAAGTCCTGAGCCACGGCCAGGAAGCTTGGTTTTAGGGTGAAGACCGCTCTGTCGAGAAAGCGTCGACGCTCGCCGGGGGAGCCTTTGGCAACCAGCAAATCCTCTGGAGCGAAGAGCACAACGTTGAAGTCACCAAAGTACTTGGCAATCGGTCGCACCGCTTTATTGTCGAGACGTACGATGCGTGAGCGAGCATTGATTGTGAGTTCGTAGCGACGTTCCAATCCACCGCGGTCGACTCGTGCGCCGACATAGGCTTGCTCGCCATCAATGTTGATGAGATCTCTTAGCCGGGAACTTCGAAACGAGCGAAGGGTGCACACCGCGTAGAGGGCTTCCAATAAATTGGTTTTGCCCTGGCCATTGTTGCCAGCGAAGACGTTGAAGCGTGGACCTGGCTCGAGGCTCGAGGGTGCGAGATTGCGAAAGCCTGTAAACTTTAGGGCGCGTACTAGCACTAGATGCGCATCGGCATCACAACGCCGAGAAAGTCGAGTTCGCCAGAAGGGCGAATAACGACAGGGTCAAGCTCACCGCCAATTTCTACCGAGACCGTCTCAGTAGAAATCTGAGAGAGAATATCGACCACGTATTTTGGATTAAAGCCAACCGAGACTTCTTCACCGCTCACTTGGGCTTCGATTTCTTCTTTGACTTCTCCAATATCCGGATTGTCAGAACTGATCATCAGTTGCCCTTCGCCAAGCGAGACTTTTACCCCCCGAGTTTCTGATGACATGAGTAGTGCGCGCTTTAATGCATCCAACAGAAGTCCGCGATCAACGGTGATTTTGCGCTCGTTGTTCTTGGGAATGACGGCTTCGTATCTTGGGAACTGCGATTCAATCAGCTTCACTGCCAAATGAATGTCGTTGCCCTGCAAGAAGAGAAAGGGGGTCTTAATGGCTAGCTCACAATTGCCCGCTATGCCGTCCAGAGTTCGCTTAATCTCCAAGAGGCCTTTCTTGGGAATGATCACGCCAGCGGTGAGTTTTGGCCCTCCTGCGAGTGCTTTATCGATCTTCGAGAGACGATGTCCATCGGTGGAAACCATTCGCGAGTTATCACCATCCGATTCGAAGAGAACGCCATTGAGATGAAAACGCGTCTCGTCATTGGAAACAGAAAACAACGTGTGGTCGATCATGCTCCGGAGTGTTGAAGCATCGACGTTTTGGAATTGGGATTCGGTGGGGTCCGGAACTTTTGGGAAGTCGCGATCGGGCATACCTACCAATCGGTACTTCACTTTGCCCGAGCGAATCTCTGCCCAGTTGTTGTCAGCGCGTTTTACTTCTACGTCTTCGCCTGGGAGATTCGTGATGATGTCATGAAGCGCTTTTGCGCCGACAGTGATTCCCCCTTCTCCCGTGTTTTTGCTCTGGAGGTGAGCGGATAGCGAAACGTTAAGATCGGTTGCAACAACAAGGAGTTGGTTTTCTCCTTCGAGTTTGAGCAGCACGTTTGCCAACATAGGCATTGTGCTCTTGCGGTCGGCGATGCTTTGCGCGAGGCGCAGGCCTTTCAAAAATTCTGTCTTCTTGATTTTGAACTGCATGAGTTGTCTCGCGATGCCTGCCTAGGGTTTGGGTGTGCGTTTGGGTGCTGCGCACTATCTATTAATTGAGAGGAAGAATAAAAAAAAAGGATAGTAGTAGTAAGAGGATGTGCGGTTATGTGGAAAAGATCCGGATTTGGTTGGATCCATTTCACTCCCGGGAACTCCGGACTGAGGGTTGATCAGTTGAGTTGTGGGGACGAGTTTCGGATTCTTTGTGTACTCCGGAAAACCCCAGAACTTGCCCTACATTTGGTCACAGCGTCGATCACAGCGAACCCACAGAGTTATCCACGTCGCTGTCACCGATGGGAGAGGAAGTGTGCAGGAAATAATGATAGTGCTCGCAACGGAATTCCTCATGAAAGGCTGTGGCAAGTCTCAAGGCGGAGCCGTGCCCAGAGCAACCAGAGCAACTGAATGTGCCCTTGGAAGGCTTTGTGGCGCGCGATGGGTGGATTCCAAAGCGCGCTCGAACCAAACGGAATGCGCGTCCCGAGCGATGTCTGAAACTCGCTGGAGGGGCTTGGGCAGCTCGCAGTACAACAAGCCAACTGCTGGCAGTATCAGCAACGACGACGAGCGACCGGAGCACGCTTTGGCCATGAATCCAGGTTGAAACAGGCTAACAGTGACAATCTCGGAAGATTTGCCAAATCATCCTATCGAGTGGGCATCCTACCGAAGGAGATTGTTTTCGATTGCTGAGACTTCACCCCGTAACCCGTCGTCTTCGAGGAGTTTCTTGGTGATTTTCTCAACCGCGGAAATTACCGTGGTGTGATGCTTTCCGCCAAAGGCGCGGCCCAAATCCGGATACGATTCTTTGGTGTGCGTGCGGGCGAGATACATCGCCACAGCTCGCGGACCTGCGATGGACTTGTGCCGCCGTGGGCTCTTGAGGTCTGCAACCTTGAGCCCATAGTAACCAGCAACCGTCTTCAGAATCGTGTCTACCGTTAGGTGTTCGGGTGGGCGAGTAATCGAACCCTCAAGAGTTTCGCGCGCAAACTCCAAGGTGATTTCTCGTCGCGAAAGAGAAGCGTATGCCGCCAAGCGAATTAGTGCGCCCTCAAGCTCTCGTACGTTGCTCTTAATGGAAGTAGCGATGTACATGCTCACGCTGTCGGGCAGATCGATGTTCTCTTGGGCGGCCTTCTCGTTGAGAATGGCCATCCGCACTTCGAGTTCTGGTGGCTCGACATCAGCCAAAAGTCCCCAGGCAAAGCGGGAACGAAGTCGGTCGGCAATGTCAGAAATCTCGTGAGGCTTGCGATCTGCCGTTAGAACAATCTGTCGATGACTGTCGTGAAGTGCGTTAAAGGTATGGAAGAACTCATCTTGGGTGCCATCTTTGCCAGCGAGAAACTGCACATCATCTACAAGGAGTACGTCGCAGTTTTCACGGTAGCGGTGACGGAATGTATGCATCTGGTTGGTGCGAATCGCGTGCACATACTCGTTCATGAAGCGCTCACCCGAGATGTAGCAGAGCTTCGAATTTGGGCGAGTCTTGAGGATTTGATGGCCAATGGCGTGCAGCAAGTGCGTCTTGCCAAGACCCACACCCCCACAGATAAAAACCGGGTTGTATTTGGGTGGGTAGCTATTGGCGCAGCTTTGTGCTGCTGCAAAGGCAAGTTGGTTGGAGGGACCTGCAACAAAGGCATCAAAGTTGTAGCGCGGGTTGAGTGCAACATTGACGATGGAGTCATCGCGAAGTGGATCGGGAACTCCGTCGTTCGATGCTGGGGGTCGCTGGTTGGTCCCGTTGGAATACTCTTGTAAAGCTCGCTGGCTGGAGGTACCGGTAGAGACCGCCGGTTCTGCAGCTGGACCTATTGGTGGACCAGCCATGGCTTCTTGCGCAAATGAGCCGAGGTCTTGTTGTCCGGGCGTTCGGGATGGCGCACTTGGTCGCAGCCCTTCTCGCACAGGTGGGGTGTTGACCGGATTTGGCGCATCTTCGTCAAGCACCTCGATCTCCACCTCGTAGCTTGTCCCGGTTTCGGCACGAAGCTCAGAGAGGACCGAATCGAGGTAGTTTGATTCGAACCAGAGGCGCACATAGGGGTTTGGAACTTTGAGATGAACGGTGTTGCCATCGATCGAATCACATTCAATCGGGCGCAACCACATATCGAAGTTCTGAGGTGCGATCTGGGACGACAGTCGGCGCATGGCCGAACTCCACAATTCGTTCAACGTCGAAGCCTTACTGAGCGATGGCTCGGTTTCGGAGAACGAGTTGGCTGTGGCCAACTTGAAAAGAATCCACAGGGAGCGAATGCACAGCCCAGGCAAGAGCGTGTGGAAAACCCCTCCAAGTTGCTAGAATAATGCCGATCAATTGCCGCTAAACTTGTGGAAAACAAAGGTAAAAATATGGGGAGAAGGCAGCTTGAAGCTGTGGATAAAACGATTTGAAAACGACTGAGGAGAGCTCTTTGAGAAACCAATTTGAGAAACCAATTTGAGAAACCAACATGAGCCGAGTGACAGAAGCTTCGATTTTTGATGCCTCAAGATGAGGGCTAGTTGACTAGCAAACCGAGATTTGGATCAGCAAGGACAAAAGGGTACAGATTCCGCAAGACTATGATCTGACTTCACTCCCGAAGGACGATTTTTGTGTGTTGGCATCGCTAGCAATTCCGGAGTTGTGGTGGGAGCGAATTCGGCAAGTATTGGACCAAGAAATCCACGGCTTGGGTGATGGTTCGCATCATTGTCGGGCATCTGATTCGGCAATCTTGGCAAATCGATCTATCTGCGTCCGGATTGACCATATTTTGAGTCTCAGCTTGACGGAGTGCACCACATCGGATATCGATCTGCGCTCGTCTTAGACGGAGGCAATTGTCATGAAGCGTACATTCCAACCACACAATAAGAGTCGTAAACGAACCCACGGATTTCGGTCCCGCATGAAGACCAAAGGCGGTCGAAATGTGCTGAACCGTCGACGCGCACGAGGGCGCAAGCGCCTCTCGGTGACGACTGCTAAGAAGTAGTCCCAACAGGGGCATTAGCCTGCAGATCGTTGGCCTTTGCTTCCGATGTGCATGGCTCGCAACGTGAAGTTCGCATTCCCAAAATCTCAGCGACTTCGCAAACGCGTTGAGATTGTCGGCGTACAGCGCGCTGGCAATGCCATCCATACCCGCTACTTTGTCGTCGTGTGTGATGTGCAGGGGCGCGGGCGCCTAGGAATAACAGTGAGCAAGAAGGTCGGCAACGCCGTAAATCGCAACCGGATTAAGCGCCTGGTTCGCGAATTTGTGCGTACAGCCCGACCTGTAGATCGTCCAGAGTGGCTAGCTAGCAATCTCGATGTGGTTGTCATTGCGAAAAAACGCGCCTCCACGGTAAGCGCTGCCGAACTGTGGCGAGACCTAGCAAGCGCACAGCCCGCCATGTTCCAACTTGCTGGAGTGGCATCGTGAAAAAAGGCGTCTTGATGCGCATGTGGCTCGCACCCGTGCGGTTCTATCGACGCTACCTCTCTCCGCTAAAAGGTCGGCCGACATGCCGCTACCTCCCAACCTGCTCCGAATACGCGATCGAAGCCGTCGAGCAGCATGGAATCGTCGTCGGAAGTTTTAAGGCTCTATGGCGTTTGCTGCGCTGTAATCCGCTATTTGCTGGTGGCTACGATCCCGTATGCCACCAGGGGAAATGTAAAGAGTAATGGAAGACCAAGGCAAACGCCTGATGTTGGCCGTGGGCATTGCCTTCGGAATTATGCTGATCTGGACAACGGTATTTCCGCCAGAGAAGCCTGAGAAAAAGTCTGAGGACAAGGAGTCGGCGACAGAAGTTGCAAAGCCCGAAGTTCCGACAGAATCCGCTCGCAATCGCGGAGATGCTCCTCACACAGAGGTCGAAGCTGGTGTTGCTCCGACTCCCGCGCCCGTAGCAGAAATTCATCGTGGGCCTGAACAGTTCTTCGATTTCGAAACGCCCAATGTGCGTGCGCGCTTTTCGAGCTATGGCGCAGCGCTCACAAGCTACGAGCTCAAGGCACCACGGCTTCGAAACCTAAAGACGAAGAAGCCCGAGAACATGGTTCGTGTGCAAGATGAGGCGTATCGAAACTTGCGGGTTTGGTTCGAAGACTCAACGTTTAACATTCCACGCACCGCAGAGTGGCAGGGTGAGAAGCGCAGCGAGACGGAGCTTCGATTTACGTGGGAGTCAAAGGACATTCGCGTCGTAAAGGACATCACGCTGCACTCGAAATACCTAATTGTGATGGATGTGAGTCTCGAGCTTGTCGGCGCAACGTCAGCTAAGCAATCTCTCGCAGTTTCACTCTATGGCCAGCAAGACCCGAAAACGGGAGAGGCAGGCATGTTTCAGCGTGTTGAGCGGCTTTGGAAAAGTGCGTGCTTCGTTGATGACGAGGTCAAGAAGAGGGGCACGAAGTCGCTTACAAAGAAGGGCGAGAAGAAGCGCACAGGCAAGATTTACTGGGGTGGTTTTGACCACGCCTACTTCCTCGCTGCTGTTTCATTCAAAGACACCGAAGATCGCCGCATCGATTGCAATGCTTACCCACTCGAGGACGTGGTTGGTGGCATGGGGCTGGACATGGTTCAGGACAGTGTCGAGCTAAAAGGTGGTGAGCCGGGGTTGCGCAGTCGTATCGCCGTTTACATGGGGCCGAAGTATCGCAGTGCGCTCGCTGATGCGAGCAAAGAGTCTGGCGTCAATACGAAGTTCGAAGAGTCTGTGGACCTTGGATTCCTCGGAATTATCGCAGGCCCACTGCTGAGCCTGCTCAATTTCTTTCAGGGATTTGTTGTCAATTGGGGCATTGCCATCTTCTTGCTCACGTTGGTCGTAAAGGGACTCACACTCCCTTGGACGCACAAATCGATGAAGTCGATGAAAGCGATGTCGAGGCTCAAGCCGCAGCTTGAAAAGATCAAAGAGAAGTACAAAGACGATCGGGCTCGGCAAAACACCGAGACTATGAATCTCTTTAAGGCACACAAAGTCAATCCAATGTCGGGTTGCTTGCCGATGCTTCTGCAAATGCCAATTTGGTTTGCGCTCTATCGATCCTTGACCGTTGCAGGCGAGCTTTACCAAGCGCCGTTTATCCCAGGTTGGATTGACGACCTTACGCTTCCCGATCCGTACCACGTCATGCCTGTGCTGCTCACGGCAATGATGTTCCTGCAGACCCGCCTTACGCCGTCGACGGGTACAGGGGCACAGCAGAAGATGCTCATGTACGGCATGCCTGTCATGTTCGGTGTCTTCTCGTTCTTCTTCCCAGCGGGCCTCACGCTCTACATCTTCACCAACACCTGCTTCACAGCGCTGCACCATCTCTACATGCATAAGCAGGAACCAGCTGCGCAAAAGGCACATGCGGCGGCGGTAGCTGCGATTGATGCAGAGTCGGAGGAGAAGGAAATGGAAGAAAGCACGCAACCTCCCAAGAAAACGTCCACTGGCAACAAGAGCAAAAAGAAGAAGTCCAACCAGGGCAAAAAGAAGCGCAAGCGCTAGCGGAATTCTGGTATTAGCAGCGGAGAATCACGATGTCTGAACAGACCGAGAACCAAACCGATTTAGGCGAAGCCATCAACCTTCTTGAAGGTATGTTGGATCGTATGGGCATTGACGCCACGGTCGAGGGCGAAGATGCCAACGACAAGCTTCTTCTTCGCATTGAGTGTGAAGTGGAAGAGCAAACTCAGCGTGTTATTGGCCGCCGAGGCCAGGTGGTAGATGCGTTTCAGCACCTACTCAACAAGATGCTTCACCGCGATCGCGAAGAGCGCACCAAGCCTGTCATCGTTGACGCGGGAGGATACCGCGAGCGACATGTGGAGCGTCTCGAAGGACTCGCAGATCGTACCGCAGCACAGGCACGCGAAACCGGGGAAGCCATCGACCTCAACCCAATGTCCGCCTACGACCGTCGTATCGTACACATGCGTCTTGCAGAGATTGATGGAGTCTCGACGCAGAGTGAAGGCGAAGGCGATTCGCGACACATTGTGGTCCTGCCAGAGTAGTTTGCGTGCGCCAAGGCGGTGACACGATTGCCGCCGTTGCGACGCCTCTTGGTGCCGGCGGCGTAGGAATTCTTCGGATAAGCGGTCCCCAAGCTGCATCGATTCTCGCGCAGGTAACCGACACCCACGCCGACGAATTGCGCGATCGCTATTTTTCGTACGGACATGTGCAGCAGGACGGACGACGTCTAGACGAAGTCTTGTTTGTTCTTATGCGCGGTCCGCGCTCGTTTACTGGAGAAGATGTCGCGGAGATCCACGGTCATGGGGGTGCTGCAAACTTGGCCGAGCTTCTTCGCTGTGTGATTGCCGCTGGAGCTCGGCATGCTGATCCCGGTGAGTTCACTCGTCGTGCCTTTGAGAACAATCGAATTGACCTAACCCGAGCGGAGGCGATTGCGGACATTGTCAACGCATCGAGTGCCAAGGCGCTACGAGTAGCACAAGAGCAGCTGGCGGGCAGCTTGGGCGGCATTGTGAATTCGCTCATTGCCAGTGTGGTTGAGCTCAGCGCCGAGATCGAAGCGGGAATCGACTTTCCTGAGGATGGCCTTTCAGAGATTGAGCGAACCAAACAGAGCCAACAGGCTAATGACGCGTCGCGTCAGTGCCTAGATCTGGCTTCGAGTTTTGGTGTGGGCCGTGTGCTTCGCGATGGGGTTGATGTTGTGCTCCGTGGAGCTGTCAATGCAGGCAAGTCCAGCCTCTTCAATGCCCTGGTCGGACGTGAGCGCTCCATAGTGGCCCCAGCCGCTGGCACAACTCGAGACTACGTTGAGGCCCAGGTGGTCTGGGAAGGTCTCACGATCACCTTGGTGGATACTGCAGGCATTCGTCAAAGCTCAGAAGCTGAGAGCATTGAAGGGCAAGGCATCGAAATGGGTGCTGCCCGTGCGCAACAAGCGGACTTAGAACTATTCGTAGTTTCTAGTGGAGAAGTTGCAGAATCTGGGGAAAGCGAGCGAGTCATGATTGTTCGTTCGAAGTGTGATCTGGAAACGGCCGATAGGGACGCCCCAGGCATTGCAACGTCAGCCAAAGCAGGCACCGGTCTAGAGGATCTCAAGCGCGCCATTCTCACGCGAGTTACCCAAGGGGCATCGGAGAGCGCTGAAGGCTGTGTCGTGACAAATGAGAGGCAGCGGCAAAGGCTTGAAGCGGCTGGTGGGTATTTGAAGGCGGCAGCGGGTTTGATTGATCGGAATGCCCCTGCAGAACTCACGATTGTGGAGCTGAGCGCTGCTCGCAACTGTCTCGCGGAGATCACGGGAGAAGAAGTGGGCGATGAAATGCTCGATGCGCTCTTTGCTCGGTTTTGTATCGGCAAGTAGTACTGATTCGGTTCCAGAAAACGCGAGCTTTGCGTGATCAGAATTTGTGTGATCAGAACCAGAGGGCTCTTGTTGTGAAGCTTGGGCTCTTGCTGTGAAGCTTGGAGTGCACCGGCGCATCCGCTTGGTCTGTTGCGATGTTGGCTCTCGCAACCTTAATCAGAATCAAGTAACGCATTGAGAATTGGCTCAGCAGCCATGGCCATGTCTAGGTCGGTATTGCAGTGCGGAAGCTCGTAGGCTGGGACTTCACCAACCTGTGCAATGGATTGACGATTCTCAAGTCCATCCCCTGCACCATTTGCTACGGCACTGAGCACCACAGCAGCGATGGACAGCCCTCGTGCCCTGGCGGCTTCAATGGTGAGCAAGCTGTGGTTGATCGCTCCCAGGCGGTTTGGCGCAACGATGATGATTGGCAACTGAAGCTCTTGCGCCAAGGTTGCCATGGATGCATTGCCCGAAATCGGGACTAGAAAGCCTCCTGCGCCCTCAACTAAGAAAAAGTCTGTGTTGTCTTGAAGCTCTGCGGCTCTGGTGAGAATTGGCTCAAGCACCACGCTTTTGCCTGCGCGTTGGGCTGCAATGTGGGGTGCGATTGGTGGTGCGAATGTATAGGTAGTTATGGGTTCGGTCCCGGCAGCAGATCCAAGCGCCATCGCATCGTGACCTGGGGATCCATCAACTGGACATCCTGACTCAATGGGCTTGTACCCAGCACAAGAGAGTTGGCGTCGGCGGGCAGCAAAGAGCAGGGCACAAGAGGCATGGGTCTTTCCGGCATCCGTGTCGGTGCCGGTCACAAAGAACGCTGTCACCTACATACCTCCTCGATTCCGGATTGCACTGCATCCACCATCAGGGCAATTTCGGGCAGCTCGATCGACAGTGGGGGCATAAGAACGATGACGTCAGAGAGATTGCGAAGAATCACTCCATGAGCTCGAACCGCTTGACAGATCTTGTCCCCGATGAAGCTCTTTGTTGGATATGCAGAGGCATTTTCCCTCTCGACGATTTCGATACCGACCATGAGACCACATTGCCGAATGTCCCCCACATTCGGATTCTTTCGAAGCGTTTCAAGCCTGCCTCTGAGGTAGGCAATCTTGGGCGGGAGTTTCGAGATTGTGGACTCTTGCTCAAAGAGCTCAAGATTTGCGATTGCGACAGCACAAGCGAGGGCATTGCCGGTATAGGTGTGCCCGTGAAAGAAGGTCTTGCCGTCTTCTCGTGGCGCTAGGAAGGCTTCATAGATGCGGCTGGTGCTAAGGGTTGCGGCAAGGGGCAGATAGCCGCCCGTGATGCCTTTTGCAAGACACATGAAATCCGGGTTGACTTGAGCTTGCTCAGCAGCGAAGAGCGTTCCAGTGCGGCCAAAGCCGGTCGCCACCTCATCCAAGATTAGGAGGATATCAAACTCCTTGCAGAGTGCGGCGAGCTGGGAGAGGTATCGCGGTGTGTGGGTGAGAATGCCTCCAGCGCCTTGTACTAGGGGTTCCATGATGAGGGCCGCAATTTTCGAGGCAGATTCTTTAAGAAGTTGCTGGAGGGACTCAAGGCTCTGAGTCTCGGCCTGTTCTTGGTTCGCGCTTCGGTCCCGGTGAAAGGAGTTTGGGCAGGGAATACTGTCCGTGGGGATGAGAAGCGGCCCGAAGATCTCGTGAAAGATGTCAATGCCGCCAACGGCAACGGCTCCCAGGGTGTCACCGTGGTAGGCCTCGTCAAGGTGGACAAGTCGGGTCTTTTCTGGTTTTCCTGTGAGCTGCCAATACTGAAATGCTTGTTTCAGAGCGATTTCGACGGCTGTGGAGCCCGAATCCGAATAGAAGACGTGATTGAGTCCTTGTGGAGTGATTTCCACCAGGCGCTTGGCAAGATCTTCGGCAAGAGGGTTGGTGAGCCCAAGCAATGTGGAGTGGGAGATTCGGTCAACCTGGTTCTTGATTGCAGCGTTCAAGACTGGGTGATTGTGACCATGTACGTTTGTCCAAAGGGAGGACACACCATCTAGGTAGTGCTTGCCATTTGAGGCTAGAAGGTAGTTTCCCTGCCCTCCTTCGATGGAGATCTGGGAGGTTTGAGACCACTCTTGCATGGCGGTGAAGGGGTACCAGAGGTTGCTCATGGCGGGACGGTACCCGGATTCGATCAGATGTTCCACGTGGAACAGCAGTGTCTGTTTTTTGGTCTATGGGGCGCGAGGAACAGCCGCAGGAACTGGGGCGGCGTTCAAATACCGCTTTGTGTGGTTCGATGTTGGAGCTAGCTTGGGCTGATCCTCAGAGACTCAGCGGTCGTCCTAGCGGCTAGATTGGTGAAGGAGTGCTGCCTTCGATGTTCCACGTGGAACCGGGCCGGGTTTGGCACTTGGCGGCGTTTGATGTGCCCCACTGCGCGTAGAACCGGAGTGTCCGTTCGGATTTCGGCCTTCGGGCGCGCGATTTGTGTAGCGCTCGTGCTTAGGCGTCCGGTGTTCGCAGTTGGAGTGTTCGTTTGATAGCCTTAGCGTAGTTTGGCCGTTGAGTCGCTTTCGACAGCTGGTGCATGACGGTGTCTTGTGTTCGAGTTTGGCTCGCACCCAGAGTTTCAGTTTGGATTGGGTGGAGGGACTCATGTAGCTGGCGCGTGCTTAGGCGTGCGGTGTTCGCAGTTGGAGTGTCCGTTGATAGCCTTAGCGTAGTATGGCCATCGATTCGCTTTCCACAGCTGGCGCACGAAGGTGTGGCGTTCTCAGTTGGCTCTGAGGAGTCCGCCCTCCACCTGGAAAAGCTTGATGGTTCAACAGAGCCTTAGATGTTGGGAATGGGAGGGAAGGGAGCGGGAGGGTTCTAGAGCAGTGGCGAGGAAAGTCTACAGAGGCGATTGACCTTTTGAAGGCATCTGTGGGCGCCTTCGAGTGTTCTATGCGGTTGTTTGTCCGAAGCAGCACAGCGCTTGTTTCAGTAGATCGGACAAAGCGGTTTCCACTAGGTGGTTTTGAGCGCAGTATCCACTTGAAACGAGAAGTCAATTGCGCTCGATGTTCCACGTGGAACATCACGCAGGTCCCCAAAACACGCAGATCGGCTTACGAAACGCCAAACCAAGCCAACAAGGCATCTGAAACCATCAGGTGCCTGCCAGACTTTCGAGGAGCCTTGCGACGTCCTCTTCCCTGTGAAGTGCTGACAGCGCGATTCGTAAACGCGAGGTCCCGACGGCTACCGTTGGTGGTCGAATCGCTTGGCAGAACAGCCCATCCGAGAGAAGTCGCTCGCACAGATCCACAGTAGCCACAGGATCTCCAACCACAAAGGGAAAGATCGCGCTCTCGCCAGCCCCTGGCTCAAGCTTCCCCAATTCCTGCAATCCTGCCCGTAGCTGCGCAATCCTGGCATCAAGAGCGGCTCGCAGCTTCGAACCCACAGAACCACTCACAATCTCCAGCGCCGCCAATCCCGCGCCAAGCACCGCTGGTGGCAGAGCCGTAGAAAAGACAAACGACCGAGCACGGTTTAGCAGGACGTTCACCAAATCCGTAGAACCTGCGACGTAACCACCATAGCTACCAAATGCCTTACCTAGTCCACCACTGAGCGCGTCGGGAACAACACCAAGCTCTGCGCAAAGCCCTGCTCCTGCCCCCAGACAACCAGAGGCATGAGCCTCGTCCACAATGAGAAACGCCCCAAACTCATCGCAGAGTGCCCGAAGGCCCACCAGATCCGGAGAATCTCCATCCATGGAGAAGATGCTATCGGTTACCACAAAGCGTCTGCGGAAGCCCTCTGAACCTTCCAAATGACTCCGTACCGAATCCAGTGAGCAATGCTCCGAAACACGACACGTCGCCTTACTCAGTCGAATGCCATCAATGATGCTTGCGTGGTTGAGCGCATCAGAGATCACGAGATCATCTGCATTTGCCAAGCAAGAGAGTAGGCCGAGGTTGGCTTGGTATCCAGATCCAAAGAGTCTTGCCGCAGAAAGATGATGAAAGGCCGCAAGCTTCTCCTCCAACTCCTCATGCAAATCAAGATTGCCCGTGACAAGCCTAGAGGCCGTCGAGCCAGCTCCAGCCGCAAGAGCGAGCTGAGCACCATTAGCCAGTGCTTGATGTCCGGCAAGCCCAAGGTAGTTGTTGGATGAAAAGTTCAGTACCTGGATTCCACCAATCTCAATCTCCCGTCCAGGACACTCATGGTGCCGCCGTAGCGAGCGCAGCAAATGCTCAGACTCAAGTTGTTCCAGCTCTTCACGCAAGAATGTCATGAAGGTACCGTGACCTGAACTATGGACCTCGTCCTCCCAGCTTCCAACTCATAGGAGTGTCGGACGAAGTCTTGAGTTAGCTCAGCCTGCCGCAAGCCCTCCATGGCAAATATTTGCCCACCGGCTCGTACTAGGGCAGGGGCTCGCGCAAGCCACTCCTCAACCGACCACACAGCTCGAGCAACCGCTGCATCAAACTTCGCAAAATCGTCGGACTTCAAGAGTTGCTCATCACGCACTGCCTTTGTCTCAAGATTGCTTAGCGCGAGTTCTCGTCGAACGGTGGACAGAAAGGCGTGCTTCTTGTTGGTTGGCTCAATGAGCAAGAACTCGATATGGGGATGGACAATCGCTAGCAGCACGCCAGGAAGACCTCCACCAGAACCAACATCGATCATTCGCCGGACATTGGATCCAATATGTTTTGCCAGTTCCAAGCTATCTGCGACATGGCGACTGACAAACTCGCTCTCATCTTTGGTGGCAGTCATCTGAATCTTTGGATTCCACCGCATGAGAAGCGCCACATAGTTCTCAACCAATTCCAAAGAGCCTGGTGATAGTTCGTATTTCTCTAATAAATTTCGCATGTTACAAAGATTGATTTGGAACTAGGAGCAAAATATCGATTGAAGATACTTCATTCTTTACTTGAAGCTCGCCTTTGGCGCGCATAGCGCTGAAGCGTGATAGAGTTCAGTAATTCGGGGGGGTTATATAACTCGGGCCTCCATTCCACCCTTGACCGACCGCGGAGACATATTCGTTGGCTAAGCGCAGTCTACTTCTCGTCGATGGCGATTCGAAGAGTTTGCGCGTTCTTGAGGTCTCTCTCAAGAAAGCTGGCTTCAATGTGATCACTGCGGGCACTGGAAGCGAGGCCATCGAAAAGGCAAAAAGCTCCCATCCCGACTTGGTCATCTCCGAAACCTCGATGCCTGAGATGGATGGCTACGAGTTTTGTCGTGAGTTCAAAAAACATCCAGAGTGGGGAGCGATTCCGTTTATTTTTCTCACAAGCCAAACGGCGATTGAAAACAAGATTCGCGGCCTTGAGCTGGGAGTAGACGACTACCTCACCAAGCCCATCTACATCAAAGAAATTCTCACGCGAGTGCGCATTCTTCTTCAGAAGCGCGATCGAGCGAATTTTGAGCAGAAAAAGGATAGCAACACACGCTTCGCAGGTCGTCTGAGCGATATGGGTGTCGTTGATCTCATTCAAACCATCGAGGTAAGTCGGAAGACAGGTCTCATTCACATTCGCGCCGATGAAAAGCGTCAAGCGACGATCTTCTTTAAGGATGGACGCGTGATTGATGCAGAGGCGGGGCACTTACAGGGCGAGGACGCTGTCTATCGATTGCTCACGTGGAACGAGGGCGACTTTGAAGCACTCTTTCGCCCGGTGCGTCGCAAGCCCGTTATCGAAATGAGTGCGCAGGCTTTACTCATGGAAGGCATGCGGCGACTTGACGAATGGGGGCGCATGCAGGAGCAGCTTCCCCCGCTCGGGCAGAAGTTCGAAGTTGTCTACGACGAACTTTGGGACCGGCTCTCGGAGCTCCCCGATGAAGTGAACCAGATCCTCAGGCTTTTTGACGCGAGACGTACTCTTGAAGAAGTCATCGATGGGGGAAACATTGGAGACCTGGAAGCGGTCGAAATCATCAGCAAACTCTACTTTGAAGGCATTATTGTTGAAGCGGGCACGGCTTCGGGTAGTGGTACCTTTGCCCTTGAAGACCTCAAGATTAAGCGACCTGAGCAGTCTGTGCCAGCAGATCTTGAAGACACGGTTCCCGAGGCACCGTCCCCAGCATCAGAAGAGTTCGTAGATACAACTGTTCCCATAGCGGCGGCAAGCGAGGATGAGACCGAAGCTGACGCTGGCAGGGAAAGCCCAAATTCGTCGGAGTCGGAGTCGGAGTCTTCTGAGGAATTGATAGATTCAGAGAACCTCGATGCCGCCGCCGCTGCTGCAGTTGCTTCGGCAAAATCCACGAAAGTCCCGACGAGTCCGAGTCCGGAGACGCGAGATGCATCAACGCCAAGCCCCGAACTGAGTGGACTGCTGGATCGCGCCATTGGCGAGGCGACACCCCTCGACACCAGCGAGCGCGACAAGGATCCCAAGCGCAAGACCTCACCTGGAATCGCCGTCGCCCAAATTGCCCTCACAAAAAAACCCACAACAGTGGAGGAGCAGCTCGCCGACAACCTCATCAAGAAGACTCGGCAAGAAGAAGCTGAGAAGAAAAAGGGTGGCACTCAGCCGATGCCGGTTGCTGTTGCCCCTACTGCCAAAGAAGTGGCCTTAGCTGCTGAGGCTGAAGAGTCCACCGATGAGGTTATTGTTGATCCGGAAGAGCTTGCCGTGGATTCGGAGCTTGCCGTGGATTCGGATTCTGCCGTGGATTCGGATTCTGCCGTGGATTCGGATTCTGCCGTGGATTCGGATTCTGCCGTGGATTCGGATTCTGCCGTG
>JANTGM010000035.1 GCA_024762925.1 Kofleriaceae bacterium | reverse complement strand
AACTAGCTAACGCTTGCGAGCAAGCGTGGTGTTTCGCGCCTTCGGCGCTGTGGTCTGGTGTTCCACACCAGAAATTAGCTAGTTCGCGTCCAACTGGAACTAGCTAGTTAGTGTCGGGTTTAGGATGAGTCCCAAGCAATCGCTCTAGTGCGCGATCTATGGACATTGATTCGTGATCGCGAAGCCAGCTTGTTTTCTGGCGAGGCGGGAAGAGGGAGTTTGCTGGGGCAAGCGACCGAGGAACAACGAAGAAGACTGGCTGGGCCAGTCTTCCTAGCGGGCGAGAAGACGAGTGAGCGCGTTCTATCTTCATGAATCGCGGCAGGTTTCGCCCACACGAAACAGCGGGTGAAGTATTGATGATAGAGGCAACTGCAGTGCCAGCATTTGCCCCTGCATGGGGTCTTGGCACAGCGCTGCGGACTCATCAATCGTGGCGCCCTGCAGGACGCGCTCGAGAAACGTAAGAGCTTCTTCATCGAGAGCGAGCCCCAGCGCATTTGGGCCCCACTCGGGTGGTGCATCTAGACTAAGCATTTCTCTTAGTCCTTTCATTAGCGTTTCCACCGGGTCGATCGCAGGCTTCATGGTGGCAAGCATCGCGAGAATGCTCTCGCGATTTGGTACGGTCAGGAGCAGTGCTAGGATACGTCTGTGGTCGGGCTCTCGAATGGCCTTTCTTCGCTCTACGATGTTTTCCTCGCGAAGCAAGTCCGAGAGGGATTCTGCAAAGGCCAGAGCGGGCTTTCCATGCAGGGCCTCCGCATGTGCCAAGAGATCCGATAGGGCACCAACTCGCCCACGCTTTCGCGTTATCTGCTCCAGTAGAAGATACGTCGTCGCAATATCGGAGCTCGTAATCATGGAGGCCAAGAGCTCTTCTGCTTTGGATTCTTCAAACACCAGATCCAGGGTTTGCAGCTTTCGAATGCAATCCGGTGAAAGTTCAAAGAGGTCTAGTGCGACGGTTGGACGGTACGCAAGTTGGGTTGTGGAGCCGTCGTCTCCATGGTTGCGCACGACCACACTAATGGTTGGGTGATCTAAGTGAAATACTGAGTGTATGAAGCTGGAGCCACTGCGGATTTTTCTACAATCACCCGCGACAAGGTGCTCGGTGCTCTTGTGATGGAGACGTCCCGTAGTGAATTGGTCGCTCACTGTGATGGCCTTCTCAAAGGTGTACTCAACGTGGATGGAGCTTCCTGAGAGCACTGCAAAGGCGCCGGAGAAGGCATGTTGGTGCACGCGTGTGGTGCCATCTCTCCAGAAGAGCACTTGAATGTAGAACTCTGGCCGATTGACGATGGTGAGTGGTGGTTCGCCAAAGCTCGCCGTGATGTCCTCTTGGACGGGAAGATCTCTGGAGTCAGCGATCCAAGCTAGAACGTCTACCGGTGCAATCGACTGTTTGCTAAGGAAAATTCTTAGTGCCTGTGTAGCTGCCGTTGGGAGCGATTCGCTCTTCAGTCGCTCGGCAACATCGTCTGCGAGCTCCTCGAAGCGCGCACGCAAACCTGCAGAGTCATGAGTCACGCACTACAGCTCCACCGCAACGGTGCCAGGGGTCGCTGCCTTGACACCCCAAGTCGCACGTATGTCTTCGGTAGTCTCATCGTGCCCGTGTTGGCCATTGCCGGCGCCATCTTGGCCTTCATGGTCGGTTTCGACACGAATGCGGTGAAAGCTCTGGCCGCTGTCGAGCTCAACGCCAAGGCTCGTCATGGTGCCAAGGTCCACTAGGTACTCCGACGTCTCGGTTCCAGAGTCTGGACCATCCACTTGCACACCCGACTTGTCGGCCAGCCGATTGCCAGCCGATGTGTTTGGTCCAACGTCAATGAGATCTACATCGGTGACAAGATCACTACTTTGGTCCCAGTAAAAAAGCGCGATGCCTTCGCCGCTGTCGGTAAGTGTGAGCAGGGGATCGATGCTATTGCCGTGGGCTTCTCTCATGAGTTGGCCACTCGGTTCGCCGCCAATGCGAAAGTCGGGGTCGGTTCCATACTCGTCACGAAACTCCACGGGGCGGATTGCGAGGATCAGTGCTGCTTGACCATCGATAATGGCGCCTTCGGGAAAGCGCGCAATGAAGTCGCTCGTTCCAACACTTGGAGCTGGACTATCTCCAAATGCTCCGGGCAAGAGTGCGTACTCTTGTGTGTCAGCGATGTAGTAGTCAGAGAGGTCGACGGGCAGAGCGCGCGGATTGTAAATTTCGATGAACTCTTTGCCTGAGCCCTTGGTTTGGACTTCACTCAGCAGCAAATGCCTCTCATCGAGGGCGGCATCGGGCGAGATTGGACTGGCATCAATCGCCTCGCCTGCTGCGTCGGCAACCTCACTGGGGCTGCTTGGAACGCTGGTGTCGAACGCACAGCTTGTGCACAAGAGGGTCGCTATGAGAGTCGCAGTCTTCAAGGGTTGCGCGGGGATACTTCGGCCACGGAGAATGGTCAAGTGATTCCCTGCAATGAGCGACGGGCACTGCTTCGCGAGCTGGTAGAGTCGCCATCCGGTGCACTGATTACCTGCAGCAGCGGGTCGATGGAGCCAACCATCGAGGTTGGCCAATCTGTGAGGGTTCGCGCAATCCCACACCATGCGCTTCGGGTAGGTGATGTGGTGGTGTACGAGGGCAAAGATGGCGCCTACATCATGCACCGCATTGTGCTGATTTCGCCGAGTCGCCTCTGGTTTCTTCACATAGGCGATGCCCCCACACGTCGCGGACCCAGGCGCGCCTCAATGGCCTCCATCGTCGGGCGTGTGGATCGACAGCAAAGACGCCCGCCAGCACGTGTCTATCTTCAGGCTGCGCGAACGTTGTTGCGCCGCCCCTTTGGCCGCAGGTAACGAGCCAGCAGTCACTCGTAAGGAGCCAGCAGTCACTCGCCTTCGATCATCTCGCGCTTAGCCATAAAACGAGGCGATCGTTTCTACGACATACGCCTGATCGTCCGCTTCCAAGTGGGCATGGATGGGAATACTCAGCGAAGTTCTCGCGGCAGCTTCGGTGCAGGGCAAACTGCCTTCTTTGTAGCCGAGATCGGCAAAGCACTCTTGAAGGTGAAGCGGCTGCGGGTAATAGATCTCGGTAGCGATTCCCTTCTCTTTGAGATGATCTCTGAGGGCATCTCGCTCGGGTACCCGAATCGTGTACTGGTGGTAGATATGCTCAGGGCTGTCTTCTGGTGTCATAATCTCAGAAGTGTTCTTGGTGGCGAATAATTCTGAGTAACGGGCGGCGTTCGTTCTTCGCCTTGCGTTCCAGGTGTCGAGCTGTCGAAGCTTGACGCGCAGAACGGCAGCCTGCAAAGCGTCGATGCGAAAATTGCCGCCAACCACCGCGTGAAAGTACTTTGGGCGCCCGCCGTGGGTTCGCAAGAGGCGCAGCTTGTCGGCGAAGTCCTCGTCATTGGTCGCAACCGCACCTGCGTCACCAAGTGCTCCGACATTCTTGGTTGGAAAGAAGCTGTAGCCAGCAGCGAGTCCGCGGGGTGTGCCACATCCAACGCTTTGGGCCGAATCTTCGAGGATCGGGATGTCCGTCGGTGGCAATCGTGCCAAGCGGCCATAGAGATTGACGGGCATGAACGCGGCGGTCTTTGGCGTGACAGCAGCGAGTGCCGCAAATGGGTCGAGGTTGAAGCTCTCGGTCTCGATATCGGCGAAGACTGGCGTTGCCCCGAGACGCGCAATTACGCCGGCGGTCGCAAAGAACGTAAACGCACTCGTTACAACCTCGTCCCCTGGCCCAACGCCCAAGGCCATCAGAGCGAGCAGCAAGGCATCGGTTCCCGAGGAGACCCCAACTGTGAACTTCGCGCTGCAGGAGGCCGCTAGCTCTTCTTCAAACGCCGCTACTTCGGGCCCGAGAATGAAGCGGCCAGAATCGATGACACCCGCGATGGCGGCATCGATCTCCGAGCGCAATTCGGCGTTCTGCTTGCCGAGGTCAACCAAAGGAACCGTGCGCGTCGCCATCTGCTGTGCATGATACGGTCCGCACATGGCTGAGAGTCAAGATGTAGAGCCTAAGGCCGCCGCCTCGGTGATATTGCTGCGAGAAGGCGACGCTGGCGTGCAAATCTATCTGCTCCGTCGCCACCGCAAGGCGTCATTCATGTCGTCGTCCTACGTATTCCCCGGCGGGATTGCCGAGGACTTTGAGACCGATGAGCGCATGGTGGCTGGCCGTGAGCTCTTCGAAGAATCGGGTGTCTTGCTCAGTACTACACAGACTCAGGCCGCACAGCGAGAGGCGTGGCGCAAGGCACTCAATGTCGAGAAGGCCGACCCAGCTGTGGTCATGGCAAATGCGCCGATTGACGTCGAATCGCTCACCTATTACGCGCACTGGATTACGCCTTCGGTGGAGAAGCGTCGCTACAGCGCCAAGTTCTTCATTGCGGTTATGCCTGACGATCAGGTGGCGTCACCAGACAACAAAGAGACGGTTGACGAAGTGTGGGTCACCCCGGAAGAAGCCTTGGCTCGTTCAAAAGAACTGGCGCTTCCACCACCACAATTGCGCACTTGCTACGAGTTGCTCGAGCCAGCAACGCGAGGTGTCGAGGGCATCTTGGACTTTGCGCGCGCTGGTGCCGCCCACGCACATCCAATACTGCCGAGAGCCTGTGCCAGCGAGGAGGGACTCACCCTCTTGCTTCCTTGGGATGCAGACTACGAGAGCAAGGGCAACGGGGCATCGATGCCTATGTCACCCGATCACCGACTCGCGTGGGGCGCCTCCCGATTTATTCTTAGTCCAGAGCATGGCTGGGTTCACCGTTGAACAGCAACGCTCACTATCACGGCGAGCTGCACTACTGGCGCCATGAGCCCGAACAGTGGCCAGCACTGTTGTTGGAACTGCGCTCTCTCGGTTTCACGGGCGTTAGTAGCTGCGTGCCGTGGTCGGAACACGAACGACATAAGGGCGCCTATCAGTTTTCAAAGCACCTAGACCTCGCCCGATTTGTATCGCTAGCAAGTGAGCAGGGACTCGATGTGCATTTGCGTCTCGGTCCCGCAGTTGGAGCAGAGCTCACAGCCTTTGGCATTCCCGAACGCGTTCTTGCAAGCAAAGAGTGCCAAGCGGTGAGTGGTCGGGGAACGCCTCTGTGGCTGCCGTGGCCAACGAAGATGTTTCCCGCTCCGTCATTTGCTTCTACGGCATTTCAGGCTGAAGTCGGCGAGTGGTTTGTAGCGCTTGGCGATCACCTACGGGACGCACCAGCAACCGTCAGTGTGCAATGCGATCGACGCGCAATGGGCCGCGTGGCTGCGTTTGATGGCGATTACCACCACGAGGCAATTGAGTGGTGGTTGGACTTTGGTGGCGAGAAACCTGCTCCGCGATACTACAAAGAAGAAGAGATGCCTCGCATGTTGGGATGGGTTTCCTTTGCGGAAGAGTATGAAGAGAGAGCAGTTGAGTGGCTAAGGGAGGCCGCTGCCAAAGCAGGCATGACGTTACATGATGCGCACAAGCAGCTCGATGTCGGCGGTGCGCCGTGGTTCCCCGTTGTGTCGGAGCAAACTCAGAAAAATGCTGTTATTGAGTCGCTGGCTTCTGGGGCGATGGGTTTCAACCTCTACATGACGGTGGGAAGAGAACGCTGGTCCGGTGAGGCGCGCGCCTGTGAGTGGGTGGGCTCGTTGCTCACAACACTTCGCGAGACCCAAGCGCACACACTTCACCGCAAAACCCCCATTGTCTTGATTGCATCTCGCGCCGAAGACCGCGCCGCCCTCGCAAGCTGTGCAGTGGATAGCGTGCCACCCGCGATTGCCGAGTGGATAGGGCTTGGGCCATCAGGGCATGCCGAACTGGCCCTCGATCCATCTGCCCGCCTCTACCCACGGTGGCTGACAGCTGTTCGCGAAGCGCTCGATTTCGTCGAAGTACCCTACCTGCTGCTTGGAGAGACCGAATTACATCGCATTGATGCATCGACAAAGGCGGTTGTAGCACCAACCCTTCGGCGAGTCGATGGCGCGGTGTGGGGAGCGCTTCACGCTCTTGGCATCACAGGTATGCCGGTTGTGCTCGGTCCGGAGGTACCGCTCGAAGACGAGCTTGGAAGAGCTCTTGGCGACGAAGGCGCGATGCCCAAGGGCGCGGGTCTGCTCGCAGCTGAATCGCTTGAAGACGTGGAGGGGCTTGCAGCAGACTTGCTTGGCTTGGCAGGTGAGCTCAGTGATCTTTGGATTGCTCCCCAGTCGGCCACCGTAACCTGCACGCCTTTCTACGATGACAACGACAACGTACCGCTGCTCTTTGTTCGCAATCGGGCCGAAACCCCAACAGCGGCCGACGTGAATGTTCCTGTTGGTTGTGTTCTTCTCGATGGCATCAGCGGAGATTCGATCGGAGAAGAGCAAGGCATTGCCAGCGTCAGACTATCGTCTATGGAAACGCGAATCTTTCGAGTAGAGGGCAGCGCATGATTGATCACGATCCCGTCCTGGCGTGGCTCGATCGCCGCCACTTGCACAACTGGTGGCGGCTGGCGATTCCGCCGGGGCTCTCCAAGGACTCTCGGTACGCGCTCGTGGTGCTTGAGTCGGGAGAGCTTCTGCACGCTGTGCGATCGGGAGAAGGCGCGATCGATACCAAGAGCGTGCCATTTTCCGGAACGACAAAGTCACAGCTGTCTACGCTCTCCAAGGCATTGGACGTTGATGGACTCTTGGTCGTAGAACGCCGGGCTCTCACAAATCTCTTTGAGAGCATGGAGCGCGGGCTTCGGCTCGACGAGAATTATGCCAGCCAGGGCGTTGGACTATGGCAATCGCTTCGGCGTTGTGAGGGCATTTGGAGTGACCCACCGATGTTGGAACTCATTCCGCCCCTGCGATCCGATGCCTTGCAGAAGACATTCGATCTTCTCGTTCCCAATGACTCTACACTCGTCGCCTATGTTCTCGATGGGCGAGAGGTGCACTGCTCGGTGATCGCCGAGAAACGCCGCGGTGCGATTGTGCTTGCAACCATGCATCCCGGGATCGGTGATCTTCTTAGTGAACAAGAGCTCTGTCGCGATTGGCGAGCAAATTACGATAAGGTGAATCGCGCCGTGGAATCGCGCTTTTCCAAGCCAAGCGTTTCTATCTTCATCGAGAAGGACGCGGTTCATCGCATACTTCGCGGCCCCCCTGATCAGCTGGCTAAAGAGCTGCGCTCGGGAGCACTCGTTGTCGATCCGTCGCCACTGTGGCTGCAAGGTTTGCTTGGTGGTGCTGCAGCCATTGCCGCTGCGACAACCAGCGCCAAGCGCATGGCCCGGTTTCTTCCAAAAGGGGCTCGCAAGATGGCGGGCGACTTCGCGGGAGCTGCTCAGAGCCGCCTAAAGGAGAGTAGCGCCAGCCCGTTTGCCATGCTGGGCTTCGATCCGATCGAGCTTCTTCAGCAGTGCCGAAGCTTCTATTCCGACTCATCCAAGCGCTGAGCGCCCTTGTCGCGAATCCAGTATCGCGTGCTGCATGCCGGGCACTTGGCGCGTACGCCGGTGGCCATCGCTTCGGCATCTGGAAGTCGTACGCCACAGTCACACATCCAACCGATGCGCTTGGCGGGAACCCCAACCATGAGCGCCCGATCTGGCACATCACCACGAACCACGGCGCCAGCCCCAATAAAGGCGTACTCGCCGATGGTCGCCCCACAAACGATGGTCGCGTTGGCACCGATGCTCGCGCCCCGCTTCACCAAGGTTGGAAGATACTCCTCTTTGCGTTGCACTGCCGCCCGCGGGTTAATGACGTTGGTAAAGACGCAGCTCGGTCCACAGAAGACATCATCCTCAAGTGTGACCGAGTCGTAGATGCTCACGTTGTTCTGGATGCGAACGCCGCTGCCAATGCTCACATTGGCGATGTAGCAGCCTTGGCCAATCACCGTGTCGCTGCCAATTCGAGCGCCTGGCATGACGTGCACGAAGTGCCAAATCTTGCTAGCCGCACCAATTACCGCTCCGTCATCAACAACAGCGCTTGGGTGTACGTAGTAGCCGGCTTTGCTCATACCGAGTATCCTGCCGTGGCCTATGCCAAAGCGTCCACCTCGGGTTGCTGCCGAATTGCCTGTTCCAGGCGATTTGGATGTACCACTGTCGCCCAAGACCCTCGCGTATGAGAGCCGCCTTGGCAAACTCTGGCGAGCTGATGCGCTTGAGCTGCTTGGCGACATCAAAGATTCTTCGGTGGATCTTGTGGTGACCGACCCGCCCTACGCCATCGGCAAGGACACCTGGGACGTCTTCGCATCCCAAGAAGACTACATCGATTGGTGCGATCGCTGGCTGGCCGAAGTTGCGCGTATTCTAAGCCCGACAGGGTCGGCGTATGTCTGTGGCTTCTCAGAAATACTCGCAGAGATCAAAGCTCGCTCATCCAAGCGCTTCTCGGCCTGTCGTTGGCTCGTTTGGTTCTACAAGAACAAGGCAAATCTGGGCAGTGACTGGGGGCGGTCCCATGAGTCGATCTTGCATCTGCGCAAGGCCGCCAAGACCAAGCTCAACGTCGATGAGGTTCGCGTGCCATACAACTCGCACACCAAGCGCTATCCCGCACGTGTCCAGGCAGTGACGTCGCAGTATGGTGGCAAGGGGAAGCGACGCGACAAGTGGCAACCACATCCGCTTGGGGCAAAACCGCGCGACGTACTTGAGATACCCGTGCTGTGCAACGGCACCGCGGAGCGCACCGAGCACCCAACACAAAAACCAGAAGAACTCGTACGGCGAATGATTGCTGCGAGCAGTAACGCCGGTGACCTGGTGGTGGATCCTTTCGGTGGCTCGGGGACAACCGCTGCTCTTGCTGAGCGGCTTGGGCGGCGCTGGATCGTTGGTGACCAAGATCCGCGTTACGTTGGATTGGCTAGGCGGCGTCTCCAGGCAGCGTCGTCAGTATCTGTGTCCTAGACACGAAGAGCCTTGTCCTAGTGTGCGATCCAAAAGGTTTGACCGGCCCTCGCTTGGTTTCTCACCTTCTGGGCGCTTCGCTCTGCGTTGCTCGTCGGTCACGTATCTCGATACGCTCCACTCCTTGCGACAGCCTAGCGACAGCAGCGGAAGCCGATGTTCGGAAGGAAGAAGCTATCGTCCGCCGTTAGGAAGTCGAACTGGCAGCTGATTCCCGTTGCCGTGTTGTTGAACGAACCGCCGCGAAGTGGGTTGATGCCCGCTGCACGCTCTGCTGTCCACTCCTTAACGTTGCCCGAGAGATCGAAGGCATCACCACCAGCCTCCCACTCAGCGAAGCAAGCCGCCAAGCTACCGGTTGGCAGCATCAAGTCCTGGTCACCGGCGGTTCCCGAGTCGCCGTCGAAGTCCTCTCCGTTGCACGTGTTGGGTTGGTAGACCTTGCAGTCAGTCTGGTATGCAAATTGGCATTCTTCTGGTGGCCCATCACTGGTTGGAACGAAATTGATATCGGTCGTAACAACGAGCCTATCGATAATGACGCCATCCTCTCCGTTGTAGATGCTGATGGTGTGGTTGCCAGTGGTGCCAACGTTGAAACTAATGCGACCGCTCTCGTTATCAAACTGCCCAAGCCAGTCCCAGGAGTTGTTGGTGTCCAGGTCCAAGTAGGGTGAACCGCCAGTACCACCCGCGAGATTGCCATTTGTGTCATCAAACGCAAACCACGCCGAGTCATCTTCGAAGTTGCCATCAGTGCGCATGCGGACCCACAGAAAGTGCGTCCCGGTTTGCGTGAAGTTCAGTGTGTAGTCGATGCGTGGGGAAGCCGCGTTGAGATTGCTTGGGTCGAAGACATCGGTTTCGGTGTCGTCTGGAACCTGCATGTAGCCGGAGCCTGTGAAACCAGCGACTGTGCTTCGCGCAACCCACCCATTGTTTGCAACGCCATCATCACCATCGATGACAATGAGGTTCTGGCTGCCTTGCTGGACATTCTCTGGCAAGGCATTGTCAGTTTCACATGCGAGCTGCCACTCGGCTTCGGTGCAAAGGCGCGCCCCGATGCCAGCGCACGCAGCCTCCGCCTCCGGTTGGGTGACATTGGTCCAAGGCACACGTGAGACATCGCTACAGACGCTACCGTCCACGACAAAGCCTTGTTCCGTGGCATCGGAATCTGGACGCGATGCCTCGTACTTCATGATTTCTACGCCACCACCAATGTCGACCCAATCCTGGATATCACCCTCATCGATGTTTCCATCGCAGTCGTCATCAAGATTGTTGCAGATTTCGGCAGGTGGAGGGTCGTCTGTTGGGTCGTCGACCGCTGTACACACAACGCCATCGTTGGTTGCATTGCATGCAACGACTCCCGTGTCACGACAGGTACCAAGCTCGCCGTCATCGCAGACGTTGCCCTTGGTGCCAAAGACCTCATCAACCTGCCCATCGCAATCGTTGTCACGTTCGTCGCAGTCGCCCTCTGGAATCAGGTTGCCATCGATATCGGTGGTGACGGTTGCGCCGTAGTTGCAAACGAACTGTCCAGCCATGCTGTCACACACAGCAACGGTGCCATTGCACTCTCCGTCCTGATCGCAAATCGGTGGTGGGCTGGCATTCACGCCTTCATCGGTTACGCCATCACAGTCGTCGTCGACGCCATTGCAAATCTCGTTGCCCTGGAAGGTGCAGGGACCAAACTCGCAGCCATCAACGGCGAGTCCATTCACATCGTGAAAGTCGGTTTCGCATGCAGCAACTTCACAGCCATTGTTGCAGCTCCAAAATGCGTTGAAGCCGGAGCACACATTGCCGCATGCTGTGCAGTTGTTTGGATCGCTTGTGAGGTTGAAGCCGTTGAGGTTGTTGCCATCGCAGTCATGGTCGGTCATGTCACACTGCTCAAGCGAAGGCAGAACCGCGCCTACACACTGAATGCTGCCACCTACGCAGGTGTTGACGCCAAACGTGCAAACGCCGTCATCGCTTGTGGGGCCGCAGTTGCCACTGAGCGTGATGCCCTCGTCGAACTGGCCATCGCAGTCATCGTCCAAGCCGTTGCAGATCTCGGAACCGCCGCCGACATCACCCACACACTCGAGAGTTCCGCTGGTGCATTGCTGAACGCCCGCCACGCACTCGCCTTGGTTGGTGCCGCAGATGAGCCCGCCCTCAGGATTATTCTCATCGACCGAGTCGTCGCAATCGTCATCGAGATTGTTGCAAAGCTCAAAGGTTGGGTGGATGGCGCCATCGCCGCAAACAATCGATCCGTCCTGACAGACGGTGGTACCAGTCTCGCACTCGCCAGCGTTCGTGCCACAGGTTTCACCTACTCCTGGTAAGCCATCGGTCTCTTCATCGACTTCGCCGTCACAGTCGTTGTCGAGATCATCACACTGCTCGATTCCCGAGGGAACGCAGGCGTCAAACTCACCACCGCCACCATCACCAAGGTCAGCGTCAAATTCGCTATCACCGCCGTCGTATGCGACACCGGTTCCATTCGCGTCGTAGCAGTCGATGCAATAGCCGTCGACGCTACATGAGGTGGTGCTAAGAAGAACTCCTAATAGAGCGAGGAGGATGCTCGCTGGCATTGCAACCGTGCGCATCTTAGAGGCCCTCCTCACGCTTGCGGGACCAGGCCAGCATGAGCAGTAGCAAGAGGCCTCCAAGCGCACCAGCACCGCCACCGGTAGAGCAGCCTCCACCGCCACCAGGGCTTACGTACTCGTTATCTACGGGCGGACCAGCATCACCATGGCTTGGGTCAAAGCAGGTGCCAAAGTCGCATACGCCATTGTCTGGGCAGTCGACGCCTAGACAAGGATCTTGTATGCACTCGCCGTTAGCCGGATTGCAGACTTGACCCTCGGCACACGGTGCTGTGCATGGGTTGTTTTGACAGACACCCTCGCTGCTGCAGACTTGGCCGAATTCGCACTCTCCTCCGCATGGAAGAGGTTGGCATTCGCCAAGCAAACAGCCTTGGCCTTCGGGACAGTTGATGTTCGCGCAGCTGCTTACGCATTCGCCCTCAAGGCAGTATTGGTCGTCACCTGGGCAGTCAACGCCGGTGCAAGGATCGCTTACGCACTGGTCAACAACGCAGAACTCTTCTTCGCTGCAGAGTTCCGGAAAGCCTCGACAGTCATCAAACTGGCAGGTGCCATCGCTCGGACGACATGCGGTGCCAGGAGCACAGTTTGTGACCGTGCAGGTCTCAACACATTCGCCGGCAACACAGGTTGTGGCATTGCCTTCGCCAGTGGGTGTGCAGTCCACGTTGAAGCACGGATCGACTAAGCAGAAGTTCTCATCGCTACAGAGAAACCCTTGTGGACAGGGAAACTCGCCGCTTTGACAGGGAAATGCACACTGGCAGTTTGTGCAGCTTGAACCAGTTGGGCACAGGGCGGGTGGCTCTTCATCAACCGCATCGTCACAGTCGTTGTCGAGACAGTCACAGACTTCAATTCCAGGAGCTGTGCCACCCGTGCAAACAAACTCACCACCGATACACTGAAGAACGCCGGGCAAGCAGAGGGTGCCGCCCTCATCACAAGTATTGGGAACTGGGTCGGGAACGTTCTCGTCGATCACGTTATCGCAGTCATCATCAAGGCCGTTGCAGATTTCGTCCATGCCCATCATGCCGCCGTTGTTGCACTCAAGAACACCAGCCACGCACTCGGTGGTCCCAACGCCACAGGTGGAGCTGCAGTCGGCGCCACCTGTGTCTTCGTCGACATCCGTATCGCAATCGTTGTCGAGCAAGTCGCAGCTCTCTGCGCTCGGGCCGATTTCTCCTTGGCAAGGACCAAAGCTGTTGCCCATGCCGGGAATGGCGGGAACTTCGCAAACGGAGAAACCAGGTTGGCAGACGCCTTCAAACGGAGCAACATTGCCGGGCAGCTCGGCACACTCCTCGACGAAGCCATCCACCACGCCATTGCAGTCGTTGTCGAGCCCGTCGCATACCTCGTTGGTGCCATCAATCGCCGTGCAGTTGATGAACGAGCCAGCAACGCAGGTTTCCACACCAGCTGTGCACTCACCAACATCGGTTCCGCAAGGCTGGGTGATTCCCTCGTCGATGAAGCCATCACAGTCTTCATCATCGTTGTTGCAAATCTCTTGGCCAACGGGGACACAGCCGTTGCAGATGCTGCCCTCGATACCGTCGCCATTCTCATCAACGATGCCATCGCAGTCATCGTCGCTTAGGTTGCAGACTTCGGTTGGCTCGGGTCCGCACAGTCCGCATGCGTTTACGATTTCGTCGGCGGTCCCCTGTGAGCAGTTATCATCGTTGCCATCGCAGTCGTCGCCAGGATCGACGCATAGGTCTTGTGCGGGGTTGCCGCCATCGACATCACAGAAGAGTTGAAACCCTTCGTCTACTTGGCCATCACAATCGTTGTCTTCACCATCGCAAACTTCGACGAGAATCGAATCAGAAATAATCTGATTGAAGGCGTTGATGAGTTCTTGCTCAGTATTTGCGTAGAGGCCCTCATTTGCACCGCCAACGCCGTCACCGGGGTTGCCGCCAGCGCGCGCCATGGCTTCGATTTGTGCGTTGCCTGGAGTGAGGCCAAAGCCAATGGGCTTGGTTTCAATGCGGTAGTTGTTAGCGCCAAAGGGGGTGACAAGAAGGTCGGAGGCAGCGTCTACCGTTCCACCCGCAGCACCAAACTGCTCGCATGTCTCTTCACCATCCGTAAGAAGAACTACGATGTAAGGTCGACATTGTTGTCCCACCGCGATGAAGTCATCTCGCAGAGGATCGGTTCCGATTGGGTCATCGATGTTTGCACCGTAGATTGCGTCCAGGTTGTCGACCGCATTGCTATTGATGTTTGTGTCGTTGCCCTGGAAGAAACGACGAGCTCCGCGGAGTGCTCCGCCCAAAGGCGTGAAGCTGTTGCCAAAGGGCACGCGCATCTCCGGGCTGTCAGCGGGGTCGAGGGAGCAACCCGATGTGCCGCAGTTGAAGTTGACCCACTCTTTGATGGAATCGTTGGCGTCTTCAACAAAAGGGACGAGCAGCTGAAATCGATCGGCTGAACTCATGGCAGCGGAGCAGTTGTTTCCGTTGTTCTCGTTGCAGGCAGCGCAGTCAATCGCCGTGTTTTGTTCGCAGCTAAAACAATCGCTGGTGCCATTTGGTGTGGTGCGAAACCGACCCATGCCGAATTGAATGTCAGAGTGCGCATCCACAATCTGCTGAATGGCGCACTTGGCGTGATCGATTCTGGTGTCAGCCGCTCCACAAGAACTCGAGCCCTGGCCCGTGGCAGCTCCCATCGAGCCCGAGACATCAAAAATCACCAAGACAAATGGTTTGATGGCCTCGCTATTTTGCGCACCAGCTTGACGCCCCAAAAAGGTGACCAGGCCCAATAGCCCTACACATAAAGCTACGCTAAGCTTCTTCCCCCAAAGCATGACCTAATAGTAAGGGTCGGGCTCCGGGTTTTCCATATTACAGGGCACATCGGGCGGCGATTCTTGCGAGCATACTTCGCGGGCATCGATCGAGCCCAGCAAGCACCATGAGCACCTCCTTTCCACTCGACAACATGCGCGTTCGCTTCTCCGGCGACACAGACGTTGGCCGCAAACGCGACCATAACGAGGATTCTGTCTACCTACCTACCGATGTTCGCCTGGCCATCGTGGCGGATGGCATGGGTGGGCATGCTTCTGGAGAGGTCGCCAGCGCTTTGGCGGTTGATACAATGGTCGACTATTACGGCCGTACTGCCGATATGCAGCCATTAACGTGGCCCTACAAAGTTGATCGCGATTTGCGTGGCGACATCAATCGCATGACAACAGGGGTTCTTCTCGCCAACCTTGAAGTGCACGAACGTGCCGCTCGCGACCCCAGCTGCAAGGGCATGGGAACCACGGTAGTCGCTACCTATTTCTTGGATGACACCGTTATTATTGGCCATGTTGGGGATAGTCGCGTCTACCGGCTTCGCGACGGCAAACTCACTCAGATCACCGAGGACCACTCGCTCATCAACGATTACATCAAGATGAAGCGGGTGACCGAAGAAGAGGCCGAGAACTGGCCCCACAAAAACGTCATCGTGCGTGCCCTGGGCATGAAGGATAGCGTCCAAGTTGACATCATCACCGATCAGCCAAAGGTTGGAGATTGTTTCCTTCTTTGCTCAGATGGACTGTGCGACATGCTCACCGATCAGCAAATTACGCACATCATTGATGGCACGCCAGACCTGGACAAAGCTGTTGAAACGCTGATCGCTGGCGCCAACGAACAGGGTGGCGTGGACAATATCTCTGTCGTACTTGCTCGCATCGAGCCACAGTGAGATTGGACAGCGAGTGATCGTAGAGCAAGCGATGCGGGGAGAGATCGAGCGGCAGGAGATCGAGCGGCGAGTGATTGGAGCGGCAAGCAATTGGGGCAAGACGCGATGAAACTACGAGCACTTGGAGCTCTCTCGCAAACCTTGGTTCTGCTGGTGGTGGCCGGCGCTCTCGGTTGTAGCAAGAAATCGTCAGAGCAAGGGGAGCGGCCTGTCAGGGTTGAGGCTCTTCCCAAAGCGGAGGTCGAGCGGGCCCAGAAGGCATGCACATCCTATCTCAAGCGTGTTTGTGCCTGCGCCAAAACTACCCCCGAGCTAGAGCAGCAGTGCGAACTTGCCAAGGCAAGCCCCGGGGCATTGCAGATCAATCTCGATCTGCTTGCGAGCGAAGGTCTCCAGGTTGCCGAACAGAAAGCTGTCAAGGTTGAGGCGCGCAAGATCGCCGCTGCCTGTTTTGAGGCTGATGGCAAGCTCGACATTGCTCTGTGCCCAAGGGATCGTCCCTAAGAGATATTCGCAAGGTACTCCTATGAGCAAGAGCATTGATTTTGAGAAGCCAACCGCAACCCAGCTGCGCGCTCTCTCCAAGACGGTTGACATGGTCTCCGAGTCGGTGGAGATCATGGACGCAGATGGGCTACTGCGCTTTGTGAATCGCAGCTTCCAGAACGTCACCGGCTACACGGCTGATGAGGCTTTGGGGCGAAGCGCTGTTGAACTGCTGGCCTCCGAAGCACAGAATACCGAGCTCTTTGACGCGATCTGGGCCACCTTGCGCGAAGGCAACCCCTGGCACGGGGAATTCGAGGGTCGGCGTCGCGATGGTGAGACCTACCGCCAGCTGGTGCGCATTGCTCCCGTTCTGCACGATGGCAAGTTGGCCTATGCGGTGGCTCTCAAGACACCGATCGATGAGCTCGCAATGACCCAAGAGCGGCTCAAGACCGCCAGCGAGCACTTGGTTGCAACTGGCAGCATGGTTGTTGTTGGGCAGCTCGCTGCAGCGATGGGCCATGAAATCAACAATCCGGCGCAGGTGCTGCGAAGTTGCCTCGAGCACTTGAGCGAACGCGGTGAGTACATTTCCTCGGGAGAACTCGGAGAAGTCGTGACCGATGCGCTCACGGCGTTGCGTAGGATCGAGACAGTCGCAGCAGAGCTCACACCGTTTTCGTCGACGGAATCGGAGGAAACACATCCGATCGACATCAACGTGAGCGTGCGACATGCTCTGCGTCTCGCTCACAACGAGATTCGCCATCGCGCGAGCATCGAGGAGAAGCTGCAAGAAGCCCCATTTGTCGATGGACTCGAAGGACGGATGATTCAGCTCATCACAGGGCTGCTCGTTTTCGTGGCGAGAGCCATGGTTGAAGATGCCCCGGGAAACGCCCTACGAGTGTCCACAAGGGCAGAAGATGGCGAGACCTGTGTCGAGCTTGCTTGCACTCTTGGTGCCCCAACTCCGTACTTCGAAGAGCTGGCGGCTCGCATTCGCATATGGGAAGGCGACCGAGTCGAGAATCCCCAAACCGGAATAACCGCGGACTTCATGCAGGGCAGCACCAAGTGGATTGGGCTCATTTTCTGCCAGCAAATCGTCGTGGCACACGGTGGAAGCATCGAAGTCACAACAAGCGACGATCAGCTGTCGGCGACGATAGAAATCCGATTGCCCGCATCGGAGCAAGCCGAGGTTGCCGCGGTACGCGTCTTGGTAATTGATGACGAGGAGCTGATCTTGCGAAGCTTGGGTCGCATGCTTCGGAGGGAGTACCTCGTGGATGTTTGCTCTGGTGGCGAACTTGCCCTCGAGATGATCGTTGAGGGGGACTACGACGTAATTCTCTGTGACATCATGATGCCAGGCCTCAGCGGCGTTGCGCTGTACGAGCGCCTTGCCGATGTCTGCCCAGAGGCTCGTGAACGCGTTATCTTCATCTCTGCGGGTACCTTTACTGACAAAACACAGTCCTTCGCAGATGGCACCTCCCAGCCGGTGCTACTAAAGCCCGTGCGTCGCGACGACTTGCGAACGGCAATTGAGTCGTTGCTGAAACGTGTCCGCGGCTAGTAGGTCTCGCGCTACCGACCGGCCGCTGTGGTGCTAGCCGTCTACATCGTCCGCACCCGACGCGGGAATCCGGGCGTGCGGTGTAATGATTTCTCGCTCTGCCGCTCCTGAGAATTGTACCGATTTCCAAAGCACAGACTCGCGCAACGAGCTTCCCTTGGCGATTGTCGCGTTATCACCAATCACCACATCGGGACCGATGCTGCACTCCGGCCCAATGCTCACTCCTTCACCAATGCACACAGGTTCAGTGATTGTGCTGCTTGGATCAATCTGTGCGCTTTGGGCGATCGAGGAGCGTGGTGCGGGCGGGAAGCGCAGTTTGGTGCCCCGAAGCAAGTCGAGATTGCTCTGCAGGTAGCGCTTGGGCGTGCTGTGTTCGGCAAAGTAGCCACTCCGGTGTTCAAAAGCGGATACCCGACCGCCGGCCTGAATCCATGGGAGATAGCCCTGGCGTACCGTACAGGCCTCACCTTCAGTAATGTTCTTAAAAACGGATGGTCGCGTTAGGTGCACGCCACAAAACATGTGACTTCCCTCGCCAAGAATGTTGTGAACTCGGAGTCCACCGTTTTGGAGTCCACCGTTTTCGGGACGCACGTCAACAGCACCCCACTTCATGGCGTTGGGTGCTCGTTGCACAACCATCATGCCCAAGGTCTCGCCAGCTGCAAGAAAGCTCGCAAGCAAACCTTCGATGTCCAGGTCGAAGATGAGCTTGCCATTCATACTGAGAATCGGCGCGTCGGTTCCATCGGGATCGAGAAGTGGGAGCGCGCGCTTTAGACCGCCTCCGGTACCAAGAATCTCATCCTCCAGGGAGTATTGAATCTTGGCCCCCAAGTCGCTGCCATCTCCAAGTTCTTCTGAAATCAACTCCCCGCGGTGATGCAGATTGATGACGATGTTTGTAATGCCATGAGCCACAAGATTTGTGATGCCGTAGCGAAGAATGGGAACATTGCAGACCGGGAGGAGGGGTTTTGGACACTCTCTCGAGAGGTCGCCCAGGCGCGTGCCCATGCCGGCGCACAGCAGCATCGCGCTTGCAATTTGAGTCATGTGAGTTCCTTGCGCATAACGGTAAAGAGTCGCTCGCTTTCGATGCCCGCGATCTTGTCATAAAACTCTCGCGGACCAATCCAAGCGACTTGGCAGCGAACATGGCCTGCTTCCCGAACATCCAGCAGGCATGCCATGAGGAGTGCGGCGCCAAGCCCACGGCCGCGGTGTGGCTCTAGAATTCCTGTCGGGCCGAACCAACCGCGGCCAGCATTGTTGCCATCGTGGGCCGCAAAGCCGGCAAGCACCCCGGTTGCGGCCTCGATTGCGACGTGCACGCCATCGCAAATGTGTTGGGACCGTCGCATCTCGAAGGCCCAACCTTGCGAGAACACCTCAGCAATCGTGGCTGCATCTGTCTCAAGACGCTCTTTGGGAAGACGGAGTATTCGATACCCTTGTCGCTCGCAGCGAATGCGAAGCGTCGCAAAACGCACTTGGCTGACCAAGGGATTGTTCTCAAGCCCAATGAGCAGATTGCAGGCGTTCGCAGCTGGTTCATAACCGCGCCTTTTCAGCCACGAGATGCTGGCGTTGTTGCGCATATCAATGCCCGGACTCAGATAGTTGCCAGGCTGGTCCAACGTTCGCACAAGAGATGAGTGTGCAGCGATTTGTCGCTCACAGGCCTGTAGTAGCTCAGTGCCCACCCCCTCGCCCCGATGCTCTGGAGCGACCGCGAGCAGACGAAGCCAGCGTCCGGAGGTGCACGCCACACCAAGCAGGGTTTCTCCGCGAAACGCACCCAAGGGTTCGGCGACCAAGTCTCGCGCACCAGGCGCATAGAGCTTCTCTTGAGCCAGTCCTAAGAGATTGTCGTAGCCACAGGCTCTGTCCAATAATTCCTGAGACGTCGCCAGGTCACTCTGAGCAAGCACACGGATCAGTCTCTTCATGTCTCGACGCTCGGTGTGCGCAGCAAAATAAGGAACTCGATATTGCCAGCAGGTCCACGGATCGGCGATTCGACAAGGCCATCGATTTGGAACCGCCGAGCGAGTGCCCACGTGCGAATCTTGTCAATGCACTCTTGACGCACCACCTCGTCGCGAACAACTCCACCTTCTCCTACTTGGTCTTTTTGGGCTTCGAACTGCGGCTTGATGAGTGCCACGATGGGTTTGCTGCCGCCGCCCATAAGCTGAGCAACCTTGCCAAGAATGAGTGTTAGCGAGATGAAGCTGGCATCGATAACGGTGATGTCGATGGGTTCTCCGAGTTTCTCTGGTGCAAGGTTGCGAATGTTCTCGCGCTCCAAGACAACCACACGACTATCCTGCCGAAGCCGCCAGGCAAGCTGCCCATAGCCAACATCAACGGCAAAAACTTTCGAGGCGCCGTGTTCCAACAAGACATCGGTGAAACCACCTGTAGAGGCTCCTACATCCATACCCACCATCCCCGAAGGGTCTAGGCCAAACGCCTCCAGGGCCCCGAGCAGCTTGTGCGCTCCACGAGAGACCCAGCCCGGTTCGAGTTCTGTGAGCTTTACATCGGCTCCCGAATCTACCTGAGCCGTTGTTCTTTCATTGGGCATTCCGCCAACAAGGACTCGCCCGCTCTCGATCAAATCAACAGCTTCGGGCTTTGTCTCTGCTAGGCCACGTTTGACGAGCAGTTTGTCGAGTCGTACCTTGGCCACTAAGAAAGATTCCGATGTGTGCTGCTAAAACTCGTGACGAGTGGTTGCGCCCTGGCCTGGATTTTCTTCGATAGTCACTTCGATCGCGTGCACAGTAGCCGGGTCGAGCTCTGCACTCATGCTCACGCAGAGACGCTCACACGCCAGCTTCGATAGTGGTTCGACCGCCAAGTTGTCGATTGGCAAGAGCAGCACGTCTTCCCGCGGCAAGACATATCGTTGTTCACAAAGTGTGAATTCGATCTCGTCGTCCGACTCACCAAGGAGTTTGTAGTAGGGGTTCTCCGTGGCTAGCAAAACGTGCTCTTTCCACTCATTGCACAATGCTCCCAATGCCTCTTTGAGAGGGCCAAAATCCACCATGCGCTCAAAGGCAATGCTCGCAAGTTCGATAGTTAGCGAGACATAGTAGTTGTGGCCGTGGAGGCGCTCTTTCCTGCCACCCGGGAAAACCGTCATGTGTGCGCAGGAGAACTTGTAGCGGTCTCGCTTGATATGAATGCGGTGGGCCAAAGAACTCACCGCACAACCATAGGCCGATGGGGAAGGGGCCGAAACGGCGAAAGCCCCCAGGTTTTAGGAACTGGAGGCTCTTTTAAGGCCGCTGCTGGGCAGGTAGATTTAAGTGAGTCTAATCTAAGTAAAATACAGTAGTTAAGTTAAGCAAAGGTAAGAGTCCGAGGACTTGCATTGTTGTAGAGCAACACCGGTGCCAGTCTGGGAATAACTGCCAACTATTTGTTGTTACTAGTGTTGTAGGAGTTTGTGCAGGCGAACAGGACAATTCGTGTTGCTCTATCCGGACAGCCGTGTCACGTGTCACTCTAGAAGGTGCAAAAAATTGCACATAAAGAGACCGCATACGGGAAATTCATCCTGGTTTCACATGCTTGCAAAGCCGCCGGCTTGTAGTGAGCCCTGACCACGTGGTACCCACGAGAAAACGTTTTCCCAACCTGATAGTCACCGCGAATCAGATCCAGTGCACTGCCAGGTCATTAAGACGCCCCACAGAGGGCCCCAAACAAAGAGTTTCATGACATGTCGAATCGAAAATTGGTCGTTAGCGCCGAAGGGTCCGAGACCCGTGTTGCCCTGCTAGAGGGTTCTAACCTCGCGGAATACTTTCTCGAGCGCAAACGCGAAGCTGGAGTCGCTGGCAACATCTATCGCGGACGGGTGAGCCGAGTGCTACCCGGTATGCAAGCAGCCTTCGTTGACCTTGGTCCTGGCGTCGAACGCAAAGCGTATCTGCACGTGGCCGAGATCTTGGGTGCGGGCGATGAGAAGCGTCTCTTCGATGGCTATGACGAGAGCGACGACGACGATGAGAGCAGCAGCAAGAAGAAGAGCAGCGGCAAGGGCCGCCGTGGGTTTCGCAAAGCAGCGTCCCGTCGCAAGATCGAAGACTTGGTCAAAGAGGGCCAAGAGATTTTGGTGCAAATCGTCAAGGAGTCTGTGGGCGACAAAGGCGCGCGCATCACGGGCTATCTCTCTCTACCTGGTCGTCACTGCGTTTTCATGCCGACGCTCGACAAGGTTGGTGTCTCCCACCGCATTGACTCGGAGAAAGAGCGTCGTCGCCTTCGCAACATCGTCAACGAGGCGCGTCCCGAAGGTGCGGGCTTCATCATTCGTACAGCAGCTGGTGGCGCCGCAGAGCAGGAACTCAAAGATGATGTCGACTACCTGCTCCGCCTCTGGGAAGAGATTGGTCGCCGAGAAAAGGCAAGCAAGAAACCCGGGCTTCTATATCAGGACCTGGATCTCGTTCTAAGAGTTGTTCGGGACATGCTGCGTGAGGATGTTTCTGAGATCATCATCGATGACCCAGAGCAGCACGCACGAGCAGTGCGCTTCACCGAAGCCTTCATGCCGAGCTATACTGACCGCGTCAAGCTCTATGAGGGACGCAGCCCGGTCTTTGATTCCTACGGAATCGAGTCACAACTTCGCGCGTCGCTCTCTCGGCGTGTGCCGCTAAAGTCTGGTGGTTCACTTGTCATCGATCAGGGCGAAGCGCTCACGGCGATCGACGTCAACACGGGCAGCTATGTCGGCAAGCAAGACCTTGAGTCGACGATTACTGCCAACAACCTCGAGGCCTGTGAAGCCGTTGCTCGACAGCTCCGTCTGCGCAACCTCGGTGGCATCATCGTCATCGACTTTGTCGACATGGACAAGAGCTCGAATCGCCAGCTGGTTTGGGAGAAGTTTAATGAGGAGCTGGCCAAGGACACCACGCGTGGCAACGTCACCAAGATTAGCGAACTAGGCCTTGTGGAAATGACACGCAAGCGCACCCGTGAGTCGCTGCATCAGTTGCTAACCGAGCCGTGCCCAACCTGTGAAGGTCGTGGCGTTGTTAAGTCGACCACAACCCTGGCCTATGAGGTCATGCGCGAGGTGCGTCGCGTTGGCAGCTTGGTTGAAGCCGAGAGAATTCAGGTCGAGTGCTCACCTGTTGTTGCCAAGTGGCTGGAGAAGAACGAGCGCGACTACCTCGATCACCTCGAGAAGCGCTTTCAAAAGCTGGTTGAGATCAAAGGAACGCGAGGCTTGCCACCAAACCACTACAAGGTTGAAGGTAAGATCATGAAGATTGAGGAGCCCGGCAAGAGCAAGCCGAAATCCAACTCATCGGGCAAGCGCCGCAGTCGTTCGCGTAAGAAAAAGTCCGATTCTCCAACAAATGGTGTGGCAACCTCAGAAGCCGCAGAATAGGACGACCCATCGCACCGCCTCTACAACCGCGGGACCCGCGTATCACGGTCAATCACGAGTTCGCCTCAGCGGAGGACTTCGTTGACCAATACGTTAGCAACCTTTCAACCTCCGGGGTCTTCGTTCGTTGCGATGAGGAGCTGCAGGTTGGCATGCAAGTGAACCTCAAGTTCACGATATTGGCTGACGAGATTGAGATCATTGAAGGAGTTGGCGAGATCGTTCGAGTACAAGAAGAACCACGCGGCATTGGCGTTGAGTTTCGCGAGATGACCGAGGAGACGATGACTCTCATTGAGCGCCTGGTAGCCAAAGGCGGTGTGGCATGAGTCTGAAAGACCGTTTCGTCGATGGTGTGAGTTCGCTTTTTGAGAAGCTCAATGACGGCGAAGGTGTTTCTGGGGTTGATGAAGCTGAGCTTGAAAAGGAACTAGCAAAGCGCGTCGCTGCCAGAGAAGCGGCTGGGAATCCACCGGCCCATGACAATGCTCGGGCTCGTATGGCTGGCGCTGGAAGCAAAGCGAGGGAGCAGCGAGAAGCTCTTGCAGAGAAGCGCGTCGCCAAGATTCACGGTGAGCGACGGCGCCGTGCAGCGGCGAAACAGCGCGAGCAGGATGAAGCCTTTCGAAACATGGCAGACGAGGCGCGTCGCGCGCCACCGCCACCACGACCAGGTCCATCATCACAAAGGCCGCCTCGCACAGGTCCAGGTAGGTCCCGAAGCCGAAGGCCTGGCGCTGGCATCTTTGGCGACACAGACCTCGCCCAGCATTACAAGACGCTTGGGGTGAGCCCAGATGCAGATGCTGCCGAACTCAAGAGCGTCTACCGCAAGCTCATGCGCAAATACCATCCCGATTTGCACCAGGATGCGCGCAAGAAGAAAGCGGCCACCGAACTCGCTACGAAGATTTCTACTGCCTACGCAGCGATCGAAAAGAGCCGCAAGTAGCATGCAAGAGACTGGGCGCAGGTTGTTGTCCACGAGTCGCAAGCTGGGACTCCTGTGCCCTGCGATTGTGCTGCTTGCAAGTGCCTGCGCTGTCCCAGAACAAGAAGCGATTGCCCCAGAGCCGCTGCCCTTTGTTCCAACTCGCCCCGACATTCCAAGCGACCCTGTTTTGCTTGCACAGATTGCGGATGCAGAAGAATTCCGACTTTCTTCAAACTTTGATCTCAACTTTGATGCCGTTGATCCGGGCGAGGGTATCGAACATGCAACCTTTAGCCAGATAGCCATGGACATCAAGGCGCCGAGCCCAGAAGTGCTTTTTGCGGTTGGAGATGAACTCTTCGAATACGCCTTCCGAGTTGAGGATGGTCACGGCAATGGCTTAGCGGGGCGGCCCGGAATTCGCGCTGGAGCTGACAAGGCGCCCAACATGCGCCGAGTGCACAAGAGCGAGTTTGGCGGTCCAGACTCGTTTAGCTGCGCCACCTGCCACTCGAAAGGCGGCCCAGATGGCGCCGGGGCAAATACCCAAAACGCCTATCTGCGAGGTAATGGCAACAATGCGCAAACAGCCGACGAGCGCAATGCTCCGCACCTGCTCGGTCTGGGGCCGATCGCAGCATTGAGTGTCGAGATGAGCTCCCTGCTGCAGGCTCAGCGCGATGCTGGCATAGCAAACGCGCTCGCCGCCTCACAGCCAACCAGTGTGCCGCTTGAAGCAAAGGGGGTCAGCTTCGGAATACTTCTGATTGCTGCTGATGGCACGGTCGACACAAGCGGTCTTAACGGCGTGGACCCGGACCTCGTGATTCGTCCCTTTGGTTGGAAGGGGCACCAAGCAACCCTCCGCGGCATGATCGAGGAATCGTTTCGCATCCACATGGGTTTGCTCTCAATGCGCGAGCAGGAAAAACTCCGAGACGGCGCCTTGGATCCGGTGAACTACGGCGATGGGCCTTGGTTCGATGCAGATAGAGATGGGCAACACCTCGAGCTCGACTCGGGCATGCTCACAACCATGGTCGGCTATCTCTCGCAGTTGGAGATTCCTGTGGTGCGCCCACCCAAAGAGCCCAGTCTGCTTGCGCGCTTTGGAGAAGGTAGTTTGCTCTTTGAAGAAGTTGGCTGCGGCGAATGCCACCGACCAATGCTGGAGCTAGGACAACCGGTCATAAGAGTTGCCCCAAAGGAGCTTCGCTATACCGAGAGCAAAGCTATCGAGATCAACGTTGCAACGGATGGGCAGCATCCCAAGATTGATCCGGTCGTCGCCGATCTCTCCAGCTATCGGGTGCGACTCTTTAGCGATCTACGGCGCCACGATATGGGTGAGAAGCTCACGTCGGGTTTTCAGCAAGGGCATCTTGGCAAGTCAATCTTCTTGACTCGACCTCTGTGGGGCTTGGCCGACACAGCGCCCTATCTACACGATGGGCGAGCTCCAACGATTCACGACGCCATCCTCTGGCACGGTGGCGATGCTGCAGCCGCGCGCGATTTGTACACGGGCCTTGATGAGCATGAGCAGCAAGCTCTGCTTGTGTTCTTGCTGTCTCTGGATCGGGAGCCAACGCTTGTCGTTCCCTAGACACAGCGGATCGCTCACCCTTGTGATGGCGACATGCTGCTTGGCGGTGGCATGCGACAAACCTGAGATTGCGCCACGTGTTGACTGTCCAAGCTTTGAGCCTCTTTCTCTTACGCGGCTTGATTTGGCGGGAGCCAAGGCCGCCTATTTGCACGCGGAGACGAAACGAAACATTCGCTATCAGGAAGCGCTGGCGCCAGGCTACCTTCTTCGAGAGACCCGCCCAATCGTCCTGCAGAGCAAGATCGAGCGCGGACAAGTGTGTCTTGAGCAGCTCTACACGGTGGGCCGACTGCTGTTTGAGCACGAGTATAGCTTTGCCGACGGTCTTGGTCGCGACGATGCGCAGACACGAGTAGACCCATTTCGCAAAGTCCATGAAGGAGAATTGGGTGGCCCAGAGACAAACTCATGCACCTCATGCCATTGGCGAGGTGGGCCCGCCGGTGCAGGTGCGGTGCAAGACAACAGTCTGATTGGTGGCGATGGCATAAACACGCGTAGCGCTGATGCGCGCAACCCACCTGCCCTGCTCGGGAGTGGCGTTGTACAGGCTCTCGCCCAGGAGATCAGCAGAGAACTGCAAGAGCAACGTCGCTTGGCTGTGAAGTCTGCGAAAAACTCTGATGAGCCCCTCGAAGTGGAATTGACAGCCAAGGGCGTGAGCTTTGGGTCGCTTCAGATCCGTGGGGATGTCGTCGACACGAGCAAACTCAAGGGAGTCGACCCAGACCTTGTCATCCGCCCCTTTGGTTGGCGCGGCGAGTTTGCAACCCTGCGCGACTTCACGATGGCATCCACCCAACTGCACCTGGGCATCCAAAGTGATGACCTGCTTGCCTTGCCTGCAGATCGCTCTATCGAAAGAGGACCTGGCCCCAAAGCCGATCGCGATAATGACGGCTTTGTCTCAGAGCTTTCGGCGGGACAACTCACGTCGCTTATTTCCTATCTCGCAACTCTGCAACTGCCCGTGGTGATGGCCCCAGAGGTCTTGCACGAGTTTCCCCCTGCGGCCGATGGGCTCAGCGCCCCAGAGTCGCACAACTTCTATCAGCGTTTTTCTGAAGGACAGCGGCTCTTCGATACGATCGGTTGTACCGTTTGCCACACACCGATGATGGTACTTAATGATCCCGTGTTTCGCACGACTAGCGAAGTCACAGGCAAAGTCTACGAGATCGATCTGAGCAAGGCTGGTGAAGAGCCTCGACTCACATATGACGAGAGCTTGGGTGGCTATCCCGTGTGGCTCTTTAGCGACATGCGACGCCATGATCTGGGTGAAAATGCTGCTGGCAGCCATCCAATGAAGGGCCAAGCACCTAGCGAGTATCTGACGAGACGCCTTTGGGGCTTGGCATCAACGCCGCCCTACTTCTACGATGGCCGATCTCCTACGCTTGATGGCGCCATTTCCGCTCATGGTGGCGAAGGCGCCTTTGCTGCCGAGGCGTTTGGCGAACTCAGCCATGTAGACAAAGGTAGTCTCCGTCTCTACCTCTTGTCGTTGCGTCGAGCCCCACAGCTTGTCGTTCCCTAGACCCCAGCAAGGTGGGGTCTGGCGCCGCAAGACCAGGGTGGCTCGCTTAGGATTTTCTAGGGCGGCATTGCAAAGCGGCTAGTTAGCTAGCCACTGGGGCAGCTCTCACCACCCACTTCGATTGGATCACTATGTGCAAAGTAATATGAACATGTTGAAGCTCCCAACCCTCTTGGCTCTCACCCTAGCTTGCGGCCTTGGCGCCTGCACTCAAACCATTTGCCAAGACGGCCAGGGGGGCGATTGCAGTGATCTTCAGGGAACCGATGGCGGAGGCGGCGACGAGGTTCGCTGTGACGACCCAAATCTCACGAGCTGTGAGGCTCGATGTGTGGACACCGATATCAGTCCCGACTTCTGCGGTTCTTGTGACAACAGCTGTGACGAAGGGCAGGGCTGCTCCGCAGGCTCTTGTGTTGATGTTTGTGAATCTGGCCAACTCAACTGTGGCGGGGAGTGCATTGATCCCAAGACCAACGCAGACTTCTGCGGAGCTAGTGGCACCTGTACGGGCACCAACGCAGGCACCGATTGCGGCGAGAACCAGTGCAGTGCAGGCACATGCACAACCCAGCGATACATTGGCAGCCTCACTCCTTCTACCGGCCTTTGGAACTACGGTGGCACGATTGGTGTTCCTGGCGCTGAGACCGCTTGTCAAACTCTCTACAATGAACCTGGCGCCAAGGTTTGTAGTTTTGCAGAGCTTCTTGAAGCACAAGCCAATGGTGAACTCATCAACGCTGTCGATAGCGACAACAACCCTGTCACGGAATGGTGGATTCTCGACCCAACACAAAATGTTGCGCGCCAGTGCACCAACACCGATGTGGGAAACGGCGGAGCAAATGTACCTTGGAGCTACCAGACTGCGCACATAGGTCAGGGTGCAAGGTTTGTGAGTCTCACCGCTGTCTCGGGTAGTGTTTCTCAGGTCGTCGACATTCCTTCGACATCAGGAAACGCCTGCGACGTGGCCCGCAACGTACCTTGCTGCCTCTAGTCGCACGTTCACCGAGTGCATGCTCGGTCTAAGAATACCTCTTGCCACCTTCGCCCTTGCCTCTTGCGGCAGGGGTGACGTCGTTTCGGAACGCGCCCAACCGATTGATGCAAGGCCAGTTGTAGCAATCGAAGCGTATGGGCCTTTGGTGGGCACTTGGAGCGGTGCTCTGCGTATCGAGTCGTATGGGCTCGTGAGTGGCGTTGTCAGCATTGATGCATCTGGCAATGGGACGTTCTTTGTATCTGGTTTTGGTACCAGCAAGAGTGGCTCTCTAAGGATTCTCTCGTTTGGCGATGGATTGGTTCGTGCTCGGGCCCTTGGGAACGAGCGCACGGTTCCCATTGCTGTGGAAGAAAATCGACTAAGGCTGCAGATTGCGGGATTGGGTGAGCTTGTACTAACTCGCTTAGAATCGTAGAGCGCTTTAGGAGCCGGGCATCATTTCGATTTCAGAGTCGCTTACCTTTGCCCCGACGAGCACGCGATAGTCGTCACCCCACTGTTCCACCAGGAGAGCATTCGGTCCCGCAGCAGAGTAGTTCCACCAGCGGCATCGATGAGCCGCCGCACCGGTATTGTTCTGAGATATCCCGCCAAGCGAACCAGTGTCGCCTTCTAGTTCTGTCGTTGCGGTACCACGCTTGTCAAAGTTGTAGCGCTCTTCGCCAAGCATGATGAGTTCGGGTGGGTAGCCTGCCAGCTCCACATCATTCGTCGGATTGAGAATGCGCTTGCTTGCTCCGCCGGTCCGCTCAAGTCCAACTAACAACCAGCAAGACTTGGTGCCATCAACGATGCGTGCCATTGACCAATGGTGGCCTGCCTCGTCATAGCGAATCACGCCCTCAACGATGTAGTCGGTGGCATCATGCATGATCACATCGCCAACGCGAAGGTCACCAAAACCACGCTCTTGTAGGTCGGTCGCGCTTCCGCTACCAAGGAGCTTCGGTTCGGAGCCGCCACTACCAAGCGATTTGCGCTTGCGAGCAGCAATAACAAGCCCTCCTCCGACAGCCGTAGCGGCGCCAGCGAGAATTAGAGCGGCGATAATGAGCGCGGTGAACAAGAGGGTCCGACTGTCGCGATTCCTTACGCAACTTTCAAGTTGCATCTACCCGCGTTTTTCGGTGTTGTGCGCTCTCTCGCGATAAGCCTCGCGTAGACGGAGGATCTCATATGAATCGACTGCTCTCTTCTTGCCTGCCCTGCCTGCTTCTTCTCACCGCCTGCGGGTCGGATGCAAAGCGGACGAACTCTGTGCCTGCGCCCGAGGTTGCGGCTCATGCACTTCCCGGTCTCCGAATCGACGAAGCCATTGTGGTGCCCCAAAACTACCAAGCCACACTTCGACTCGATCCAAATCAGAGTACGTTTTCAGGAGAACTCACGATCGATCTCAAGGTTGCACAGAGCAGCAAAGACTTTTACTTGAACGGCTATGGGCTTGCGGTTTCATCGGCATCCATTTCGGTGGGCGGTGCTACGGTAGATCTTGAGGTTGCGATAGCCGATGAGCAATGGCTGCACTTCACCGCACCAAGCAACATCGCGGTTGGTGACGCAACCCTGAACGTCACCTACACCGGCGCGGTGAGTGGCGACAGCTCGTTTGGGATCTTCCGCCAAAAGGCGGCAGGGGATTGGTATCTCTTCACACAATTTGAGGCGCGAGGAGCTCGTCGCGCATTCCCAAGCATCGACCAGCCCGACTCCAAAGTTCCATGGCAGCTAAGCCTGGAGGTGCCAGAAGGATTGGTGGCGCTCGCCAACACTCCGGAGGTTGGTCGAGAGGCAATCGGTGATGGCTTCGTCCGCGTCGACTTTGCGCAGAGCCCACCGTTGCCATCGTATCTCGTCGCGTTTGCGGTTGGCGCTTTTGACATGGTTGATGTAGGAAAAACTCGTAGTGGTGTTCCAGTTCGAGTGGCGGCTCCACGAGGGCGTGGCGGCGAGTCGGGGTGGGTTGTGGAATCCACATTGCCGCTAGTGAAGATCCTCGAGGACTACACGGGCATTCCCTACCCATATGCAAAGCTCGATCTCGTCTCAATTCCCTCGACGGGAAGTTTTGGCGCGATGGAGAATCCCGGGCTCATTACCTACACAGAGACGCTCCTACTGTCCAAAGACAACGATCTGGACTTCAAGAAGCGCTATGCTGCGGTCGGTGCTCACGAACTCGCTCACCAGTGGTTTGGCAACCTTGTTACCAACGCTTGGTGGAATGACCTTTGGCTAAACGAATCGTTTGCTACCTGGGCCTCGGCAAAAGTCGTTCAAGAGTTTGCTCCGCAGTGGCGCTCTGATGTCTCGTGGATCAATCGACGCAACGGTGCCATGAGCGCCGATCGACTTTCGACCGCTCGCATCATCCACCAACCGATCAAAACCGAAGGCGACATTGGAGCTGCATTCGATGGCATCACCTATGCCAAAGGTGCATCCGTGCTCACGATGTTTGAAGGTTGGCTCGGCAAGGAGACCTTCCAGCGCGGGATTCAGCACTACCTTGGAAACAACCAGTGGAAGAGCTTGGTGGCAAAGGACTTTCTCGATGCGATGGATGTCGGAACCGGGAAGACCGTGTCTACATCGTTCGCAACGTTTATCGATAACCCGGGAACTCCGCTGGTTACCTTCGCTTTGACGTGCGACGCTCAGAATCCTCCAACGCTATCCCTCTCGGCTGAGCGCTATAAGCCTCTTGGCTCAGAAATTTCCCAATCGCCTGAGTACATGATTCCACTGTGTGTGCGATACCCGACGGGCAAGGGAAAAGAGACGAAACGAGAGTGTACCATGGTGTCTAAGAACACCTCGGAGTTTGCGCTGACTCATGCGACCCGCTGTCCTTCGTGGATTGTGCCCAATGACGGAGCGACCGGCTACTATCGCTCGCAGCTCAGCGCACCACTGCTCTCCGCTTTGCAGAGCAAGGCGCCGCTCACGGTTCCAGAGCAGCTCGTTCTGGCGAGCGATTTGAAAGCTCTTGTGCATGCAGGGCGAGCGCCGATCGATAGCATGATTGCGCTTGTGCCAAGGTTGGCCGCGAGTAAGGACGATGGTCTTGTGGCTGCTGCTGCAGGATTGGCCGGACTGGGACGTCTTGTTGAGGAAGCAGATGAGACGCGCTACCAGCGCTGGCTGGCAAAGAACTTCGGCAAAGCTGCGAAGAAGCTCGGTTGGAAGGCGAAAGCCGGTGAGCCATCATCGCGCACAGCACTTCGGCAAACACTGCTCTCGCTCATGGTCTTTGGTGGAGGCGACGCAACGCTCGGTGCGGAGGGTCAGAGGCTTGCCAAGGCTTGGCTTTCAGACCCATCCTCTGTGGATGCAAACGTTGCTGGACTGGCTCTCAAGGTCGGTGCGCACTTTGGTGACATAGCCTTGCTCGATGAATACGTCGAGGCAATCAAGGCTACGAGCGATCGCAGTCGTCGACGTCTCTTGTTGGCAGGACTTGGTGCGGTAGACAAGCCAACGCTGGTCACCCATGCTCTAAAGGTGATGCTCGATCCCGAAATCGATGTTCGTGAATCACAGCGGATGCTCTCTTCGATCGCAGGCAACAAACGTTCAGGGCACCTAGCTCTCGAATTCGTTAATGCGAACTTTTCTGAGCTGTCGAAGCGCTATGGCGAAGAAATGGGCAAGCGCTTGGCACGCGTTGCGAGTTCGCAGTGTGATGAGTCGCTGCGAGATTCGGTGCAGACCTTCTTACAAGAGAGGATCGCTCCTATGGATGGAGGGAAGCGCGCTTCCGAACAAGCGCTAGAGAGCTTCCGCTTGTGTTTGGCCGCGAGGAAGACGCTGGCATTGCCTGCCAAGCTCTAGCGTCTCTGCCGTTAGGGCATCGCATCGGGCACGGCGGCTCAGCCCGCCGTTGCTCTTGTCTGGCGATCAGCCGTCCTTTCTTCGAAATCGGTACTGGGTTGGGGATGGCGGCATGAATCGCTTAGTGGCCGTGAAGCTCTCAAATAGTTCTTCAATCTCTTCAGGGCTAACGGGCTTGGAGTAGAGGTAGCCTTGCAGCTCTGTTGCGCCAGCATCGCGAAGCAGTGCGGCTTGCTTGGCATTCTCAACGCCCTCGGCCACGATGGTTAACTTCAAGTCGTTAGCGATTCCAACGATTGCTTCAACCAGCGACTTGTTGCTGGCATCGGTTTCAATGCCATCAATAAAGCTGCGATCGATCTTGAGTTTGTGAATTGGTAATCGCTTGAGTTGGCTAAGTGAGCTGTAGCCCGTTCCAAAGTCATCAAGCGAGAGCTTGATGCCGTTCGATAGCAGTTGTTCAAGTCGTGCCATGATCTCGGGCTCGCTTCCAATCAAGCGCGACTCCGTGATCTCAAGCTCAAGCGAACCCGTTGGCAGCTTATGAGTCGCAACGAGGCCGGTAACAAAGTCCACAAAGTCGTCTTCCCGAAGTTGCACAACCGAAACGTTAACGGCAATTCGGGCTGGGCCATTTCCGCTCTTCACCCAATGCGCAAGTTGTGCTGCCGCAGTTGTGAGCACCCAGCGACCAATCACACCAATTTGTCCGCTGTCTTCGGCAACCGGGATAAACTCTACCGGCGAGACATGCTCTCCTTCGGTAGCCCAGCGAAGAAGGGCCTCGACGCCGACCATCTTGGCATCGGTGGCTAGCATGAGCGGTTGGTAGACGACTTTGAGTTCATCGCCCGCGATCGCGCCGCGGAGATGGTTTTCGAGAAATAGTCTCCGGCTGCTTTCTTCGTTGAGCGCAGCTGCAAAGTGCGTGATCTGATTGCCCCCAGACTTCTTGGCAGCCGACAACGCCGAGTTCGCGCATTGCAGAAGACCTGGGCCGTTATGGGCATCCAAGCCCGAAATCGCGATTCCGATACTGGCCTGGCAGTGGATTTGGTTGTCCACAAGCTCAATGGGATCCACAAGGCTTTTCAGCAAGGCATTTGCCAGCTGCGAAACTTCCTTAGGGGTTTCGATCTCGCCTAACACGATTACGAACTCATCACCGGCGTTTCGAAATACGCAATTGCTGCAACTCCGCTGTGGTTTGTCCTTCAAGGCGATTGAACTCACGGTGTCGACGAGATGATTGGCAACGTATCTTAGGAGTTGGTCACCAACGGCGTGACCAAGCGCATCGTTAATGGTCTTGAAGCCATCAAGCCCAAGCTGAATCGCAGCAATATGCTTGTCTTCAGGCGAGCTGGCAACTGCACGCTGAATGTAGTCGTTGAGGTGGCGTCGGTTTGGAAGCCTAGTGAGGCTATCGGTGTACGAGAGATCGTGGATGTGTGATTGCGTTTTTGCTCGCTCCATCACCCGCTCAAGCTGCAGGCCGGCAAACTGTAGCGTTCCGACAAAGTCGTCGTCGCTCTCGATTGGGGCTTCTGAGAAAAACTCGAATATCCACTGCTCATCACCGATGTCGATCGCAGTCTCTACGCTGGCCCGTAGGCCAAGACGCAGGGCGAGGACACCGCGATACGGATTTGTTGACGCTTTTAAATCGTTGTTCCAAGAGTCGGGCAAGTCCTCGTCATCAGGTACAACATCGATGAGAAGCTGAATCGAGTCGCGCACGAATTGCTTCTCGCGCTCGCGCACCGTCTCCGTCATGTGAAACACCGCAGGAACCGCACCTGTCTCGCTTGGGGCGCGATTGTATGCAAGGCCAAGAGTCCAACCCTTCACCGTGCACACGCCCGCAAGACACTTCTCGATTGCCCCAAAAAGGGTGGTCGACTCATTGGCTGCGACCGTAGCCTCGTTCAGAAGTGCAAGACGTTCAAGCGCTTTGGCAATGCGTGCATCGGCTCGTTTTTGACTTGCGACAAAGAGAGAGATGACAGCAACCACTCCGCAGAGTACGACTACGCGATTGAAGAGAGAATTGAGTCCATCAATTCCCCCGGGGACCTGGCCGGTATCAATCCCAAAACGGGGAGCGAGCCAAAACGCAACGAAGGCGGCAAGGGCAACCCCACCCCAAACGATGCTCGCCCGAACGTCGATGAGAATCGCCGCGCCAATCGGAAGAATAAAAAGCGCGACGATTGCCGGATTGAGGAATCCACCAGCAAAGACAATGTTGGCGCAGGTTGCGGCGAGAACACCGATCAAAACGATGTTGCCTACAAGCACGTAGCGCTGCGTTGCCCGCAAAAAGAATATCGCGCCCACAAAGATCGCGGCGGCAAGAACTCCAGAGTAGGCGACGATGGGTACGCCAATGCGCAAACCCTCGATGCTCTCTAGGCCAAAACCAAAGAGGGCGACGAGAATACCCAGGCCAACATTCCGCACGCGTTCACGAAATGCAAAGTCTGCTCGCTGCTTGGTGGTGGCGCCCTTTGCGATCCATCTCTCAAATCTTGAGAGGATGCCAGGCGACTCAGTGGTGTCGTCTAAGGTCTCAAGTCGAACATTCCTCTTCACGAATCACCAATCATAGACCCCATCGGTTTGGTTATCCACTTGAGCTTGGGGAACAAGAACCGCCGACCCGTGGCATTGACAAACGTGGCTGAGTGCTCAGCGTTGTGCATAAGGGAATACTCCGCCACCTCAGACGTTCTACCTATGTGGGCAAGATGGGCGATACCAAGAGCTGCTTAACTAGTAACATCATAAGGTTACGAGAGAACTCCAATCTCGAAATGAATCTGCTAAAAGCGACCGGGGAGTCGCGCTCCCTTCACGAGAAAACCATGTTTCAAAACACAGACATTCAGGTTCACTTCGTTGGCATTGGTGGCATGGGCATGTCGGGTATTGCCGAAGTGTTGCTCAACCGCGGCTATCGAGTTTCAGGGTCCGACATTCAGGAGAATGAAATCACCAAGCACCTCGCCAAGCAGGGCGCAGTGATTAACTACGGTCACAACGCAGACAACTTGCAAGAAGCAGAAGTCGTTGTGACCTCAACGGCGATCAAGGGCTACAACCCAGAGGTGGAAGCTGCCCACGCCCGGCGCATTCCCGTCATTCCGCGCGCTGAGATGCTTGGTGAACTCATGCGTTCAAAGACCGGCATCACGGTCGCGGGCTCACACGGAAAGACAACCACCACTACGATGATCGCGCACGTGCTAACCAAGGCCGGACTCGACCCCACCGCTGTTATTGGCGGTCGCGTCAACAGCTTCGGCTTGGCCAATGCGCGCTTTGGTACATCAGAATATCTCGTAGCTGAAGCAGATGAGAGTGATGGATCCTTTCTTCGCCTCGACCCAACGCTTGCCGTTGTGACGAACATGGATGCAGAGCATCTCGATCACTATGGCTCGTTCGAAAACGTCAAGAAGGCATTTGTCGATTTCATCAATCGCGTTCCATTTTACGGCCAGGCCGCCCTCTGTGTGGACAATGCGGCTGTTCTGAGCATTCTCCCCGAGGTGCGAAAGCGCTTTGTGACATACGGAACCATCGCCCAAGCTGACTTTCGTGCTCGCAACATTCGGTATGATGGCCTTGGCTGCACGTTCATCGCGTGGCATCACGCTCGCGAGCTCGGCGAGATTCACATTCCGCTACCTGGAACACACAATGTGCTCAACGCGCTCGCTGTCTTGGCAGTCTGCAGCTCGCTGGACATTCCGTTTGCCACGGTGGTTGACGCGCTCGCCGATTTTGAGGGAATCCAACGTCGTTTCACACTTCGGGCCGAAATTGGGGGAGTGACCATCATCGATGATTTTGGACATCACCCCACCGAAGTGAAGGCCACGTTACAAGGTGCCCGGGCTGGCTATGCAGGGCAACGCGTGATCGCAGCATTTCAGCCACACCGCTACACACGCACCAAAGACCAATTCCACGAGTTTGCCCGCTCGTTCTACGATGCTGACAAGGTACTCATCTGTGATGTCTTTTCGGCGGGGGAAGCTCCGATCGAGGGCGCAAGCTCAGAAGAACTCGCAAAAGCGATTCGAAACAACGATCACGAGGATGTTCGCTACATAGCCAAGCGCGAGGATCTGGCTGAGGCAATAGCGGACCTGGTGCGACCTGGTGATATTGTCATCACGCTTGGCGCTGGCGACATTCAGCTCACATGCAACGACTTGATCGAGGTCCTTGAGGCCAAAGGTTCGGTTGCAAAACAGAAGAACCTCGCCACTCGGTAAGGCACTTGCTTAGCGAGAACCAGCAAACGCAGCTGCTTTCCCTCTGTGGGGAGGATGTGCGCTTTGCTGAACCCATGAGACGTCACACGACGCTCAAGATCGGTGGCCCAGCAGACGCCTATATCGAGGCTCGCGACACAAACATGCTAGTTGCGATCGTTCAATGGTGTCTGGCGGAAGGCATTCCTATGACGACGGTTGGCGGCGGCTCGAACCTGCTCGTTCGTGATGGGGGAATCCGAGGCGTCGTCATTGCAACACGTGCACTCCGCAATCTCGAACGGGTTCGCGACAACGTTGTAGTCGTGGACGCTGGGGTATCAACCGGAAAACTTCTTAGTTCGGTGACTAAGTGGGAGTTGGGTGGCCTCGAGTTCTTGGGCGGTGTTCCGGGCTCGGTCGGTGGTGGCTTGGTTATGAATGCAGGGACGTACCTCGGCGAGTTCAAGGACGTCACAACCAGCGTACGCTCACTTCGGCTGACCGATGGCGAGACGGTGACTCGCACGAATGAGGAGTGCAAGTTTGTCTATCGCGGTTCTGCTCTACCCGTGGATGAGGTTGTCTTGAGCGCGACTCTTACGCTCTGGCCGCGACCTCTGGCTGAGATCAAGGAAGTCGTGGCTGGGTTGCGCGCGCGCCGCAAAGAGCGCGAGCCGAAGGGAGCCAACAACGCAGGCTCAGTCTTCAAGAACCCAGAGGGTGACTACGCTGGGCGTCTGATCGAGTCTGTGGGGTTAAAGGGCACGCGAGTGGGAGCCGCTGAATGCTCACCCGCCCATGCAAACTGGTTTGTGAATCACGGTGATGCAAAGGCAGCGGACATGCTTGCCCTCGTCGCCGAAGCAAAAGCCAAGGTCCTTGCCGAACACGGAGTGGAACTGGTTTTGGAATGGAAGTGCATCGGTGAAGACTAAGCGAATCGCAGTACTCATGGGCGGCCCTAGTAGCGAGCGCGAAGTGTCGCTCAAGACCGGCAAGGGCGTCTTCGATGCGCTCACCGAACTTGGCTACAGGGCAATCGCTCTCGACTGGAAGCCCGGAACTTCTCTTCCCATGCTTCTCGAAGAGGCAAAGGTCGAAGTTGTGTGGAATGCGCTTCATGGCACCTGCGGCGAAGATGGGGCTGTGCAAGGCCTTCTCCAATGCCTTGGCATTGCCTGCACAGGCTCGGGCGTTCTGTCTTCTGCTTTGGCGATGGACAAGGTTGCCTCCAAGCGAGTCTTCGAGTCTCACGGTATCGCAACGCCCGCATGGCAAATCTGGAATCCTGACGAAGCGATTCGCATTGACTATCCGATCGCCGTTAAACCCGCAAGCGAAGGCTCCTCGGTTGGCGTGAGTGTTGTGCGAAACGCTGACGAGGTTGATGACGCTCTTGCTCTCGCCAAAGAGCAAGGCGGAATTGTTCTGATCGAGGAATACATTGAAGGCCACGAAGTCTTTGTTGGGATTCTTGGAGACCAAGCGCTCGGTACGATTGAGGTGCGAACCAGCAAAGGTTTCTACGATTACGAAGCCAAGTACTTGCGTGATGACACGGAGTATCTGATTCCCGCAGAACTACCAGAGACACTTTGCGAGAAGCTCAGCGCGCTTGCCCTTGGTGCGCACAGAGCTCTTGGTTGCGAAAGCTACTCGCGCGTGGACATTCGAGTGCGCGAAAACGGCGAGGCGTTTGTGCTAGAGGTCAACACGTTGCCCGGAATGACAGGGCAGAGCCTAATGCCAAAGGTCGCAAAGTACGCAGGCATTGATTACCCAGCGCTGTGCGAGCGCATCTTGCTCGCTGCAATCTAGTCCCAAGAAATTTTTGGGGCGTAGCTTGGGGCGTTCTTGATGTCGACGGCATCGATGCTCTCTGGAATACTCGGACGAGTGTCGGCCGGTGTGCTTGGAGCCAACGCCACCCTCGGTCTCGGTCGCTCGGTTGTTGGCTTGGCCTCGGTTGTTGGCTTGGGGTTGGTTGTTGGCTTGGGGTTGGTTGTTGGCTTGGGGTTGTCGGGTTCAGTCGACTCGTTCTCGTCGCAGCGCTCAAGCAAGAACGCCATCTCATTACTGCCAAAACCAACCAGATCGAGCTGATATGGGCGCTTTCCATCGGAACCGGCCGTACGTGTGTCAACGATTTTGGCGCCAATCGAGACCACCGTGTCATCAGGAAGCGCCAAGGCCAGCACAACACTCTGGTCGTTTGCCAAGTTGGCCTGAGCTCGAACGGTAATCATGCTAGCGCCACCCATCACATCGCTGCAGAGCTTGCGAATCTGTTCCCATGCCGAACACCGAACGTGCACGCGTGGAGGCCCCTTGCGCTTGCTAACCGAGGATCCACGTCCTCTGGGCCTGGCCTTGGCCCTGTCGTAGGAGTTTTTCGCAGTAGCACCCGTTCCACTGGCAAGCTTGCGGACGGACTTGGAGTCATTGCGAGTGTCTTCTTCCTGACCGTCGTGTGCGGGCAGATTGACAACGAGTTCGCTTGGCGGCAATGAGTCTGCCTGCCCTTCTCGTTGAAGGGCTTGCAATACCATCCGAAGATCGGAGTGCGTCCAAATCTTTGGCAACACCTGACCCATACGTGAGGCTTTTGCTGTGAGCGCTTCGTCTACGCAGCTACCTGTGCAGATGGCGATTGGCACCGTGCATCCTTGTTGTCGCACCAACGTCGCAAAGACGGTGCCCTTCATTTTGGGCATATCCAAGTCGACAAAGAAGGCGTCCACCTCTTCCGATTTGAGATGCGCGAGCGTCTCAGCAGGATCTTGTTTTACGACGCTCTGGTGGCCAAGCTTCTTGCAAGCACTTGCAAGTAAGTCACCGTACGATTTGCTGTCGTCGAGTATCAGAATGCGCATGAGGAACTCTCTCCATCACTACAAAATCAAGCTACCTAAACTATATCGATGAATGGGGGGTTTTGGGGAGCCAATTCGAGATCTCCCCACACAGTACCCCACAAATACCACCACAGTGATGGCAATCCACACGCACTTGAACCACGGAAGTGAGTAATTACAAGCATTTGAATCCTGTAGCGGAATGTGGGTGGTGGATAAAGATCTCGCCAGAATGTCCGAATTTGTGTGTGGGATGAAACTGGCAAGTGAGGGAATAGGTCGTGGGTGCGAATCATGTGGCACCGACAACCCCTGGAATCGCAGGTTCTGCCGAGCGTGTGGAGCCAAGATCGTTGTTGCCTGCGGGGGCTGCGACTTTGGCAATGCCATAGCTGACTTGTATTGCGGAGGCTGCGGAGCGGATCTCTCTAGCTTCTCCCTCGTCGCTAATCAGCAGCAAACACAATCGCCGCCAGTTGCTGCGGGGAAACCTCCCAAGCCACCACCGCTAGATCCGGGGGCGCGAGCACTAGCGCGCAAGCTTTCCGATTTGAACAGTAGCAATGTAACCCACGCCGGCAAGCCACCACCCATTCCGAAAAAGTCTGGGGATGCCACTGCCGATGATTTAGGACAGGACCAAATCGATGCCCTCTTTGGCTGATAACTGGATTATTCAACGGCCGCGAGTCGATCAAGCGAAGGTCATCGACCGCAAGCTCCTGGACCAACTCGTCGCCGACGACTGCGTGGACCAGGTCACTGCGATGTCGATTCTCGAAGACGCGGACTACGACTCGCCCACGCCTGGTTGGCGGTTGGTGCTCGCAGAACTCATCGAAGAGCCGCTGTGGGCCGAGCTTGTTGGGGGACTCTTTGGGCTTGCAGCAGCCGAGCTGAGTGACTTCACGATCGATCGCGACCTATTTACGATCATCCCAGAAGAACTCGCAGAGCGGTATCAGCTGATTCCTCTCACACGCGCCGGAGACGAAGTGTACATCGGCATCACCGACCCTCGGGAAATTGATGTCTACGACCATATTCGCAGGCTCGTGAGCGGGCCCATTCGGCTTCTCGTCGTTCCGCCGACTCAGATCGCGGAAGCGATCCGGGTGTACTACATGGCAGCGGATACCTCGGAGCTCGAACACATCGAAGAGAGCGAAGTGGCGACGCTTTCCGAGAGCGATCTGCTCGCGCTCAAAGAAGGCGGTGAAGCTGGCAAGATTGTCGAGTTGGTGGACAGGCTTTTCGCCCATGCGATTCACGCGGGCGCCTCCGACATTCACATTGAGCCATACGGCGGGCAGGTGCGGGTTCGCTTTCGCGTTGATGGCATTTTGCGCGTTGGACCGAGCTATCCCATCGTGCTTTGTCCGTGGATTGTTTCTCGTGTCAAGGTGCTGGCGAAGTTGGACATCGCGGAACGGTACTCGCCGCAAGACGGCCGAGTGCGAACAAAGATGAGCGGCAGATCGGTCGACATGCGTGTCTCTTGTCTTCCCGTGGCGAGTGGTGAAAAGGTCGTGATTCGCCTTCTTGGTCACACCATGCTTGACCGCGACCTGGGCGGATTGGGCATGGACGAGGAGTTACTGGCATCGTTTCGTGCAGAGATTCAGCGCTCACAAGGCATGGTGCTAGTGACCGGGCCAACCGGTTCGGGCAAGAGTACGACCCTCTATGCAGCGCTCATGGAGCGCGTCTCGGACGAGGTGAACGTAGTGACTGTGGAAGACCCGATCGAATATGAGATCGCAGGTCTCAACCAAGTTCCAATCAACAAGAAACGCGGAGTGACCTTTCCCGCCGCTCTGCGGGCGATTCTGAGACAGGATCCAGACATTATCTTAGTTGGCGAGATTCGAGATCATGAGACGGGGTGCATTGCTGCGGAGGCGGCGGTGACAGGGCACTTGCTGCTCTCGACCTTGCACACCAATGACGCAGCGGCAGCGGTGCATCGGTTGATCGAAATGGGCGTGCCCAGACCACTGATTGCTCCTTCGTTGCAAGCGATTCTGGCACAGCGGCTTCTGAGGGCCGTTTGCACCGAATGCAGAGTGCGCTACACCGCATCGCCCTCAGAACTTGAGGCGCTTGTCCCAGGCGGTGGGCTCAAGGACATCAAGCTGATGGCCGGTAGAGGTTGTGGTGTGTGTGAAGGATCTGGATACAAGGGTCGAATCGCGATTCACGAGCTCCTTGTTGTTGATGACGAGATGCGAAGCCTCATAGGCGAAGACGCGACCACACTTCAGATACGTACGCTAGCGATGGCAAATGGAATGAAAGATCTACGAACAAGCGCCTTGGAACAAGTCTTTGCCGGTCGAACGACGGCCGAGGAACTCCACCGAGTTGTCAACCTATAGGAGCCCAATGAGCAAATCAGTCATCATCGCAGAGAGCTCCCCAACGGTGGCGCGTTCCATCGCCGAGGCTTTTGAGGAGCACAATTACCTCATCTCGGGAGTATTCGCAGACGGCATTAGTGCAATGCGAGCTGCCAAAGCAAATCCACCGACCATTGTGACTTTGGACCTAATCCTGCCTCGCTTGTCGGGACTGCAGTTTGCGGAAGCATTGGGAAAACTCTCAGTTTCGCCACTGGTAATAGCCATAAGCGCAGTTACCGCGCGTTCGCGGCTTGCACAGGCGAAATCAGCTGGAGTTCGCTACTACATTCTCAAACCCCTCGCAAATGACAAACTGCGGGATGTGATCAGTCGTCAGCTAAGCGGACCGGCGATTGCGGTGGCTCAATAAGGAGGACATCATGGAAGTCATTGCAGCAAGAGACTACGGAAACCTGAAACCCACCCTCTCCGACTTTGAGTTGGCGATTGAGAAGCTCGACAGCATCGAGACGATGCCAGCGGTGGCACAGCAGCTCCTTCAGCTAACGACTGACCCCGATTTCAACATGACGCAGTTGCATGATCTGGTGCAGACCGACCAGGCGATTGCCGCAAAGATCTTGCGAGTGGCGAGCTCACCCTTCTACGGATCTCGACCCGCAACGAACCTGCGGGCCGCACTGATTCGAATTGGAATGCGCGATTTGCGAAAGCTGGTCATGGCTTCGGCGATGATGGGTAGCAAGACTACGAAGTTTACTGAGGTACTCTGGTCCTACTCATTGAAGGTTGCAGCAGTTTCAGAAGCCATCGCACAGCTTGTTCGCACCAAAGATCTAGACGACCCGTTTCTGTGTGGATTGATGCACGACTTTGGCACCGTGCTCATGAACCAGATCATCGGCAAGTCCTACCGCAAGGTCTTGGGGGAGCCCTGCCTTGAGGCGCAGCGCGACTTGGAATTCGACACCTATGGCTTTGACCACTGCGACCTTGGAGTGATGGTTGCGCAGAAGTGGAAGCTCTTTGAATCGCTTGAGCACGTGATGCAGCACCACCATGATCCCTTGGTTGTCGAGGAGCTTGGGCTTGTGGATTCCTCGCAGGTCGCGGTGTTCCTGGTTGCGCTATCTCGGCAGGTGGCCATGGGGCTTCCGGAGGAGACCACGGAGCTTGTGACACAGCTTTGTGAGCGACTCGCGCTGAGTGAGGAAGAACTCGAGGAGTGCGAGGCCAAGGGGTTTCAGCGCTACAACGACATGTACTCAGGGCTACTCCCAAAGAGTACCTGAACGTCTGTTCGCACCAACTCCTCTGAATTTAAGCAGAAAAATTGCCCATGACAGCAAGGTATGCGCATGAATTTTAGGTGCCTGTTGCACCTCAAAAGCGCGCCCCTCGGCGTCAGCGCAAATCCGGATCGGTTCTAGCGACGCAGTCACGTGCAACGAGGCGCAGCTGTAACCGAAAGATAGTCCCCCTGCACCAGCGAGTGCCGAGTATCCGGCAGGTTGGCGCCAAGCTGCTTGGCCTTGGGCGTCGTAGCGTGCCTGCTGTAGCAATTGTCGGAGCGGTCGGACTTACCATCGGCGGAGGCTACTACGGCTACCAGTGGATGACCCACTCTCCACGTTTCGCCATCACCGAACTCAATATCTCGGGGCATTCTCAAGTGTCCAACGAGGACGTGGCCGCGCTGCTCAAGCTTCCCGCCAATGCCAACATCTTTCGCGCAGACATGGGAACTCTCGAAGCACGCCTCGAAACCAGTCCTTGGATTGTGAGTGCCGAGGTTTCAAGGGACCTTCCAACAGGCCTCGACGTCGTGATTCGCGAAGAGCATGCCGTAGCTGCAGTGTCGCTTGGCGCCCTCTATCTCACCAATGCTGATGGTGACCTGTTCAAACGCGCCAATACCGCGAACGGAGAAATGGATGGGCTAGCGGTGATCACAGGCATGACACGTGCGAGCCATTTGGCGGATCCCACGAAGAGTCAGGAGCGGCTGCGCGCAGCCTTGGAAGCGCTCAAGGAGTTTGGAGAAAACACCGAGAGACCACGTATCGGTGAGGTGCACCTCGATGAGCACCACGGCACTAGCCTCATAACGTTCGAAGATGCGATCGCGATTCACATTGGTACTCCTGAAATTGGGGAATTGGCAGAACGGTACCAAGCGTTCGATTCAGCATGGCAGGCCCTTGATGCCGAGGAGCACGCTGCTGCGCGGTCATTTCGCATCGCCGATCGCACACCATCAGACCGGGTCACGGTCGCATTTGCGGGGAACTAGAAGAACATGGCAAGAGTGAAACGGGACGAAATCATCGTCGGGCTAGACATCGGTACAAGCAAGATTGCGGCGATTGTCGGCGAAGTTACTGAGGACGGGTTAGACATCATCGGTATCGGGACCGCGCGTTCGAAAGGCATGCGCAAAGGTGTTGTGGTCAACATCGACACTACTGTTCAAGCAATCAAGAAGGCGATTGAAGAAGCTGAGCACATGGCTGGCTGCGACATTTCTACGATCTACGTGGGCATTGCTGGGGGGCATATTCGCGGATTGAATTCACACGGCATCGTGGCTGTGAAGGATCAAGAAGTGCGAGAGAACGACATCGCCCGGGTGATTGAAGCCGCCAAGGCAGTGGCGATTCCCGCCGATCGAGAGATTCTGCACGTGGTTCCTCAGCAGTACATCATCGACGATCAGGACGGCATTCGCGATCCTCTCGGCATGTCAGGCGTTCGCCTTGAGGCCAAGGTGCACATCACCACAACCCTCGTTTCAAGCGCGCAGAACGTTATCAAGTGCGCCAATCGCTGTGGCCTTGAGGTTGCTGAGATTGTCCTGGAACCACTCGCCTCGTCCGAGGCTGTTGTTGATGACGATGAGAAAGAGCTCGGTGTTGCCCTGGTGGATATTGGCGGTGGCACAACCGATATCGTCGTCTACTCTGATGGTGCAATGGTTCACAGTGCTGTTCTTCCTCTTGGGGGATTTCAGGTTACCAACGACATTGCGGTTGGGTTGCGCACGCCACTGCAGGCTGCCGAAGGCATAAAACGCAAGTACGGTTGCTGCCTGCCCTACCTTGTGGATGAGGCCGAGATGATGGAAGTGCCATCCGTTGGTGGTCGCGACGCACGCCAAGTTTCAAGGCGTCTGCTCATTGAGAAGATCGTGCAACCACGCATGGAAGAAATCTTCCAACACGTTCGCAAAGAGCTAGAAGACAGCGGCTTTCTGTCACAGCTTGCAGCAGGGGTTGTCTTAACGGGCGGCTGCACGCACCTGGAAGGCCTTCCGGACCTCGCTGAGACGGTCTTGGATCTGCCCGCCCGGCAATCAACCCCAAGCGATATTGGCGGCCTTGTCGACGTTGTGAATTCGCCAGAGTACTCCACCGCGGTGGGCTTGGTGCGCTATGGAAGTCGCGGCGATGGCATTCCCATGGCGACGATGGAATCAAAGAGCGACAGCGGCATGTGGCGCAAGATGCGTGGTTGGATGAGCGAAATTTTCTAGCACTCGGAAAATTCGGTGCCAAAAACTGGCACTCGAGCTTTGGGAGTGACTCTTTTTTGGCCGCCAAAACGACAAAAAGTTGCCCATCGCGAACCACCTATAGAAATAGTGGATCGAGAGGATAAAGAACACCATGGCACTACTTGAATTCGAAGATATGTCTCACGCCAAGATTCTCGTTGTCGGTTGCGGCGGCGGTGGCGGCAACGCAGTCAACACGATGATCGCATCGAACTTGGATGGCGTTGAGTTCTGCACGGCAAACACCGACATGCAAGCTCTTGAAGCCAACATGGCCGGCACAAAGATTCAGCTTGGTGACCATCTCACCAAGGGACTCGGCGCTGGCGCTAACCCCGAGGTTGGTCGCAAGAGTGCCGAGGAGAGCCGACAGCTCATCGAAGATGTTGTCTCGGGGGCGGACATGGTCTTCGTGACCGCAGGCATGGGTGGCGGAACCGGAACCGGCGCAGCTCCTGTGGTTGCGCGTATCGCTCGCGAATCAGGCGCGCTCACAGTTGGTGTTGTGACAAAGCCGTTCACCTTCGAAGGTCGTCGTCGACAGAAACAAGCCATTGCGGGGATTGCGGAGCTCGAAGAAGCTGTCGATACCCTGATCGTGATTCCCAACGACAAGCTGCTCGAAGTTGTCGGCCATGACTTCAGCATGATTGAGGCCTTCACCAAGGCCGACGAGGTTCTTCTCAACGCAACGCGCGGTATCTCCGACTTGATGACCATTCCCGGCCTCATCAACGTCGACTTCGCCGATGTTCGCACCATCATGAGCAACCAGGGGCGCGCTCTTATGGGCAGCGGCAGCTCAAGCGGAAAGAAGCGCGCCGAAGAGGCAGCTCGCGAAGCCATCTCTTCTCCGCTTCTCGAAGACATCAGCATCCACGGTGCAACTGGAATTCTAATCAACATCACCGGCGGACCCGATATGGGCATCCACGAAGTGAGCGAGGCTTGTAGCCTAGTTGAAGACGCTGCTCACGAAGATGCCAACATTATCTTTGGCTCGGTTGTGGATCCCAACATTGGTGACGACGTTCGCATCACGGTCATCGCGACCGGTTTCGATCGCCCGCAAGAAGGTGTCTCTCCAAGCACGGGTGCTCATGGGCAGCGAGGTGCCGCAGCTCCGGTTGCGTACCAGTCAAAGGGCCAAATCACGCAAGACTACCCGCCTGCAGCAAGTCGCCGCGCTCGTGGCACTCGTGAGGTTGTCGTTTCGGCGCCAGCAATGGCAGTTACGCCACAACCTCCGGTTCACACCCCAATGCTCTCTGACGACGATGTGCCAATTCACGAGGCATCGGAAGTGGATCGCGCACTCGCCGATTTGATGAACGACACTGCAGCGCAAGCCGCTCCTGGCGTAACCATGGCGCAAGGCTCAGGGCCTTCGGTGGCATCGCACGGCGCAGTAAACGTGGCTGTGACCAAGGCGCCGAGTGAGCCGGTTCGTCGCGACTTTGGCGCTGTCCACCCAGGGCTTCGCACAGTCTTTGTGGAGAACGAAGTGGATAGCGAGCTCGACGTGCCGACCTTCTTGCGACGCGGTGTCGAGTAAGCGCGCAAGCTAGCGTTTGCGATCGAGGGCTGCCTACCAGGTAGCCCTTGCGTCGTTTCGGGTGACGTTTGCCAAGGATTGAGGTCGTCGGTGTCGAGGGCTCGAGCTTAGGTGGGCTATCGTTGGGCGTGCTCTTTGAGGACTACAGTTCACTGCTGCTCATTGGCCATGCCGCTGGGGCGCTTTTGTGTGTAGCTCTCACCACGCATCTCGTTGTGTGGCTTCGTCGTTGGTCGCGTGGTGTGCCAAACCATGGCAGCGTTCGGCGGTTTGCGATTTGGGCCGCCTGCGCATACGGCGTGACGATGGCCTTGGGCATGGCGCTCTACCCAACGTACAAGGTTCGAGTTCGTGCGGAGTACTTGGAGAATCCGAGCGCGATTAGCCGTGCGACCGAGGCGCAGGCTGCCTCTGCTCGGCTCACCTTCGCTCGCAATCTTGAAAGTCGACGTTTTCGCCTCGGAAAGGCGAATACCGTGCAGAGTCCAGAGCCATTTACGGAAGCGGAGCGTGATGCAATTGCGGCCGTAGCAGAACGGCGCATCACTCGCGGTGCAAAGCTTGTTCGATGGTTTGATGTGAAGGAGCACTGGAGCGCGCTGGGGCTGATGCTTGCGGGATCGTTGGCTCTCTTGCTGTGGGTCAAGTCTTCAGAAAAACCCCAACGCAGCATCGCACGCACCACGTTGGTGCTAGCCCTTGGCAGCGCCAGCATCGCTTGGATCTCTGCAATTATTGGCATTGTTATCACCGCGGCCCGCTCGGTTGCTGGTGTGTAGTGGCTGCTCGCTCTTGGCGTAGCCCGGCCCAAAGACTCGTCGGCGTCAAAGCCACACGTCAGATGCTTCTAGCAGTTCTCAAGGGCGTATCGCATCGCTTCAAGAGGCGCCTTGTGGCCGGTCCAGATTTCGAATGCGATGGCTCCTTGGTGTAAGAGCATGCCAGCCCCGTCAACGACTTGTAGGCCGGCCTCTTCGGCGTCGGCCAAGAGCTGTGTCTTGCGGTGATACACAAGTGAACTCACAATCGCCGTGGAAGGGAGGTTCGCCACGGGAATCGGACTCGGGAGATTCGCTTCACCCTCGGTGCTAAGACCCGTTGATGTGCAGTCGATAAGCACGTCGCACTCGTCTAAGAGTTTTTCGAGTGTCTCCAGTGTCCAAGGCTCGGCGATTGCCCACGAGACCTTTGCCGGGGTTCTCGCTACAACGTGCACCGAGGTAGCTCCTGCGTCCCGAACTCCGGCGTCTACAGCGCGAGCCGCACCACCACCGCCAAGGAGCACAACGCGCTTGCCAGCAAAGCCCGTCCCGCTCGCTTCTTCAAACGCCCGCACAAAGCCTGGTGCATCGGTGTTGTGGCCAACAAGGGTTCCATTGCTTCGGAACTCCAGCGTATTGACGGCACCAATTTGCTGCGCGAGTGGCGAGAGCGAGTCACAGAGAGCAACAACATCGAGCTTGTGTGGAACAGTCACCGATGCACCAAAGCAGCCAACGGCACGAAGCGCGGCGACCGTGGTTTGCAACTCGGCGGAAGGAACGGTCAGTGCAACGTACACAGCATCAACGCCGGCTTCCGCAAAGCCCGCGTTGTGCATGACCGGCGACTTGCTATGACTCGCTGGGTCTCCCAGAACGGCGGCAAGGCGCGTCGAGCCGCTAACTGTCACGGCTAACGACCTGGTTGCCACCCTTGAGTTGAGCGGCTTTGAGCGCGGTGTTTGCGTCTTTAATGAGTCGGGCGAAACTGAGCTCGCGTCCCTCACCAAGAGCGGCGATGCCGATGGAAACGGTCATGCGCACCTGCGTGTTGCGATCTTTTGTGTGCACCGAGGAGCGAACCACTTGAAGCACCCGATCGCCCACTTCCTGGGCGCCTTGACTATCGGTGTAGGGCAGAAAAAGTAGCATGCGCTGATCTGCGTAGTCGACGGGAATGTCGATGTCGCGAATGCTCTTGGTGACAGCAGCCGCAACTTTGCGCGCGAGCTTGTCCTGCACTTCGGTACTTGTGATGTGGCTGGCTTCCCCTTCAATTGGGTCGAGGGCTAGAAGGCACACCGCAATGCTGTAGCCATATCGTTTTGCGCGCTTGAGTTCGAGCACCAAGAGCTTCTTGAAGTACTCGAAGTGCTGAAACCCCGTGACGTTGCCGCTGTGGCCAGCTTGGTGAAGGCGGTCTCGCATCCGATTCTCGGCATTTCGCAGGGCCCGAATTTTGTCGTTGGCTCGGGCGAGCATGCCAGCTGCATGGACCAGTGGGCCCAGCGTCTCGACGCTATGAGGACGCACCGCATAGAGCGGGACGTCAAAGGCAGCAAAGCGCTCTCGAGCAGTTGCTGGTGGTCCCGCAAGCGAGCCCATGATGATTGGCGGTCGGGGAACGGTTTTCACTCGATCCACCAGATCTTGGCCTTCGGGGAGCGAGACGATGAGCAAATCGGGTGGGTTTTCGCCCAGGCAACGCCGCTCAATTGCATCAACGCTGGACTCTACAGCAAGGCGATATCCCAGCTTTTGGATGGCTTCTCGCGCCCTTTGATGAGCCGATTCCATTGTCTCGTAGACCGCGACTGTGCCTGTGAATGTGTCCCCAGAGCCATAGCCCTGTCCACTCGCATCTGCGGGGCCCACCATTTGGTTACGGTACACCTTCGCTCGAGAGTAGCGCCAGACGTACAAGCGAGCTAATCTGAGCCGGCCCGATGGCAAACGAATCTTCCGACGCGCCCAACGAGGCCAACCTCAACGAACTTGACCCGGAGCTGGTTAAGCTACCGCGTCCGAAGACGCGCATTCGTCCGATTATGGCGATGGCTATCATCGGGATTTGTCTAACAATTGGTGTGCGACTTGCGGGAGACTTGCGCTTCTCCCAACTCGGAAATCCGACTCTTGTCGATAGTGTCAGTGCCCTGAACTCAGATCTCGAGAACACGTTTATCGAGATTCGGGTCCACCCCGATCGCACACAGGCACTGCGCGTTGTACCCAATCGTTCTACTTCGGGGCAGGTGCTCGTTCCCACTCTTGGCACCAATGGAGCGCTTTGGTTACTTCTCCCGACAACTGCCTGGAACGCAAAGGACGCGACGAACGAGGTATATCAGGGGCGCCTCTCCCGGCTTGCAGACATGGATTTCCATGACGCACTCAAGGCACATGTTGCCAAGGGCACCGTTGCAATGCGGCCGATTGCGCTAAGCGAAGTTCGCAAGGCGCTCAATGCAACCTCTCTCGAAGTCCTCGATGTGAGTGGCGACCGATTTCTCCTGCAACCAACTACTGCCGTTCAGATCACCGAGACCGCAACCGACCGAGTTCGCATCTTGGCGGTTTCAACCGATCCCTACCGTGACGAGGCAAGCTGGTCACTAGCGCTGCAATCTGCTGGGATCTTGCCTGGAGAGATTGCTCCGGTCTCGAGCACAACCACCAGCTGGACCTTTGACGTTCCCGCTCCTCATGGGGCCGCGGATATCACCGCCAAGCTTCGCGCGGCAAAGCTCTTTGCAGCTCAAGCTACGGAAATTCGCAGTACTCGAACCGGCACTTGGTCGGAGCTCGGCATGGATGGTGACGACATTCTACTGGGCAATGCGAAGCCGGGATTCCGAACCCAGAGCCTCTTGGTTAGCGCACCACCCCTGGTGGCTACAGGCGCGTTCCTCCTCGATACCACTGAAGAGCCGGGCACCTACTGGTATGTCATCATCATCGTACTCTTGCTAGCAGCGTTTGCATTGCTGTTCGCAACTGCGCTCTTCCAATCAATTCGTCGGCGCTGATTACGGGCCCACACGTTGCTCTTGGTCCGTAAGAACAATTCGTAGTCAACAATCGCTGCCGCTGCCGTCTTATTCGTCGCCGTTGTCTTCGGAGAGGTAGGCCATGATGACCTCGTCGAGGCTTTTCTCGGAGATCGTATCGTTGCCAAAGAGGTCCTTGTTGCGACTGCGTCGGTTCGGAGGTGTGCGGCGGTTGGAGCGGCGACCTGTGTCACGACCCACCGATCGGGCGGGTGCTCCAATGATGACAGCAGGTCGCGAAACCACGACAGAAGACCGGCGAGTGCCGGGTTGAGGGTTCGCAGCTTTGCCGCTTGGCTCGGATTTTGGTCGCTCGGGCGTGTGTGGCCTGCGGGGATGACCTAAAGCTGTCCGTGATTGTGTGCTGGACCGACGGCGCCTGTGCGGCCGCTGAATTGAGTACGTCGCAGAATGCTCACCCGACGTATCTGGAGGGATTTCGGTTGGGGCCGCGCTTGTACTCGAACTGAAGGTGACAACAGGGTCGCCAAGCTCATCGCCAGTGACAACCGGAATTGCGATTGGCGTGGGAATCGGGTCCCTCTCATGGCGGTGCTTTTTCGAGCTTGAGAGGGGTTTCTCAAGTTCAATCACAGCATCCGGTGGCACGTGAACGGGAACTGTGGCCGGCGCATCGGCAACCGCTTGCGGAATTGCGGAACTCGGTGCGTCGAGAGAGATTGCCCCTGAGTGCGCCGCGAGATCAGGGGTAGCGGGTGGTGGGGAGGGCGGCGACGTTGGAGGCGATCCGTACGAGGCAGTTGCTCGCGAATCGTCTGGTGGTGGCGTCAGTGGCTCGGAGCTGTAGGCGACGGTTGCTCGCGAATCGTCTGGTGGTGGCGTCAGTGGCGGGGAGCTGTAGGCGACGGTTGCTCGCGAATCGTCTGGTGGTGGCGTCAGTGGCTCGGAGCTGTAGGCGACGGTTGCTCGCGAATCG
>JANTGM010000034.1 GCA_024762925.1 Kofleriaceae bacterium | reverse complement strand
CTAGGGACAAAAACTAGCTAACGCTTGCGAGCAAGCGTGGTGTTTCGCGCCTTCGGCGCTGTGGTCTGGTGTTCCACACCAGAAATTAGCTAGCTAGCGAGGCTTCGCTTGGTGATCCCAGAATGATTCGAACATTCGGCCTACGCTTTAGGAAAGCGCCGCTCTATCCAGCTGAGCTATGGGACCAATCGTTGCGGCCGTTATACGCCAATCGGCGTCGGTCCGCTAGAGCTTCGGAGGGCTGCTACCGGGGAGAGGCGTGCAGAACCGGGCAACTCGCAACAATTCAAGCGCCTAGCAGCTCGAAGAACCGCACCCGAACCACCAACGCTGGCGCCCGGTGTACCCAATGCCGAACCTCAGTGTTCTTCTTAGATTCTGGCCAACACTGCGAGAGCCCATTTGGAGCCCGCCGGTAGTCTCACCAAGAAGCGAGCCTTTAGCCAAGCTCGGTGACTTTGGCCAGGGCGGATTCAAGGGTATCGAGACGGTAGGGTTTGCTGAGCATGAGTGCCCGAGAGTCGTTCGCCTCGACTCCAACATTGCCGCTACTCAGTAGCACCGGCATAGTCGGAAGAAAGGCACGCATCTGCGAAAGCACCTCGGACCCACGCAGCCCGGGCATCTGCTCATCCAGCAACGCGAGCTCAATATCACTGCGTTCCTTGAGCGTGACTAGAGCCGCTTCACCGGTGTCCACCTCGACAACATCATGTCCAAGGAATTGGAGCAACCGCACAACCACTGTGCGAACAAGCTCTTCATCGTCTGCTACCAGGATTGTCATCTACCCACCCCTCTCAATCACCCACCTAGCCTAGCAGCAACCCTAAGGTGTTGCTGTCTTTGAACCTGGTGAAAGTTTTGACAGACATGCCATGAAGTCAGGGCATTGAGTGGGCTGCGAGAGACACTCACGTAAATCTACAACTTGGCGAGGTGACATTGGACCGGCCCCATATGCCTCGTTGCACTCAGTCAACGCCTGCTTTGACGTATTCTCAAGATCGAGTTTGGTGAGTTCTTCTGGTGATAGCGAGTTTTTGGCATCTTCCACAGAGCAATCGACAATCCGTTCACACATCTTGCCAACAGCATCTGCCTTCTGGCGTGTGAACTTCTCCTCTGGAGTCTCTGATGCCTGGGCATCTGTGGCTGGCGGAACAATCACAGGATCGGTGTTCTCGCTGGCGGGTTTCTTTGAACCACCACAACCAACGGCAAAGCCGGCCAGAACAGAGGTGGAGAGAAGCAGAGTTGTTGGCAAACGCATGATGGTGGGGACGATAGCGGCTTTTGCGCAGAGGCGCCTTCGATGCCAGACGCATCTGCGCGTATCATCATGCCATGCGCAACTTTGGCATTCTCACGGCGCTCATCGTGGCCTCCTGCGGTCAGAGCAAAGCGCCAGCACGGCCGCTGCCCCACGGAGACGGCGGCCAGGTGGCGAGTTGTGAGCCAGCGGCAGAGAAGGCCGCAATCCTCTACAAACAGGCGGCGTTTGACGAGGGCCTAGCCCCAAACCTCCATGCGGACTTCACGGAGGCAAATGTGCACATGGTGATGGTGGACTGTCGCGCAAACCCGGAAGCTGTGGTTCGCTGTGTTTCCAAGGCCACTAGCGTTGCTCAGCTGGAGAGCCGCTGCCTCGCCCCACTTGATGATGCTGGCGAAGCTGAGGGTCGCTACTTCAGTACGAGATGAGTGCGTGCACGTTGTGATTCTCCAACCTTGCCCGACCAGGAAGTTCTGAGAGCTCAATCACAAAGGCAGCACAGGCAACCACCCCGCCCTGGCTCTCAACGAGCTTTGCCGTTGCTGCAGCCGTTCCGCCAGTCGCAAGCAAATCATCAATGATGGCGTAGCGCCGACCAGCGACAATTGCATCGCTGTGAAGTTCGACTCGATCGGTCCCATATTCGAGGTCGTAGTCGACACCAACCTTTGCGTACGGCAGCTTACCGGGCTTGCGGACAAGTTGCAGTGGCATTTGCTCGACGGCAGCAATTGCTGCAGCAAAGATGAAACCTCGAGATTCGATCCCGACCAGTTCCTCAGCATTCGCCTTGTGGACAATTGTCGCGAGCGCCTCTGTGCAGGCGTGCATGCCCCGTGCGTGGGCGAGGAGCGGCGTTATGTCCTTAAAGAGAATGCCAGGCTTGGGAAAGTCGGAAACGTCACGAATGAGTTCCTTGAGCTGTTCGAGTTTCATGATCTCTCCTTGGCGAAGTCATTGAGATCCCAATCAGGACGCTCTGAAGCCACCAATTCATGTCGGGTTGGATCCAATTGCAGCGGGGTGATGCTGGCTTTGTGTTCCCGAACCACAGCGAAGCAATCCGTGCCAGGAACCTCCGCAATGCCCGCGATTCCTCCACCAATCCAGATGTACTTGCCTCCCCTCGGGTCGGTGCGCTCATGGACATCGTCGTCATAGTAGCGACGGCCAATACTCGTCCACTCCGCCTCGGTCGCCCCCATCGGGACATTCACGTTGAGCACGGTGCCGTTTGGAAGTGGTGAGTCCAGCATGCGCTTGGACAAGCTCGTCACGAGCCGGGCGGCGGACGGAACAACACCTGCGCTCTTGCGATCTACGCTCACAGCAATGGAGGGGATGCCACGTAGCCCACCCTCGATCGCGGCTCCGACAGTGCCCGAGTAGAAGACATCCGTCCCCAAGTTGAACCCATCATTGGGCCCAGAAATCACCAACGACGGCGATCGCTTGGCAATGTGCAAACAAGCAACGTAGACGCAGTCCACAGGGGAGCCACTGAGTGAGTAGAACCCCGGCCGCTGCTCATGAATGCGCAGTGGCTTGTGCAGCGTGATCGCGTGTGACATCGCCGAGCGCTGGCGCTCGGGGGCAACAACCAAGACCTCGGCGCCCAAGGTTTCTTGCAGACGCGCAGAGAGCAGACTCAGGTAGGGAGAGTCGATGCCGTCATCGTTGGTGACAATGATTAGAGGTGCTTCCATGATGTTCTTGCCCAATAAACCCGGGTGCTACAAAAAGAAAAGGCGACCTTCGCAAAACAAAGGTCGCCTCATCTAGTCGGGGCGACAGGATTTGAACCTGCGACTCCTTGACCCCCAGTCAAGTGCGCTACCAAGCTGCGCTACGCCCCGGAGAAGTGTGTACTACTTCATTCCTTGGCGAGCTGCAAGAGGTCGAGCACGTCCTTTCGAACCTGCTCAAGCACTGCGGAAGTTCGGGCAGGCACAGTGTGTTGTGGCTGTGCGCCCATCGCAAGCTGTCGTCTTGCACCATCGATTGTGAAGCACTCCTCATACAGCAGATCACGTATGCGAAGCACAAGCGCAACATCCTCTTGGGAGTAAATGCGTTGGTTCGACTTTGACTTTGCAGGTGCGAGTTCTGCAAACTCTGTCTCCCAAAACCGCAGTACGTAGGATTCCACTCCCACGATCTCAGATACTTCCCCGATTCGAAAATACTGCTTGTCGGGAATACGCGGATCTTGGGAGTAGGCCGGTTGCAAGGTACTTGGAGCTCTCATCGAGAACTCGAGGCTACTTACGGAAGCGGGTCGCCGCCGTTGAGAGCATTCTTGAGCACTTGACTGGGCTTAAAGCTCAGAACTCGGCGGGCAGAAATCGTAATCTCTTCACCGGTCTGGGGATTGCGCCCAATACGTGCCTTCTTGTCCCGCACCACGAAATTGCCGAAGCCTGAGATTTTGATCTTGGCACCCCGCTCGAGGGTCTCCTTAATCGAGTCAAAGACTGTCTCCACGATCTCAGCCGCTTCCTTCTTCGAAAAACCGCCTACCTTCTCGTAGACAACCTCGATGATGTCGGCCTTGGTCATTTTCACCATCTTGCAATCCTCTCCTAAGAGTTAAGGCCTAGACATTACCACACGTTACCGAGGTGTAGGAAAGCCTAACGGCGGGTTGCCTGCAGATCTCCAAGAAGCCTATCCTCAATGTGCTTGTGCACCTTGTCAACTTCCGCGTCTGTAAGTGTGCGTTCCAAAGAGCGATAGGTCACGGACCAGAGCATGCCCTTCTTTCCAAGAGGCACATGTGCGGGGTCTCGATAGTCCTCAAGGACTTGGATGCCTGCAACCAAAGGCTCCTGGCAACTCTCAATTATTTCGAGCATTTGCGATGCAGGAATCTCATCACCAACCAGCATGCTGATATCTCTCGACACAGCTGGATACCGAGGTATCTCCATCATCTGGGCATCTTCAGGAACCTCAAGAGCATCCACATCAAGCTCCACCCCAAAGACAGGAGTGTCGATGTCAAAGGCCTCACGAACCTTGGGATGAATCTCTCCCACGCATCCGATCTCCTTGCCTGAAGAGTCGAAAATCCCAGCAGAAATCCCTGGATGAAGCACGGGCGAACGGGGATTTGGCCGGAATGAGAAGCCATCAGCGCTGCCAAAGAGGCTCTCAAGAACGGTGATGACCGCGCCCTTGGCATCAAAGAAGTCCACATCAGCCCCAGGCCGAAGCCATCCATCTCGTCGTCCTGCCAGAACGGAACACAGGTGCATCGGTTCTGCGATCGATCCATTTGGCTTGCGCAGGAAGACACTGCCGAGTTCGAAGAGTCGGACATTGTGCACATCGTGTTTCCCATTGTGTGCGACAGAGGTGAGCAGATTTGGCCAAAGGCTTGTGCGCATCACCGACTGCTCCACCGTCATGGGATTGTCGATCTTGATGGGATTTGCCTCAGGCGCGTCACTGGCATACCCAAGCGCTGCCACCTTTTGCGGAGATGTGAAGCCATAGGTGAGGCTTTCGCAGTATCCACTTTGAATCATTGCGGCCTGGGCCAGAACTCGCCGTCGATCACTGCGGCGCTTCGGACGCACGGTGGTTGCTGGCAATGTTGCAGGCACTCGTGCGAAGCCGTAGATACGAACGACCTCTTCAATGAGATCCACTTCGCGAGTGATGTCAGCACGGGAGGTAGGCACTGTTGCTTCGATGATGTCGCCCTCGCCCGCCTTCACGGTTAGCCCCTGACGCTCAAGGGTTTCCACCATCACGTCTCGTCCAACATCAATGCCACTTAGAGCCGCGCAGCGGGAACGCCGCATCGTGACAGTCATTGGCGCAACCTCTTTTGGGTACTCATCGACAGAGCCATCGACGACCTTGCCATTGCCATGCCTAGCGAGCAGAAGCGCTGCGCGGCGAGATGCCAAGTCGGTACCGTTTGGATCCACAGCCCGCTCAAAGCGGTGGGAGGCGTCAGAGTGCAGGCCCAGACGCTTGGCGGCGCGACGCACAGTCATCGCATCAAAGCTTGCGCTCTCGAGAAGAACGGAAGTTGTACTGTCAGAGACTTCGCTCGTTTGCCCACCCATCACTCCTGCGATGGCTACCGGCGCCTTCGCATCGCAGATTAGCAAGTCCGAACCGAGCAGTGAGCGCTCAGTATCGTCGAGTGTTGTCATCTTCTCGCCATCGACAGCTTTGCGAACCACGATGCGCTGACCTTCGATCTTGTCGTAGTCAAAGGCGTGCATCGGCTGGCCAAGTTCAAACATCACGTAGTTGGTGACGTCTACCAAGTTGCTGATGGGGCGAACACCAACGTTGCGAAGACGTTGTTGCATCCACATGGGTGATGGCCCCACAGACAGTCCCTTAATGACGCGAGCGAGGTAACGCGGGCAGGCGTCTTTGTCCTCAATTGAAATGCTCACCAAGTCTGCACATGTTTCACGACGATCGAGGACCGAGCTTAGGTCTGCGTCGGGCAACTTGGCGCGGCCACCCAACAGAGCAGCAAGCTCGCGAGCGATGCCAACGTGGCCGAGAGCATCGGCCCGATTCGCGGGAATGCACAAGTCGAAGACAACGTCGGCCAAGCCAAGTGCCTCTGCTGCTGGGGCACCGAGTTCGAGCTGCTTGCCTTCATCACCGAGGACAACGATGCCATCGTGATCGTCACCGAGTCCGAGTTCATCTTCGGCGCAGAGCATGCCTGCAGAGAGAATACCCTTGAGTTTTTTCTCACCAAGCTGAAAGCCCCCAGGAAGCACCGCTCCGGGTTTGGCCCAGAGAACGCGCCCGCCGGGTTCCGGAACGTTGGGAGCACCGCAAATCACAACGGTTGGTTCCCCACCAACGGAGTCGATGACGTTCACAATGGTGAGTTTGTCGGCGTTTGGGTGTTTCTCTTTCGAAACCACCTCGGCGATCACAACACCGGTAAAATCCGTTCCAACACGGCGGAACTCTTCGACCTCAAGACCTGCGCCGGTGAGAGCCGCAGCTCCCTCCTCCGCAGAAATCTCACGGTCAAATTCCACTAGCTCATTAAGCCAAGACCAAGAAGCAAGCATCGCGAATCTCCCTACTAAAACTGGGTAAGAAAGCGCATATCGCCTTCATAAAAGTTCTTAATATCGTTTACACCGTGCCGCAACATGGCCATCCGCTCAAGCCCCATACCAAAGGCAAAGCCAGTGTATTTCTCGGTGTCGATGTTGACGTGCTCGAGAACGACGGGATCCACCATGCCAGCGCCGCCGATTTCGACCCATGTTGTGCCTTTGCAAACCCGGCACCTGCTCGAGTCGGTATCAATGCAAAACGAGCACTGCATATCGACTTCTGCACCAGGCTCAACGAATGGAAAGAAACTGGGTCGAAAGCGAATCTCAAGGTCCTCGCCAAAGTAGCGCTTCACAAAGTGCAGAAGCACACCTTTCAAATCTGAGAAGCGAACATTCTCATCAATCAAGAGGCCTTCAATTTGACCAAACATGGGGCTATGCGTTGGATCGTCATCGCGACGATAGACGGCACCTGGCGCCACAATCTTAATGGGTGGCGCCTCACTGAGCATGGTCCGAATCTGCACGGGGCTTGTGTGCGTGCGCAAAAGCAGTTTGCCATCATCGACAAAGAAGGTGTCTTGCTCATCTCGGGCTGGATGGTCCTTCGCAAACCCCAGAGCCTCGAAGTTGTGAAAGTCGTTTTCGATCTGTGGGCCTTCGGCGACTTCAAAGCCGAGCTCCCCAAAGATGGCAACCGACTCATCGCGAACTTGCGTAACGATATGCGTATGACCTGATGCCCGCACACGTCCTGGAAGAGAGACATCCACCGTTCGCTCAAGGTCAGCCTTCTCGGCGGCCGCTGCAAGTTCGCCGAGTCGTCCTTCAACGGCCCCAGCGATGCTCGACTTTACCTTGTTGAAAGCAGCGCCAACGGTTCGCTTGTCCTCAGGAGGCAGCTTTCCCATCTCGCGCATGAGTGCCGAAACCATGCCCTTCTTGCCGAGATATTTGGCTTGCACCTCGCGAATTTCTTGTTCGCTTGAAAGCTGAATCAAGGCATTGGCAAATTCCTCGTTCAGTGAAGTGAGTTTGCTGATGAGCTCTTCTGTCGCCATAGATTGTCCTAATACAAAAAAAGGCGCCTAGCGCGAGAGCCCCAGTCCCAAGACTTCGGCTCTGCGCAAAAGGCGCCGGGTTAGCGAGCGAAACGCTAGTTTGCGTTTTCGGAAGCTGCGCTAACGATGGTGCGAAATGCTGCTGGGTCGCTGATGGCGATTTCTGAGAGCATCTTGCGGTTGAGTTGGATGTTGTTGCGGCTAAGGCCGCCCATCACCTGCGAGTAGCTCTGCCCAAGATTGCGAGTCGCAGCGTTGATGCGAGAGATCCAAAGGCGACGGAAGTCGCGCTTCTTCTGCTTGCGGCCTTTGTAAGCGTGCTGCCAAGAGTGGTGCACAGCTTCGGCTGCGATGGAATGTGCTCGGCTTCGTTTGCCGATGAAGCCGCTAGCGGCTTTTAGGATTTGATTTCGTCGACGGCGGGCCTTTGGGCCTCTTTTAGCGCGTGGCATCTTGTACTCCTAGGTTGGGGAATAAAATTTGTTGGTAAGCAGAGCTTAGGCGTAGGGAATGAGAAGCTTGATGTTGTCCTCGTCAGACGAGTGCACCAATCGGCTTCCACGCAGCTGGCGCTTGCTCTTGCGAGTGCGCTTGGTAAGAATGTGGCGACGGCCTTTGGAGCCGCGCTTGATCTTTCCGCTGCCGGTTTTGCTAAAGCGCTTCTTAGCGGCTGATTTCGTTTTCATCTTGGGCATGAGGCGGGTGATTGTGCCCACGCCAGGTGAAATTGCAAGACCTATTGAGGCAATAGGTGCAGGCTTTTGGGCGTTTTTGCGTTGATCGCAACAAACAGGTGAGCTGCATCTCGATGTCCTTGTCATCGCAGCACCTCAATGGCACGTGCTCCCAGACGCAACAAGACCCGCATCCACTAAGGAGGCAGGTCTTGGTGCATTGAAAGAGCGCTTACGACTCGGCGGGCACCGGCTCGGAAGCCGGAGCAGCTTCAACAGCGACTTCAGAGGCGGAATCCGAGGCGGAATCCAGTGATTTGGCCTCGGAGGAGTCCCCTTGAGCTTCATCATCCTTAAACTCAGCTTCCTGCGCAGCCAAGAAGGCTGCCTCCTCGGCAGCCTTTGCTGCCGAATCCTCCGCAGCAGCGGCTTTGTTCTTGCCTTTCTTGCCAGTTCGCTTCGGTTCCGAACCACCCTTGGTGCGCTTCTGGATGCCGGCCTTTGGTCCGATAATCATGACCATTCGCTTACCCTCAAGATTGGGCCGAACTTCCACCTGAGAAATCTCCTTGGTGGCTTCTTTCACGCGATCCAGAACAGCGAGCCCCGTCTTGGGGTGCACCACTTCACGGCCGCGAAAGATCACAACAAGCCGACACTTGTTTCCCTCTTCGAGAAACCTTGTGACGTGCTTAATCTTGAACGCCAGATCGTGTTCATCCGTCTTGGGTCGAAACTTAATTTCCTTAAGCTCAACCGTGGACGCATGCTTCTTGGCAGCCTTGGCTTTCTTGGACTGCTCGTACTTAAACCGTCCGTAGTCCATGATTCGGCACACTGGAGGCTTTGCCCGAGCGGTAATCTCCACAAGGTCGAGTCCCTTCTCGCGTGCTGCAGCCAATGCGTCGTCGCGCGACATAATGCCGAGCTGCTCGCCGTCTTCCAAAACAACACGAACTTCAGGTACGCGAATGCGATGATTCACACGGTAGAGTTCGCGGGGTCGGCGGCGATCGCCTCTTCTTGGTCCTTTTCGAATGATCGTTCTCCAGCTAGTAGGTAGACATCTAAGTAGTGTCGCAAGGTCGGCACAGCACAAGCTGCTCCGTATTTCGGCGCTAGCCTCGCACGGTTTTGCCATGCCGGGCTACTCCCAGATGCGAAATCGACATGTGCCGATCAAAGGACCTCGCGTCATAGGGTCCCAAGCGATCGCACAAGTCTGCACCAAGCCTCGATTCGGTCGAGCGGCCCGCCGCGCAGCGAAGCTGCTGCGTGAATTGTCTGCGACGCCTAGGCGTGGATGCCAAGGCAAAGAGGTCTGTTGCTCTTGTGATGCAAGGTGGAAGAACGAGCCTTCCGGGGCCTTCGAGGGCCTCAAAACGAAACCGGCCGCTCGGAGAGATCTCTAAGCGGCCGGATTTATTCGTAGGTGTGGGCAGGATTGAACTGCCGACCCCTACCGTGTCAAGGTAGTGCTCTCCCACTGAGCTACACACCTGCTTGGGAGGTAGTCATTTAGTGGCTTAGCGTGCGGCTGTCAACACTGACTGCCACTCTGTCGAAAGTTTTCTCTCCCAAGTACCCAGTGATACGTCTGTTCCGCCTTGTGGCGCGAGGCCTGAGCATCGGCCTCACGTTCCTTTTTCACGTGCTCATCTGGTTTGTTGGCTGGATGGGCATGCTGCTCACCCTCCGCTCAAAGGCCACACGCCAGCATTGGATGGCAGAACGCCTGCGGTGCCTTCTCCGCGATCTGGGTGCGACCTACGTGAAGGTCGGCCAGATCATGAGCAGCCGTCCGGATATCTTTCCCGTCCACATCGTCAAGTCCCTCGAGAGGCTCCAAGATGACGTTGGCCAGTTCGCGTACCGACATGTGGAAGCAACGCTGCGAAGCGAGTTTGGCAAAGGCCCCGACAAACTCTTCAAGAGCTTTGAAGCGACTCCCATTGCAAGCGCGTCGGTTGCCCAGGTGCATTCCGCCTACCTCCAAGATGGAACGCGGGTCGCCGTCAAGATTCGCCGCCCCAACCTCGAACGCAAGACGCACTTTGACTTGTCGATCATGCGAGGGGCCGCACGACTCCTCGAAGTGATTCCCCCCATGCGCATCTACGCGCCCTATGCCAGCGCCTGCGAGTTTTCCTCAGCGATCGAGCAGCAAATCGACCTGAGTCTCGAAGCGCAAAACAACGTACGGTTTCAAGAGCACTTCGCCAACTCAAGCGACATCGTGCTTCCCGCGTTGATTCCGCATCTGTGCAGCGAGAAGGTGCTCACCATGACCTTCATTGAAGGCATCAAGGTCATGCGCTTTGCCGAAACTGACGCAAATCCCACCAAGCTCGCGAAGATTGGGTTTCACACGCTGCTAAAGATGATCTTTGACGACGGCTTTGTGCATGCCGACTTGCATCCGGGCAACATTCTCATTACCCCCGACAACAAGGTGGCCCTGCTCGACTTGGGGCTCACCGCAGAGCTCACCGACGAATACCGAAGAGTCTTTGCCGAGTTCTTTGGAGCGTGGGCAAGTGGCGATGGAAAGACCATGGCTCGGCAAATGGTGGCGTTCTCACCGGATGCGCATGTGCCCGACTACGAGGCGTTCGAGAGGGAGATATCGGAATTTGTCGCACGCTACGATGGCAAGCAACTCGGTGAAGTTGCGGTCTCGGAAGTCGTCTTCGACATGATGGGCATTATGCAGCGTCATCGGGTGCGGGTGAATGCCGTCTTCACCATGGTCAACATTGCGATTGCGGTGACGGAGGGCATTGGTCGACAGCTTGATGACACGCTCGACCTACTCAGCGAGGCGGTGCCGTTCTTCGTGCAGCTCAAGCAGGCGGGTCGGCTCTAGCGACGTCTTCGAAGCGGCAGAAGCAAGAGCCCAAAGAGTAGACTCCACCAGCGGTTCCGGTTCTGTGTTTGACATCCACAGCTAGCGCCGCCCGTCGTGTCGAGATCGAGATAGTCTGGTTCCCGCACGCCAATCCGTGCATCCGGTCTGGGACCGGCATCGCTGCGTTGGGCCGCATCCGGCTGCGGTCCGGCATCTGGCGGAACCCCAGCGTCGTACACAATACCCGCGTCTGGTGGTATCCAAGCCGTGCCATCGTTGGGTTGTCTGGGTGTGGGAAGCGCCTCTTCCCAGTCTGCTGCCACCACATGGGTGCGGTCCGTGCGAACCATCGAGAAGCCATCAGCAGACGCGGCAATCGCGCTGGTATCCGTTGCATTGAAGAGGTCGGGCACCGGATCGGTTAGCGTGCCCCATCGAAAACAATCATAGTTTGTCTGAGACGACGAGAAGCACAGTTGCCCAGCAGCGGGTAGTGGCGAGCTCAAGTTGCCATCTCGGTCAACGCCGAAGTAACTCGCGGCTTGTTGCGTTGCGAGAAGCAGATAGGTTGGCGCGCCATGACACACCGTGATGACACTGAGGCTCTGCGTGTCGAGCAGAACTCCCGCCGCGTCGTAGAGGTCCAGGGTGCTTGTGGGAAAAAGGCAACCGCCCGCTTCATTGGCAAGCTCGACATAGCGCAAGTTTGCATCGCCATCGCTGCTCAGATGCACCTCGCTAAGCTCCCAATCCGCAACTCCAGCATGTGCGAAGTGCGCTCCTGCCACGAGGCAGACCAGTCCCATAATGCTCGCGGCGCCGCGCACCCCCAGAGCGTAGGGCATACCGACGCAGATGTCATAGCCTGAGTTGCTCCTAGCTGCTCAAGATGCCTAAAATAGATGGGATTCGAGTAGTGGCCTGACATTGGTGTCAGATCTCGCAAGAGGTTGTGTGAGCGTAGAAGCTGGGCAAAAGCTAGGCAAGTACCAGCTGATCGAGAAGGTCGGTCAGGGCGGCATGGCTGTGGTCTACCGAGGTCACGACACAAGCCTGAACCGCGAGGTGGCGATCAAAGTCTTGCACAACCATCTCGCCGAGCACCGGGAGGCCCGTGAGCGCTTTGGTCGCGAGGCTCATGCGGTCGCAAAACTCAAGCACGAGAACATCCTTGAGATCCACGACTTCTCCGGCCTCGACTCTAGCGAGACCTTCATCGTCACAGAGTTTATCGATGGTTGCACCCTAAAAGAGTTTATCAGCGAGCACCCATTGCTCTTTCCCGAACTCGGCGCGCTCATCGTCACCCAGGTTTGTGGAGCTTTGGGGCACGCTCATGGTTTGGGTGTTCTTCACCGCGATGTGAAGCCGGAAAACATCATGATTCGCAACGACGGCGTCGTGAAACTCACCGACTTTGGAATCGCGCAAATGATCGACCTGCAGCGAATGACCGTAACCGGGCAACTGCTGGGGTCACCGGCCTATATGGCACCAGAGCATGTGGTCGGGGGCATGCTCGATTTTCGCACCGACGTGTTTGCACTAGGAATTGTTCTGTACCAGCTGGTAACCGGCGACCTGCCATTTCACGGCAAAAACCCGCATGAGATCCTCAAGCGCATCGCCGACTGCGAATACCCCGATCCAGCCCGCAAAAATCCCCGTGTCGGCAAAGAGCTTGGGCACATCATTCGAACCGCACTGCAGAAGAGCCCGGAGGATCGCTATGCGGACATCTCGCTCATGCAGCAGGACCTCGAGACCTATCTCGAAGGCAGTGGTCTGCAAAACGGTCGTGAAGAACTTGAGCGTTTCTTTGATGCCCCGGCCGCGTACCAGATGGCCCTTGAGAAGCGCCTTATCGACCACCTCACAGAGCGGGCCCGACGAATTCTGCCCAAGGATCGCAATGCTGCGCTGGAACTCTACAATCGCGTACTCAACATCGATGAGAGCAACGAGGAGGTTCTGGCGCAGCTGAGCCAAATGGGAAGCAGGCAGCGCAATCTACGGATTGGCATGGCGCTTGTGGCTGCACTTGCCCTCGCGGGCTTGGCGATTGTGGCAAAGAAGCAATTCGCCAGCCGTCCAAGTGTGCCAGCCGATGCGGGCGCTTCAGACGCCATTGCGGCGGCGCTTGTGCCACCAGATGTGCCACCAGATGCGCAGCCAATCGCCTTTGATGCCCCGCCCCTCGTGCGACCCGAGTCTGCGGATGCGGGGCCTGTCCCGCGTTTCGTGACCGATGCGCGCCCTGCAGTGATTCGCCACAAGCGCGCCGATTCGGGGGTCGCCATTGTGCCTGCTGCCAAGCGCACCTTCGACCTTCGCATTTTTCCAAAAAACTCGGAGTACCAGATTGGAAACGGCCCATGGGTTCTCAGCCAATCTGGCAATGCGCGCATCGAACTGGGGCCCGGTGAGCAAGCCATCTCCATTCGCAACACAAGCTGCTGTCAAGCCATGAGGCGGACGATTGCCGCTGACTCGAAAGGAGGCCCGCTCAAGATCAACTTATTGCCGCTACCAGGTCAAGTTACTCCGAAGTGTTCTGAGCCCGGAATTACGGTGCGAGTTGATGGCAAGGCCGCAAGGCTGGGCCGCCCAACCACCATTCCCATGCGGGGACTACTCGACGCCGAAGTGGTCAAAATTGAGTTCTTCTCACAAGACGAAGTCGACGTTCATGAAGTCCGCGTGCCCGCAAAGAGCTCCAAGGAGGTCTCATGTCGCTTCTAGGCGGATTTCGGTGGGAAGCACCACTTGCGGGTACCCTGTGCATACTGATGGCGCTGGCCGTCTTCTCAGCCCAAGCTGCCCACGCCACACCTGCCGAGGAACTTGAACTCGCCGAAGAGAGCTTCCGTTCCGGAGACTACGAAGCCGCCGTTGGGCGGTTTAGCGCCCTGCTCTACCCAACCAGTCGCCTGGCCAAAGCATCGATCATCGCAGAGGCCCACCTCTTGCTCGGCGTTTGTTACTTCGAGACCGAACAGCTTGAGAGCGCCGAACGCGAGTTTGAGGAGGCGCTCTTCCTAAACGCAAAGCTGCGGCTCACCAAGAACCTCTTTTCGACGGAAGCCATTGAGTTTTTCGAAGACAAGAGAACGAAGCTCGAAGAGAAAGCCAAGGCTGCAGCGGAGAGTGCCCGCCTCACGCGCAAGCAGCAGGCGCTAAACAAAGCCATTCAAAACTCGGTAGTGCTCGAGAAGCGCAGATACTACGTAAACCTCTTGCCCTTTGGTCTGGGCCAGTTTCAGAACGGGCAGACCAACAAGGGAATCGCGTTCTTTGCGGCACAAGCGGTCACTGGCGGGGCCTCTGTAGGGCTTTGGAGTTACCAAGTCGTTAAGTATGGACTCGGAGGCAAGGTGCCCCGAGAAGAGGTTTCGACCGTAAACACCCTCCAGGTCATCCAGATCGGCTCAGGCGCGGTCTTTCTGGGCCTTGTGGCGTGGGGCATCGTCGATTCACTTTCCAACTACGAGCATGCCGTAACCCGCGAAGTAGACCCATCCCTCATAAAAATTCTCGAAGACATCTACGACAAACCAACGACATCCATGCAGCTTGTTCCACTACTCACGGACGACGCTGGAGGCATGTCGGCGATTTGGGAGTTCTAAGCTATGCCGTCACTACGAGTCGAAATACCGGGCAAAAGCCCGCTTGTCTATCACCTCTACAAGAAGCTCACGTCCTTGGGCTCGTCTCCTGACTGCGACTTGGTGCTACCCGATCCGCTCATTGCCGAGAGCTTCGCGCACATCCACTTTGATGGGCAGGTCTACACCATCGCCACGGTCTCTCGAAAAAACGAGGTCACGGTGAACGGCAAAAAACGCAAGAAGCACAAGCTCACTCATGAGGACAAACTCAAGGTTGGCCCCATTGAGATGCGCTTCTCGCTTGTTGACGAACAGGCGCCCATCGAGAGTGAGGCTGCGGCCACCGTCGCCGACATCGACTCCTATGAGAAAATCTATGACTTCTCTGCGCGTCTCATGCAGAAACACGACCTCGGAGATCTACTAGAAGAACTCATGGACGCGGTCATTGAGATCACGGGTGCCGACAAAGGCTTTCTGATTCTCACGGAGGGCGAGACGCTCAACATCAAAGTCGCAAGAAATCTCAAGCAAGAGAACATCGCCGACGCGGTATCGCAGCTCTCAGACTCCATCATCGCGAAGGTCGTAAAGGGCAAAAAGCCGCTGATGATTTCTGATGCGATGAACGATGACGCATTCGCAGGCGCTAAGTCAGTGATGCAGCTGAAGCTCACGTCGGTAATCTGCGTCCCGCTTCTTGAGCGAGGCAAACTGCTGGGCATTATCTACGTTGGGAACGACTCCATTGCCTCTCTCTTTGCAGATGACACGATGCGGGCACTCACCGTCTTCTCGGCGCAAGCATCGCTCATCATCAGCAATGCGCTTCTGCTCAACACGCTCAAAGTAGACAAGAAAGTCCTTAGCGAGCGGCTTGAGAGCATTCGCTTTGGCGAAATCATTGGCACTAGCAAGGCGATGACCGATGTCTTTCGCAAGGTGGAGAAGGTCGCAGGCACTGACATCTCGGTTCTGATCACCGGCGAGACAGGTACTGGCAAGGAGCTCATCGCAGCCGAGCTCCACAGACGCTCGCCACGAGCCAACAAGCCCTTTGTGGTCATTAACAGCGGCGCCATCCCGGAGAACCTCCTCGAATCAGAATTATTCGGACATGTCCGCGGCGCTTTCACAGGCGCGTCCTCGAACAAGCTCGGCAAGTTTCAAGCGGCCCACGAAGGCACGCTCTTTTTGGACGAGATTGGCGAAATGCCCATGCCCCTGCAGGTAAAACTCTTGCGCGCCATTCAAGAAAAAGTGGTTGTACGCGTGGGAGATACCAAGCCAGAGAAGGTGGACATCCGTATCCTGGCTGCAACCCACCGTGACCTCGAAGCCGAGATCAAGGAGGGCAGGTTTCGCGAGGATCTCTACTACCGGCTCAACGTTGTGAATCTGAAGCTGCCCCCACTTCGAGATCGCGGCGATGACGTACTGGTCATCGCTCGCTACCTGCTCAGTCGATATGCCAAGGAGTTCGACACCAAGGTGAAAGGCTTCTCTCCCAATGCTGCGGTTGGCATTCGCAAGCACAACTGGCCCGGCAACATTCGCGAAATGGAAAACCGTCTCAAGAAAGCCATTGTGCTCTCCGATGGCAACTTCATCGGCCCTGAAGATTTGGGGCTTACAGCGGACGCCCTGCCCGACATTCTCCCGCTCAACCAAGCCAAGGAGAAGTTTCAGCGGGACTACATCAACGAGATCCTAGCTCTCAACAACGGAAACCGAACCAAGACTGCACGAGATTTGGGAGTCGATCCCCGGACAATCTTCCGTCATCTCGAAAAGGAGGAGAGTAGCTCCAAGTCTTAGAGCGGGAAAGCCGTGCATAAACCGGCTACAACTACGTCAGGCCTGACGCGGTTGTCCCACCTACTCCCGTTTACTCCCAACCCCATCTGTCGTAACTATTTGATTTCACACAATTCACATAGAGTGGCACGATTGCTGCTCACGAATTCCACGATGTCATCCTGGGCTACCCTGCTTGTTGTCCTACAAGTGCTCGCATTTGTGGGCATTGGCACAGCCTGCATCTTCCCCCCGGATCTCGAAGTTGGCGATGTGGATGCAGGCCCGGGCTCCTCCCCGGTGATCCTCAGCGCCGGTCCAGCGCCCGACTTTCTGTTTCCAGGGCCACTCATTCTCGACCGCCAAGATCCTCGCACCCTTTCGCTCACGATCTTGGACAACGATGTCGATGACGTGCTGCACGTCCGCCTCTACATCGACTACGGACGTCCCAATCCAGAGCCCCACTACGCAGAGTGCCAGGCAGCGCCTACCGGTGAGGCCACTCGGGTCTTGGCCTGTCCCGTCAACGTGCTCTGCAACCCCATCGCCGACACAGATCAAGGCGACCATGTACTTGAGGCAATGGCATCGGATCGGGAATTTATCGCCGATAGCGACCCTGCCGCCGAGGGCCAAGATCTATTTCGCGCACTGCGCGACCCAAGCCGTGCTGCCTTTTCCTTCCGCTCTTGGGTCATGCGATGCAATGCCCCCGTTGAAATCTAGCTGCGACCTTCTGCGATTCTTATCTTAGCCTTTGGACCAAGCCGTACCGTGAAATCCGAACTCATACAAACTCTTACTCTGATCACAGCATCGCTGTCCATCGCCGGATGTCTGGATGCAGCTGCAAGCGGCAGTCAGTCGATGTGCGAGGTAGCCAGCGACTGCAACGGAGCACAAATCTGTGATGATGGAGTTTGCTGGGGAGACCCACCTGATTCGAGCTTATTCGCCGCCGTCATCATTCCCCCCGCAGACCGCCCAGACCTCGCCCCCACGGAGATTACGAATATAGGAATTGCTCCTGATGGCACGATCCAAGGCTTAGAGCTTGGTCCCACGGTTTTGGTCCACGGCCGTGTGGAACTCGGTTGTGACACTCGAAGCGAGGACGTCTGCGATGACAACTTGCTGGTTCCCGCACAGATCACCATCGAGCGCGCTGCGGCATTTGTTGGTGGTCCCAATTACCGCCGTACTGTTCTCACGAACATCGAAGCCAATGCGGAAGAAGACTCGTTCAGTGTTCGCTTGCCCAAAGATGGCGCTGAGTACCGCGTTACCGTAACCCCGGACGAGACCTCTCTCGACTCTCTCGCCTCGGGAGCCACGCAGATTCAAGCACCTCCGTTTTCTACGACAATCCGTACCGACGACGATCTCGAAGTTGTCTGGGAGCTCGGTCGTCCCGATCAGCTGAAAGCCATTGAAGGCTGCATCACCAGCGCTGCTGGCAACGGCAGCAATTTCTCCGGCATGCACGTGAGCGCTCTGGGCCGCTGGACGACGCTGTCCGCACTCACCCGAGCCTCTTCCATTGTCACGACTGATAACGACGGCTGCTTCTCACTCTCCGTTCCCATCAACATGCTCGATGAGTTCGATATCATTGCCAAGCCAGGCCCTGGTACCACGCTGCCCACGCTTCGTCTGGCGGGTGAATATGTCCGCGATCCCGATCCAAAGTCGCCGAATGTCGCGCATCAGCTCGAGCCGCTTCGCATGCCGAATGCGGCCAACCCAGTCACCTTCAAGCTTCCCCTCATGGGCCTTGCAAGCGGTGGGGCCCTCGAGCCAATCTCCGGCGCCACGATCCAGTTTGAGACGACATTTGAGAAAAGTTCTGAAGAAGAGCGCGATGTCCGCGTTCGATTCTTAGCTCAGGTAACAAGCAACGGCATCGGCGAGGAAGAGCCCGGCATCGCCACCGTGACACTCTACCCTGGCAACATTGATGTAAATCGCACGTATCAAGTCCGCGTGCTCACCCCCCCAGACTCGGAATTCGCATCGTCCTTCGATGCAGAAATCGAGGTTGGCACTGGAGAAGGTGCTCCAGTCCTCACCAGCCTCGACCTTCAACGACGAGTCGCCGTGACCGGCACCATTACCCGGGACGACGACAGCCCGCTCGTCGACACACCAATCTCGGTCCGCCCATCGCCCTTGCTTCGACAAGCTCTTGGTGGAGCAGAAGACCGCAACATCCTCGACAATCTCCAGTTCCCATCCGAGCTCACTGGCGAATCGGGGGACTTTCTACTCTGGCTCGATCCAACGTTGCTGGGGCTAATGGCACGCTACGACTTTGAGGTCGCCCCCTCAGACTTCTCCGCAGCCCCTCGATGGACCTTCAGTAACGTGAACGTTGGCGCCGATGAAGGCAGCCTCACAGCCATCGATTTTGGTGCCATGCGCCTGCCACCTGCCTCGTATGCGCGAGGCGAGATTCGCGATCCCCAGGGCCAGCTCCTCCCTGGAGCGGAGATCCGATGGTTCCAAGTACCCACCGAAGACAGCTGTGAGCAAGTGGGCCTCTTGGAGGGCTGTGGCATCTCCGCACGGCTGGTTGGAATCTGGGAAAGCGACGAAAGCGGCCAAGTTGTCGCGGTGTTGCCGGATCCCTAGGCCCGTTGCGCGTTCAAACGAGTCCAGTTTCGCCAACCGCTTGACGCTGGTACCGCCCCCGCATAAGGTCGGTCGAACCCCAAGTACGAGCGTTGACGAGAGAACAGAAACGACCAAACGAGTTTCGGCGATACAGACAAGTACTGCTCGCAATCTATGCAACAGCGGCCGGAGTCGCTTTCCTACTGCTCACTGCGAGCGTGGTAAAGCACCTCTTCTTCCGCACCCCGGCAGTACAACTCCCCGAATCTTCAATCGTTACCGACAACCCAGATCCTCGAGATCTTCTTGAGTGCAACACTCTAGTGCTAGAGCAGCTAACCAACTTGAGCGCCAAAACAAACAAGCTTCTCACCCAGCCCCTAGCTGGTGAGGCCGCGAACGAAAGACGCAAGTCGAGCCGTCGTGGCGACCTGGCCTCCGATTGGAAACGCTTCTCGAATCAATGGCGAGATCAGTGGGACGTCGTGAACGCGCGATGCCGCTTCTCAGAACTCGCTGAAACCACAATGGGAGCTGCCTACGACAGGATGGCGCACGTCCACGAGGCGCTCCCGGCTATGAGACTCCGATACAACAGTCTCTTGGCCGAATTCGACAACGAACAAGCTGACGAGCTCTTCGAGATGCGTCGCGCCCTTGATGAATCCCGCGAGTCGATTCAACGACGAATCGAACGCCATGCTCCCGCGAGTTCAGCTCCGGCCAGCAATGGAGGAATGCCATGAGCACTCCGATGACACCCGCGGTGTCCGTCAAGACCAGGCCTTCTCAGGTGTCCCACTTCGGGTCGCCCTTGCACCGAGCCGCAGCCATCAAGGAATCGATATACGATGGCAAAAGAAATCACCCCTTCCGCCGACAGTCCAGACAGCTCTGCTGATGCATCTGCAGACCTTGTCGCCCAAAGCACCCTTCTAACAGACGACGATGGCCTGGCGACGGTAGAAGTCCCGCCCGAGCCCGCACACTTTGAAGATTGGGATCTCGCTCCCACCCTTATGCGCGCCCTTGGAGACATGGGCTACGAACGCCCCATGCCTGTGCAGGAAGCTGTCTTTAAGACGCTTACTGAAGGCAACGACCTCATGGTTCAGAGCAAGACCGGCTCGGGCAAGACTGCTGGCTTTGGTATTCCCATCGCTCAGATGCTCTCCAATGGCAAAAAGGGCGTTCAAGCGCTAATTCTCGCTCCAACGCGAGAGCTCGCACTTCAGGTTGCCAAGGAAATCCAGAAGCTCGTCATGCACATGGATGTTGCAGTTGTTCCTATCTACGGTGGTGCTCCGATTGGGCCGCAAATCAAGAAGCTCGAGGACGGCGGTCAGATCGTCGCTGGTACTCCGGGCCGCGTGTTGGATCACATTCGACGCGGCACCATGGACACCTCTGGCATCCGCATGCTGGTGCTCGATGAATGCGACGAGATGCTCTCAATGGGCTTCCAGGAGGAAATCGAAAACATCGTCAGCACTCTGCCCGCCAAGGACAAGCGCCAAACGATGCTCTTCTCGGCGACAATCCCCAAGGAGATTGAACGCATTGGTCGTCGGCACATGCGCGACCCAGAAATGCTCACACTCTCAAGCGATAGCGTTGGCGCGGAGCTCATCGACCACTACTACTATGTGGTCAGCGGCATGGCTCGAAACAGAGATCTTCTGAAGCTGATGAAGGCCGAAAAACCCGATTCGGCGATCATTTTTTGCAATACCCGCGATGAGACAAACACTGTCGCACGGTACTTGCGCAAGAACGGCTACGACGCCGAGGCTCTCTCTTCCGACCTTTCTCAGTCGGATCGTGAGCGTGTGATGGGCCGCATGCGCGACAAGAATCTCAACTTCTTGGTCGCAACGGATATCGCAGCTCGCGGTATCGACATTAGCGAGCTGTCCCATGTAATCAACTACACCTTCCCATCCTCGCCTGAGGTCTACGTGCACAGGTCCGGCCGAACCGGGCGTGCAGGCAAGGAAGGCACGGCGCTCAGCCTGGTTGGCCCGCGCGAGATTGGGGCCTTCTACTACCTCAAACTCATCTACAAGATCATCCCCACTGAGCGCGACCTACCGAACGCCGATGAGATGGCCGCGATTGAAGAGGGGGAGCTGTATGAGCGCGTCATTGCGATGCTCGACGGTGACGCCCGGAAAGAGCACATAGCGCTTGCACGACGCCTTTGGCAAAGCGATGAGGGTGAGCGCGTGGTTGCTCTCCTATTGCAGCAACTCCTAACCAAGCCAACCGCAAAGACAGCACAGACTCCTTCGAAAGCGCCGGCAACAACCGTGGCGACCGCCGCCGAAGCAGAACCTCGCAGCGAAGAACGCCCTCGCCGGAAGCGCCGACGCCGGGGACGTGAAGATGAGGCCTCGGTCGTGGCAGCGGAAGCACCAGCAGCCACCGAGGAGTCGGAAGCGCCCCCAACGGAGGAGTTGGCCGCATCAGCCGACGAGGTTGCGACCGAAGAGCGGCCTCGCCGCAAGCGCAGGCGGAGGCGCAGTCAAACTTCCGAGGCGACCACAGCTCCAGAAGAATCCCTACCAGCTGAGGCCGAGAATGCTGCTGCGCAACCAGCGACAATGGACGATGCAGAGGTAGCCGAGGTGGGTATCGAGCCAGCCAAAGAAGCTGTCGCATCATCGACCGAGGCAGAGGCAACCGAGCCCTCTGTTGCAGAGGATGCTGTTGTGGCGACCCCTGCGGAAGGCAACGAGGAAGCAGCGGAAAAACCTCGCCGCAAGCGACGGCGGCGTGGACGCGCTTCAAGCGAGGAAGAAGAGACCACAGCCAAAAAGGAAGAGGAGGACGTCGGCGAGACCCAAGAGGTTGAACGACGATTCCCTGAGAAACCGGTCAAGAAGAAGCCCGTCAAACGACGCGATCGCAAGCCCCGCACCGAGGCAGGCGCTTACGCTGAATTTTGGGAAGCTTGGGCCGATACCAAAGAAGACTCCGGCGGTGATGCTGACGACGTAGTGGAAACGAGTGCCAACGAGGAAGAGGCACCTCCGAAGAAGCGCCGACGGCGCCGAAGGGGCAGCAAGGACACCGATGAAGCACAGGCGAACGAGAAGTCCAATGACGTGGCAAAAACCGGTGATTCGGCCGATGAGAAGGCCGATGAGCCATCCGATCCAAGCGTTCGCCTCTTTGTGAACGTCGGGAAACGCGAAGATGCTGACGTCGAAGCCATTCGCAGCTTTCTAGGCGAGGCACTTGGAGATACCGCTGAGCAACTCGGGCGGATTACCCTGCGCAACACACACTGCTACATTCGTGTACCAGAAGAGTTCGCAGATGAAGTCATTGACACCTGCACAGGGCTCGTCTTTCACGAGCGCGGCGTGGTGGTAGAGCGAGCACGCGCCAAGCGCTAGCCGAAGGGATCTTTGATCTTGGGATCGCCCATCGGGCCGGGGGGCTTGTCCCCTGGCTCTCCGGGCGGATGCTTAGGACTTGGCACCTTGCCTTCGGGCTTTTTGCTTGGAGTTGTTTGCCTTGGTTTGTCACCATTCGAAGTGGTGGGCTTGCCATCTTTGCCAGCAGCATCACCAGCGTTGCTCGTGAATGCTCCCCCTTTGCCAGCGGGTTTCTCGCCTTGAGTCTTGCCCATGTCCTTGCCCTTGTCCTTGGCAACCTCAGGTGTGTCCGAGATGAGGTTGGGGCCAGAGCCCGCATCGATCGACTGCGCTTGCGGAGCAACTACCGGACTTGTGTCTGGGCCGCCAAAGACCTCGCTTGCCTCGCCCAATGGTTCGCTCGGAGCTGTGGGCGCAACATCGACTGACGTTGAGTCGCTGCTTTCGATGAGTGTTGCCGCGGCAAATCCCCCGCCTGCCAAGAGTAGGGCTGCCAAGGATCCAAAGACGACCGTGCGATGGGATTTTGACTTCTCGCCCACCTCGGCCGCGGCAACCGCATCCGCTTGAACCACGCCTTCCACAATGTCGGAAATCTCCCGCACCGATCCGGTCCACGCCGAATGTGTTGACGGCCGCTTTGACCGTCCAACGAGCGCTGTATCTCGTGTGCTGCGCTTGTCTACAGGAGCAAGTGTGCCGCCCGGCGCGCCCACTTTGGCAACGGCCTCTGCGAGGTCTCGAATCGTCGAAAACCGCTCATCGCGATCTTTGGCAAGCGCTTTCTCAACAATGCCAAGAACCCCCGTGGGTGCCCCCGATCGCTGTAGCAAGTCGACACTAATCTCCGGGACCGGCTCGACCATATGCTGGGTGAGGATCGCCATGAAGCTGTCGGCCTTAAACGGTACAGTCCCCGTTAAGAACTGAAACAGCAGACACCCCATGGCGTAGACGTCGACACGGTGGTCGGGCTTTTCACCACGAGCCTGCTCAGGCGCCATGTACTCGGGGGTACCAAAGAGCACTCCGGTCTTGGTGAGTTTGCGCTCCCCCTCTTCCCCGGTTGGGGATTGCACCTTGGCGATTCCAAAGTCGAGCAGCTTGATGTAGTCATCCCGCCCTGTACCTTCGACGAGAAAGATGTTCTCGGGTTTGAGGTCGCGATGAATGATGCCCTGAGCATGTGCTGCTGCCAAAGCCTCGCAGACTTGTAAGAAAATCTCTTGTGCCCGAGCCCAGGGGAACAATTGCCCCTCTGCGATCACGTTGCGAAGTTCGCTATGAAGGTCACGCCCCTCGAGGTACTCCATGGCGAAGAAGACGTAACCGTCGCCAGTGACGCCAAAATCGGTGATGTCGATTACATGTTCATTGCGGATACTAGAGGCAGCCTTCGCCTCTTGAAGGAATCGATCAACAAGATCCTGTTTGCGCGAAAACTCTCCGTGCAAGACCTTGAGGGCAACCTTCTTCTCAAGGGTGATGTGACGGGCCCTGTAGACCGTTCCCATGCCACCCTCCCCAAGATGCTCTTCCACAAAGTAGCGCTCAGCTACGACTTGCCCCAGGAGAGGGGCCGATACCTCAGAGCTCCCTACCGTCACACAGGTGATCCTAGCACCGCGTCATCCACTCTGTTTAGGCTGTTTCTCATGGTTTCGCCACAAAGCACCTCGGTCGCTTGCCCCAGCAAACTCCCTCTTCCCGCCTCGCCAGAAAACGAGCTGACTTCGCGATCGCGAATCAATGTCCATGAATCGCACACTAGCGCCGAAAAACCCAATCGAGATGTGAAGCGACTCTGGTAGACTGGATGTAATGGACTCTGACACGTCACGATCACCTGAACCTGAGGCTCGCATCACTGACGCAGAGCCTCCTGGTATGAGTGGCGCTGATATGCGAGCTGGAAATGTGCACCCGTTGGCTCTGCGAAGAGAAGTCTTGTATCCCCAGCGGCAAAACACCGGCGTGGGTGTAATGCTGGTCGCCTCAGCAGCCATGTTCTTCGCCGTGGCAAGCTCTGCGTTTATTCTGCGCGCCCAAATGCCAATGTCGGATCAATGCCCCGGCAATTCAGCCCGCTTCAACAACCACACACCTGCCATCGAAGCTGTTGAGGTGGAGTTGGTGGAGTTCCAAGAGGTTGATGAGACCGGTCTGCAAGCCTGTGATGAGCCTGTTTACCAGGAGAACGAGAATGGGCCATCGTCCATCATCTTTCATCTCTGTGACCGCAACTAGCGCCCATTCTTAAAAGCAGCTCTCGCGGCCCTCGTAGTTCGCCGGGGCGTCGCTCGGCAGGATTTCTCTGAGGTAGTCATAGGCTCCTCGGCAAAAGCGACCTGGCCCCTGTCCCTCAAGCTGTGCTCGCTCCGCGAAGGGGCGATCACCTCCATTGTCCATGAGGCGATTCTCCTCGTCACCTTCGTTGTGAAAGGCGCCTGGTAGGTCGGGATTTGCGAGGCCCAGGGAGTGTGCGATCTCGTGGCTTACCGTGGTGCCAATCATGTTTCCAAGCACCCAAACCGCGCACTCGATCTGCTTTGGGCGGCTGGTCGCAGGACATCCGGGATCGACGATTGGAACCCCAATGCCACCCGCAGGAAAATCGCTGGCGCTCACAGGTTTGCCCTTGCCCATGTCGGGACGAAAGGGGTCAAAGCTCTCATCGAATAGCTCATCCGCACCAGAGATGCCGTCTGCCAGGCCCTTGGGATGCTTGGAAAACGCAAACATCGACTCAATGAACACTCCGCCGAAGCCCGGATACCCATCCTGTTGTGTGACTGCGTTGACGCCCCCAATATGGTCGTAAAGGCGCACGTTGCCAACATCCTTGCCCGCGGTGTTGTCATATCCAAGCAGCCCGAGCCCATTGAGGTCCTCGCCCGCAATGTCGACCGTGGCGTAGAGAGCAAAGTCCGCTGGCACCTCTTGGCGCACCTCCAGATTCACTCCCGCATAGTCTCGCGCAACCACAGCAAGCACACGCTCTCGAATCTCGCGATCCACCGCTCGCAACCCAAAGTGGCGCAAGGTGTTCACATAGTCTGGCAAGAAGCGGAGATGTACCACCTGCTTGACAGGCTTCAGTTCGAAGTTGATCGGGAGTTCCTCCCCAACTTGCACAACGCCATCGTAGGCAACGCGCAATCGCACACGGCCCACAAACGTGCCAGTTACTTCGCGCAGATCGATTGCGCGGCCCAACTCATCATCTTCGTTCATGACGTAGCGAAGGGTCCGGCCCTCGAGCACTTCGGGCAAGAGCAGGAGGTCCACAGGGACACTCGTGCCCGATCCGGCGGGCGTAAAGCCCCCATCTAAGAATAGTTCCGTACCACCACTACCATCACCATCGCTGGTGCTTACAAAGCCACCGCCAAGAAACTGCACATACTGCCCAAGCGAGATTCCATCCACATCAACCGAGAACAAGGTGGGAGGAAGAAACTCGTACGTCACATCAATCGGGTTTGCTCGAAGCTCTGCTCCTCCAGCGTGCCGGTTGACAATCTCCACAGCTCCTTCAAAGACGCCACCTGCAATGCCGACCAGATCGGGGCTGAGGACAAAGTGCCCGTTCTGGCGGTCGTTTGACTGTTCGGCGACAAGAGGGAACGCCTGCTCCTCAACGTCAACACAGGCGCCAATTCCTCCCGCGCGAAAGCACCCCGTGACAACTGCTGTGGTCGTGCCCTCTCCGTCCGAAAGAAAGAAGCCCTCCCCTCGCACATCAACTCTGTCGTTGACGAAAAAGAGCTCGCCAGTTTGCGCATCGGAAAGGCTCGGTTTGAGTTCTGAGCGCAGAGCGAACTCGAGTGCGATCGGCTCGCTCTCGTAGGTCACGCCGTCGAGCACTGACTTGACTTCGACCCACGCCTCTCCATCGAAATCACCATCCAGGCTGGGGAAGAAGCCCTGTGCTTCCTCCGCAAACGCGACCTGCATGTGCTCGAAATCGACGAATGAGAGGGGCCCAACGTCGATGTTCACTTCACTAGCGGTGCCATCACTCGCTGTGAAGCGCCCGCTCAAGTGAAGTTCGGTAGTACCAAGGGTGCCATCGACAAAACGTGAGCCTTCGATGTTGATTAGGCTGTGAGGCACCAGCGTGGCCGGCTGCACATCTGTGAGCCTAAGCTCTGAGAGCCACGGATCGGGCCTTGGGTCGTCGCCCCCACAGCTGAGAGCGATCGCCAAGAGAAGCGCGAGACTAGCGCCTGATGCATTGACATTAACCAAGCAAACTCGATTCTTCGCTCGCTGGCCGCTTTGCTCATCATTGTTCATCGGTCACTTGCAGAGCCGAAGGCGTCCAGGGCGCGAAGAACCGAGCGATCACGAGTCAATGTCCATGGATCGCGCACTAGTTGCTGCCTTCAATGCGGATTCCGTAGTCGTTCTCGTCACCGTTGAAGCCCTTCACCACAACGAAAAACTCGCATGGCGTGCACCCAGTGGCGGGCGCTTCAAAAATTGCCGATTCGTTTGATGTACCACTCTGTCCGTTGTCGGTAGCACAACTGCTTACGTTGCCAGGACCACAAGGAGTAAGATCAACATTGTTTGAGTCGAAGAGGTGAATATCGAGGTCGCCATTGGTGCCCTGGTCGAAGGTCAGGTCGACAGCCAAGAGCTCTGAGTTGTCCAACTCCACCCGGAACCAATCTTCGTCGGCCTGGCAAAGCGTGAGCCCGGTTTGATCAAACACTCCCACATCAAGGTCGACAACAGTTGCTTGAGCCAGGTTGTCATCTTCTTCGAGTGAGTCCGCTGCGCAGCTTCCGCCATCACAAGACTGAGCGCTTGTGGTGAACTGAAGTGCATAGGGATTTTCCGCAGCGCCAAACGCGTAGACTCGAATGAGGTAGGAGCCCTGCTCTACACAGAGTTCGATCGACTCGGTGGAACCGAACCCGGTGGAGCTAGCGACCAGATCTCCGTTCTGCGTGTACACGTCAATGTCGATGTCGCTAATCGTGTTGTCAAAGGAGATATCAACATCCAAAGTGCCCTCTTGCGGCACCGAAATCTCAAACCAGTCTTCGTCGTCGCCGCTGCCGATGGTTGCGGGGCAACTCACAAGATTGTGCACCGTGTCCGCCTCTAGAAGTGCGTTGGTAAGCGCTTCGGGGCGACCATCGTTGTCCTCAAGAATGTCATCCATGCACGCAGTCCCGCCCGGGTCTGAGCAATCTAGCGATAGCGGAACACACTGTGGCGCGGAGACACCATCAACAGAAACCATGTCGCCAGTCGAGCACGCAAAATCCGTCGGGCAAGCAGAATCACAGTCGCGAAGACACACCAAGTCGGATCCCGAGCCAATCGCGACGCAGAGATCATTGGCATCACCACACTGAATGTCGGTGGTGCACGGTTCGCAAACCTCGGCACCACCAGCGCCACCAGGGTTTGTCACTTCCATTGAAAAGAAGCCTGTTGCAGGCGCCTGGGTAATGTGATCGCAGTTGCCCTCAGGATCATCGTCATCGTCTGCAACAATGATGTAGTGCAAGGTCGATGTTGCTCCCTGCGCTTGATCTGCGACGGGATTGGGGACTTCAGCGGTCCACGTATCCCCGGTTCCCTCTTGCATGGTCACCTGAATCATCTGTCCAAGGTCTGGTGGGGTGCTTGGCGCTGTCTCCGAGTAGTAGAGCAAAGGCTCTTGCTTTAGGCCTTGGTCATCCGTAATGACAGCTTCGATAGAGATTCCGACCAGGCTGCTAATATCAGAAGCTGCATGCGTGATCACAGGCGGCTCGCCAGGACAGTTCGGCTTCAGAGGACTTCTTAGAACCACAAGGTAGGGGTGAAGACGAAGCGGATTGTCTCCATCATCTGCCGTGAGAAGCAGGTTGTAGCGATCGTCGGCTTCGATTTGTCGCTCACTGGGGCACCAGCTCCATGTGGCCGTCGTTCCCGAGATGATGTCCAGCTCGGCGCCTTCAATCAGCGGCTGCCCTTGCGCAATCGTAACTTCAGAGGAATCGGCATCGGCAATCTCAACATTGAGTTCAAGACAAGCGCTCACCGAAAGATCGAGCGTCGTGCCACTTCCCTGGGGGTGCACAAAGCGCGGAGCAGAGTTGCCTCCAATCGCTGCCCGCACCTCAATGCGAATCGTAATCGTATCCGACTGGCTGCCATCACTTGCTGTGAAATCGAAGAACCACTCACCAACGTCATCGGCCTGCGGTGTCCAGCGAAACTCACCACCTCCATTTGGCAATCGACTCACCTCCGCTCGTGAGTAGATGTCAGGCACATTGGCGGCGAAGGTGTAGAAGACTTCATCGCCATCAGCATCCGTGGCGCTCAGAGGTATCACCAACTCCTCATTGACGGCCACAAGCTGATCGCCGATGGCTCGCATGACGGGCTCAGAGCCGCCGGGGCCACACCCCAAGAGGGTGCCACTACCAGCCGCAATGATGAGCCATAGAAAATAGGATAGAAGTACGTGGAGAGGATTGCGGGACATAAGAAACTTCACGATGTGGTGGGGTGGACGCGACTAGCGTACCTCGCCAAGTGCACCATGTGCTCTCAGCTTTTTTTAATGCCCCTATCGAAACTCCAAAGGTCTACGCTCGTATGGCAGCCCAGAGCCGACTGTGCTCGCTCGAGCAAGAAAATCGCACAAGGGAAGCAATTTCCGCGTCTTGCACCGCTTTTCGAAGGTCGCTATGGCCTTTGATGCGCATCAGGCCGGCAATGGCAGCACTTGCATCTCCGGCACAGAGTACTCCAGCACGATTGCAAGCGTCTGCCATCCCCTGCCAGATCGCTCTGTGATCGAAGTTGCTGGTTGCGAGCCCAAGAGCATAGGGCTGCAGTTCTTGGAGCAGATTGCTTGGGATGAGCCGTCTTAGACGCTGTTGCTCTGCGCTCGCTGCCTCCGAGTCCACACCAATTGGCGCGAAGTCCGGTTGGAATTGGCGCAAGAGTCCGACAAGGAGAACGCCAAATCCCTCTTCCCCGAGCTGAAGAGGCGCTGAGAGACTTGCTGATGCGCCCTTCAAGCTTCGTCCAACCAGGAATCGCAATTCCGATTCTCTGTCCGGGTTGGCGACCTCTGTCCCGAGAATCAATGAGAAAGGGCTCGTGGGTTCTACCGCAACCAGCTTGGGTTTCTGTTTTGAAACGTAAATGTCAACGTCTTCGACGCCCATCTCCGCTGCTAGCTCCAGGACCACACCTGCCGCGCTGTCAATCCCCTTGCGAAGACGATCACTGCGCCCAACGCCATGGTGGCGAATATCAATACCAATGTGCTTGGCAAGCCGCCCACCGAGGAGCGCAAAAAGGGCGCGTGCAGAACTTGTCGAATCGTGCGGAAAGAGCAAGTCATCGAAGGTCTCGCCGGCGAGGCCAGTGCCCATTCCTGCCCCCGTTTGGGTGGCGAGAGCTGCCGTCTCAGCGTTTTCCACGCCAAGCTGTAACGCGAGACTGGCAGCGACCTGCGCTGTGGGCATGCACTCTACAGCGCCAGCACTGGCCTTCGCTGCCATTGCCCGCGCAAGGACCCGGTAGGCCTCGGCATCCACTGCCGATTCTCGAATCCTCTTGCGCATCGCATTGGCGACGCGATCGACGTGCACGCGAGCGCTCCGCAGATCATTTTGCTCGACGTAAAAGCGCACCAAAGCATCGAGAGCATGATCGCTGCCCGGGTCGAGGTCTAGTGCATGTCTCAGCGCACGCTCAGCATTCTTCGGGTCGTCTGCATGCTGACGAAGAATTTCTGCCATGCGGATTAGCACCTCAATGCGTTGGGCAATTGGTGGCTCTTGCTTGATGAGTTGCTCACAGGCGCTCAGTGCCAACCTGTGCTCACCGCACTGCGCCCCGAGATCGGCGATACGGTGAAGGGCCTCGGAGTTTCCAGGCTGGAGTGTGACGACCTTGTGAAACGACTTGAGCGCCCAGCGAGGCTCGGGCAGGTGCTCAGCGTAGATGGTCCCAAGTCGCGTGAAGATCGAAACCAACTCCGCTTCATCACTCTCGATCCGCGCCAAGACCATCAGAGCTTCTGCTGCATCGGCCCATTTTTCTTGCTGCCAAGAAATCTCAGCGACCGCAGACACCGCTTCTTTGTCATTGGGGCGCAGCACCAAGAGCGCGCGGTAGTGCGCCAACGCTTCGGCGTCATTCTTGAGACTAGCGCGCAACACTCTTGCCAGGGAGAGATGCAATTCACAGCGCTCGGCCTCGGCTTCGGGCTTTGCGTCCAGTCGCATCGAGAACAACTGGGCAAGGTCTTCGTCGGCCTCTTCGGCTAGGTAGAGCTGACGCAGTCTCACAAAAGCTTCGCGGCTCAGAGGGTCAACGACCAGCACGCTTCGCAAGGCACTTGTGGCGCCCTCGACGTTGTTCACTTTGTCCATCAGGGTCACGCCAGCGAGCAGAAAGAGCGAAGCGCGAGCAGCATCACTATCAACACTCGCGGCTTCGAGTAAGCATGCTTCGGCCAACTCCCCCCAAAGCTCGTGATCTAAGGCCAGGTCTCGCCATGCCGAGAGGGCCGGCGCAAACCCTGGCACAACGTTTAGGGCGGCCTTCAACATCGCCAGGCACTGTTCGCGCTTGCCAAGACTGCGCCAGGTTTCTCCCGATCGCACCAAGAAAGCACCACGAGCCCGCGGGTCATCAGAAAAATACTGAGCCACACTGAATTCGAGATTGGCGAGCGCCTCGGTCGGCCCTGCCGCGCTGGCTTCGGCCTCGAGGAAGAAGAGCGCCTCTCGACACAGAGCGTCGTCTTGCAAGGCGCCTTCGTAATCGGATCGCACAGTGGTGGCGTCACATTCGAGAGCTTCCGAAAGGCGTGCTCGAGCGACGAGGTATGCGCTGCGCTCTGGGCCGCCTTGCAAGGAAGCAATTACTCGGCCCTGTATCACGCGCTGCTCTTCGAGGTGTGCATCACTGCCCCGATACTCAGCTTCGAGGATGCGTTGCAGGTCGGCCCGGTGCGGTGATGCATTGCTCGCCGACTCCCAAAACATGCGGGCGGAGTCGCGATCACCACGAAGCTCCAAGTCAATCCGCGCTAGCGTTTCGCAGGCCCGGGTTTTGGCGTCACTATCGTTTCGCTCCTCGGCAAGACGCAACTCTGCGAGGGCCTGGGAGGCAAGGTCCGCACTCGCCCCGGCCATCCATGCCCAGCGTGAGAAGCTGTGTTGCACCAGTGCATCGTCGGGATAGCGGGTCTGCAGATCCGCACTGCGATCGGCCGCCTCGCTCACAGCGCCGGTCCTTGCAAGCGCCTCGATACGCCGCACGGCAGCACTAATCTCGTCTTCCGGCAAGCTCTGCGCGGTCTTTCCCTGCGTGTCTTGACTCTTGTTGGCGAGGTGGCCACCCGATTGTGGAACCGACCGGGTACCGCCATGTCCAAGCGCGGTAGCGAGAAGCTCGCGAGCGGCGCCAAATTCTGGACGCGTCGCTACCAGCTTTGAAAGCGAGTCGACCGCAATGTCCAAGTCGTGCTCGTTCTGCACTCGGGCATACGCGGCTCGATACCGGTAGCGATCGGCCCTTGGCGAGTCCCCCTCCTTGGCAGCTTCGGCCTCCAAAGCCTCTGCGGCCTCACTCACCCGATCGGTGGAGAGTGCCAGTGACCAGAAAAGTTCTAAGGCACGGGAGTTTGCTTGACCGTGAAGCAAGGTTGCGATTCCTTCGGCTGCTCCGCTTGCATCGCTCGGCAAGTTGCGACAGGCATCCTCCACGACAACCTGCGCGTGTCGCTCGCCCTCGCCAACCTGGTCCATGAGAACGGCGGTACAGTCAGAGATAGAAGATTCCTCCCCTGACAGCTGAGCCAACAGGCGCGCTGTCTCGGCAGCTGCTCCGGGCTCCTGTAAGGCTTGGGCCCGCCAAGCCTCGGCAGCCTGCAACTGCAGTTCTTTGACCACGGCTGGAGCAGCATCCACCGAAACGCGCGTTAGGGCCCGAGCGGCCCCTCGATTGGCGATCTTCGAGACTTCATCACTGGCGGCCTCGGCGGCCAGCGCCTCATAGTGTCGAGACAGCTCTGCAAGGTCACCAGATGCGTGCGCCAACTCCAAAGCGTAGAGTCGCAACGCAGGTGCGTCGGTTTCGTCGCGGGCAAGCAGCGATGTCACAGCAGCTCTGGCACCGGCAATATCACCGGAGTCTTGGAGGAAACGCGCCTGAGAAAACGCGTCCACAAGCGTTAGCGGCTCATCCTCAATGTCTCGTTGCTCTTCGGGGCTGCCACCCAAACGGCGCACCCACACTTGTGCGACACTACTGTGTGGATTCGCTGCTAGCGCTTCTTCCGCCAGGGACAATGCCGCATCGCTCGCGACTCGGTGAGCAAACTGTGTTGCCTCACCGAGCGCCGCGGCTCGCTGCAGATCATCTTCTGCCGCCAGTGCAAGTGCCTTCCACGTCTCCGCCTTGACGCTTTCGTCCGTCGAGGCGCGCAGTTTGCAATGCAGTAGAAGTGGATGCGTAGCAACGGTCTCCCCAGTTGCGGTGAGCAAGGTCAGTGCAGCTTCTGAGTCGCCCGATGCCAGCGCCCCTTCCGCTGCGCGCCATGCGATAGCAGCTCCAAGCTCCGCGTTACTCTCACCAACCCGCAGTGCGAGTGCTGCCATCTTGGCAGCCTCCTCCTCGGCAATCATCGTAGACCGCGCAATCTGGGCCCCGAGATTTGGGTAGGCCTGGTCGGCCTTTAGCAGAGTTTCTGAGAGCGCCTCGCGATCACCATCGCGTCCTGCGGCAATCCCGGCCACTTCGTACACAACCGATCGCAAGCGAGGCCCACTGAGTGAGTCGGCCAACGCAGCGAGCGTTGTTCGAACCTCATCCTCGCGCCCATCCACAAACGCCAGTTCCAGATTCGCAAGCAGTGCTCGAGTGTCTTTGGGAGCCGAATCGAGAAGCTCGCCAACTGCGACCCTCGCAAGATCAGGCTCACCCGCCGCTCGCAAGAGGTCTGTGCGATACGCTGCAAGCGCCCTAGCCTCCATCGCTCCAGCCTTTTGGATTTCGTTGTCGAGCTGGCCCAACACCTGGTCCCAGTTCCCCAGGCGTCGCTCAATGCGTCGGAGTGCGCGATTGGCAGGGATGAGCCGAGGATCGAGTTTGAGCGCTTCGTCGAGATGTCGCCGTGCTCTGTCGAGATCGCCGAGGCTCTCTGCAAGTCGCCCGGACTCAATCCGAATTCGAATCGTCGCACCAGGCTCATCCAGGGTTGAAAGCTCGCGCTCGTAGAGCACAAGCAATCGCGCAATTTCCTCCGTGCGATCTGAATCGTCGGGCTCCACACGCTCCGCCACCTGGATTTGCGACAGACTCAGCTCTGGAAGCGATGATGAGAACTTGCCCTCGGGAAGATCCGGTTCCACATCAACTTCTGGCAAGGGCCCTGTGTGCAGCGTGCCGGTGCTCATGGCGACGGCATCGTCGAATGCCGCGTCGACAACGCCATCGATTCGAGGGCCAGGTTCGACATCAGAGGCCACAAGCCCATCCAGGTCCAGCGGCGCTGGCGTGCTTGGGCCACTTCGAATGCTCTCGAGCGCGCCGTCCACTTCCGAGGCGAGTTCTACGCTGTCCTCGCTGTCTGGACGTGTGGCACCCGTGCGAAGCGCACCATGACCAGCTTGGCCAATCGCCTGCGGAATGCCATCAGACTCTTGCAGCGAGAGCGGCTTGGGGATTGTCGGATCACTCGCATCATCACCTTGTGGCCCCCTGGCCGCATCGGGAATTACGACGCCACGAACCGGAGTGCCGCGCTCCTTCTCGTCGGCAAGAACACCCGAGGATGCGACGGCAGAGGTTTCGACCGCAGAGGATGTGAAGGAGGGTGTCCCGGAATACTGAGGAATCCCATCCCCGTACGGACTTGATTCCATCGGCTCATCCTCGGGAATGGGCGTTGGAATGGCGTTGCTGCCGATTTCGATTCCTTCGTAGAAGTCGTCGTCAAGCTCAAAGGCGGCGGTCTCTGCGGGGCCTTCCTCAAAAAACGCATTGGCTCGATCAGAGATTCGCGCGAGTTCCTGCTCGGCATTCACCTCCTCCCCTAAGACGTCGGCGAGAGCAACATCAGAGACTCCTGGAGCCGCAACTGCGCTCTCGGGCGGTCGTTGCCCAAGCTCGATCTCATATTCCTCGTGCCCCTCGCTACCGAGAAGGCTTCCAAGCGCCTCGGGGACACCGCCAAAACTCACTTCCCCTTCACCTGCATACTCCGAAGGAGCTGCACCCGGCGGCCCAAGCGTGACCCCCTCCTCATCAAAGGGGGATGCTGGTGGCAGCGATTCTGGGGGTTCTTTGACAGACTGCGCTAGAGCAAAATCCATCGCCTCGCCGCCAGCGGGCGTTGGCGGATCGATCGCGTCCACGTCCAGCTCAACCACCGGAGTCGGCGGATCGAGCACGGGACTTGGCTCGGGAGTTTCGGTGTCGGCGCTCTCATGCAGAGAGTCAAACATCTTGTCCCACTCACCAAGCTCGTCGCCAAGAATTCCTGCGAGCGGATCGTCTTCGTTACCCTCAGACATCACTGCCTCCACTCTCGTTGCTTCCGAGCATCGCTAAGAATTGTTCCCCTACAGACCACGAGAGTAGCTCGCGGCCGACTGGCGCATCCGCGAGAGACCGACCTCCCTTGCCGATGTCTAGAATATCCATGGCCGCCGTCAAGCTTCCGCACACCGCCAAGCCCACACGAGCCGCGGTTTGCTCGGTTCCGATGCGCCAACTGAGCGGGGACCCAAGCTCGGTAAACCGAGGCGCCATGGCGGTTAAGTCCTTTCGGGCGCGACGCCCCAGAGCCTTTGCCATTCGCCTCGCCAACACAGTGACGGTCTCGGACTTGGTCCGCTCGGCGAGCATCGTTGGCACCGGGCGAACTCCCGCAAGCTCTGCCGCCGCCGCAAAATACGAATACAGGTCTGTCTCCGCCAGCTCTACCGCACTGCCCGATCCGGACTTTGCGTGAGCCAGACAGCGCCCAAGTGCAAAGCGATGCTCGGGTGTGGCAGCCTTTGCCAGCGCTCCTCCCAGACACACCGTCGCATGTTCTCCTGTCACCGACCTCGCAACCTCGCCGCGCGAATCCGAGCGATACACCTCCAACCCCTCAATTCCCAGATGCCCGGCCAAAGCTGCCACGGCTGGGAGTTCCTTGGCGACGCTCTTACCTTTGACCCGCTGACTGCGCTCAAAGCCGAGGCCTTCTGGGGTGCCTTCGGAAAGCTGTGCCACAGCAGCGCCGATGACCTGCCACAGCTGGCCCGCAAAACCGCCCGCATCACGGTGCACGAATGCACTAAGCCAAGCGTCCTCGCCAAAGACCATTTCGGAACTGGCCGGGCTTGGCCCAAGGCGAGTCAACGCGGCTTCTTGCTCGCCACTTAGCCCGCCAACGACCTCAAGCGCCTGCAAAGCTTGTCGCTCAAGGTGGCGCAGCTTACCCCAGCTCGCCACAATTGCGAGTTTTTCGTAGAGGGAAGATTCCGCGGGGGCCTCAGCGATCGCCCCGCGCAAGTCTGCTACGGCGCTCTCGACAAGCGCACTCCGGGTCTTCGCCTCGCCCCCTGCAAGCTCAATCAGGTCACTGAGCGCCTCGATGTTGAGGGCATCGTACTGCCGTGCACGGCGCAGGCTACCGATGGCCGCCTCGCGATTTCCCGCTTCGCGCTGCAAGCCGGCGATTCGCAACTCGTCGCGAGCACGCTCACCATCACTGCCCCGCATGCTGGCCATGTCGCGCAGAAGACCGCTTGCTTCATCGACCCGCTGAGCTTTAATGAGCAATGACAACAAGCGTTCTTTGACCTCAAGATCATGCGGGCTCTGTCGGACTACATGCTCAAGTTGGGTGATGGCACCCTGCAAGTCGTCCAAGCTATCAGCCATGAGATGGGAGAGCGCGAGCTCGGCGCTCGCGCGCTTGGAAGGATCGGCTTCCAGGGCCAGGTACACCTGCAACAAATCAGCGGCTTCGCGATCATCACCGAGTCTCTCGAGCAACTGGGCCCTTTCTGAAAGTGCCACGAGGTGATTGGGGTCCACATCGAGAAGCGTTGCAAAGTCACGCGCCGCGCCACGGAGGTCGCCAATGTCTCTCCGCAGCCTGGCACGGGCCACCAGAATCGGAACGCGTTCTCTGTGCAGGCCCTCAACCCCCAGATACTTCAGGCGCGCAGAGTAGAGGCGGTAGAGCATTCGCTTGTCATCGTGCTCCCGAAGAATCTCGACGAGACGCTCATACTCGGGGGCACCGGGCAATTCCGTCAGCAAGGCTTGGTAGGTTGCAACGGCGGCCACGGTGTCATCCAGTTCGCCGTCGAAGATGGCAGCCGCTTCGCGAAACAGCGCAGCCCTACCCTCTTCATCGCCGATTTGCCGAGCGAGGGCGACACTTGCGCGAGCTTGGCTGGCGCGATCGCCACCCCGAATGCACACCCGTCGCAGTGTTTGCAGGCCCCGAATATGCCCTGGCCGCATCTCGAGCACCGATGAAACAGCCGCAATCGACTCTTGCAAATGCCCAGCGAGCTCCAACGCCTCTGCGCGCTCGAGTTCCCAGTCGACTCGTGCTGATCCAGCCTCTGCCAAGACCGACCGCATGTCGCAAAGGTCAGCACGTTCAAGAAGCGCTGGAACCGTTTCATGGCCCTCCGGGCTCAGAGGAGCGAGTCTGTCTGCGAGCATTACGGCTGTCCCCGCATCCTGCGGTGATATCACCCGGGCCTTGCGCAATCGCTCTGCTGCCGACTCTTCATCGCCCTGCACCTCCGCCAACATCGCGGCGTGTAGAAGCAGCGAACTCTGCACATAAGCGCCCTGCGTCGAAGTTGCCAAGGCTTCTAAGAACTCTCCCTGTCCAACAGGATCGACGGCTTTTGCTGAGAGTAGCGAGAGCCCCAGCAAAGCTCCCGCAGGCGCTTCGCTGCCCTCTCGCGCGAGCGAGAACAGCTCCGCTGCCTGTTCGTCATTGCCCCGCAACGTCTCGGACCAAGCGGACGTGGTGAGCACCGCCGCGCGTTGCTCTGCATCTTCGAGTGATTGCGCCAGAGCGCCAAGAGCCTCACTTTGCATGTCGATGTCTTGTTGCTTAGAAGCGCCGTGGTATAGCGCCAGCCAACCTGCAACCCGGCCTTCTTCTCCCGCGCTTCGAAATGCTTGCTCGGCGTCGGCTTCGCGACCAAGACCACGGCTAACCATTCCGAGCCTGAGAAGCGCATCGGCCTTGCTCGCTCCATGGCTCGCATCAACGATCCGCTCGAGAACATCGGCCACAGCGAGCGCATCCGCGTTACACCGGTCGAGACAGGCGAGAGCGTCTAGCAGCAGAGGCAAGGAGTCGGGAGAGCGCTCACACAGGGCAACGGCCAACGCAGCGGCACCTCCAGAGTTATTCTGAGCAAATTCCACAACCCACAAAGCCTCGCGCCCGTACTCAACAACCTCTTCGTCAGCGCAGCGATCGATATTGTCACGCAGGCACGTTTCCAAGCCGTCCCAATTCTGGGCCCGCCGCAGCGCGTCCAGCTCCAGGAAGCCGACAATCGGGTCGTCCGGCCATCGCTCGCGACACTCGGCAAAGCACTGGGCTGCGCGCCCCCAATCGGTGCATGCGCGTCCAGCTTCAAAGTAGTAGAGCGCTTGTGCATCGCGATCCGAGACGGACTCGGCGAGCGCAACGGCCGCATCGCTGAACTGCGCGACCTTTCCGAGTTCCCGAAGAAGCTCCAGGCGCCGCCCCTGCAAGGCAGCATCCTCTGGGGCATTCTCCAGCAACCCTGTGACAGCCTTGAGTTCGCCGTCGGCGTCTCCAATAGCGAGATTGAGAGCCACAAGCTGGTTGCGGATTTCATCCGCCTTCGTGGAGTCTGAGCGAACCGCGTTTGACTGCAACTGCGCCTCAAGAAACTGCGCAGCTTCTGCCGAGCGCCCCACCGATCTGTGCAACTCCACCAGTGCGCCGGTAGCCGCGACACAGTCTGGATCCATTTCTAGCGCGAGCCGGTATTGGGCCAATGCCATATCGGCATCTTCAACCCCATAGCGGTAGAGGTCGCCCGCCACCACGTAGTGGCGTGCCGCAGACTGCGGTTCTGGCGCACAATCCGCCCCGTTTCCAAATGCCGTCCCCAGTCGCAGCGTCTCAGCCATTTCCAACTGCAGGGCCGCCATCTTTGCCCAATTTGCGCTGGCACCAGCACCGAGTTCCCGAGCAACGATTAGCGGAAGATAGCCAGGCACGCTGCGAGCTCGAGATGCCAAGACTTCGTCGGCCTCCTCTTGTTTGCCCGCCTTCGCCAACGCACTCGCACGCCGAAGCGCAAGGCCAATCGCCCGAGCCGGATCGACTTCCCCCGATTCCCTTGCAGCCACAAGTTCTGCGAGTTCTTCGTAGCGACCGAGCCGTTCGGCCAGGTCCGAAAGGTCAGCCAGCAGTATTGGCTCTTGCGGGGCGAGACTCAGCGCCTGATGCAGGCAACTCCACGCGCCGTCGTCATCGCCTCCGTCTGCAAGCACCTGGGCCTGCTCGCGTCTCAAAGCCAAGATGGCGCGCACTCGCTGTTCCGAACCCCGATCCTGTGGTGCCGAGTCGAGTTCGGGAAGTCCAGCAAGCCCGAAGCTCTCCTGCAATCGGCCAATGCGCGCCTCAAGACATGCCGCAAGAGCCCCGCTGTCCTCGCAGTGTCTTGCGAGCGCCTCCCGCTCCCGATCGACCGCCGCATGAAGACAATCAAGCTCGACGGCCTCGGCGAGCAAGGCCCGCGCCTCATCGAGCCGTTGGTCGCTCAGTCGAAACTCGCGAGCAAGCTCCACCAGAATCGCTGCCCGCCGCTCTGGAACCTCCGTGGCAGAAGCGAGCTGCGCTAGGGTTCGATAGAGAAGCTCTTGGTCGCCTCGCTCGCCCGCAAGCGACTCCAGGGCGAGAAGTGCGCTGAAGCTCCCCGGGTCTAGCGCCAGTGCCTGCTCGAAGGCTTCCTGGGCCGCAGCGGGTTCTCCGACGCCGTTCAGAAGAATTCTGCCCCGCTCTAGATGCAAGTCGGCGCGCTGGCGATCGTCGGTAGCAAAACGCAATTCTGCGCCAATGAGTTTGACGAGATTGGGCCACAGCTCCCTTCGGTAGAAAATGCGCCGAATCGCCCAAAGATTGGCTCGCAAGCTTGGATCGGCTTGTAGGGCTCGTCCATAGGCCTTTACAGCGGATGCTTCATCACCCAAATGACGCTGATAGAGTTCGCCAAGCTCGTAGGCCAGCTCGCCCATGCGCGCCTTGCTCTCTGCAAGAGACAACTCATCGGTGAGTTTCTCCGCACGGCGTGCCCAATCGAGTTTGTCTCGACCATCGAGCAATTCATCGAGCGCCGAGACCTCGGCTGGCTGGACTAGGTGGAACTCTAAGGGTGCAGCAGCGGCGGTTGGCAAAGGAGCTGCGGGCTTGAAGTCGCTCTTGGTTGGGGCAGCGGGCTTCGGTGGGGCCGTAGGAACTCTTGGCGCAGCCTCGCGCTTGGGAGGGGGGGGTAGCGGCGGTGGAGCTTGCATGGGCGGCGGAACAGCCGGCGCACGCTCGCTGGCTTCCTCAACCAATTCGAAGTCATCCAGTTCTTCGATATCGAGTTCTTCAACATCGTCGACTTCAAGCTCTTCAGCGTCTTCTTCGGGCTCGCCATCTTCCGTCACAACAACGGCAGCATCGATGGCCTCACTGTTGTCGATGGGAGTCACAACAGAGACCACACCTGCAGGCTCCTCAAGGATCTCCAGCCCGGATTCTTCGTCGTCTTTTGAGGTGTCGTCTGCCGCCATGATCTTCTTTGGTGCACCAGGACTTGCGCCCTAAGTCCGCAGAATTATCTGAGCCGCGGTCCCTGGCTGTCAACGGCTTGGCACCTGCGACTGGCCCGGGGATCGAGCCAGGTCGCCAGCCCGTCCAAGCCAGTGACTCCGCGATCGCTCGTGGCTCTTGACTGTTGACCGAGGGAGCGTTCGCCTCGCACTATCCGGGCGTGCAAGAGCCCACACTGCTACTCGGCCAAGAGCCACTCACCCTGGAATCCATCACTCAGGTGGCACGCGACTACCGCTCGGTCCGGCCAGGCCCCGAATCGATCGCTGCGATGGATAGGTCGCGGGCTGTCGTCGATGCAATCGTCTCAGGTGGCGCGAAAGCCCCAGCCGTGTATGGCGTAAACACCGGCTTCGGTGCCATGGCCGAGGTGCGAATCTCGCCGGACCAGATCGTTGCCCTCCAACAGAATCTCGTGCGCTCACACTGCGTTGGTGTTGGCGAAGACCTGGAGGAAGAGGCAACACGAGCGATGATGCTCTTGCGCGCTGCGGTTCTTTCACGGGGGCAAAGCGGCGCACGAACTCGTGTCTGCGAATTTCTCTGTGAAATGCTCGAGCACCGTATCCATCCGTGCATTCCGCGACGAGGCTCTGTGGGAGCCTCAGGCGACCTCGCTCCGCTAGCCCACCTGGCACTCGGAATGATTGGTGAGGGGCCAGTTCGCTATCGGGGCGAACGGATGCTTGGAGCTGAGGCGTTGAAGCTCGCCGGGCTACAGCCGCTGGAGTTGCAGGCCAAAGAAGGCCTAACGCTTCTCAACGGCACCCAGCATATGACAGCAGTTGGTGCCTTGGGTTTGCACGATGCGATCACAACCTGCTTGGCGGCCGACATTGCTGGGGCCATGTCCCTCGAGGCGCTACAGGGCACGGTGCGCGCATTTGATTCCCGGGTGGTGGGCGCAAGAGCACAGCCAGGTCAGCAAGTTGTAGCCAAGCGGCTTCGAGCCCTACTCGACGATAGCGAGATAGCCGCTTCCCATCACGGCTGCGGCAAGGTGCAGGACCCCTACTCGTTGCGATGTATGCCGCAGGTACACGGCGCCACCGCTGACGTCTTGGATTCCTGTCGGAGAGTGCTTGAGCAAGAAGCCAACTCGACGACCGACAACCCCTTGGTCTTCCCTGATGACAACCTACCCTTCGGTGGTGAGCTCATCTCGGGTGGTAACTTTCACGGACAGCCCGTCGCCCACGCCCTCGACTTCGCTGCGATCGGTGTTGCCGAGCTTGCCAACATCAGCGAGCGCCGAATCGAACAACTGGTGAATCCTGCCCTCTCCTCCGGGCTTCCAGCCTTCCTCATCGAAGACAGCGGTCTAAACTCGGGATTCATGATCGCCCAGGTCACCGCCGCGGCGCTGGTCTCGGAAAACAAGGTGTACTGCCACCCTGCCTCAGTGGATTCGATCCCCTCCTCTGCTGGTCGCGAGGATCACGTCTCAATGGGTGCACACGCTGCACTCAAGTTCGCGCAGGTTCAAGACCAGGTTCGAACGGTTCTCGCCATCGAACTCATGGCAGCAGCACAGGGAATCGATTTGCGAGCTCCCCACAAACCCGGCAAGAAGCTCAGAAAGGCGCACGAACTCATCCGCGAACACGTCCCCTTCCTTGAACGCGACCGAGTGCTCTGCGAAGACTTCTCAAAGGTCCGCACCCTGATTGATAACGGAAGCCTCATCGAGGCGGTATTTGGAGAAACGGCATGACCGAAATTCGCGCCCCACATGGCAACACTCTCTCGTGCAAAGGCTGGCCGCAAGAAGCCGCCATGCGCATGCTAATGAACAACCTTGATCCGGACGTCGCAGAGGATCCTGAGAACCTCGTCGTCTACGGTGGCACAGGCAAGGCCGCTCGTTCCTGGGAGGACTACCATGCCATCATTGCCGAGCTACAGCGCTTGGAGAACAATGAAACGCTTCTTGTGCAGAGCGGTCGCCCTGTCGGGGTTTTTCGTACGCACGAAGAGGCACCGCGCGTTTTGATTGCAAACTCAAATCTGGTTGGAAAGTGGGCGAACTGGGACCACTTCAACGAGCTCGAGAAGGCTGGCCTGATGATGTATGGGCAAATGACTGCCGGCTCGTGGATCTATATCGGCACGCAGGGCATTCTGCAGGGCACCTACGAGACCTTCATGGCTGCGGCGCAAAAGCACTACGGCAAGGGGGCCAACCTCGCTGGCAAGGTTGTGCTCACCGCTGGTCTTGGGGGAATGGGTGGCGCGCAGCCGCTGGCGGTGACGATGGCGGGTGGGGTTTGTCTGTGTGTTGAGGTCGATGCCCACCGCGCACAGCGGCGCCTTGAGACGCGGTACCTCGACGAAGTTGCAGCCAACCTCGATGCGGCCGTCGCATCCGCGAAAGCATGGGCCGACAAAGGCGAAGCTCGCTCTATTGGCATCATTGGCAATGCCGCCGAGGTGTTGCCAGAACTTGTGAGCCGCGGGTACCGCCCCGACATCGTCACAGATCAGACGTCGGCACACGATCCACTGGGAGGCTACGTACCCCATGGCATTCCTCTTGAGGAGGCAGCGGCACTGCGAATCTCCAACCCAGAAGAATACGTACGACGGTCACAGCACTCGATGGCAACACACTGTGCAGCGATGCTGGAGTTTCAAAACACCGGAAGCCATGTCTTTGACTATGGCAACAATCTGCGCGCCCAAGCCGAACTCGGTGGTCTCGCCAATGCAAATGGCTTTCCCGGCTTTGTCCCGGCCTATATCCGTCCTCTCTTCTGCGAGGGCAAGGGGCCATTTCGCTGGGTCGCACTCAGTGGTGACCCTGAAGACATTCGCGTGACCGACCAAGCTGTCCTCGAGATCGTCAACGATGATCCGGCGCTCGCCAACTGGCTAAAAATGGCCGAAGAGCGAGTTGCCTTTCAGGGATTGCCAAGCCGCATCTGCTGGCTTGGGTATGGTGACCGCCACCGCGTCGGCCTGCGCTTCAACGAACTGGTCCGCGAAGGCAAGCTTAAGGCGCCCATCGTCATCGGCCGCGATCATCTCGACTCGGGGTCCGTGGCGTCTCCAAACCGCGAAACTGAGAGCATGAAGGACGGCACCGACGCGGTAGCAGACTGGCCGATCCTCAACGCATTGGTCAATACAGCCTCTGGAGCCACTTGGGTGAGTTTTCACCACGGTGGCGGCGTTGGCATTGGCTACTCGCTACACGCTGGCATGGTGGTTGTGGCTGACGGCTCTGAGCGGGCCGAACGCTGTTTGGGTCGAGTGCTCGTTAGTGATCCGGGAATGGGCGTGATTCGCCACGCTGATGCTGGCTACCAGGAAGCCATCGACTGTGCGGACGAACGCGGCGTTGTCATTCCTCGCAGGCGCAAGTAGGAAGTATTCTGTGGTTTCATCGCCCAACCAAGCAACGCGTATTCTTCGAAACACTTCCGTAGCGATTACCGCGGAGGGAGACGGCCTTGGTGTCGTTGAGAGAGCCGCTGTGGTGATCGAATGCGGCAACGTTGCGTGGGTTGGAGCCGAGCGCGAGCTTCCCTCCTCATTTGCGGACGCGGACGTTCACGACTTGGGAGGACGGCTCCTGAGCCCAGGTCTCGTTGACTGTCACGCCCATCCGATCTTCGCAGGACGACGCGCGGATGAGTTTGCTAGACGAGCAAGAGGCGACCACTACCTAGACATCGCACGCGAGGGTGGCGGCATCATGGCCACGGTTCGCGCAACCCGCGAAGCCAGCGCCAAGGCACTCGTCGACCTCGCCTGCACGCGCATGAACTACGCTCTGCGATCCGGCACAACTACGATGGAGGCCAAGAGTGGCTATGATCTAACCTGTGATGGAGAGCTACGGCTTCTAAAAATCGCCTCACAGGTGGGACAGCAGCACGCCATGACCATGCGCCCCACCCTTCTTGGTGCTCACGCCTTGCCTCCAGAGTTCGCCGATGATCGAGAGGGCTTTGTGCAGGTTGTGGTTGAGGAGATGATTCCCCGCGCTGCGCACGAGCAACTTGCGGAGGCCGTCGACATCTACTGTGACGAGGGCGCTTTCACATTGCTCGAGACTCGCACGATTCTCGAAGCTGCGAAACGCCACAAACTCGCCACCAAGGCCCATGTAGGACAGTTTGCGGATCTTGGGGCGCCGCAGCTCTTGGCAGAGTTGGGCAGCCTCTCGGGAGATCACCTAGAAGTGGTAAGCGACGAAGGCTTGGCTGCAATGGGCAAGGCGGGTGTTCTTGCCACCATGCTGCCCGGAGCTTGCGTGCAACTCAGAATGGCTCCACCGCCCGTTGCAGCCATGCGCAAGGCTGGAGTTGCAATGGCCATTGGCAGCGATCTAAATCCCGGCACATCCCACTCTGAGAGCCTACCTTTGGCCATGTGGCTCGCCACCACCCACTACGGTATGAGCGTTGAGGAGGCGTGGCTGGGTGTTACTCGCAATGCGGCGCGGGCTCTCGGCGATGCATCGATCGGTCGAATCGCCGCAGGAAGCCCTGCAGACCTTGTCGTTTGGAATGCCGAGGTGCCTGCGGAAATCCCCTACCACTTTGGAGTGAACCTCGCAGCGCGTGTCTACAAGAACGGTCGCACCGTGTGGGACGCAAGCGCGAACGACTAGAAACCAACGTCGTCGTAGTCGCTATCCTCGAAGTTAATGGGAGCGCCTGCGATAGCGCGAATTGGACGTGCGTCCGATAGTGTCCGTAGTTTGCTCACATTGCTCCGCCCCAAACGCAGGGGCTGTCTCGTCGTATCGGCCGAAAACCCAGCAACCTTGATGGCTGCTCCTATGTGAGCTACCCGCAAATACCCAGCTGAGGCGAAGCGATCGCATTCCGCGGTCGCGGTATTTTTCTCTCAAGCCCCAGCTCAATGCGCCGATCCAATGTCTGAACCCATGTCCCCTGCATTGGCCTCAGCAAACCATTCCTCTATCGGAGCTCGAAGAATCATCGCGGTTGGTGGCGGAAAGGGCGGCGTTGGCAAGAGCGTACTGTCAGCCAACATCGCTGTAGCGTTCGCCGAGCGAGGCCAGCAAGTCGTGCTTATCGATGCCGACCTGGGTATGGCAAACGCACACACGCTCTTTAGTATTGAACGGCCGGGCAAAGGGCTTGGTGCTGTTCTCGACAAAGAGGTCGCCAACGTGAGCGAGACTCGTGTTGCGACAGGCGTTCCAAACCTTACGCTTATCCCCGGCACTTCTGCATCGCCCGGCACTGCCAACATCAACCATGGGCAGAAGCAAAAACTCCTACGACAAATTCGGAACATCGACGCCGACCTTGTGGTGATCGACTGCGGAGCTGGCGCGGCCTACAATACACTTGATTTCTACGCGCTCGCTGACTCGCGGCTGGTCGTCGTGACTCCTCAGATCACATCGATTCAAAACGCATATGGGTTCCTAAAGGGAGCAGTGCACCGTGTACTCATTCAATGCGCGGGGAGCCCCGCTCGTAAGAAACACGTCACGGAGGAACTCAGCAAGGCCCGAGGAGTCGCCCACCTGCCCGACGTTGTCGCCCGAATCGCGAAAACGGATCCAGAGCTTGCAGCAGCAATGCACTCTCAACTCCAGTATTTCGGGGCAAGGGTCGTTGGCAACTACATCTACGAGCCCAAAGAAGAGATCATCGTGCAAACGATGGGGCGACTGTGCAGAGACTTCCTCGGAATTCGGGCAACCACACTCGGTACCATTCCGGCATCGAAGCACATGCACGCTTCGGTGAACGCGCGAGTTCCGTTACTCAATCGTCATGGCAGTGAGCCGCTAGCTGTGATGGTTAGGCAGGTTGCCGCTCTGTTGGCCAACGAGGATGTGCAGCACGTTCGAGAGGGCCGAATCACTCTGCCAAAGATTCGCGAGCCGCAAGCTGCCACGTTGGGGCCCACGCGGCCGGTTGTGCACTAGCCCGCGATTCGTTGGAGTCGGCCCAAATCTCGGGCTGCCGCAGTTCACGGCATGATCGTAACGACCCACGTATAGGCGCCTTCCGCGGGCGCTCCACCACCTGGAAAGAGCGCATATAGAGCGACAATCCCAATTGTGATTCCCAGCCCCAACAGTGCCGACTTGCGTTCTGAGCGCGCAGGATACGCACACCAAACGCTCAGTCCAAAGACGAGCATGAAGTACGGCACCAAACTGGCAAAGCCGTGCAGCCCCACCAACCAACCAGCGTTGTAGCCTGCGTGTCCATCGCCGATGAGTCGAAACACAAGCTCGTAAAGTGGGTTTGCGAACTTTTCTGGGAAGTGCGGAAAGATCGCATTGGACAAAGCGTAGACAACAATGCCAACTCCGATGAGCCCTACGGCAATTCCTCGCGCCACCCAACGTCGTTCCGCCCAAGTGACGGCAACGCCAATAGGCACGAGAAGGAATGGTAGCATTGCAGTGATGTAGCGCGGGCCGAGCTGCCATCCTCCACGCCAGAAATTGATGCTGGAGATGAAGGTGAGATAGATGACCGCGACGGAGAGCGTGATGCCAAAGTGCCACCAGCGACCGCGCTTGGCCATGAGAAACCACCCTGGAATCGCCAAGAGCAACATGGGGCAAAAGATGAGTAGTCCGTTATCGCTGGCAATCGTCGAACCAGCGAGCGCTTCAAGACGCAACTGGTCCATGCCGAGAAAGCCCTGCTGATGAAAGTGCGCGAACGACTCGGAGGCATCGTATCCCGTGCGAAATGGGCCTCCAAACGCCGCAGCGTGGTAGGCGAGCAAGAGCGCAATGGGACCTATCGCTCCGCCAATCGCGAACAGCAAGCCAACCCACATTTGCCGCTCGCGAATGGCCAAGTGATAGATCAGATACACGGCAATCGGCACGCCGGCAAAGGCCGCTTGATAGTCAACCAGCGGAGCACACCCGGCCAGAACGCCGACGGCCCACAACCAACGCCGATGCAGGCCCTCCTCAACGACCCAGGTCGCGATGATATAGGCAGACACGATGCAAACCGCAGCCAACTGATGAGCGATGAACAGAGTCGAATAGGTGAGCGCCATGGATCCCAAGGCGTAGCCAAGCAGGACTAGCCGCCGGGTTCCTGGGGACGGCGCAAAGCTCCGCAGAAACTTCCAAAGCAGAGTTAGACACAAGAGCGTTGGAATGACGCCAGTGGCGAAACGGAATGCCCATGTGAGTTCCGCGAGGCTTGGCTCCCCTCCAGTGAGCCCCTTAGCGCCTTTCAGTAGTACATAGGCCGGCACCGCCAACATTGAGGAGCCTGGCGCCTTGTTGGAGTATAGATGTCCTTTGGATGGTGACACGTCCACGGTCTTGCCCCAGCGCTTGGCCCCGGTATCGATGGCAAAGCTGCCCTCGTCCACCATCGCCATCGTCAGGTAGATGCGAGGCAATTCATTCGCGCTCCGCATCCCAGGAAAATAGGGAAAGCAGTAGAGGTAGGCCGCGGCGATGAGGCCACCAAAGAGAAAGCGCTTGGCTCGGGTCTGCACGACGGGGCCAGCGTAGCGGGTTCCTGACGCTTTTTGTCACTGGGGGACAGTTTTGCGAGCCTAGGCAATTCGCAAAACGAAAGGATTGAGCACACTTGCCCCACTGTGCTACCAAGGGCGCGCATGCTCCTGTCCATCCTGATCCCCGCCTACGGCGAAGAGAAGACGATCGGCGAGGTGCTTCGCCTTGTGGCCGCTATCGAAACCGAGCCGCTGGGATTTGAAAAAGAGATCATTGTCTGCGACGACGGTTCCAAAGATGGCACCATCGCCGAGGTCGAAAAGGCCATCGCCAAAGACTCGCGAATTCGCTTGGTGAAGCACCCTATGAACCGTGGCAAGGGCGCTGCGATTCGAACTGCTCTAGCGGAAGCCAAGGGTGACTACTGCCTTGTACAAGATGCCGATCTAGAATACGACGTAGACGATTACCCTGCCTTGCTGGGCGAAATCTCCAAAGGCGCAGAGGTGGTCTACGGCTCACGCTTCTTGCAAAGAAGGTGGCCCGAGGGCATGCAGCTGCCCAACTTTGTTGCCAATCGACTGCTCACAACCACGGCAAACCTCCTCTACGGCCTCAAGATCACCGATGAGGCCACCTGCTTCAAAGTTTTCAAGACCGACCTTCTCCGCTCCTTCAACCTCGAGTGTGAAGGCTTTGAGTTTTGCCCCGAGGTCACCGCCAAGATCGGCAAACGCAACATCAAGATCCACGAAGTCCCCATCCGCTACACAGCTCGCGATCTCGCCGAGGGCAAAAAAATCCATTGGACTGATGGCTTTGAAGCAATTTGGGAGCTTCTCCGCCAAAAGAGGAAATAGTGCCCTCAGAGACGCCAAGCACGCCAATTCCGCGGGCGCAACTACAGCAAGAGCCCAAGACATGGGCAGCTGCTCTTCGGTTCGACAGCCAGAATGCCGCGATTGCGACCCTGCTCGGGTTGGCAGCAGTCGCCTTGGTCGACTTCTTCGCCACGCTTTGGGTCGCTCCTGGCCCACTGCGCCTTGGAACGATTCTCCGCTACATCTTTCTCGAGTTGAGTCTCTGCGCGCTCCTTGGCGTCATTGCTCTGCCGCTAATGATCGCCGCAAGCATCGCTGCAAGAGTTGGTCACCGGGTGCTCTTTAAGGGCGAGACTTGGCTTGGGCTGTTTGCCCCAACGGCGCCGGCCGACGAAGGTGGCACCGTTGCCTCCTGGCTTTGGGCACTGTGCATTTGCGGAGGTCTCTTCCTCGGCGCATCGACCCTTATGTCGCTTCGCTTGGGAGCCATGTTCAAAGAGCCACAACTCACGGCTCTTGTATTGGCGTTTGCCCAGCTCGTACTTGCAATCCTCTTGCTTGTATTGGCCGTCCTCATTGCTCTTGGCGTTCAGCGTCTCGCCAGGCTCCTTCCCAGCAAGTTCGGTGCAGTCAATCCCTTCTCGTCCGTTCCCGCAGCGGCAATCGTCTTGGTGCTCCTCGGCTGGCCCTTGGTCATCGTGGTCCTGCGAACCCTGCCTCAGCTCGCACCCCTGGTGCCTTGGCGGCACCTGCTCTCACTGGGAAGCTTTGCGCTGGGCGTGTGGGCCTCAGGACAGCTTCTGGCCCGACGTGGCCGCCTGTGGCCAAAGCCTGGCAGAAAGCGCCTCATTGCAATCGTCTCGACAGCCTTCCTATCTGCCACCCTCATTCTCATCACCTTGGTAAAACTCGGAGCGGATCAAGACACCAAGGCGCTGGCGATTTCATCATCGCCCACGTTGGCCACGGCCATGAACCTTGTGCGGCGCGCGAACGACTTTGATGGTGACGGCTTTGGCTCATTGCTCGGCGAAAACGATTGTGACGCCTTCAACAACAAGGTGCACCCGCTCGCTCGCGACATACCTGACAACGACATCGACGAGAACTGCGATGGTCGAGACTTCAAATTGGGACGCCTGCCCTCGTACAAGAGCGGTGAAAAGATGCCCGTTCCTGAGGCGTACCAAGACGATTGGAACGTCCTGCTGATTACCATCGATACCGTCCGCTACGATCACACAACATTCGGCGGCTACGAGCGAAACACCACGCCACGGCTCGCTGAATTTGTGAAGCGTTCTGCGAACTTCAGCTTTGCCAATGCTCCCTCGGCCGGGACAATGGCCTCGATTCCAGCCATCCTCACCTCCAAGTTCTTCCACTCAGGCATTGCTCTGAATGAGGACGTTCCACGTGGCTCGCCACCAAAGCTAAAGCCAAGCAACACCCTTCTCCCCGAGCTATTTAAGTCCAAGGGATATCGAACTGGCGCCATTCTCTCCCATGAGTACTTCAACGACTGGGGCATGGATCAGGGCGTAGACGACTACGACAATACGGTTGGCAAGAAGCGCGACCCCTACGGTGTGACCTCGCAGAAGCTCACCGATCGGAGCATTGCTTGGATTGGCAAGCAAGGGCGCAAAAAGTGGTTTCTGTGGACGCACTACATCGACCCGCACGGCCGTTATGTAAGTCACCCCGGCGAGACAAGCTATGGCGAGAGCGAGATGGACCTCTATGATGGGGAGCTTCACTTCACAGATAAGCACCTAGGGAATTTGCTCGACTACGTTGCACGAAGCCAGGCGGGGCAAAAGACGATCATCGCAATCACCAGTGACCATGGTGATGCATTTGGAGAGCATGGCTACATCAATCACGCCCAAGACTTGCACCGCGAGATTCTTCACGTGCCACTCATCTTTTACGTGCCCAATATCGAGCCACGAGAGATTTCCGGTGCGGTCTCTCCGATCGACATCTTCCCAACGTTGGCCGACCTCATTGGCTACGACACAAGCTCGCTTGGCATTGAAGGTGAGAGCCTGGTGCCACAACTGTTCTACGGCAAAGATGCCGAGGAACGCGTAGTCTTCTCGGAGACCAACTATCCCAAGCCGCTTCGAGCTGCGGTGAACAGTCGCTACAAACTCATCCTTGACTTGAAGAATAACGTCTCAAGGCTTTGGAATTTAAAGAAAGATCCGCTCGAAAAGAAGAACGTCTCGACTTCCGATAAGGCTGGCTACAAGGAGATGCGCGGCTACCTCAATGAATGGCTTGAGCGTGTTGTCTACGCACGAGACAAAGAGAGCAACCAGGCCATCGCCAAGCTCAGTGATCATCTCGTTCGCGACCGCCCAGCTACAGCGACGCCGGTGGAAGGTGTTGCAGTCGCAGATGGCGCCATCGTTGTCGATAGCTTCGAGCTAGATGTGGCTAAGGCCATACCGAGCAAGCCACTAGAGATTCAAGTCTACTTTCGCGTTGCCAAAGCGGGCGCTCCCGACATGAAGCTCCAGATCGAACTGTGGCCTGCAAGTGGCGCCAACAAGACACGCCCAGCGAAGAGCCGTCTGGGGCTCACGGGTGGGGGCATGTTCCCAACTGGCCGCTGGCATGAAGGCGAACTTGTGCGGGACCGAATGAAAGTCTCGCTGCCGACTGCGTGGAAGAACGAGACTGGCCCCGCCAAAGTGATGGTCGGCCTGCGGGTTAAGCGCGATACGAGGTCACCGAGCAAGGAGCCCATCACCATCACTGGGCCGCTTCGGGACGGCAGCACGGACCTTGTCATCATTGGCGAATTCACCATGCCCGCCCCAGTGGCTGAGACTCCAAAGCCCACAGAGCCTGTTCCCGGAAAGACGAGTCCCGGAAAGACGAGTCCCGGAAAGACGAGTCCCGGAAAGACGAGTCCCGGAAAGACGAGTCCCGGAAAGACGAGTCCCGGA
>JANTGM010000033.1 GCA_024762925.1 Kofleriaceae bacterium | reverse complement strand
GAGCCAGGGCGTTCTATGCCTCTGGATCCCACACTAGTGCGCGATTCATGAATATAGAACGCGCTCGTCTTCTCGCCCGCTGGAGAGACTGGCTCTGCCAGTCTTCTTCGTTGTTCCTCGGTCGCTTGCCCCAGCAGACACCATGCACCAGATTGGATGCACGGTCTGTCAGGCGTATGTTTTGGGCAACGTATTTGTGAGACGTCGCCTCGGCGAGAAGCAGCCTGGGCTACTTCTTGGATTTCTTGGCTGCCTCAAGCTTGCGCTTAAGACGCGCTTTGAGGCTGTTCTGTGCTCGTTTGCGACGCATTTTCTGTGAGCGTCTCGAATCTCCGCGACCCATAATTCAATATCTCCGTAAGGTGTAAGTGCCGGAAATGCCCAGCGACGCCGACTGTGCCCAGTTGCTCTCCGCTTGTCAACTGTCCGTGAAGGGAAGGCTTGCGACAGTGGCCTCTCGATCCCCCACGGTAACCGTACTTCCCTCGTCCCAGCCGCTCTTGTGCACATAGGCAAGAGCAATACTGCCAAATTGCGGGCTCACCACCGAAGATGTGACTTGACCACCCTGTGGTTTGTCCGCAGTCGAAAGCTTGGCCCCGACGGGCAAAGGGACATCACCGCTGGCCCGAAGCCCACATATCCGCTTGCTGCCACCTCCTCCACGAGCGTGTACCCGAGCCACCGGTTCCTGCCCTGTGAAACATCCCTTCTCATAGTCGACAAGCCGCACAAGCTGAGATTCAAACGGAAAATTCGCATCACTCACGTCCACACCAAAGCGAGGCATGCCAGCTTCGATTCGGCGGCACTCAATCGCCTCGTCGGATGCGGGATCGGGGCACTCCGCAAATACGGGACGCGCTGTCCAAACATCCTCAGGAATCTTCCAGATTGTGTGCATATCCAGCGAGGCCTCTTCGAGTTCTACATCGTCCATCACGATATGGCGGTCCAGGGTCTCAAAGGTGGTCTCATAGAGCTCTGGCGCACAACTTATGAGAAGGTGATCGGCAAAGGCGTGTACCTCGAAGATGCTCAACAAGCGCGCCTTGTGGCTAAGAATCAAGGTCCGCAGCCAGTCCCCCTCCACCATCGTAGCGATGTTGCTGGTGACCATGCCATTGAGAAAGCGAACGCGATCACCACCGGTGACTACAATATGGCGCCAGTCGCGTTGATCGACGTGTACCGGATCGACATCTGGGACTTCACTCATACCCCGAAGATGCAGGCAGTTCTGTGCTAGCGCAAGCGCCTCAGAAGGACATCGCCTGCGCCCTAGTGCGCGATTCATCAATATAGAACGCGCTCACTCGTCTTCTCGCACGCTGGACAGACGGGCTCTGCCAGTCTTCGTTGTTCCTCGGTCGCTTGCCCCGGCAAACTCCCTCTTCCCGCCTCGCCAGGAATCAATGTCGATGGATCGCGCGCTAGAGCACGATTTGCACGGCCTTGGCGACCACACCTAGGGCCACAGCAAGCCCGAAGATTGCTGCGGTACTCACCCAAGAAGTCTTCACTGGGGCCAATGCGACTGGAATCACGTCGGAAACCGGCGGTGGCGTGGGCTCCACTCCGGGCAGAAGCGCCGACCGGCTCATGCTGGGCGATAGAGCTTCTGGTGACAAATCGGTGGCGGTGATGAGCGGAAATGCACAGTGTGGGCAGCTCATTTGCCGTGCCGCTATTCCACAGCTCACATTCCGGTACTGGCACTGATAGCAGACAACACAGGTCGGTTTGCCTGGGGTTGTTCCTAGCTTGGAATCTGCGAGCGCCATAGGCGATTGACATTGCGAAGGTGGTGCCAAAATCGGAAGCGTTGGGTGTTGGCTAGTTAGCGCAGACAGCTGGGATCGGCCAAGTACCGATCTGGGGGGCCGTCCCCGCGCTCTGGTGCGCAAGAGCCCACGGGGGCGAAGTCCCAGCGCGTGGCCCAGAAGCCACACTCTGCATGCTAGTGTCCAAACATGATGCGGCCGAGGGATTTGGGCATCACCGTCGTTTGCTTGGCGGCGATTGCCGGAGGATGCGATGACCAGCCCAAAGTCATCGATCCATTCCCAATCGCCATCGACCAAACCGCTGGACCTGTGATCCTGCAGGCACAAGAGCGCGATGGGGAGGTGCTCGACATCGTTGTGGATGTGCTCAGCCCAATCACCATCTTTGACAGTTTTCGAGCGGGCAACGCAATCCAGGAGCCCAAGCGGCGCCTTGTGGAAGTCACCCTCTACGGCGCCTCCGATCCGCCGATTCCTCGGGTGCGCTTTCCGCAAACCGCAGCCTATGACCTGCACAGCTGTGCGCCCAGCGAGGAGCTTTGCGTGGCGGGCAACCAAGACTCGACTCGAAGCATCTTTGGGATCCTGGGTTTCGACATCCTGACGCGAACATCGGTGCGCTTCACCTTTCCCACTAGCGAGTTGCGATTCTTCCCAGACACAGCAGGCACAACGAATGAGCGCACTGCAGCCTGTGATGCGGTCTTCGACTCCCCCTTCGCCGGCGGGGGAACTCTTCTTATTGCCGGCAGTGAGGTTCGCTACGGTGCTTGGCGCCCCAGCCTAGGAGTCTGCCTCCACACCGAGCCCATCATTCCACCAGAAGTTCTGGAAGCGCCAGATCCCGACAATCCAGATGCCGAGATCGTGCGGGTGGGAGCCGTAGGAACAGACCTTCAACTCGCGATCTCCACGGCAATTGGCCCAACGCTGCTCACCGAAGAGGCCTACCTTCGATATGCCTCTAGTGGTGAAGATGTCCCAGAGCTTGAGACCCTCGAGTCAGGTGCCGTATTTCTACCCTCTGGGCGGGTTCTAGGTCGTGTGGCGCAGGTGCCGTTCATGGCGCTCACAGGCGACGTAGGCGCCGACTCCGATGGTCGCGGCCCATGTCGCGAACTCTACGCCAACGCCCGAATGCGAGTCTTGCGCAGCTGCCTACAAGATGGGGTGGATTGCCCCTGCCCCGATAATGAAAACACCTGCAAAGCGGCCGCTGCTATCGAACTGAGTCATCCGATTGACGTTCTTATCGTCAACAGTGGTCTGCCCCTCCTGCAAGCGCTGCGAGATGAATTGCGGCCCAAGGTTCCAGAGCTCGATGGAGTGCTGGGTGTGCAGGCACTCAAGAACCTACGGGTTGAGTTCGACTTTCCGAACAAGAGGCTTCACATGCGATGTGAGGAGCTTGCCGAATGCACTACGCGGCCTCAGGTGCGAAGCCAGAGTACATTGTCCAGCCTTCAGGAGTGTCAACGGGCCGAAGAGGCAATTCGCGACAGCCTTGAGCAAGACCGCGGCGCTGTCCCGTAGTAGATTTGTCGTGCCCATGATCCGTCGTAGCACCGTTATAGCAATCCTGCTTGGACTCACGTTTGGTGCCATCGCCTGTTCGAAAACGGAATCCAAGAAGCTACAGGTTGCGGCTGCCTCCTCGCTCGCCGGTGCATTTGAGGCTCTCGGTGATGCCTACACCGCAAAAACGGGCACCGAGGTTTCGCTCATTCTCTCATCGTCGGGAAACCTTCAGCAGCAGATCCGCGAGGGCGCACCGTACGATGTTTTTGCATCGGCAAATCTTAGCTACCTCACCGACCTTGAGGCTTCTGGCGACGTGGCGAAGTCCAGTATTCAGATCTATGCCGAGGGGCGATTGGCGCTTTGGGGCAAAGGCAACGATGCGCCCGCTACCCTCGCAGCCCTCTCCGATTCGAAGTACGAGCATATCGCGATCGCAAACCCTGAGCACGCTCCCTATGGCACCGCAGCCCGCGAAGCACTCCGGGCGATTGGCCTTTGGGATGCACTTGAGTCGCGCGTCGTTCGCGGTTCAAACGTTCGCCAAGCCATGCAGTATGTTGAGAGCGGCAATGCCGAAGTTGCCCTTATTGCCCTCTCTCTGGCACTTCACGGTGGAGGCTCCTTCACGCTCGTTCCCAGCAACCTGCACAAGCCACTCCTGCAGGGTATCGGTATTGTCTCCAAGACCAAGAAGACGGCCGAAGCACAAGCATTCCTGGATTTCCTCAAGTCTGAGGAAGGTGCCAAGATCCTACTTCCTTACGGACTTCAAGCTCCAAACTAAGAATTTATCGTATCTTCCATGAATTGGGACCCACTATGGCTGTCGTACAAGGTGGCCACCATTGCAACGCTCCTCTCCTTTGTCCTCGGTGTGGGAATCGCGACTTTCTTGTCACAAACCAGGTTTCGAGGGCGCGAGCTCGTCGACGCGCTTGTCACCGTGCCGATGGTAATGCCACCGACGGTGCTCGGGTACTACGTCCTAACCGCTGTCGGCAAGAACTCTTGGCTTGGGCAAACCTATGAATCCCTCACCGGCGGCCACATTGCATTTTCGGTGGTTGGTTGTGTCATCGCGGCGTTTGTCGGCTCCGTTCCACTCGTCATCAAATCTGCACGTTCCGCTCTTGAGCGCGTCGATCCAACGGTGGTTCAGGCAGCCCGCACTCTGGGCGCCTCACCACTTCGCGCGTACCTAACGGTGCAATTGCCGTTGGCAGCCCCAGGCATTGCCGCTGGTGTCATGCTTGCGTTCGCTCGAGCCCTAGGTGACTTCGGAGTGACTGTCATGGTCGCTGGCTCCATACCTGGACAAACTCAGACCGCAGCGCTCTACGTCTACGAACAAGTCGCAAAACAAGCGCCAGCGGGAGCGATGGTTGCGGTCTTGACGGCAACTGCGATCTTCGTTCTCTACACCGTCAACAGCCTGGGGCGACGCTCAGACATGCGATTCGGATGAGTGAGACCGACAAAACGTCGAAGCTTGATGTTGCACTGCACGTGGTGCGTACAGGCCACGGGCAAGACTTTGAGCTCAAAGTAGAGTTCATTGCCGACGCGGGCATCACCATTCTCTTTGGCCCCTCAGGCTCGGGCAAGAGCACAATCCTTCAGGCAGTTGCTGGACTCTACAAACCGAGTAAAGGACACATTCGCTTGGGCGATGAGCTGTGGAGCGAGGGCGACGCTGGCCGCTTTGTGCCACCAGAAAAACGCGGAGTCGCGTACCTGTTTCAGAGCCTGGCGTTGTTTCCCCACATGACCGCCATCCACAACGTGTGTTACGGCATGGGACGCAAAGTTTCGAAAGCCGAGCGCGAGGAGAAGGCCCATGCTCTCCTAAAGCGCGTTGGTGTCGATCATCTCGCCAAGCGCAAGCCTCAGACATTTTCTGGTGGCGAGGCACAGCGGGTTGCGCTGGCTCGAGCCCTTGCAACCAACCCAAAGGTGCTTCTCCTTGACGAGCCCTTCTCGGCACTCGACCGAGAACTGCGGGTCCAGTTGGCGCGCCTCGTCGTCGAGCTTGTTCAAGAACTAGAAATTCCTGCGCTACAGGTGACGCACAACCACGGAGAGGCAGCTGCTATGGGGTCGCGAATCCTCAAGATGCGCAGTGGCAAGATCATTGAAGATGGCCGGCCAGAAGAGATTCTCGGAGGTCGCAAGGCATTTCAGGACATCGGAAAAACTCCGATGCCCGAGCTACTTCCACGCACCGTCAAGGAGTAGCTGCGCGTCTCGGCGTCTTCAGAGCAACCACAAGTAGGGTGGTCGCAAACAGGGCGTAGCCCGAGAAGTACAGGCACACCTGCTCAATCGAAACTCCAGCATCCATGAGGCCGCCGATGATGACGGGCCCAATGGCGGAGGAGAGAACAGCTAGGGCGGTAACCAGGCTCTTGATCGCTCCAAGGCTGCCAACGCCGTAGATTTCGGCCCACATCGCAGATACCGCGGTGTGACTAATGCCAACGCTGCCTCCAAGGAGGATGAAGTATGGCCACACACTCCACGGAGCGCGCAGTGTGCCCGCAACAACGAGCGCTAGCGCCATCGGCACGAGCATCAGTGGCACCAGGCGTGTGCCGCCTACTTTGTCGATGAGCGTCCCACAGACCAGCCCCACAATGGTGCTGGCTAGAGCGTAAATCCCATAGCTGCCCATGATCCACTCTCCCGACCAGCCCTTGGCTTCTGCGAGGCTAAGGTGCGTAAAGAAGAGCGCGGTTATGATCATGGCTGGGGCGAGTGTGCCAGGCAAGAGCAGATAGAACCTCACGTCGGTGAGCACCTGTTTTCGCGTCCACGATCGCACACCAGAATTTCTCGTAGTAACATCTCCCAGCTGAGCTTCCAGGTAGTCCGCATGTCTCGCATCATGCCCTCGAAGCAGCCACAGAAGCGCTGGCAGGACAATGGCGACCAAGGCCACGCTCACCACGGCAAAGGACATTCGCCACCCCCAAGCCTCGATCATCTCGAGCGAGAGGCGCGGCAGACAGGCTTCCCCTGCAGCGAAGCCCAAGGTCGCCAGAGCAATGGCACGCCCTCGACCTTCCTCGAAGTAGCGCGTCATGCTGGTGATTGAAACGTGATTCATGAGCCCCTGCCCACCTTGGCGCAACAGGAAGATGGCCACAGTGAGCATCACAACACCACTGCCCAATGCCATAACAGCCGTGCCAGCCACAAGCACCAGCATGGACGAAACGGTGTACCGAGGCAGTGGAACCAGATCGATGAGCTTACCGGTGGTGGGCAAGACCACGGCGCTTGCGAGCGTTCCAATAAGGTAAACGAGCGCCCAGCCCGTGTGGCTTAAGGAAAGTTCTGATTCGATACTGGCACTAAAAGAACCGAGGAAGTAGGTCTGCCCAAAGCTCGACGCAAAGGCCACCAAGAAGCCAAAGCCCACGAAACGCTTGTTCGCGACCAGGAATTGCAGGTACGGCTTTAGCGGCATTCCTGAGCCTTATCGTAATTGGGAGAGCAAATGACAAGCGTCAAAGAGACCGTGATTGACCCTCCCGTCATCTGGCTCGGCCAGAATCGGACCATGCGGTCTATCCAGTGATCTGTCCAGTCATCTGCCTAGTGATCAGTGTTGGCGACTGAGAGCCCTAGGCCATTGGTTCCCGGCACCCTTGCGAACCCCGCGACAGCAAGCTAAATATCTAACTTCACTAAAAGATCACCCTCTTCCATCAAAGGCACGCATCGTGCTATGTAGGGTTGGACAATGCGCTCCCCTAGACTTGCCGCCCTATCAACGCTCTTGCTCGCCACAGCTTGCTCTCCATCAGGAGAACAAACTCAGGGCAACAAAGACCGTGCTGACATTCTCGATGCCTGCGCCCCAGCACGAGTGATGTTGGTGCTCGATCAATCGAGCTCGATGCAAACAGGGACCATCAATGGCGACACAAAGTGGAGCATCGCGACCAACGCCATTGATGCAGTGACGGGTGAATTCGAAAACAACTTGGAGATGGGCCTTATGGCCTTTCCCGCCGCTGGCCAGTGCTCGCCAGGGCAGACCTTGGTGCAACCAGCGCTGGGGCGGCGCAATGCAATTGGCGATGAGCTCTCCACTCCACCGCCCGAGGGTGGCAACTGGACCCCAATGGCCGAGACCTTGGCCGCCGCCGCACAGGAGCCTTCCCTTCAACCAAACACCGGCCCCGGCGAGCGCTTCGTTGTCTTGGTGACCGATGGTTGGCAGTGGTGCGATCCATACGATGCTTCTACGCGCTTCAACGCAGTCGACCGAGTTCAAGAACTTCGCGATATGGGCGTTACGACCTTCGTGGTGGGATTTGGCAATAGCGTTGATGCCCGCGCGCTCAACCTCATGGCGGTTGCGGCTGGCACCGACACCGCTGGCTGCGACGCAACGGGCAGCACACCCGATGCCGCCAACCCTTGTTACTTCCAAGCCGACAGTCCACTCGAACTTCAAACCGCACTTCAAGACATCGTTGTGACGATCAGCGGTGAAGAGTGTGATGGCCTGGACAACGACTGCGATGGCATTGTCGATGAGGCACTAAACCGCGAGTGTGAGAACGATTGTGGAACAGGCTCTGAAACGTGTGAAGATGGGCAATGGGTTGGCTGCGACGCACCTCCCATCGAGGAAGATGTCTGTGATGGCCTTGATAATGACTGCAATGGCATCACGGATCCTGGCTGTGAATGTCTGCCGGGCGATGAGCAAGCCTGCGGCACCACATCGAGTGTTGGCGAGTGCCAGCCTGGCCTACAAACGTGCGACTCCAATGGCCAATGGGGCGACTGTGAAGGTGAAGTTGGCCCAACAGATGAAGCTTGTGATGGCCGAGACAATGACTGCAACGGAGTTGTTGACGACTTAGATGCTGTCGAGATTTGCGATGACATCGATAATGATTGTGACGGCGAAGTGGATGAGAACTTGACCCGCGGTTGCACAACGGACTGTGGCGCTGGTCAAGAAACCTGTGTGGCTGGTGAGTATGTCGGTTGCGATGCACCTCCCGTCGAAGAAGACATCTGCGATGGCGAAGACAATGATTGTGATGGCACTGCAGATAACGACTGCGACTGCCTTCCCGGTGACACGATTGAGTGTGGCGAGTCAGATGTTGGAGAGTGCAACTTCGGAACCCAGACCTGCGACTCCAACGGCAACTGGGGCGCCTGTGAAGGTGACCAAGGACCAGAGCTTGAAATCTGCGATCAGCTAGACAATGACTGCAATGGCGAAGTTGATGAGTCAAACGGTCTCGAAGAATCAGAAGGGCCTGATGATGTTCGGGTGATTTGCCCGCTTGGCGATGACCGCCCTGAACCGCCGAGCGAGAGCGATGACCCGCCACCGAGCCCCGCCCCGGATGCAGACAACCCTTCGGGCGGCGTAGTCTCTGGTTGCTCGACAACAGGCAGCCAAACCGGTGGCTGGCTTGCGCTTCTCGGACTCATCGGCCTCGTCGGCACTCGACGTCGCCGACGTAGCTAGCGGCGGCCTAACGGATCTGGGCGCCCAGGGCGCTCAGGGTCTTGACGAAGGTGGGAAATGACGTGGCTACATTGTCGACGTCATTCACCTTCACGTCACCATCAGCAGCGAGCCCCGCGATGACACCAGACATCGCGATGCGGTGGTCACCATGAGCTTCGATTTCGCATGCCTTGAATGGTTTCCCTGCAAGGCCCTGGACTGTGAAGCCATCTTCGCGCTCCTCAACCCCAACACCGAGGTTGCGCAACATCTCGCAGGTCGTAGAAATTCGATCCGACTCTTTGACGCGCAACTCTTTGGCATCTCGAAAGTCAGTGGTGCCACTCGCACGAGCAGCAACGATGGCCAGAATTGGCAACTCGTCGAGAGCGCGCAGTGTGAGTTCGCCAGCAATCACACTGCCAACCAATTGCTCAGCGGCTCCACGACTCACGACAAGATCAGCCACCGCGTCTCCGCTAGCATCCGAGCGACACTCCAGTTCGACACGAGCGCCCATCTCGCCAAGTGCATCGAGGAAGCCGGTGCGTGTGCGATTGACACAGACCTCTGGCACCGAGAGGCGCTCAACGCCAGCCACAAGTCCTGCGGCAATGAGAAAGGCAGCGGAAGAAGGGTCGCCGGGAACCGAGACCTTGCCACCCGCGAGCTTGCCATCCCAGCCCGTCGGATCGACTCGAATGACACGGCCATCCACGGTGAGAGGAGCACCCATGTGAGCCAGCATGAGCTCGGTGTGATTGCGTGAGCGACCAGGCTCAACAACTTCGGTGACACCTTCAGCAAAGAGTCCAGCGATCAGAAGCGCGCTCTTTACCTGGGCTGAAGCAACTGGTTGCTCATAGCGAATTCCGGAGAGTCGCCCGTCGCCAAGTCCGCGAATCGAGAGTGGTGGGTAATACTCTCCTTCGCGCTTCCCCGAGGCTCCTTCGATGCGTGCACCCATCTTGGCGAGAGGATCGGTGACTCTTCGCATGGGGCGTCCGGTCAAGGAGTGGTCTCCGACCATGGTTGAATCGAACGACTGAGCGCAGAGGAGGCCACACAGAAGACGCATCGTCGTGCCCGAGTTTCCGCAATCGATTGCCTGTGCTGCTTGCTTGAGCCCCCGCAAGCCCACACCTTGAACCGAAAGCTGCCCCGTTGGCAGCTCTTCGATTTCCACGCCCATCGCTGCCATCGCGCTGCGCGTCCGCTGGTTGTCTTGCCCACCTGAGAGCCCACGGATCACAGTCTCGCCGCTGGCGATGGCTCCAAAGAGTAGCGAGCGATGGCCAACCGACTTGTCGCCTGGCACGTTGGCAATACCGATGAGTGGTTTCGTTGCTGGGGATACGATGAAGCTTGTCATTGGGATGTCGATTTCTGAGTCGATTGAAGTTGCTGGACCAAGCGCTGGGCAACGAATGCGAGTCGTTTTGGGCTCAGGACAAATACTACCTGTACGGCATTGCCGCTGCGAACCACTCGCGCAGAGGAAAGTGGTCGACTAAGCCCGAGATAGCGAATGAGTGGCCTCTGGGCGACGCGCTGTTTTAGCTTGAGAACAGCTTTGGTGAGGCGGTGATGGGAGGCATCCGACTCTCCAGCGACACTTGCGACGATCGCCAAGTCGTCAACAACGTCCCCCCAAAGGGCCAGAGACACGGGAACTTCGCTCATCCCCACTCGTGACGCAATGGAGACTCGGGCATCAAAGTCGAGTCGGGCAACTGCACGCACTACCGCGTCCTTTGCAGCGGCGGGCATGATATCGGCGCGCAAGCGGAGCATCTCCGTGTCAGCGAGCATGCTCTCCCCCTGCCCGGTGCCGACCGCAACCGCTCGAGCCACAAGTCCTGGCTCTCCCACTGCGTATCGACCGTCCCCAATATCGGCTGCCCCAGCGAGTTCCCGACCTTCCACAGCCTGAACCAGCACTAGCTGTTTGGCTGAATCTCCAACTCCATACACGCAGACTAGCATCGAGTCGGCTTGTGCGATGAGGTCCCCTTCGGTTAGCGGGTCCCCCACCCCTGGCCCGCCAAGCGCCTTCAGAACAGTTCCGACGACTTTGTTATTTCGAAGTCTGGCTAGATCGACTTCGAGCAAGAGGTCCGCCCCATGAGGAGCCGAGGACAGAAGTGCATCTCCTGATGTCGCAGCGCGTTCTGGAAGCGGTGCGGTTATGGCCGAAGAGGCAGCGCCGCCACATGCGCTAAGCTGTGACAACACAAAGAGTGCCGCACACAGCGCCAAGCAAAGGCGCCCCATCAGCTAGCTAAGAACACTTCGCAGAGCACCGATACAGCGTTCCGTCTGTTCCTCGGTGCCGATAGAGATGCGCAGATGTGTCGCAAGCCCCCAAACTGCCATTGGACGAACAATCACGCCTCGGCGCAAAAGACCGTCGTAGACCTCTTGTGCAGGCCTCTTCACGTCGATGAGCAGAAAGTTGCCCAAGCTGGGATACGCCACAACCCCAAGCTCTGGAGCCACGGATCGAAACTTCGCAATGCCGCTTCTGGCAAGCTCGGCAGAGCGCGCAACGTGTGCGCTATCGGCCAAGGCTGCGCGTGCCGCCTCCTGGCCGATGAGGTTGACGTTGAAGGGTCGGCGTAGGCGATTGAGAAAGTCGGCCACCTCTTTGCTACAAATTCCGTAGCCCACTCGCATGCCCGCTAGCCCGTAGATCTTCGAGAAGGTGCGCAATGTGACGAGAAGAGGCCGATCTTGCGCATAGTCTTGTGACTTCGGATAGTCGTCATCGGCAACATCAGCGTACTCGTGGTAGGCCTCGTCGATGACAACGATGGCATGAGAAGGCACGTTGGCTAAGAGTTTCTCCAAACTCTTACGATCAAGGTGTGCGCCCGTCGGATTGTTGGGATTCGCCACAAAGATGAGCCGCGTTTTCTCCGTGACCTTTGCCAACAGAGCATCGACGTCGCAGCCGAGATTCTCGGTGACATCTGCCTCGACGAATTCACAGTCGTGGGCCAGAGTCTGCAATCGGTAGCTAATGAACGCGTACTTGTGGCTGAGCACCTGATCGCGCCCGGGAACACAGAACGCGCTGATGAGCATCTGAATCACCTCGTTGCAACCACTACCAAAAACCAGACGTTCTGGGTCGATTCCGTGCATATCAGCCAGGTCACGGCGAAGGTAGTACGCCGCGCCATCAGGGTAGAGGTGACTATCACCGATGGTCTTGGCTGCCGCCTCAATCGCCAACGGAGATGGCCCCAGGGGATTCTCGTTCGAGGCCAGTTTGATCGCACCGGTGATGCCAATTTCTCGTTCCACCTCCTCTATGGGCTTGCCCGGCTGATACGCCTTGAGGTTTCGAATGTTGTCGCGAACAAGTTCGGAGGGAGTTTGACTCACAGTGTTACTACTCATGGTTGTCTGCCTTCTGATAGGTGCCCAGCACTTTGAAAAGGTCGCAGCGCTCGCCGAGAATGGAGAGCACCTCTGCGACATCTGACTCCTCGGCACTGCCGTCCAAATCTAAGAAGAACACGTAGTCCCACGCTTTGCGCTTACTCGGCCGACTCTCGATCTTGGAGAGATTGATTTCGCGCCGCTCAAAGTGTGCCAAAACCTCAAGCAACGCGCCCGGCGTATCGGGAAGGGTCATGAGAAGCGTTGTCTTGACGTTCGTATCACCGACAGCTTGCGGGGCCTTTCCCACGACCAAGAAGCGCGTGACGTTGTCGTGGTGGTCCTGGAGGTTGCGCCGCAGAACATTGAGCCCATACATGCGCGCTGCCATTTGTGCAGAAACCGCAGCACCTGCCGTGTCCTCCTTAGCGGAACGCGCCGCATCCGCCGTCGAAGCGCTGGGCACCAAACTCGCCTGTTTGAGGTTGGCGCTGAGCCATCCGCGACATTGCGCCAGGGCTTGCGGGTGCGAGTACACCCGCTCGATCGCATTCTCGCGCAATCCGTCTCGGGCTAAGAGGCAGTGTTCTACATCGACGACGATTTCAGCGACGATCTTGAGCGGCGAATCGATAAAACAATCGAGGGTGTGGTTGACAACCCCTTCAGAAGAATTCTCAACCGGCACAACACCAAAGGCCGCCTCACCGCGTTCGACCTCCGCAAAGACCGCGTCAATCGTTCCGCATGGCACGGTCTTGGCCGAGCTTCCAAAGTGTCGTTTGACCGCTTGATGGGTGAATGTCGCCTCGGGCCCCAGGTAGGCCACTTCAAGGCCCTGCTCCAAGCTCAGGCACGCACTGATGATCTCCTGAAAGACAGGTCGGATGGCATCACCGGGGAACGGGCCGGGATTTTCGCCCTGCAGCCTATCGATGAGGGAGCGTTCACGCTCAGGCCGGTAGAAACTCGCGGTGCTCGCACGCTTGGCTTCCGCGACTTCTTGGGCCAAGGCTGCTCGATCGTTGAGAAGCTTCAGAAGCCCTTTGTCGACCGCATCAATGCGTTCGCGCAATTGGCCAAGAGCCTTCTCCGCATCTGACATGCCTGGGAATTTACACAATATTGTGCCAGTTGATAGGCTGTCCTTAAGCCAATCCCGCCAACAAAGCCCTTTCATGCACAACGCCTCTCATTGTAACTACCTGCGCCAGCGAACGTACGAGAGGTCAACAGGTCGGGAACGGTTATTCCCCTGTTCCGATTCAGAGCACTGGACCACTTCATGAGCAAGCGCCTACTAACACGAACACTCACTATGGGCCTTCTCACGTTTGGAGCCTATTGGCTCCTCGTCGCCTTGTTGCCGACGGTGGCTCAGGCCGATGAAGGCGCCGAGTTCGCAAAGACTCTCGAGAAGGGTTGGCTGTGGGCCTATTTGGCTTCGTTTGGAACCGGAGTCGTCACAAGTCTCACCCCCTGTGTCTATCCCATGATTCCGATCACTGTGGCGGTCTTTGGCAGCAAAGACGAGGGCACCAGCCGAGCGAAGGCCTTTGTGCTTGCGTCTTGCTACGTGAGCGGGATGGGTGTGCTCTTCGCAGTTCTCGGTGTGAGCTTTGCGCTGGCGGGTGGGCAAGCGGGCTCTCTACTTGCCGATCCCAAAGTCATTGTTCCGCTCGCGATTCTCCTCGTCATCCTCGCGACATCGCTCTTCGGTGCCTTTGAGATTCGACTTCCCTACGCCATCCAAAACCGGCTCAACACCGTTGGCGGCAAAGGCTATGGTGGCGCCTTTGGAATGGGTTTGGTCGGTGGCCTGGTCGCTGCCCCCTGCACAGGCCCGTTTCTCGCCGGAATGTTGATCTGGGTCGCCTCCACTGGCAACGCCATCGTTGGCGGCACGCTGCTCTTCACCTATGCGCTTGGCGTCGGTGTTCTCTTCTTCGTACTGGCGGTCACCTCGATGTCCATTCCGAAAAGCGGAGCTTGGATGGATGGCATCAAGAGTTTTGGCGGCATTGGCCTGTTGGGTGTAGCCATTCACTTTCTGCGCCCAGTCTGGCCCGCCATTGACGACGCGAGTACAGCTGCAATCTCCGCCATCGGTTCTCCCACGGGGCTCCTCCTCGTTGGGGTTGCCATTGGGGTCGCCGGGGTTGCGCTCGGTTCCATTCACCTCAGCTTCCACGGCAGCCCGGCAACAAAAGCGCGTAAGGGGTTGGCTGTCGCACTCACGGTTGTGGGAATCACCGCTGGTGTCTCGGGCGTCTTGGTACCTGATCGAATCTTGGAATGGCGCCACGACGAAAAGGTCGCATTTGCGGACGCCAAGGCAGAGGACAAGGGTGTGCTCATCGACTTTGGCGCTTCGTGGTGTGCTCCATGCAAAATCATCGAGAAAGTCTTTGGGGAGAAAGCGGTTTTCACCGCGCTCAACAACGACTTCATCCCCCTGAAGTTTGATGTCAGCGATGGCACCGATACCGACGAGGCCCTGCAAAAACGCTATCAGGCGACAACGCTTCCCGCGGTTCTCTTTCTGGACTCGGATGGCAACGAACTTCTTCGCTACACCGGCAAGTCGCCCGATGCCAAGAGCATGCTAAAAACCATTGCCGAGGCACGCACCGCCCTCCGAAGTTCCAAGAAGACCGCGCAAGCTCCGTAGCGATTTCACATCGGCTCAAGAGAGCTACGCAAGCAGCACGCGGTCTCATGGTATGTCAGGACCTATGGCTGCGCCTCGTCTACGCTCAATGGCCTTTGGTCCCGACGGAACTCGCTTCTTGCTGGTGTCTTCAAAGTCGGGCGTCTTTGTCTTCCGCGCCACCCGACAAGAGGATCGCTTCGAGATGGTTCGCCGCGTTGCGAATACCGCCTGGTGGTTCGACGTTGTTGCGAATGAGAAAGGCGGCCTCGAGGGCGTCTTTCGCGATGCCAGCGGTGGTGTAGGCAAGAGGAAAGTGTATGACCTAAGCTCCGAGAGCCGCGCAAAGAGCACCAAGCGGCCCGTTGCCTGCTCCCATCATTTCACAACTTCGCTGCAATCCGATTCGCTCTACGCACTGGCTGGACTCGAAATCTGTCGCTACGACGAAGGTCAGTGGCTGAGCCTTGATGGGGACGTGGAAGCGACGGAAAGCGAGCGGGCTGCGCGATTTTTCGTTTCAACGGACAAGGGAATCCATCGCCGATCGCTTCTTGATGGGCCAGATGGTTGGCAGCTCATCGGTAGAGCGAAAAGGTTTGGGAAACAGCTTGCGTTTGACCCAAGCCACAAGGTTGTCGCATGTGCAGCACGTCGACCCGCCGCCCTCTTTGTCGACAGCGAGAACAACGCGTCTTGCTACGAGCGAGATGGTGGGCTTTGGAGCGTTTGCGCGTTTGATGGGCGCTTCTTTTTCTACTCCTTTGGCCAAGGAGTTGTGGAACTGTCCAAGAAAGGTGAAGAAGTCATTCACGGAGTGAATGGCGAGATTTCTCGCAACCAGTGTTTGTTTGCCAATGCCGATGCCCTCTACTTTGTGTGTCACGACCAGCTGCACTGCTATCAAGGGGGAAGATGGCGCACGATTGACGCCGTTGCACAAGCTGCGTCCTTCATTGAAGCGCAAGTGCCCAAGGCACCAACACGCAAACTCAAGGGTGCCGACAAGCAGTCGCTTGCCGAGCAGCTTGCCCGCGTTCATGCAAACCCCGCGGATGACGCGGAACGACTTGTCTACGCCGACATGCTCACCGAAGCCGGATCGCTACAAGGCGAGTTCATCATGCTGCAGCTTCTTAAGAAAAAATCTCAGACGCAGAAACGCCGCATCTCGGAACTAACGCGGGCCTACGGACATGAGTGGATTGGACCACTCAACGACAAACTCGTGAAGCGGGGCCGCGCCTTTTCGCGGGGTTTTTTAAGCAAGGCCGAGTGCAAGTCCATGAGCGAATCGGCACTGCAAGAGGTCTTGCAGATACCCGAACTCGCAACCATCTCGAGCCTCGATCTCGCAGGAGCACAACTCTCGGATTTGGGGTCGCTAGCAAGGCTCACAGAGCTTGAGAAGCTCGAGGTTGGAACAAGCGACTCGGCGGATCTGGTCCCGCTAAAGCACCTCACCAAGCTTCGCGAATTGACTCTGCATGGCCCTGGGGTCAAAGACCTGGCTCCACTAAGCGGGCTTGCAAAGCTCGAAACACTGCAGATCCGAGCTACCCCGGTAAACGATCTGGCTCCGCTTGCGGGCCTTGTCAACTTGCGAGAACTCGATGTCTCTTTGACGAGTGTTTCGAGCCTGCGCCCACTTTCCAAGCTAACGAAACTCAAACGACTCAAGCTAAACCAAACGCCCGTAGCAACCATCTCGCCCATCGCCAAGCTCACTGCACTGGAGGTGCTCAACTTCGCATCGACCCAGGTGAGCGAGGTAGGTGCGCTGCGAAAGCTGACAGAGCTTGAGTACCTAACCATCTCGGCCGACGTTGATGACCCAAGTGCGTTTGCTGAACTCAAAAAACTCAGGCAACTGTGTCACGACCGCGTCCCCAAAACGAAACTTAGCGCAATCAAGAAGCTCCTCCCCGAGGTGCGAGTTGTCTGAGTCTTACGTGGAACGATGAGCAAATCATCGAATCAAGTTACGAAATCGACGAGCTAGGACCATCTTCCGTGCTTCCAAAGCGCTCGAGCGCCTCGCTACTTGATCTGCCAGTTCGATCGGAAGGTGAACATGGCTGCACCTCCAAAAGAACTGTAGTGATTGTCCACGTTGTTTGCCACGGCGCCGAGGCCCGACTTCGTGAAGTAGCCAAACTGCACCGGCACGCTCATTCCCACCGAGAGAAGTTTGCTCAGCCGATAGCCAACCAACCCACGCCCTTCAACGAGAAAGCCCTTGTCGGTGACCTCACTATTGTCGAGAGGCGGATCGACCTGCTGTCCTGTTCCCACGCCAAAGCCCATGCCCATGCCCAGCTCGGCAAACCAGACACCTGCCGCACTCCCCTTGCCATCATCAAAGTCGATCTCAATATCGAGTCCCGTCATGAATTGGGTCCAGGTGCCGTTCACGCCGCCATCACCGATAAACTGATCGTGCTGAATCCACGCATCGATGAAAAACACCTCCGCCCCGGCAATCACTCCATAGGAGAGGTTGCCGCGCTCTTGGTGAAACGCCTCATCTTTCAGCTCCCCAAACATGCCCTTGCCGAGCGCGCCGCCAGCCCTTGCTTCCGCCCGAACGGTGAGGATATCGCCGTGGGCCGACTCGGCGCTTCCACCGACGACGGCGAATGACATGGCTGCAAAGGCGAGAGAGAGTGACGATGCTGCGTGCTTCATACGATTGCTCAAGTGTATCGCGATATTTGCGCCTGCGGTTGTGGCCCAGATCGCAGTGAGGCAGCGAGATCCACGCCAGATTTGACCAGGCCATGTCCCCGGTGCACAGTCCGCCTCGGTGAGCGAGCTAATCGGAACCCGGCGACCAAGCAAGGCGCGTTCTGTGCGCACGTGGGTCTCCCTCGTTGTGCTGCTCACCGTGAGTCTGACAGTTGCCTACATCTTGTACCGGCGCGTTTCCAGCTACGCCCACCCAGATACCAAGACACCCAAGGGAGCTCTTCATGTCAATGCCACCTCGCCAGAAGAGGGGCTCCACTTTGACAACGCAACGCTACGCTACGAAGGCCCCTTGGGCGTGCTGCACACCAGCGGAACCGTGAGCGACGTTGGCGCCCAACACGGTCGACTCCTCGCTCGGCAAATCGACGACATTCAAGAATCCCTGCGAAGGAATGTGACAAGCAGTGTCAGTCGAGATGGGCTCTTTGGTGAGAGTCTGCAGAACATTCGACTGCGCTGGCGATGGCGGACATTGGACGATGGCATTCCTGGTCACCAGCTCGTTGAACTCGCTGCCTTGGTTCGCGCTGCAAAGAAAAGCGGAGTGAGCCTGGGCTACGAGAACATGGTGCGGCAAAGCGCAGTCTTTGACGTGGGTGCTCCGGCTCCGCAGAGTTCTGGAGCTAGCATGTGGGCACTCACTCGGGCGCTAACGCTCATCGCGCCGATTGCAAGTGAGCAAGGCAATCGGCTGATGGTGACGCGAACCTTGGCTATGCCCGGTCTCGAAGATGGCGGCGAGGCAATTCGCAATCGCCCTCTTTTGCACATTTCGCGACCAGCGGATGCGCTCGCCCACGCGAGTCTGGGATACCCCGGATTGGTGGGCGTCTTCAGCGGTGTCAATGCGTCGAGCCTAGGAGTTTTTCTGCACAATGTTCGCAGCACTGATGTGCGGCTCACCCGTGAGGCTCAACCCAGCACGCTTCTCGCGAAAGAAGTCTTAGAGCACGCACAAACGCTCGACGAAGCCATCGCCATTCTGCGCAAAGCCACCATCCTCGGAAGTGCAGTCTTTGTGCTTGTCGACGGCAGTACTCGCAGCTGGGCTGTCGTCGAACGCAGCCCAAGCGCCACCGATGTGCGCCAAGGCGAAGGCAGTTCTGCGATTGTCGATACCTTTGAGGGCGCGAAATTCAAAGAGGATCCCATGCTCGAGCGGAGCCGTCGGGCGCGCCCCATGTTGCTCAGACAAAAACGAGCCCAGCAGCGACTGCGACGCCCTCATGCAAATGCTGGCGAGGTGGCGGATGTGCTTCGTGATCAGACCTCGAGTGCAGGCTCGCATCTCTCTCTTGGTCATCGGGCAGCGATTGATGACCCCCAGAGCGTGCAGAGCGCCATCTTCGACATGAGCAGCATGGTTCTCTGGGTGGCCGAAACCGGAGATGCAAGTGGCGCGTTTCGGGCGATCGACTTGCGGCATGAACTTGCCGGCGAGAGCGGCCGCTCCGCACCACCACCAGACATCAAGGCATCAGAAGAATCCCAAGGAGCGCGCCAGGCTACACGCGAGGCTCGAGCGTTCCTTACCCGTGCCCGCGCTGCTCGCAACGCCGGCAAGCGCGGACGAGCGCGCGAATTGGCGGCAGCGGCACTTGCTCGCAGTCCGACGCTTCCTGAGGCGCTTCTCCTGGCAGGTCAGCTTGCCCAGGATGATGATGATGAGCTGGCAGGTCGCGCACTACTTCAGCGATTTCTCGAACTTGGCGCTGATGACTTGCGAGCCAAAGAACAAGTCGAAGCTTGGCTAGGGCGCTGACACCAGCGCATCGGCGCGTTCGTTGGTGCACATCTCGATTGCCGTGCAGCCGCTTGGCACCTTGATGACCTTACCTCCGCGCCTGTAGATGCCGGCAGTGTGGAGCTTGGGTTCGGCCCACCGAAGGTGCCTTATGTCCCCGAAGAAGGCAGCCCACAACTGAAGCCCCAGGCAGCGAGAGACGCCAGCGGGAGGAACCTAAGAGTTTTACTTGCCCGCACGAACACCTTCCAATAGAGCAAGTCTAGAACGTCACCGAAAACGCATGAACACATCGCAGTGCGTTTTCTCGCCATCCCCAACGACGTTTCCATCGACGCCTAGCGTCTCACCATCTCGAAAGGCCTGTAGACTAAGCACACAACGTTGGCCTGCAAAGAAGGGCCTTCGAAAATTGAGAGCCACCTCTCGAGAGAGCTTGTCATAGCCGGCACCAATTTCGCCAAACCGAACCTGCGCGGCGTCCTCGAAAAGGCGGGGATACACAAGCGAATTGACGTGTTGGTTTGAATCGCAGTGCTGGGGCCCAAAACGCGGTTCGTATCGCGCCTTGCGAGGCTCGGGGTCGATCCACGTGGCGTCTGGCGGCGCAGGCAACATTGCAGAGACGTCGATCCAAGAGACTTCACAGGGCGGAACATCGGGCACACCCGGCACTTCTAGTTTGCGCACCCGCCTATCCCCGGGCGGCGCAAAAAGCTTGGTGAATACATGCCGTGCAAAGACCTCGCCGCACAACACCACCTCGCCATCTCCCTCGGGCTCGGGCCCGAGAACAGTTCCACGCGTCCCGTAGAGACGCGCCCGCATGTCCAAGACGATGCGACCAACATTTCCCGCTTCGTCTTTGGTGTGCGCAAGCAGGGCCTCCCCTTCACAGTGCGACGGCTTGCCCACGTGCACACGTTCGTCGGTGCCGCGCATCCACATCTGCGCCAAGATAGGAATTATTCCCACCTTCCGAGCCGCCCAAATCGGCATGGCCCGTATGCTCTCGCGCCACAAACTGCTCAGCGCATGGGGCATTCCAATCGTCATCAGGCGACCGTCTTGGCAAACATCTTCGTACCGCATCGCCAAGGTGGCTTTGGCTCGCACAACCTCGGCCACATCGGGGATCTGGGGCAGGTAGGACATCGGAACAGCCCCGATCATACACTCTCCACCTCGGAGCCTCCTCTAGTGGGGCAAGCGACCGAGGAACAACGAAGAAGACTGGCTGAGCCAGTCTCTCCAGCGGGCGAGAAGACGAGTGAGCGCGTTCTATGTTCATGAATCGCGCACTAGAGCCTGAGTCAAGACTCTTGCTCGCGCTCGCTCGGTTCTTCGCCCACTGGACGCCTTCGGCTCTGCGTTGCTCAGCGCCTCACTTGCCCCAGCAAGCTCGTTGTTCGCGACTTCCCAGTGAACGAACTCCCGTCGCGATCGTCGTTCAACCATTCTGGACCCGACACCAGTTCAGAGTTCCCCTCTTGCTCCAACATCGCCACTGCAGTACGTTCTATGTATGCAGCGCTTTGTTTATGCGGCTCTTCTCTCACTATCGTTCGCGGCACTTGGATGCGGGGAACTGGTCAACCCAAGCACCGATAGCGGTGTCAAAAATGGCGATGGCGGCGATATTGGCACCTGCACACCAGATTGTGGTGACAATGCGTTCTGCAATGCCCAAGACAGCTGTGAGTGTAGTCCTGGGTATGAGGGGGATGGCCAGACTTGCAACGACATCGACGAGTGCGAAACGGCGAACGGTGGCTGCGACGAAAACGCGCTCTGTATCAATAGGCCCGGCGATCGAGCATGCGTCTGCAACGCGACCCACACAGGCGATGGCGAGACGTGCACCGAGGTCTGGTCCCTTGAAGCCACCCTCGAAAACGTGAATCTCAACCCCGATGGCTTTGGCACTTTGGGAGTGTTCGCGAATGGGCAAGTCTTCTTTGGCCCGGAAACAAACCTGGTCCCTGCGATCTTCTGGCGCTCATACGACCCCCTATTGAAGCAATTTGGTCCTGAACTTCCCCTGCCACCAAGTCTCCCCGGCGATTTTTGTGCATGCGGGTTCACTGAGTCGATTGTTTCCGATGGAATTGACGTCTTCCTCCTTGGTAATGAGGGGATGCGCTACAGAACAAATGAGCAACGTTGGGAGAACTTTGATGCGTATGACAGCGCGAATCGCCGAGGCGAAGCAGGGGGCACCTTTGACAGCGTGAGCGGCAGCATTCTGCTCTTTGGCGGAAGAAACAACCAGAACAACGCGCTTCGAATTGATCTCAGCAGTTCGCTACAGGAAATCGAACCAGGAGAGCCCCCCGTACTTATGGACAATGCGGCTGCTCACGCGGTTCCCAACATGCCACTCTCCTTTATCGCAACCCCCCAAAACAACGGCGGGGTGCAAATGCTCTCCCATCAGACGGGCACTCCAAACTGGATGCAACTCGCCAACGCCCCTAACGAGATGGGCCGGCCTCAGACCATGGGCAACCTTGGCCCACAAATCTGGGTTGCTGATTCCGAAGGCGTCTTGTACTTCTTCGATCCCATGGCCAACACTTGGTCTGATACCCGGTTTGGCGCACCTGCCGGCACCGAAGTGGTTGTGAATGCAGGCAGCGAGATCATCGCCATCGCCCAAGACGGCAATGCTGTGCAAGCGTGGCGATTGGTCGCTCAGCCCTAGGCAAACTGGTGTTTGCGAGTGCCTGGACGCCAGGGCCGCGCTAGACTCTTGTGCCCTATGACCGGTCTTCGATCTCTCTTGCTCTTTGGCGCTCTGGCTGTCAGCGCGCCACACGTGCAAGCGGAGGACGAGCCAAGTGTCACGGGTGCCGAAGAGAAGAAGAGCTTCTGGGGTGCTGTTGACAAGAAGGCCGCAGAGTTCGAAGCACTCATGGAGCAGGCCGATGGCCTTGCGTTGCGAGCCATCCACTACCGCACACCATACGATCGGAAAGAGGGTTTTGCCGAGCAAGCGATGCGGGCCTACGAGGCTGCCATTGCCATCAATCCCAAGAGCGCTGAGGCGCACTTTCGAGCCGCGATGGTCAGCGAAGGGTTTCAGACCCGAGGCAACTTCCCAGCGCCGTCGGCCTTGGACCGAGCCATTCATCACCTCGAGGAATTCGAGCGCCTTGCTCCGCTCGATCCGAGGTTGCCAAACGTGTACTTCCAGCGTTCCATCCTCCGAACCAAACGAGGCGGCAAGGACAACCTCACAAAGGGCGTTTCGGACTACAACAATGAGCTCGCGTTGCTCGATCTGAGTGATACAAGCACACGAGTGCAGGTCGGAAGAATTCTTAGCAATCGCGCTGAGCTTTTGATGATGCTCGGGCGCCTTGAAGATTCCATTCTTAGCTACGAGCAGGCGCTCGACTTTGGCGACGACATCACTCATGGCTACGGGCTAGCAGTTGCCCTCGACCGAGACGGACAGGGCTATCGAGCGCGCCAAGTGGCTCGCAAGTACGCACTGAGGGATTCGGGCAACGCGCTACGCATGGATGGCACCTTCTATGTCCCTGCTGGCGAAGTTTTCTACTATGAGGCCATTCGCGCCGAGAGCGTTTCCGACTATCGGCTCGCAGCCTCCGCATACCGGGCCTTCTTGCAGCGCCTTCCAACGTCGCAGTTCGCGGAACAAGCACGCAAGAACTTGGCTGCGATCAAATCAAAGGCGGCAAGTCAGCCCGTTCGAAGGCCCAACTTCCCCATTCGGCGGTCGTTTTGAGACGTTTGTGCGTGCTTGGTTGCGCCGCCATCGTCTTGACGGTTCTTGCTGCGACCACGAGTGCACAGAGTTGGACACACGCCCCACTCATCGACAAAGACTCTGAGGCGGAGCAGTACAGTGAGTTCTGGGAACACGTGCTTCACGGCTTTGATGGCAACTTCGACGAGCTACTAGCGCAAGCTGAGGAACTCCAGAACAGTCGCATGGCCAGCCAGCGCGATTCGGCCCTGCCTATCCTCGAACGTGCGGCCAGACTCAAGCCCAAGGACCCGCAGGTCCAATACAGAATCGGCAGACACTACAAGGCCAAGCGCAACTGGAAGCAGTGCGCCCTGTTTTACGGCAAGGCGTTTGCCCTCGATCCCGGCTTTACACCAAAGGGCGCAGGAGGCGATGCCCTAGGCAAGAACCTCGGAATCTGTCTTCTCTACTCAGAAGAATTCGAAGGAGCGGTGAAACACTTTCGCCGACTCATCACGCAAGAGTTCGAATCGGCAGAGACGCAGCTTCGCTTTGGAGAGGCACTCATGGCACTAGGTCGGCTCGACGAGGCAATCTTCTCGCTCCAGCGGGCCAGGACGCTGGCACAAAACCGGTCCCGCGACTTGCTTCGCGAAACGGAGTTCACACTAGCAGTAGCCCTCGACCGCGCGGAGAGGTTGGGCGAGTCACGCTCGCTTCTCTCTCGACTCACATCGCGAGACTCTAGTCTCACGACCCTTCATTCCAGCGACAAAATCTACGCCCCGCCAACAGAAGAGCTGTATTACCTTGGGCTCGCCTACAAAGCGCAAGGCAATCTGCCATGGGCACTGTACAGCTTCAGACGTTTTCTTAGTCTAGCCCCGAAGTCACCGTGGGCAAGTCATGCGAAGAGCCACCTGCGTCGCACCGCTAAGCCAGAACTTGCAGCGAAATTGCATGTCTCTGGGTCGGCCCAGTGGTCACTCGCCCCCCTGCGCGCCGCGATTCAAGAGAGTGAGGGTTCATTGGCGGCTTGCGTGACTGGCTACCCCCAAGTGCTTGCGACCATCACGCTTTCTGGCGCCCTCACGCGACCGAGCACCAAACACCAGGCACGTGCCGCCATCAGCGCCAAGGCCGACGTGGAGCGAACCTCCCTCAACAAAATTGTGGAATGCCTGGAATCGGCCGCTCGCAAGATTCGGATGCCAAAGCAGAGCGGCCTGATCGGCGGCCATGGTACAGCCCAATTCATGATCTTGGGCACTCCAAATGATTAGAATCACAGCGGTACCTCGATTGACCTGTTGAATCACTGTGCTGAAGCGAGTCCCGCCAGTATAGACTTTTGCGTGTAAGTAAAGCCACGCAGGCCGTGTGAGCTTGGATCGTTTGCAGCATCGCGCTGCGGAGACCGGGACTTGGGCTCTGCCTCCAAACCTCAACAACGACACCAAAAGAAAAGAGGGCGGAATGAAGACCAAGAAGGTCACCATCCACACCTTGGATTCCATGAAAAAGCGCGGTGAGAAGATCACTATGCTCACCGCATACGATGCCACCTTTGCCCAGCTGCTGGACGAGAGCCAGATTGACTTGCTGTTGGTAGGTGACTCACTGGGAATGGTCGTACAAGGCCACGAGACCACCCTGCCGGTCACACTGGAGGACATCATCTACCACTGCCGCGCTGTTGCACGAGGCACGCAGCGGGCACACATCGTTGGCGACATGCCCTTCATGTCCTATCAATCCTCCATTCAAGAGGCGATGGCCAACGCGGGACGACTTGTGAAAGAAGGCGGTGCGCACTCAGTAAAACTCGAAGGTGGGGCACAGCACGCAGACCTCGTCGCTCAACTCGTATCCGCCGGCATTCCCGTCATGGGCCACATTGGCCTCACGCCACAAAGTGTGCACACCATGGGGGGATTCAAGGTGCAAGGGCGTGGCGACGGTGAGGCCGAGCAGCTCTTGCAGGATGCGCTGACCCTTCAAGAAGCGGGGGCCTACTCGCTCGTACTGGAAGGCATTCCCAGCGTCATCGCCAAAACGATCAGTGAGACCTTGGACATTCCGACGATTGGCATCGGTGCGGGCCCAGACTGTGATGGTCAAGTGCTCGTCATCTACGATTTGCTCGGTATGAACGACAGCTTCAAGCCTCGCTTTGTGCGGCGCTACGAACACCTGGCCACCAGAATTCGCACGGCAGTCGACGCCTACGCAGCAGATGTGAAGAACGGGGCGTTTCCGTCGGAGCAGGAGAGCTTCTTTATGGACAAGGCCCAGCGACCGAAGAGCGCCAATGCATCGGTCTCGGCAATCGCACTTGCAGGCGGATGTGGGCCGGGACCACTCTCAGAAGTTTCCCCAGAAGCTTCGCCCAACGTCAGCGAAGCCCCGTTCAGCGTTGAGAGCAGCATGTACTCGACAGTTCACAAGCCCAAACCGTGAGCATCGAAGTCATTCGGACGCCGGCCAAGCTGCGAGAACGAGCCTTTTCCCTGCGCGGAACCGGCTCGCGCATTGCGCTTGTGCCTACGATGGGTGCCCTTCACGAGGGCCACTTGAGTCTTCTGCGCAAGGCGAGGCCCCTGTGTGACACGCTCATCATGAGCATCTTTGTGAACCCTACACAGTTCGCTGCTGGCGAGGACCTGGACAGGTACCCCCGCGACGAGAGCACCGATCTTGCTTTAGCCACCGAATGTGGCGTTGACATAGCCTTCTGCCCAACTCCCAGGGACATGTACCCAGAGGGCTATCAAACCAGAATAACTCTGCCCAAGCTCGCAGCTCCCATGTGTGGGGCAAAACGTCCAGGCCACTTTGATGGAGTGGCGACCGTGGTGAGCAAGCTTTTCAATGCCGCCCTCCCCCACCTCGCGGTCTTTGGGGAGAAGGACTTTCAGCAGCTAGCCATCCTTCGGCAGCTCAATGCCGATCTCGACTTTGGTATTGAGATTCTTGGCGGTGCCATTGTACGTGAAGCTGATGGCCTGGCGCTCTCCTCTCGCAATGTCTACCTCAGCGCAGAAGAACGCAAGCAAGCCCCACGGCTGCAACAAGGACTGCAGGCTGCAGCACAACGCTTTGCCGAAGGTGTAACCGATGCATCGGTCTTGCTCTCAGCGGCCCGCGCCATCGTGGGCTCCGCCCCCCTTGCCCAGATTGAGTACCTTGAGCTGCGCTCGGCTAAGACCTTGGAAGATGTGCGGGAGGTGACCGAGCCATCACTCATTGCTGTGGCCGCACGGTTTGGCAACACCAGACTCATCGACAATCTCGTGCTTGTTCCCTAGGCAACTTGGCGAGAGCATCTGGACGAGCCTTGGTGCAATACGCGTCCAAACCAGATACCCTGAGGGACATGCGCCTCTTCGGAAAACTCGCCCTCCTGTTCGTTTCGTTGCCACTCGCAGTCGCTTGCTCGGCGGATTCTCCGATGGATGCCGACGCATCGGGGCAGGCCCTTACCGACGGTGGTGGCATTACCATTCCTGATGCCCAAGGCGTGCGTCCTGATGGACAGTCCTCCAACGATCCAGACGCGATGGTTCAAGTGACGTGCAAGGGCGCCGACACCGAGCCAAACAACGTGCAACTTGAAGCCGAGAATCTGGGCGAGATAAACGACTGTGACTATGACCCGCAAGATCCCGTAGAGGGCGAAGGTGGAGTCTTTGAAGGCTCGGTAATCAGCGGCGACGAAGACTGGTTCGCCTTTAACGCAACCGACGGCGTCCTGTGCTCCACCAACCCCAGTGCGCTCATCACAGGGAACGTGCAGGTCTGCCTATCTTTTGTGTGCACCAACGGCGACGGAACGCTGGAACTCACGTGCCCAGATGGAACAACGGAGGCTGGTGGCGGCCTACAGGGCTGCTGTGGCACCTCATCTTTCGAGATTACTGACTACAACTGTCTTGGGACGCTCAACGAAGCCTCACAGACTCATGGTCAAGTCACAGCGCTCAGCACCGACACCTGCGAAGCCTATTCCGTAGCCTACCACTTCTAAGAAGAAGTAGGAATCTAAGCACCGAGACACCAGACAGAGTTTCGTTCTGTTTCCAGCGCGCTGTTTCTAGCGTTCTGTTTCCAGCGCTCTTTTGTCGCGAAGCAGCACTGGTGCGAAATCGCATACTACGCCGCCTGGCGGATGTGCTGCATCTTGCCGCGCAGACCTAGCCGGTAGAACGTTCGCAGTTCGACGAGCATCTCGCCCACTCGACCATTGGAGACATAACGCCGCTCAAGCGACTCGCTGTAGCGCAGCGCGTTGTTGTTCGCGACCCGATAACGTTCCTGCTCGTGCGGCGCTAGGTCGGCATCATATTCAATCTCCTTGAACAGCCGGCTTCGGAGTTTCTCTGAGCGTCCACGAGTGTCTTCGTGACTCAACAGACAAGTCACATACTTATCAACTTCGGCCTGAAGCTCTAGTTCCAGAGCACTCACTTGCTGGTTGCGACCAGCCCGAAACGCCACGTAGACAAAATGGCTAACCCCTTCGAGCATCATCAGAAAATCCCCAAAGAGCTGGCCCTCTACTAGGGTCGATGCCTTGTGCCCCTGAACGTTCCGAAGGACGCTGGCATCGAGATAGAGACCAATTGCCACACCATCATCGTCCTCTTGAAGCAGAAGCTGCTCACGTGGGCTGCGTGCAACACCTGCTGCGGCACGAGCCTCTTCGTCGATCACAAAGTGCTCAACTTCTGTCTCCGCCTCAAGGCGATATAGTGTTTCCAGTCCTCGCTGAAGTTGACTGAGCACTATTGGAGGTAGCCTCCGTCGTCGTCGGGAGCAGGCGTTACCAACACGCCCATGTCGGAGAGTTTCTCCTCAATCCAGTCCGACCGTGTTCTCATCCACTCTTGATAGAGCGAAAGCACGTCATCCCCTGCAAAGCTCACCTGGCTGCGGATGCGTCCCAAGACGTCTACAAAGGCCGGGAATCGCCCAGAGAGCTCTGCGTAGACGTCGGCAACGCTGCTTCCACACATCCTCTGCGACAGCTCACGATACGCCGCTCCACCCATGCCCATGTAGTACTCGACATCCACGAGCTGGCGCCCAATGCTTTCGGCAAAAAAACCAGAGACGTAGAGCGATGTGTCGCCAATCTCCTTGAGAGCTTGGACCCTTTGGCCTGTGTCTTCGGCACCAACTAGCCGAAGCGCCATGGGCTCATCGCTGATCCGTCCATTGGCAAACTCCCCAAGTAGTCCGACCAAATAATACTCTGCTTCGGGGGAAACTTGGATACCAGCTTGGCCTAGAGCCTCACCCAAAACTTCATGAAAGAACCCTTCAACAGATGAATGCCCGATAATGCCCATGTTCTGATCTTTCGACCGATCGCGTGGGATATCAAGGAATCCGCAATTTTGGCTTGGCCGAATCTAGGATTCTTCGGCGCATAGGGGCCGCTCACGTGTACTCCCAAGTAGGATATGCTCCCACGGCTCCACTGTCGGGAAAGCGGATATTTTCGTGCAATTAGGCCTTGCCAGGCTGGCGCGCCGCCTTACTATGCCGACCTGTTAGCACTCGCTCTGTCCGAGTGCTAACAAACGTCTCGGCGTTTGCCGGGAGTCCCAACAACTTCACACTCTTTCGCCGTTTTCGTCGGCAATCAAACCACCAACCACTCTTAGAAATACCGAGAAACCACCATGAAACTTCGACCCCTTCAAGACCGACTTGTCGTTCGTCGCCTAGACGGCGAAACCACCACCAAAGGTGGAATCATCATTCCTGACTCTGCCAAAGAGCGTCCGCTCGAGGGAGAGGTCATCGCTGTCGGCGCCGGCAAGCGCATGGACGATGGCAACACTGTAGCTTGTGACGTCAAAGCTGGCGACCGCATCCTCTTTGGCAAGTACTCCGGCACGGAAGTTCAAGTTGAGGGCGTCGAGCACCTCATCCTTCGCGAGGACGAAGTCCTCGGTGTCATCTCCTAAGACTTCTTAGAGTCGACGCAATTCACACGCAGAAAACGTATACAAACAGGACTTATAGAATATGTCAGGTAAAGAAATCCTATTCGGCGAGACTGCTCGCACCGAAATCATGGCAGGTGTCGACACGCTTGCCAACGCAGTCAAAGTGACTCTCGGACCTCGTGGCCGCAACGTTGTTATCGAGAAGAGCTGGGGCTCACCGACGGTCACCAAAGACGGTGTCACAGTTGCCAAAGAGATCGAGCTTGAGAACAAGTTTGAGAATATGGGCGCACAGATGGTTAAGGAAGTTGCTTCCAAAACCTCAGACAACGCAGGCGATGGCACCACCACCGCTACCGTTTTGGCCCAAGCCATTTACCGTGAGGGCTCAAAGCTCGTCGCAGCTGGCCACAATCCCATGGAGATCAAACGCGGCATCGACGCTGCTGTGGTTGCCATCATCAAGAACCTCGAGAAGCTCTCGACTCCAACGAAAGGTCACGAGGACATCGCACAGGTTGGAACCATCTCCGCAAATGGCGATGCCGACGTTGGCACGATGATCGCTGATGCAATGGAGAAGGTTGGCAAAGAGGGTGTCATCACCGTCGAGGAAGCCAAGACTCTTGAGTCCGAGCTCGATGTCGTTGAAGGTATGCAGTTCGATCGCGGCTACCTAAGCCCATACTTCGTCACCGACCAAGAGCGCATGGAAGCGGTCATGGACGATGCTCTTGTTCTCATCCACGAGAAGAAGATCTCGAACATGAAGGACCTGCTTCCAACACTTGAGGCCGTTGCAAAAACCGGTCGCCCACTGCTCATCATTGCTGAGGACGTCGACGGTGAAGCACTTGCAACTCTCGTTGTGAACAAGCTCCGCGGAACCATCAAGGTCTGTGCTGTGAAAGCACCAGGCTTTGGCGATCGTCGCAAAGAGATGCTCTCAGACATCGCAACCCTCACTGGTGGCAAAGCCATCACCGAGGACTTGGGACACAAGCTCGAGAACGTAACCCTGGAAGACCTCGGTAGCGTCAAGCGCGCTTCCATCGGCAAGGACAACACGACTCTGGTCGATGGTGCTGGCGAAAAATCCGACATCGAAGCTCGCGTCAAACTCATTCGCGCGCAAATCGAAGAGACCTCTAGCGACTACGATCGCGAGAAGCTCCAAGAGCGCCTTGCAAAGCTCGTTGGTGGTGTTGCCGTTCTCAAGGTCGGTGCAGCTACCGAGATTGAGATGAAGGAGAAGAAGGCTCGCGTCGAAGATGCCATGTACGCAACTCGCGCTGCTGTTGAAGAAGGCATCGTCCCTGGTGGCGGCGTCGCTCTCATTCGCAGCATCGCAGCCCTCGAAGCTGTCAAGCTTGGCGAAGAGCAGCAGTTTGGTGTCAACATTGTTCGCCGCGCTATCGAGGAACCACTTCGGCAAATCGCTAGCAATGGTGGCTTTGACGGTTCAATCGTCGTCGAGAAGGTTCGGGGCGGAGAAGGCGCATTCGGCTTCAACGCAGCGACTGGCGAGTACACCGATCTTCTCAAGGCTGGTGTCATCGACCCAGCAAAGGTTGTCCGCACAGCAATCACCAACGCGGCTTCGGTTTCCAGCATGCTTCTCACCACGGAAGCGCTGATTGCTGACGCTCCGAAAGAGGATGCAGACGCAGGCCACGGTCACCACCACTAGCCCCTGAGCAAGATCTGGTGAGTGTTTCCTAAGAGGAACACCTATCGAATCTGCCATCGAAACGCGCGCTTCGTTGAGGCGCGCGTTTGTCGTTTGCTCACCGGCGCGGTGTACAGCCATCTCAGTCCTGAATTTGGAACCTCAAGGGTTTGCAAGTCGCTCGCGATGAGTCGCCCTGCCCCCGAAACGCTTGCAGCCGGAGGCCCAATCGCCGAGAGCGCCAGAGATTCGACCTGTCTTTGCGATGGTAGCTGCGTCACCCAGAAACAGGCAGGAGCCGCAGCTGGGCAGCTGGCCGTCGCCCCCCATTCTAAGCAACCGGACTCACTGCATCTTTGCAAGCTGATCGCTATCCTGACACGCCGCTGTAACCCCCTTGTCACCAAGGTGCGCTAGCCTCTTGGCACAAGCGATGTCCAAGAGAATTCTCATCGTCGATGACGAGCCCGATTTGCTTTTGACCTTGGAGTACAACTTCAAGAAAGAGGGCTACCAGACCACAACAGCAAGTAATGGCGCTGAGGCACTTGAGGCGGCCTTTGCCTCGCCCCCACCCGATCTGGTTGTGCTTGATCTCATGCTGCCCGACATGGCGGGGACTGAAATCTGCCGAAAGCTGCGGTCCCAGGAAAGCACCCAACACCTTCCGGTTGTGATGTTGACCGCCAAGGGCGAGGAGATTGACCGGGTTGTCGGATTTGAGGTTGGCGCAGATGACTACGTGATCAAACCCTTCTCGGTCCGAGAACTCTTGCTGCGCGTACAAGCCGTTCTCAGGCGGAGCGAAGCCCAGGATCCTGCAACATCCGAAGCGATTGCCTTTGGCGTCTTGCGAATGGAACCCGAGAGCCATCGAGTGTCGGTCTCAGGTGAACCCATCCACCTAACCGCCCTTGAGTTTCGTCTTCTGCACTGTTTTCTCAGTCGCAAGGGGCGAGTGCAAACGCGAGACGCATTGCTCGCCGAAGTTTGGGGCATTCACGCCGAACAGACCACCCGAACCGTTGACACACACGTCAAACGCCTAAGAGAAAAACTCGGAGAAGCGGGCCGCTACATCGAGACTCTGCGCGGCGTTGGATACCGTTTTAGCGAGCGTCCGTGATAGCGAGCCACATGCGAGCAATGCGACACGCCCCATGCCTACGGGGAGAAGAGTAGCGTGGAGACCGAACTCAATGAGCGCCTCACACAACTTGAGCAGGTGCTGCAAAGCATCAAGGATGCGGTGATTCGCGTCGATGCCGAGCTTCTCGTTTCGCTGATGAACGCCGCCGCCACCAAACTCTTCAAGACTGGGGCCGACTACAAGGGGCAATCGATCGAGCGTGTGGCTCAGGTGCCGGTCTTTGTGGAGTTCCTTCGCGAATCCAACAAAGCTGAGGACACCTCTTTTGAATTCGATCTCGTACGAGGCCCACACACGCGCCACATTCGCGCTCGTATCACCCAGCAAGAAGACGGTGGCCAGGTCATCGTGCTCCGTGATGTTACCGCGGTGCGAAGACTGGAGCGCATGCGGCGCGACTTTGTAGCCAACGTGAGCCACGAGCTTCGAACTCCCATCAGCGTGGTAAGCGCTAACTCCGAGACCCTCCTCGAGGGAGCCATTGATGATCCGACGTTTGCCACCAAACTACTTGAAGCCGTCAACCGCAACGCGGGGCGACTGACCCTGATCATTAACGACTTGCTCGACTTGAGCCGTCTTGAGGCAGGAAGCTACTCACTTCACAAGAGTCGAATCTATCCACACAAAGTTGCATGCCGGGTTCGCGAGTCCCTAGAAGACAAGGCCCACGCTCGGCAGACAATCGTGGATGTCGATATCGAAGAAGACCTCACAGTGCTCGCCGATGAGGCTGCGTTCTTCCAAGTGCTCGTCAACTATCTCGACAATGCCATCAAGTACACACCAGAAGGCAGTGTCATCAAAATCTGTGCAGAGCAACGCAATGCCAAAGTGCGCGTCGAAGTTCGTGACGATGGTCCCGGCATTCCCGAGAAGGTTGCCAATCGCGTGTTTGAGCGCTTCTTCCGAGTCGATCCGGGCCGCTCACGTGAAATGGGCGGTACAGGTCTGGGGCTCTCGATTGTCAAACACCTGGTCGAAGCAATGAATGGTCGAGTTGGCGTAGACAATGTCGCGCCAAGTGGATGCTCGTTCTGGCTCGATTTGCCACCAGCGTGAATGGACGAGTTTTTTTTGCGCAAGACCTGCGCAACCGGGCCTCTCTGGTCGTTTTTTTGCGTATGGATTTGAGACTGGGCTGTGGAAGCCTCCGGGTTGCAGGGAAAACCAAACTGGCGCGAATCTTGAGTAGAGAATTCACCAAAGGAACCTCCCCGCTATGAACAAACATCCATCGCAAATTATTGTTGCCTACGACTTTTCGGAGTCTGCAGAACTCGCGCTTCGCCACGCATTTGATCTCGCAGCAGAGGACCAAACTAGAGAGTTTCACTTTCTGGTTTCGCTCGATCCCAAAAAGGGGCTAGGTCTTAAGAAGAACGAGAAAATCGACTTTGAGTATACAAAGGAGGTTCAGGAGCTGGCGACCAAGCGCATTGAGAGCGCCTTGCAGGAGTCGGGTTACGGGGGCGCCCTTAGCATGCTCGTGCACGTTCGGATTGGCGAAGCGGGTCCGCAAACGCTCGCTTTGGCCGAGGAAGTTGGAGCCAATCTTATCTTAGTGGGAAGCCATGGTCGCACTGGCGTCAAGCGGGTGCTTCTTGGTTCTGTCTCAGAATTTATCGTACGGTCGGCGAAGTGCCCCGTGCTTGTTGCACGTACCCGTGAGTATGTAGACACAGCACGCTCCAAAGTCATCGATGTTCCAAAAGGAACTGGCGGGCCAGAGTATGTGCCGCCACATCGTTTTCATTACAAGAGCAGTGCCCCCACGCGCAGCAATGCATGGGCCCTCTACTAGGAGTACCATGATGAACGCAAGTCTAGACATCACCTACCGAGGCATGGAGGCCTCAGAATCCACCGACTTCCTCGTTCGAGAGCAGGTCGAAAAGATCGAGAAGCACTGCCCTCAGCTGCAATCGTGCAGGGTTGTTGTCACAGCTCCAAAGCATGGCACCAAGGGCGGCCACTTCAAAGTCAGTGTGGACCTGCGCATGCCAGGCAAAGAGATCATTGCCGACCGCGATCCCAAGCTGAATCAGTCCCACGAGGACTTTCATGCGGCAGTACGCGATGTGTTTCGCGCCGCGCTCAAGGAACTCGACCGCTCCCATGCCAAGGAAAACGCCCGCAAACGACACCCCCGGTAGCCTAGAGCCCGCCCCGCTACAGCCCGCATCCAGCGGGCTCTTTGCCGTCCTACTGGCAGAGCGTCTACTGGCAGAGCAGGGTGCTGGTAGCGCACGCATCCGAACAAAGAGAGAGCCCACTCGATAATCGGGTGGGCTCTTCGACATTCCAACGATTGCTAACTGCCAAGGAGGGCTTTGTCGCGAGCAGCTTCGGTCAAGAGTACGGTGGTCTTGGCCTTGCGCAAGACTCGATCGGCCACCGTGCCCAACAGACCGCGAAGGCCCTGCGATTCATGCGCTCCGACAAAGACGGCATCTGCAGGTAGCGAGTCTGCCAACTCAATCAGCGTTGTTGCAGCCCGCCCTTCTTCAACTCGCAAGCGATACCGAGAGTCTTCTGGAAGCTTCGCTACGAACGATTCCAGGTAGCCAACGTGTTCTTGAAGCCCTGCTCCAAGCGCTGAGACGAGGCCTTCATGGCCGGTGTCTCCAAAAAGGTGTGCAGTATCGAGATGTGGTGGCTGCCATCCGTGAACCAGGTGAATCTCACCACCTGAGGCCGTCAGCTCTCGCGCCAATGCCACCAAAGGGGCCGATGCGGGGGAGAAATCGATGCCAACCAACACCCGCTTGTACTCGGTTGCCTCTACATCATCACGCGAAACCACAACCGGACATGAAGCCTGCCGTGTGACTTGTTCGGCGACGCTGCCGAGCAAGAACGGACCGATGCCACCACCACGAGACCCCATGACGATGTAGGAGCACTCGGCTTCTTGCGCCATTTGTACGATGCCATCAACGGGAGCACACGCCTTGACATGCACCTCGACCGCAAGCTTTGCGCGCAATCCATCCGCCACTGCTTCGAGCTTCTTCTCTGCTGCTGAAAGGTGATCTCCACGGAAGCGCTCAATGACCTCTGCGGGCACATAGACCGGCTCAAACGCGACTGTAGACAGCTCGAGCGGTGCAGCGCAGTGCAGAAGCAGCAACGACGCGTCCAGCTGTGTGGCCAGTATCGTGGCTTGATGCAACACCCTGGACTGCTCAGACGAGAAGTCGACGGGAACCAGGATCTTCTTGGGCTGTGTCATGCCCGAAACTAGAGCACAAATGGTGCCAGGAACGCTCCTCACTGCCGAAAATTCATTGCCAGATCGTGGCGCCAACCTCGGGTGCCTGAACAACGAGAGAATCAGGACGAGCTTCAGAGGCTTTCCATGTGCGCTAGCTCGTACGGCCCCGGCGGTAGAGTCCACTCATTCGCAACACATCTCGCTCAGCTTGGATCTGCTCAGCCCCAGGGCCACGAGCGGTAGCAGCAGACGCGAGGGGTGTGCCGGCGCCACCTGGAAGGCCAGCTACTTCATGCAGGACTCAATGGATGCTGCGGTCTTCTTCTCCTGCATGCACTTCACTTGGTCCTTGTTTGCATCGTTCTGGCAGTTGGTGATGCAGTTGAGCAGGCCCTGATCTTCTGGCCGTTCAGCAATCTTCTTAAACTCGACCTCGCGCTCGGCACGGAGGGCGGCAGCTTCGGCGGGGGGGAGGCCCTTTACGTCCTGCTCAACCTTGTCCCAAAACATCACTTTGTTGTAGTTCCAGCACGCTCGTCGGCAGTCTTCGATCTCAGGTTTGTTGCAGGCAGAAGCCGACAAGAGACAGAAACTCATCAACAACCACCAAAGGCAACGCATGGCTGCTGGGTATCACAGCCTGCGGCTCGAATCTCCCTCAAATCGATACAGTAAACCAATATAGGCCGTCTGGCGTCGGAAGCGGAGTTCCTGCGTCGCGAATTCGTTGCTGTACACCGCAAATCGTGCCTCTGCGCCCCAATGGCGAGTCAAGTCGCGGGCCAAGTGCAAGCTCAGCGAGTTGCGATTCTCATCCTCGATGGAGACGAAGTTCTGGTTTTGCAGATCACGAGCGAGCAAGAGCGGATCGAGAAATGTGTTGAGACGGACAATCGCCCGAGCCGTGAGAAAAATATCGGCAACAAGCACACTGGTGAACCCGGCCACCACGCGCTGCCGCACAGAGGCTTGGCCATAGCTATTTGAGTCGACAACCTCGGCTCCATAGAGAAGTGAGTAGATCCGCTTGCCCGTGAAGAGCCCTTCCACGATGACGAGGTGGTTCAAGTCGGAGCGGCTCTCTTCGGTTGGCACAAAGCAATCCGGTGCGGGCATCTCTCCTGGCGCACAGGCGTTTCGAAAAGCAGCGCCATCGTAGCTCCGCAATCCAACTTGGTAGGAAGCACGTATGTCGATCGACGCCGCGTCTTCCTCCGTGTCGGGATTGCCGAGCCATAGGGTTGAGGCGTACCGCAAACCAACCAATGGGCCCCGCCAACTGTAGTCCGCATCGGGTTTGTAGACAAAATCCCGAACACCGGCCTGGATGCTGAGGCGATGTGCTCTATCGCGCGGGAGTGTAAGAAATGTTCTTATCTCCCTTGTTCGAAAGCTCCGCCCGCTGGTCGGGCGCACACCGTCTCCGAACGGGCGAATGTCAATCGCATCGAAGTAGTTACCGCGCACGCCCAAGACCGCCTGAGACTCCCCAAGTCTCCGTTGGTAGTTCAGATCGGCAAAGATGACACCAAGGTTTTCGCTTTGGCCCTCGGGAACAGCAAAGAGTTTTCCGCCACCGCGCAGGTCGAGGCGCAGCTGGCTGCGTTTATCGGGGCGATCGCTGAGCTTGTAGCGGGCAGCTGCTCGCATGAGCGGACCAGCGTCAACTCCAGCTACTTGGCCATCCAAGACTTCAACCCGATGCAGATTGCTATCGTATTCGGCGCCGCTTTCGAGACTCAGCTTCCAGACCCGAGTCTCACGATCAGCAGTCGCAGAGCCCGTGCCCAATGCCAAGACGGCCAGGGCCGCCAGGGGGGGGAGAACACTTCTGCTCATCAAATGCGGAACCATCGCTACTTCGAGTGTCGGCGCAAATGCGCTTTGATGCGAGCCTTGCTGGCCCGTAGTCGCTTGAGTCGCTCTTGAACCTGCTTGTGGGCGCGTCTGGCAGCGTCTGCCTTGGTGCGAGGGCTGCTTGAGCGGTGTGCGCGCCTGAGAGCATCTTGCGTACCAGAGTCAACAACATCCGAAAGCACGACCGAACTCGTTTCGAAGCTTGCCCCAGATTCGTTTCCCGCTTCGGGGGCGCCAGCTTCACTGAGGGCCCCACCGCTTACGTCTGCTCCATCGTCCGCCTGTCGAGAACTGCCGTTTTGCGTGCGCCCAGTTGAACGCCGCACATTGTCATTTTCGAAGGCAACCAATTCTTCGGCGCGGTCTCGCTTACTTCGCAGTGCATCCATGTGTGCATAGTGGCTCTCGCGACGCTGAAGCGAGGCCTCTTCGCGAGCAAGTTTCGCCTCGGCCCGTTCGATGAGAGCAATCTGCTCCAAGAGCTCCTCCGGGTCGGAGAATGCATCAAACTCCAAGTCCGGCATAGAAATCTTCTTAGGCTTTGCCGCCAGGCCTCGACGGGCGTTCTTGAGAACACCAGCGAGGAAGCGAGTGCGAACAACACTGGGTGAGAGAGCAAGCTCCTTTTCGATGGCCCGCACTGTGGCCTTTCGTTCGCGCTTGACCAAGACCCGCTGTGCTCGCAGCTGCGCATCTGCCGACTTGAGCGCGAGAGCCGTTTTCTGTGATCGTGCCTTTTGCTTACGAAGCTTGCGATCACGACGCCAACTTGCCCGCGACTTCTTGAGCTTGTCGACGGCGCCAAGTTGCTTGTTGTAGGTCTCTCGTAGCTCCGCCATCTGCCGAACCAAGGCCGCTTCGCGCTTTCGTGCGCTTGCGAGGCGGGCCGCGGCTCCGTTGCTGTGTCGTCCCGCTGCAGTCAAGCCACTCGCAACCGGGCTAGCCTGTGCCACTCGAACCGCCTTCTGAGCAGAGTCGGTTGCAGCTCCGGGCGCAGCCATGAGCTGAAACGCGGCGAAGCAGTGGAGGAAGATGGCGGGCATTTGTTGGTACTAGGTTTGGCAGTAGCGTGATTTGGGTAGGTAGACGCTAATTCTATCGGTGGAATGCAACGCCTTCTGGAGCTAGTTCAGAGCAGGTGTCATGCCAGAGCCAAGGCACTGAAATCCTGTGAGCGCCCACACTCAGAGTATCAAGGTGACTCAGAATTCTGAGGCCAAAGCCCCAATCCTAGGCGATTTCGTATTTCTCAAGCTTGTAGTAGAGGGCCGAGGTCTTGATGCCCAAGAGCCTCGCTGTCTCAGTCTTGACCCCCTTCGCCTTTTCGTAGGCCTTCAGGATGAGCTGCCGCTCGAGGTCCTCGAGAATGTCGGGCAAGCTCATCTCTTTCGGCACCTCCAAGCGGTCCTCGTCCCCGCGACCTTGTAGCTGTGCAGGCAGCGCATCAACACCGATCTCGGAGCCTTCAGCAAAGACCAGACTCTGCTCGACCATGTTCTCAAGCTCGCGCACATTCCCGGGCCAGGCATATGCCATGAACCGCCCAAGGGCATCGTCGGCGATCGCATGCACCTCGGGATTTGTCTTAGGCGCAAGTTTCGCAATGAAGTGAGAGACCAGCAGCCCAATATCATCGCGGCGTTCACGCAATGCCGGAAGCGTCATGGGAATGATGTGTAGGCGGTAGTAGAGGTCTTCTCGAAAGCGCCCTTCCGCAACTTCTTTGTCGAGGTCCTTATTTGTTGCAGATACGATGCGCACGTCCACGTTGATCGCGTGCTCGCCACCAACACGCTCAAACTCTTGTTCCTGCAGCGCGCGTAGAAGTTTGACCTGCATGCTCATGGGGATGTCGCCGATTTCGTCGAGGAATAGCGTTCCTCCATCGGCGAGTTCGAAGCGGCCCATCTTGGTCTTTATGGCTCCTGTGAAAGCCCCCTTTTCGTGGCCAAAGAGCTCGCTCTCGAGAAGCGTCTCCGTGAGTGCTCCGCAATTCACTTTGATAAACGGTCCGTCCTTGCGCTTGCTGTGGTTGTGAATCGCACGCGCCACAAGCTCTTTTCCGGTGCCGCTCTCGCCCCAGATAAACACGGAGGAATCGGTCTTTGCGACCTTCTCTATGGTCTTAAAGACCTTCTTCATGATGTCGGACCCACCGACAAGATCGGCAAATTGGCCCTTCTCTTCATCCTGCAGATACTCGTTGTGGGCAGCCAGTCGATGTTTCTCGTTGTGGGCAGCTCGCAGTTCCAGGGCGCGCTCCACTTTTAGTCGCACAAGCTCTGGCGCGAAGGGCTTGGTTAAGAAGTCAAAGGCCCCGAGCTTCATCGCTTCCACCGCTGTTTCCACGGTGCCAAAGCCCGTGATGATCATCATTGGGACCTCAGGATCAAGCTCTTTGATTTTTTGCAGAACCGCAACACCGTCCATGCCATCCATCTTTAGATCGGAAATTACAAACGCAATGCCAGGGTTCTGCTGAAAAAGCTCGATACCTCCGGCGCCACTTGATGCTTTGAGTGGCACGTGGCCCATGCGCTTTACCGTGTGTGCCAATCCTTCGCGGATGGTCTCGTTGTCGTCGATAATAAGAATGCTTGAACTCATGAGGAACTCTTAGCTGGGTGGAGGTTCGCCTTTGGGGCAATCGGCAGGGTCATTGTGAAGCAGGTGCCCGCCTCCGAATCGGAGGTGCACTCGATGGTACCGCCATGGTCTCTGGCAATCTCGCTCACAAACGCCAATCCCAAGCCGGTGCCCTTTTGCTTGGTCGTGAAGAACGGCTCGAAGAGGTGCTCACGGGCATCCTCTGGTATTGGCGCGCCATGGTTCGAGATTGCAATGGCTGCGTCCTCGCCACGACGCGTGATCGTGATGCAAACCGGCTTCTCGCTGCCCTCCCCGGCCTGTATGGCGTTCTGGAGGAGGTTGAGAATAGCTCGCCGCAACTGCGACGAGTCTCCTCGGCAGTGAACGGACTCGAGCGAGAGCTCCAACTCAAGCCCGGCAGAACTGAGCAGCCCAGCTTCGAGTTCGGCCACTTCTCGGACCAAGGCTGCCATGTCGACATCCTGCATCTGCAACTCCGGGCGCCGTGCGTATTCGAGGAAGTCTTCCACGACGACCTTGAGGTACGAGATTTCTTTGTCGATGCGTTTTATGTGCGAGAGTTTCTCATCGTCGCCTTCGAGATCCTCGCGAAGAATGCCACTAAAGAGTTCCATGCCGGCCAGTGGGTTGCGGACTTCGTGAGCAATTCCGGCAAGCATGAGCTGCATTCGTTCGTCGCGCGTCTGCAAATCGGAACGCATGGTCTCCATCGTCGCCGCCAGGAATCCGATTTCATCGCGAGAGGTCACAGGGATCCGGTGCTCCAGATCTCCGCTGCCGATTCTCTCAGCCTCTTCGGCCAACAGACGCACCGGCCGAGTGATTCGAACGCCGACCACAATGGCCACACACGCAACCACAAACACGAGCAGCGCCCCATAGAGAATGAGAGTTTTTCTCAACTCCCCCAGTCGTTCAAAGAACTCAGCGGGAGCGTCGGCACCAATCGCCAAGGCAACACGTGGATCGTCGGCACTCATGAAGACGGGCGCGTAGCCAGCCTTGTAGGCCCGTCCGTTGGCTCCCTCAAAGAGCAGAGATGTCGCGGAGTTTGCATCCTTGAAAACGCTTGCAACCTCGCCTCGATCAATCTCGGCCTGAAATTGCGTAGCGCCGATGGGAGCGCCACCGGTGTCGAGTCGGGTTTGAAACTTGCGATCAAAGACATAGAGGCGCTCGACCCCAGTCGCTGAGCGCATCTGCTCAAGTCGACGCATGCCGCCCTCATAGTAAAGGTTGTCGGCTTCATCACCGGCAGTCAGCTCTTCGAGATACTTGCCACGCAATTGGGTTGCCGCTGCGCTCGCGACGGACTCAAGTCGCCTTCCGAGCTCGGCTTCCAAATCTTGGCGCTGCAGCTCGTAGGCAAAGACCGCAAACAGCGAGAACACACCGACCGTCGGAAGCACCAGCGCGACCAGGAGCTTGAGCAGCAGCGTCTTGCGGGGACTGCGCTGGGTGGTCTTTGCGCTTGGAACATCTACACTCACGGAGTACCAACGCGACGCAGGAAGAGGTGCCCAACGCGACTGCGCCCCTGCGAATCCTTCGATCGATGAATTCCCTCGACGGCGTAGCCCATGGCTTCGAACCATGCACCGAGCTGTGCCAAGTCATACCGGCGACTGTAGAGCATGGTCACCGAACGACCTTCGTCGCGGATGAGCAAGTCGTGACAGAAATTGTAGGAACCGGGTACGCGCGAGCTGCCGTCCTGCTTACGGACCCGGATGCGTAAGTCAAGGTCACCCGCAGCGCGCCCAGACGCCACGAGGTACCGACGATACGGCCCTTCGAGAAGCAATCGTCGATTGGCTTGTCCAGCAGTCTCCTCGCGATCGGGCATGGTCAACTCAAACAGTGGATCGTCTTCGGGACGAGGAGAGCGCAAACCAACTTCCACCCAAAGAGCGTCACCCGGCCTCACAAGCTTGCCGAGCTTCTGTTTTACGAACATCTCTTCGTCTCTCACGTTCCCCAGAACATTTCCCAAGAACAATACCAATCGACGTTCATCCCCTGGCTTGGAAGATTCTCCTCGGAGACGCGAAGCGAATGCCAGGCTCCCTTCCTCAAAATCGGCACACACAGGCAAGACAGAGAGCCGGGCCCGCGAGAGCCCACCGCTCTTATTGGCAAAGAGGTCACGGGCGGTTCCTGCTGCCTTGAGCAAGAGTGCGATAGAGACGTCCACAGGAACGTAGCTAAGGTACCGGGCTCGGCTTCGATTGCCATCGAGTGCACGCATGATGTGTTGGAGAATCCGCGCCTCCTTGCCGCCCTCACCGGGGCCAAGACTTATCACCTCCAGCCCTCTAGCCCTCTCACGGCGCCCGAGCCCCAAGAGCTTTGCCAAGGGGCCTTTCGCGCCACCGCCAGATTCGCGAACCGTGCTGAGAAATCGCTCGCAACACTCCTCCACGCCGCTGAGCCAAGAGTCCTGCTCGTACCCCACCTTGATGAGCCGCTCCCAAGCCAGCGCTCCCTGTGGCTCGAAATACAAGAACCGGTGCCCCAGATAGTCGTAACCCACCTGATCGCGAAACTGCCGGTGCAGATCGGATGGGCTTGATCCGTGCTCGATCTCAAGCGGGCTAAGCCCCAGGTCATGGTCGAGCCCCAGCCCCGCTTGGGCACTCAAGGCTTGCAGCTGGACCCGCAAGGTGGCCAAAGCCGCCTGAAATTTCTGTTTCTTGAACTCTTTTACGGCACCAGTGCGCCAATTCCCCACGCTCTCTGGCCCAACGTCCGCAAGTGCCGCAATGTCATGGTCTGATTGGAAGCCAAGCTCGTCCGCAATCGCGAGAAAGAGCTCCATGAGTTGGCTGGGGGATGTCTTCTTTGGCATGGCTCACCCCTGCCTTTCCTGAGTTGGCGGAACCAGCCCGGTGATCTTTCGGGCACAGACGACGATCTTTCGGGACACCCAATCGTTCACACCAGGCACTATCGATCGGGTGGACATGAAATTCAACCAAGCCCTGCTCCTCGCGTCTCTGCTTCCCCTCGCCTCCTGCTACAGGCAAGCGCCCTGTGACCGAACGCCAGGGGTCCAACACGCAGCTCCAGCGCAGCAGCAGTCTTGGCAGGGCGCCCCAGGTCAGCGCATCAACATGCTCGCGACTGCCCCAGGTCCAGGCTGGCAGTGGCTCGAAGGCTGCTGGTACTGGAACAACGAAGACTGGGTCTGGCTCAGCCAGCAGTGGATGCCACCGGGAGGCAGCATCAGCTACGTGGGCCCAGAGGATGGCGGTCGAGATGACTACTGCGTCTACACCCCCGAGGCGAGCGTGCCGCTGCCCGTTGCAATGCCTTGGCCCCCTGATGTCAACTACGGCCGCAGCATGCAGGTTGTTGTTGTGCATGGCGAGTATGGAACGCGCAGACCACATGGCTGGAACGATCACAATCTGCCTCCCGAGACCATTCGTGACCACCGAAGCGTTCCTCCCCGAGATCACCGCGGGCCCAGGCGCAATGAGGTTGTTCCTTCGCGGGTTGGAAGTCGTCGCAACGAAGTGGTCCCTGCGGACCGAGGAGTTGCTCCACGACCGCCATTTCGCGATCCCCGGAGTTCGGCTCCGGTTGTGGACCTCGTTGCTCCCCCACCCAGAAGATCGCCACCGAAGCCGCCAACGGGTCCTCACGTCGAGCGCAGCCCCAAGGGGCCCACGAGCGGCCCTATCGGTCGTCCGAAGCCTCCGGTCATTCATCGTCCGACCCGTCCGACCATCCGTACAACAGCGCCCAAGCCAGGCTCTGCCGCACCAAAGCCGCCCACCAGCCGACCCTCACCGCCCAAGTCTTCAAGCCCCCGCCCAACCGCGCCTCCAGCAGGTCGCGCAGCCCCACCGAGATCTGGGCCACCTGTTCGGTCTGCTCCACCGCGTCGAACCGCACCGCCCAGCCGCTCAGCGCCGCCAACGCGATCGGCGCCTCCCACTCGCTCCGCACCTCCCTCGCGTTCGAGGTCGGCGCCGCCAGCTCGCTCGGCGCCGCCAGCTCGGTCAGCGCCACCAGCTCGGGGAGGCTCACGCCGACCGCGCTAGGCCGCCGACGTGCGCAATCCCAAAGAATGCCGGCGATGGGGGAACGCGTGCTGCCAACCTGAGAGACCTACAGCCTCCTAGGAATTTCTCGTAGCCGAACTCGCTACTAACGCTGAGTCGATGCTAGCTTGGACTCAGTGTTGGCGAGTACCTAGGCTGGCACCACAACCCAGGTCTTCTTCTCGAAATCGAACGCCTCGAACACATCCGTGGCTGATAGTCGCGCTGCTGTGAAGGGGGAGCCCGGTCCAACACCCGCTTCACGCTCGTATCCTTTTGATAGCTCCGCAAAGAGCCACGCAATTCGCTTCTTGTTTGTGCCCTCAGGACAGTCGTCCTTCAACCCTGCCAGTGTCTCCACACTGTCATGCACATACTCACCCATCTCCTCTGGGTAGTTGAACGCTTCAATCGCCTCTTTGAGATGCTGTTGTGCGTCGGACATCATGAAAAATCGTAGCACACACCAAGGGTTCTACGCGGCAACGAGAAATCGGGAAGCATCAGTTGCGACTCCAAAGGTTTGGCCACAATTGTTGTGTGGACGAAATTGCTGTCTCCCGGTAGCCGCCGTACAATGACTTGATTGTCCTGCAAGACTGCCAACGGAACTGCGCTCTGTGTGCTCTCATGCGTACTCCCCGCCTGTAGTGTCGGTTTAGCTCAGGTGACCGGCATTGAATCGGGCAGCGCAGACGATGATGCATCACGCCCTGGCGACCGGCTATCGGTTCGTTCATACGCAGTCGATGTCACCTACGCGGAGACCTTGGGCCCAGTAGAGGTTCACGGTGCAACAGGCGTCGCCTCCATGAAGGCCCACCGCAGCAGCGACGCAAGCGCGGAAACGCTCACCACAGACACAGTCTTTCGCGGCGGGCTGGGAGCTACGATTGCCAGACCGATTGGCGGGCTCCAAGTCGGAGGATATGCCGGCGCAGTCTACCTCTACCAACCTGACGAAGCATTCTTCGAAGAAGCGAGCACGGCTCCATCGACAGGGCTCTTGCTCGAAGCAGGACTTGAGGTCTCGGTTCCCGATCTCAATTCGAATAACGATGATCGATGGGCCGACGCGGGTCCAATGCTTCGCTTGACGGTCGCACGCCAGACCTACGAAACCAACGCCATGAATGGCGCTGCAGAGTTCACAACCCTCGGCGTCTTTGCGACCCTTGCGTGGTTTGTGCACCTTGGAGCCGACGAATGATGCGTCACTGCTTGCTCTTCGTGATTCCCCTTGCGCTCTTCGCGTGCGGCCCTGGAGCTCGAGTCTCAGGCGGTGGCATTGCGATGTCGGGCGCGGCATACGTCCCAAGCGGCACACAAGGCGGACTCACCACGGGCGTCCGTTACCGCGAATATAGTGGTCCCTTGGCTCGCGGCCTTGCGCGCGTTCTCCTCACCCTGGGGTCACGGCCTCCCAACACAAACAAGATCCACAGCGATACCCGGACCACCTACTCAAGCGGCTGCTACAACGGCGTGTGCGGAACCTACAAGATCACAACAACAACGGTCACAGATAGCCGCACCAATGCTGAACGCGCACAGGACGCTGCGTACATCGAGGCCCGCCGCAAAGCCATTTCCAAGGAGCTTAGCGGGGGGCCCGTTGGCATCGAAACAACCGTCGACTACTACAGCTCGGATCTCGGTGGCGACACCGATGGGTTCTCCTACTATGCGCTCGCCCCGGGCAACGTTCGAATCCTTGGGGACAGCTTCGCCCTAAACTTCTCGGGCGGCATTGGCGTCTCGCGCATGACATTTCGGGATCGCGAGCAATCCATCATCACGGGTAACGTGGGTGGTGGCATCTCCTCAGGGCAGGAGGGAATGAGCGAAGGAGACGAGACCGTCTGGTACGCCGGCATCCCGCTTCGGATGACGATTGGGTTTCATCCCATGCTCTCAATCTACTCACAGCTCGACATAAACCTACTCACCCCGATCAAGGCGCTGACAGCAGAGGACGGCGAAGCATTGCCACCCACCCCAGTTCGGTTCGGCGTTCTCTCGCGTGTTGGCCCACTCCAAGTCGGTCTTGGAACCATCAGCAACTCTCTTGACGTGAGCTCCACAAGTTTCTTTGGTGAGGTGCTCGTTGGCTGGTAGCACATTGCGAACTCTGGCAGTTGCCTTGGCTCTGTGCTCGATTTCCTATGGCTCGGCGCGCGCAGAAGAAGCCGACGAACGCGGCCTAACTCTCAGTGTTCATGGCGGTCTTGGTGTGCCAGCACATGACGGTTCGCCCTATGGTGCGGGCTTGGGCTTGGCGATCGCCCTTGGCTATCGCATGCCGGGATTCAGCGTTGAGTGGCGATTCTTGGAGAGCTACAACCTCTCGTTGGCCGAGGGCGAGATCGAGTCCTTTGTGGCAAGCGGCAAGCTCGATCTACAAAGCGGCAACCTCCGCATTCCGTTCTCGCTCGGTGGCCGGTGGTTTGTTGAAGGGATTGCGGGCGTTGTGTACGCCAAGATGCCCGTTTTGGTGAGCGGATTGGGACCGTCCAATAGCGAGCTCGGTGCGCGTGACGTTGCGGGTGTTGGTGCAAACTCCGGTGCGGCGCTCGTCTACCTGGCCGGAAATTTTCTGATGTCTGTCGAGGCACGCGCCTACGCGATCCTCTGGCAAGACCCAGGCGAACCCTACGCGACCAATGTTGAAGTAAACAATGGGATGCTCACGGGCGACGCATCCGTTGATGGCATCTCCGCTCTCCCAATCACGGTCAGCTTTGGCCTCACGACGCTGTTTTAGGCCGCAAGCAGCTCGGGGGCCGGTTTCGCTAGGGAAAGGTCGCGACGGCCTGAAGCCCTAGCTCTTCGTCCCAACCTCGCATGAGGTTAAGACACTGGATCGCCTGCCCCGAAGAACCCTTGCAGAGGTTGTCGATGGCGGCAAAGCTGACGACCCGTTCGGCACGTTCGTCGTAGCGAACCGCGACGTGAACTCGATTGGAACCCCGGACAAAAGACGTGTCTGGCAACGCGTCTTGCCCAAGCACCGAAACAAAGGGCTTGTCATGGTAGAAGTCTTCCAGAGTGGTTTGCAGGCTCTGTGTGCTCACATCCGCGGACGTGGCCTCGCTGTAAACACAGCTGAGAATTCCTCGAGACATGGGCACCAGATGCGGCGTGAACGTTAGCCGTACCGGCCGGCCACAAATCGCTGCAAGTTCCTGCTCCATCTCCGGTGTGTGCCGATGGGTGCCTGCGACCTTGTAGGCTCGAACGCCTTCGCCGACCTCGGGAAAGTGCGCAACCTGGCTGGGGTTTCGCCCAGCCCCGCTCACGCCACTCTTGGCATCGACGATGAGCCCTTTGGGACCAACCAGCCCCGCCTTGAGCAGGGGCGCGACCGCCAGAATGACCGAGGTTGGATAGCAACCCGGAGCTGCAACAAGCTTGGCGTTGGCAATCTCGTCTCGGTAAAGTTCTGGTAGCCCGTAAACTGCTTCCGCCATGCGATGCGGCGCTGGATGGGTTGCATCATCCGCCCCGTACCACTCGTCGTAGACCGCCACATCGCGCAGTCGAAAGTCTGCACTCAGGTCGACGACCGCCAAGCCTTCGGCGCGGAGCTCATCGACGACCTTGGCTGATTGCGCGTGAGGCAAGGCCACGAAAGCAACCTCGGCGACTGCCGCTACGGCCTTGGCATCGAAAGACTCAATGGGCAGCGAGAGCCTGTCTCGAAACTGCGGGTAGACCTCGGCAAGGCTTCGTCCAGCGGCGCGCCCCGCAGAAATCGAGGTGATCTCGATGCGGGGGTGCAAAAGCAAAAGCCGGAGCAGTTCGGCGCCTGTGTAGCCCGAAGCCCCGACAATTGCGGTGGGTAGCAGTGATGTAGATGGCACTGCCACCATCGTCCAGTTTTGGAAGAACTCTGAGCGGTTTAACGCTTGGAGAACTGGAAGCGTGCGCGTGCGCCTTTAAGGCCCGGCTTCTTACGCTCTTTCTTGCGATCGTCTCGAGTGACGTAGCCAGCGGCTTTGAGCTTGGTGCGTGACTCGGGGTCGTTCTTGAGAAGTGCGCGTGTGATGCCGTGGCGAATCGCCCCTGCCTGAGAAGACATTCCGCCGCCCTTTACGGTGCAGATGACGTCGAAGTCACCCAGCATATCGAGCTCTTCGAACGGCTGGCGGATTACCATGCGAGACGTGGCGCGAGCGAAGTAGTTCTCGTCGTCACGGCGGTTGATGGTGAAGCTACCCGTACCTGGAGTAATCCAGACGCGAGCAACTGCCGTCTTACGGCGACCGGTGGCATACGTTTTTTGATCAGACATGAAAATTCTTAGGCTTGGATGGTGAGTTCACGGGGCTTTTGCGCCTCGTGCTCGTGGGTGGATCCGCTGTAGATCTTGAGTTTCTTCATCATCTGACGACCGAGGGCACCAGAGGGAAGCATGCCCCAAACAGCTCGGCGGATGACCTCTTCAGGCTTCTCAGCAATCATCTTCTCAGCGGTGCGCTCCCGAAGGTGACCGATGTAGAGCGTGTGGTGTCGATACATCTTCTGCTTGAGCTTGTTGCCCGTGAGCTTCGCCCGGCCAGCGTTGAGCACGATGACAAAGTCACCGCAATCGGTGTTGGGAGTGAAAGTGGGCTTGTGCTTTCCGCGAAGAATGGAAGCGATTTTTGAAGCGGCTCGACCGAGAACGACGCCATCCATATCAATGACGTGCCATTCGCGCTGTGCAAGGGCAGCTTCTTTTGTAAGCCAGGTAGATTTTTGACGCTGAGGCATTTACTTAGAGTTTCTTTCGTTGCCCGAAAAGGGGCCACCAAGTTGGCGAGGCGAACGTTTATAGGAAGGCTTTGGCTATGTCAAGGCCAGATGAACGCCCGAACCACTGAGCTTGCTTGCCGTGATGACTAAGCTCACGGTGCGAGACCAGCGTCGCTGATCTACACTGGCAGGCAATCCCGTGCAAGCCCTCCGAGCATCACTTCCCCTCCTCTTCCTTGTTAGCTGTCTCAGTACTCTTAGCGCCTGTGGCGAGGACCCACCAAGTGGCCCGGCTGTCCTTGAGATTGGAACAGGCGCTCTCGACTTTGAGCCTCTCACAAGAGGCCAAGAACTCAGCCTAGTTGCTGGAATTCAAGGGGGCTACCACTTTGTCATCAATGCTCGAATGCAAAATCTCCTTCCTGGCGACCCCTCCTCGCCCAATGCTCTGGGAAACCCACAAACGCGCTTCTCCATCTACTTAGAGGATGGCAGCCGAGTAGACAACATGGCTCCCCCCTATCGTCTAGGCTATCGAAGCGCCGCAGATGGCTGGTTTGAAATGCCCTCGGGCCGCATTCTCCAACTCGACGACAACCTGATTGCCAACGGCGACTTGCTCACCGAGATCTTTGAGCAGGACGTCCGGTTGGTTGTGGAGATTCGCGATGCTCGAGGGGCTGAGGCTGAGGCTGAGGTGACGGTGATTGCTGTCCCTGGAGAAGGTTTCTAGGAGCATTCTACTCCCGAACGTCACACCCTCTTGCTAGGAATGATACAAGTGTTCAGTACTATCAACTGCCCTGTTTCTTGGGCTCACCGGATGCGAAGCAACTAATGCGAATTGGATTCATACTCAAGCCTGGGCAAAATCATGATGCTCGTAATCTGCTCAACACAGTAGCGACCTGGGCCTACGAGCAGGGACACGAAACCATTGTCGTATCGGAAGATCGGGTCAATCCACCCGGCGCAATCTTGGTCCCTGAATCGAGTTTTGGTGATGCGGTCGATCTTTGTGTGGTCTTGGGGGGCGATGGCACCATGCTTCGAGCTAGTGCAGCAGTCGCCAAGGCGAATCCCCCACGGGCCATTCCCCTGCTAGGCATCAATCTCGGTCGCCTTGGGTTCCTCAGCCCATTTGAGCCAATCGATGCCATAGAGAGTCTCGATGCGGCCGCCAAGGGTAAGATCTCCACCGTCGAGCGGATGCGGCTGAAGGTCTCGTACCTGCCACTCGTTGGCGACCCCGTGGAGCTCTCTGCACTCAACGATGTCGTTATTAGTCAGGGCGCGATGGCCCGGCTGGTCGAGCTGCAGGCACATCTCAATGGCGAGTTCATCAACTCCTATCGCGCTGATGGCTTAGTGGTCTGCACGCCAACAGGCTCCACTGCGTACAACCTGGCGGCGGGCGGGCCCATCATGTACCCCGGGCTGCACTCTCTTGCCATTACCCCCATCTGCGCTCAAGGCTTAACCAATCGCCCGTTAGTGGTACCGGGCAATGGTGAAGTCGCCATCTCTATGTCGGGTGAGTCAAAGGGCGTTGTCCTTACGATCGATGGACAGTGGGCACACACCTTTCAAACCGGGGATCGGGTGCTGATTGCCCCCTCAGAGGCTCCTGCCGTCATCTACACCTCGGACTCGGACTACTTCAACATCCTGCGCGCCAAGCTCCACTGGGGCGTGGGCCCTGTCGGCTAACCACGAACTACCTAAGAGATTTACCTATGCTAAGGCACCTTCGAGTTACCAATTTTGCGATTCTCTCTGATGTCTCCATCGAGTTTGATCATGGCTTTAATGCATTGACCGGCGAAACGGGTGCAGGAAAGTCACTCATTGTGGAAGCCGTGAACCTCTTGCGTGGTGGTCGCGCTAGCGCGGATATCCCGCGAGCCGGGGCTGAGCAAGCGGTTGTCGAAGCCATCTTCGAGGTGACCGAGTGGATTCGAGAGCCAATTCGAAGTCTGCTCGCTGACGGAGGCTTGCCGCTGGGCGAAGAGTGCGACGATGAGTTGCTTGTTCGTCGCGTGATTCACCGAGGCGGCCGCTCGCGCACATACATCAATGGCGCCCTCACGACGGCAGGTCGCCTTGCTGACATGGGAGGCTACTTGGTCGACTTGAGCGGACAACATCAACATCAGGGGCTTGTCGACCCAAAAAAACATCGCTCGATCCTCGACTCATTCGCGGACAATGCAAAGCTGCTGGCCCAAATGCACGCGGCCTACGAGAAATTCTCAAACGCTCGCGCTGCGCTGCGAGAGCTGGAGAGTGACGAATCGAGTCGCAGCGAGCGGCTTGACTACCTGCGTTTCCAGCTAGAGGAACTTCGAGAGGCTGAACTCGTTTCGGGTGAAGACGTGGTGCTTGAAAAAGAGCGGGCTGTGTTGGCCAGCGTTGACAAGCTGCATGCAGCGGCCGCCGAAGTCGAGTCACAGCTCTATGGGACCGATGGATCGGCCGTCGATCGACTCAACATTGCCGCAAAGGCTCTTGAGAGCAGCATTAGTCTCGATGGTTCCCTTGCCGACTGCTATCAGCTCGTCGGCGAAGCTCGAACGCTCGCTGAAGAGGCCGCCCGATCCATCCAGCACTACGTCGGCACCCTGGATGCCGACCCTGGGCGACTCGCCGTGATCGATGACAGGCTGGATGTGATTCGGCGCCTGACACGCAAGCACGCGTGCACGCTCGATGCTCTGGTCGCCAAGGTTGAACAACTCGAAGGCGAATTGCACGATCTCGACACGCACGATGAACGGCTGGCCGATCTCCAGAAGGTCGTCACCACCACAGAGAACGCTGCCAAGAAGATTGCCACGAGCTTGCGCAAGCGTCGGAAGAAGGCGGCGGCGAAGCTCGAAGGTGCGGTGTGCCCTGCCCTCACAGAACTCGGCATGCCTTCGGCCACACTCATCTGCCATTTTGAGAACAGCAATCTTGGCGCCGATGGAACAGATCGGGTCGAACTACTCTTGGCTGCCAATACTGGCGAGACGGCGAAGCCGCTCTCTCGCGTGGCATCGGGCGGCGAACTTTCTCGCATCATGCTAGCGCTCAAGCTCGTCCTTCGCCGAGCGGACACCGTAAGCTCCTATGTCTTTGACGAAGTGGATACTGGTATCGGGGGTGGCATCGCTGAAGTGGTCGGAGCGCAGATTCGCCAAGTAGCAAACGAGCGGCAAGTCTTGTGTGTGACCCACTTGCCACAAATCGCCGCGTTTGCCGATGTGCACTTTCATGTGAGCAAGAGTGAAGCTGGCGGGCGAACCGAGACCTGCGTGAGGCGGCTCACCGACAAGCAAAGGCTCGCCGAGACGGCCCGCATGGTTGGCGGGGTGAAGGTTTCAGCGCAAGCCAAGGCCCATGCCAAGGCAATGCTGGCGGCAGCGAGGAGCTAAGGCTTCACACCTATGCCAACGAGCCCCGACCGGGGAACATTTCGACGCAACTATGCCGGGCGTTTCCGGAAAACGAGCCCCCACGAGCCCCGACCGGGGAACATTTCGACGCGACTATGCCGGGCGTTTCCCGATACCCCCGGCGTGAACCCCAGACCCGTATTCAAAGGCACCACCTACCTCATCACGCGACGCACGACGCAACGCATG
>JANTGM010000032.1 GCA_024762925.1 Kofleriaceae bacterium | reverse complement strand
TCTGGGCGCTTCGCTCTGCGTTGCTCGTCGGTCACGTATCTCGATACGCTCCACTCCTTGCGCCTTGCCAGAAAACGAGCTCCCGGCGCGATCTTCCAGTCAATCATTTCGATCTGCACACTAGTCACTCTCCTGGCAAATGTATGGCAGTCGGGCGCCACATCGGACGTCTTCCCAGTCACCGTTTGCAAATGATGCCAAGGCGCCGCAGTGCTCGCCTCCGAAATCATCGGGTTCACCGGGCCCGAAAAGCGTGGTCGCTCCCTCGCCCTCAGTGTCCAACCAGATTCCCTCTTCCGCACTGTCGGTGACTCCGAGATACCATGACGTCGTTGGAGCCATGCTTTGGGCAATCGCAAAGACCTCCTCACTTGCCTCTTGGCTAGCAACAACCGCTAGAGACGCACCACGCTCTTCACACTCGCGCTTGGCAACGCTCCACGGAACCGCAACATCGCAGAAGAGATACTCGATGCCAGCGATGCTCTCCTCTCTGCACGGACACCCGACTTCATCCACCTGCCCATCACAATCATTGTCGATGCCGTCGCACACTTCGAGGGCTCCAGGTCGCACCTCGTCGCTGGCATCGTTGCAATCATCAAAGCAAGCGCCAAACCCGTCTCGATCTCGATCCTGTTCCTCGCCATCCTCCATGCACGAGAAGTAGTCGCGCATTTCCGAACCGACAGAAGCCAGGCGAGCCTGCGCGATCGCTTGATAGCGAGCAACCTTGGCCGGTGGGTGCGGCGATCGTGGATCTGATTGCACATAGTCGAGAATCGCCGCAGCTGAACCGTCGACAGCCGCATCCAGAGCCAGCGCTTCAAACGCCTCGGTGGCTTCAAGGCCGATACGTGTGTACTCAGACATGCACGATGGCAACGAATAACACTTCTCCGCCAGCACTCCTCGGCTCGTAAACGGATCAAGGTCCTGCCCAAAGCTTTGGTCTAGCCCCCAGGGCATGAAGTTCCAGCGCCCCTGCTCGGCTCCCTCAACGGGCCCTTCATGATAGAGAAAGTGATTGTTGGACTTCCAATAGCCATCCCAATGACCGGAAAGTGCTTCACTCGCAACAAAGCGAAGAAACTCGTCTGTATTCAAGAGGGTGTCATCTCCGAAGAATACTGAGTCACCTGGCATTGCAATATGTGCGACGAGAGCATCCAAGTCCCGCCTGGAACGATCGTCGCCTTCGTCCTGCTCGTAGAGCTCTACTGACTCTACGTCAAGGTCGGCTCCCCATGGGGCTTCGTAGAGATTGCCGTCCCCGTCGTCATAGCGATCCGTCAGAAAACGGTCGTCGATAGTCTCGACGTTGGCGTAGAGACCATAGATTTCGCCATTGACCGAGACGCGCGCGAAGCCACTGCGAGGCGCGGGAACCCCAGCTCCGTTGAAGACCTGATAGGCGAGAAACTCGTGAATCTGCGAGCGATCTTGGCGCATGTTGTTGAGTGTTAGTTTTTCCAGCCCGAGAAACCGCTGATCCCGCACAAACTCGTTGAACTTGATCTTGAAGGACGATTTTCCTCCGAGTCCCTGAAACGAGAAGGCTCCCTTGAGACGCACGCCCACCCGCTCGACAATCGTATCGCCGATGCGCACGTCACCGGGTACGTAAACTCGCGGTGCGTCCAGTAGCGAGGCATAGCTTGAATCCGAGAGCAGAACATCAACATGCCACACCTCACTGGGCGCATAGAGTTCTTCTGGGCTTTGCGGGCTCTCCCCTTGGTCGTCAAGGTCTGTAAAGTCCGCCGGGTCCGTGCAGGCGCAACAGAGCCATGCTGTTGTGAGCAATGTGCGCGCGAGACTCATGTCGACACTATACGCCATCCGCACAAGATGCCTACCCCTCGCGCACAGAGGCATTTCGGTCCTGCGGGGGGGCTCGGGGCCACCGAAACCGGTTTCACTCTTGTGAAGACGGACCGTGATGCACGTCGCACACTTCTTTAGAGCCTTGTCCCTCGCTGTGAGTGGCTAACGGCCTGATTCATCCACCATGGTTCGCTCTCGTCGGTTTCCCTGCACACCGTTCCCGGTTGCTCCAGTCAGCCTCCTCTGGGACCGGCCGCTTCTTCGCACCTGCGAGGGACTCGGCGAATTTCGAACTAAGGGTCAGACGGGATCGAAGGTCGCGAGGGTGGCATCGGCTGTAGTAATAACTCCGAGCTGCATAAATGCACGTACGAGTTCTTCTGAGAGCGGGGCTCGAATCTGAAGGCGCATATCCGCGCGAGGATGCGAAAGTGCGAGCCCGTGACAATGCAACGCTAAGCGATGCAAGTTGTAGTTGTCGCGAAAGTGCCGATTGTGCTCGCCTTTGCCATAGCGAACGTCTCCGATAAGCGGGCAGGAGATGTGCTTCATATGGCGTCGGATTTGATGCAGGCGTCCAGTCCGAGGGCGAACTTCGACAAGACTGTAACGTCCAGCAACGGCGATGCGTCGGTAGTCACTCACGGCAGCAACGCGCTCCCCTTTTTCTTTTTTGGGGACGGGGTTGTCGACGATGCCTTGCTCATCGGGAATTCCTCGAACGAGAGCAAGATAGTGTTTTTCTATGCGCTGTTCCGCAAACGCCGCGCCCAACGTTGCGGCGACTTCAGAACTCAAGGCAAAAAGGACCACACCACTACTGCCGCGATCTAATCGATGCACTGGATAGACCCACTGGCCGATCTCGTCCCGCACCTCAGTCATAAGCACAACCTTGTCGTTGTCCCAGCCGCGATGCACAAGCATGCCCGATGGTTTGTTGACTGCGACGACGTGCTCGTCCTTGTAGAGAATTTCCGGTTTTGTGGTCACGAGACGAGCTCGAGCCGCTTGCAGGCCCAGTTTCGAAGAAACTCTGCGGCGACCTGAGCATTTGCGAGTCGAAGGCCAGCCCGTCCCGCCATCGGCAGCCTGGCCCCCGGCACCAGCCCCTCGCGCCGGATGACGTTCTCAAGGGTCCCAAAATTGCCAACAACAGTGTTGCGATAGGCCTCTTTGAGTACCAAGACCTCTGGCGATAGACCGTGTTGCTTTGCGAGATTTGCCGAGCCCTTATTCCACGCCACGAGGACATCGTCTGGACGGAGAAACTCTTGCCACTTTGCCTGCACCGTAGCGATGCGCTCAGCGCGCCCGAGATCATCCTGAGTCCAACCAAGCTCACCTAAGAAAAACCCTGAAGGCATTGCACCTTCGCTCTGAACAATCGATTCAAAGTGCTCGGCAGGGTCTTGCAAACGCACCGCGCACCACTGTGCGAGTTCCCGGTGCTGCTTCTCGCGTCTGGAGCGCGGAAGCGCGCTTTCGCCATAGACAACAACAACACGGTGCGGCGTTCGCCACAGGGGTTCTGGTACTGCGCGCATCGGCCGCAAGCGAGCGCGTTTCATGCGGCGCTTGCCAGAAGCATTCTCGGCGATACATGCAAGCTGGCGATCCACCATGCGCTCAAAGCTATGCAAGAGATTGTCAATATCGGGAGTCTCCGGCTCGATCATCCGCAGTGCCATTGCTGTCGACTCTAGGGTCGAGAGACACTCGTGCCGCGGCTCCTTGCGAATGCGATATCGACTTGGCTCGGCAGGGTGCAGTGAGTACCGCGGCAAGTCTTGAAGCCAGGGACTATCTCGATACATTCGATGTGCCTGGCTCCAAGTGCCGTCAATCACAATGAGTTTCTTAGGTCGCTGCTCGGGATCCAGCTTTGCCAAATCGAGACTGCCGGGGCCCGGATATAAGACCCCCGCGTCATCGGGAAACCCGGGTGGCTTGGCAAACGTGGCACCCGAGTCGGCGGGCATTCGATGCACAAAGAGCTGGCGCAAGCCGATCTTCAAAAGCCGTACCGTTCCAAAGGCATGCCGCCGTTCACGATCGTGTTGGAGCACATGAATCTCCGTACGATTGTCACATGGGGAAAACGCGCCGCAAAGACACATTGGCGAAACCCGCATGCAGCGATAACAATAGGCGCGACCCTGCGCGATATCAGCGCTTGCTTGAGTCACTGGTACTTCCCGATTTCATAAGAGGCACTATACTCACATCATGGCGAAAAAGTCGGACGAAGAATACCGAGCCGAACTCACCGAAATGCAGTTCTGGGTCACTCGCCAAGGAGGCACTGAGAGGCCGGGTACTGGCATCTTCAATGCGCACGACCGGGCGGGCGTCTACAATTGCGTTTGCTGCAAGGCCAAGCTCTTTTCCTCGACCGAGAAGTTCAACGCTGGCTGCGGTTGGCCAAGCTTTGCCGACCATATGAACAACGACAATCTACGTTTCCTAGAAGATCGTAGTCATGGGCAATTTCGCACCGAGGTGCGTTGCTCGCAATGCGATGCCCACCTTGGCCATGTCTTTGATGACGGTCCCACACACACAGGACAGCGCTACTGCATTAACTCCGCTTCGCTCGACTTTACGGATGAAAGCAAAGCGTAGTTTCAGCTCACTCACAGCCCTAGTCGTGCTGTTGATCCTAGGCCCGAGTGCAGGAGCACAAGCCCCTACCGCGGCAAAACCTCGTGGGACAGAGAACGCGGATCCACATGGTCCGAAAACAACTGCGATAGATATGGCTGATCCGCACGGCACGGAGGCGACTTCGACAGGGCCTGCTGCTCAACCTGACCGGAAAGCAACGGCCGAAGACGCAGGAACCGAGCTAGAGGTTCAAGCAAGCGAGGAGAGCACACCTCGAGCATTGTCCACCGTCGCCGCGGTGATTCCCGGTCTGGTGATACACGGCTTCGGCCACTACGTAGCCGGCGACAAAGATACCGCTTGGCGCCTCTTCGCTTGGCAGGGAGTGGGGCTCGGCATCATGATTGCGTCTGGAGCGACCATTGGTCTCACCGGTGCAAGTCGCTATGGCAATGAACTCACAATTCCCGCGCTCGTAACTGGCACGGGGATTTTTCTGAATACCGCCTACGCAGACATCTATGGAAGTGCGACAGGTGGGCGGGCATCAACCTACGCGCCACGGCCAACTCTCTCGGCGACAGTTGGTTATGGTTATGTCGACGACCCGCAGTTTGACTACACGCACTTCTCTGTTGTCAGCGGCTTGTACGTTCGCGATGCACTTCGGGTTGCCCCATCACTTTGGACTGCACTCGATGCAGACAATCAACGTGCACGTCTACCAATCCGCTACCGACAAATCGACAACAAAGCTGGAGACTTCCTACAGGGCCAGGTAGCGGCCACCTATCATCGCTATGGTGATGATGGATTTGCTTGCACGATTGGTGAGCTGAGTGTTGGGGGCCGACTCAACAGCAGCCATCTTGGTGCAAGCTTGGCCGGTTCGTACACCACAGCAACCGTTGGATACGCGCTTCACCGCACAAGCTACGACGTGGCCCCAGCAGATACCATCGGTCTACTCTTGGTGCGTTTCGGCTATGGTCTGTATCTCCCCAAGAACGGTGAGATCGAGGGCTACTATCAGCACCGGCGAGATGGCTTTGCTGCCGGTCTTAGCCCAAGTCCTGGCAACGGCTCAGGGTTTCTCGGTCACTTTGGCTTGGCCCTCAGGCAGCCGGTTTCCGATAGGTTTGCCATTTCTCTTCGCTCCGAGATTGGGTCCGCATGGGTCGCGACTGGAGGAATCGAAATTCGAACAGGGAGTGCACAATGAATAGAATACTTCTTACTGCAACGATAGGCTTCCTCCTGAGTTCATCCTGCGTGCGCCCCGCAGAGGAGCGCTCGCAAATGGACGGAGACGTGGGAAAAGCGAGCTTCGAGACCTTCGAAATCGAGGTTGTGGATGGCTTGGCCGCAGTACAGAACATGACTGGGGAGCGGATAACTCTCTGGGCCCAGGCCCCTTCGCTGCAGCTTTCGCTAGCGTCGGAGGGGCCGCGTGACGTCACTTTGGAGATCTTCAACTGTATGCCAGCGGCGCAGTTGCAAATCGGAACAGAAAGCCAATCCCCCACCTCACAGCCAAGGCCGACCCACTGCATCTTCGATGTGGCCTTGGCCGCTGGCGAATCGCAGATTGCAATTGCCCCACCCGATTGGGAGATCGAAGAGGACTTTCGATTCGCCGACATGGGCGATATTCAGACTGCAATGGACCGGGCAGATGAGGTCTTTGCGGCAATCTCATCGGAGCCCGACATCCGATTTGTCATGAGCACAGGGGATGTTGTCGAATCCGGAACATTCGAAGAGTACGAGTTATTCTTAGAGCAAGTCGAACTTCTCGACATTCCCTTTTTCTCGACCGTCGGAAACCACGAATTGTCCATCGATGCGGCCCGATGGCACGACCTCTTCGGACTCTTCTCCACCCACTTTCGCTTCAAGGGCGTAGACTTCTCCTATGTAGACTCCGGGAATGCCTCCTTAGATCCCTCACTGCAGCGTCGACTCGCCCAATGGCTTGAGGATGGCAAGGACCGCATCCACATCTTCGGAACGCACTACCCGCTTTTCGACCCAGTCGGAGTGCGCAATGCAGGCTTCCGAAGTCGTAGCGAAGCGAGCAAGCTCCTCGTGCAGCTCGCCCGAGGCCAAGTCGATCTCACACTCTATGGGCATGTGCACTCACTCTACGAGTTTGAAAACGCTGGCATTCCCGCCTTTATTTCTGGTGGAGGTGGAGCTCTTCCCGAACGATTCGACGGCATCGATCGTCACTTTTTGATCGTGCACCCAGATCCAGTCGAAAACCGTATCCGCTCAATTGAGACTCGCCGCGTTGACGACTAGCGCACCAACTCTTGACACTGGTCGGGCAGTAGCGGCACTGCGCCAACGTTGCTCAGGTACTGTTTCTTGCCCTTCTTGCGGTCCTTTTTCGCCTTGGGGCTGAGCCACCACTCCAAATCAGAACAACCGTCTCCCTTTGGAACCTCATCTTGGGGAACACAATGCCGATTGCCCTTGGGGCAATGCAAGCGAACATGCATGTGGTCAGCATGTCCATACCAGGGCCGAATTTTTCTTAGAAGCTTGCGCTTGGTCCCCTTCGTTTCACAGAGGTGCTTTTTTATGAGTGGGTTAACCAGCACGCGCGAGACTCGCGCATCAGCTGCGGCGGCGAAGATCATGGCGGGCACGTCGTCCGACCAGTACTTGGTGTACTCGAGTTTCTTTGGATCAACCACGCGGTGATTGGGCGTTTTTCGACGCTCGCGTCGAGTGAGAGTGCGCCGCTCAGCAATCCGAGGATGCCAAAACCAAATATCAACATCCAATCCGCTTTGGTGACTCGCATGCCCTCGTGGTGATGGCCCCCCCTTCGCCTGGCCAAGATCTCCAACGAGAATTGGTCCATGCTTGGCGGCGAGAAGCGTCTTGCCAAGATCTTGGATTACGGAGAGCAGTTCGGGGTGACCAAAGTAGCGCTTGCGTTCAGGACGCATGACTTCATAGCCCTTGCCCGAGAGAGGTAGCGCTTTGGCGCCGCGCACACAACCAGCGGTGTAGGACCCAATCGCACTTGCACTTCCGCTCGCTGGAACAACTGCTTGTGACCACACGGTCCGCTTGGCGCCAACGGTTGTCGTCAGGGCAACCAGGCTTGCAACCGTGGCAAGCAACACCCACAGGCGCCTTGCGGTGTTTCGTTTCAAGAACACAGTCCTGACAACCTTGTCACGGGTTGCCGCAAGCAAGCAACTGGCTGCTTTCGATCCCTAATGAATCCAGCCAGCTGCGGAGCCGAAACCAATGGCATGGCAGCTGCCATAACACACCTCATGAATCGACTGCCAGGACTGGTTTGCCGGCCTTGCCGAGCTTGAGGAAGTATCGGTCTATGCATTTGTCTGGCTCGGCTCGGAACTTGAGCGTCTGGGTGCTCCGGCAGACGCGTACTCGCAAATCGCATTGGATGAATCCCGATACGCCGAACTCTCTGCCGACATTGATGCGTGGGCACGCACGATTCTTTCCGCAGTCGATTATGCGTCATTTGGATCGTGCCAAGTTCGAAGCCATAGAGACACTTCGCACAACAGTTATGGAAGAAGTCTGCAGTGACCTGGTCAAATGCTGGCCTTCCTGCTTCCCGCGCAGCACAAGAGCTCTTCACGCAGACCCAACGTACACTGTGGGCCCAGTGACCGCCGCTCAGAACACTTTGCGTTGCTTTACAGCGTCTGCCCAGAAGAGGTCAAGGACGCAAAGCTGTGTCACAATAGCCTCCAACTTCAGGTTGCGGAGAACGCAGCTGAGACTGGACGCGAGCCCTGAGCGAATCGGCAAATCAAGAAGACGAACGTCTGAGCTGTTCGACCTGCATGGCAGTGTATCGAACAGGCTTTGATACCTGCCCAATCGACAACACCCCACTCACTACTCTCTCGGTCGACCCGCTGATCGGCACTACCATTGCCGATCAATACGCGATCGATTCTTGCGTTGGCGAAGGAGCGATGGGGCGAGTCTACCTGGCCCACCATGTTCGACTAACCAAGCGCCGCTTTGCGATCAAAGTTCTCCTAGGCGACCTGGCAGCCGATCCGACCATGCGCCAGCGCTTTGGCCAGGAAGCCGAGGCAGCAAGTCGGCTTCAGCATCCAAACGTTGTTTCGGTGCTCGATTTCGGAAAGACGGACAGTGGCCTGCACTACCTGGTCATGGACTTCATTGAGGGCGGCAGCCTCTGCGATCGAGTTGATGCCGGAGCACTATCAGAGCTTGAGACCATCGAGCTCACCAAGCAGATTTGTCTGGGGCTTACCCACGCGCACGAGCAGGGCTTGGTGCACCGTGACTTCAAGCCAGACAACGTCGCACTTGTAGAACACGACGGCAAGACGGTTCCTAAGATTCTCGACTTTGGTCTTGCGATCATCAGCACCCCCGAAGAATCATCGGTTCGACTCACAACCGCGGGCCTCGTGGTTGGAACACCTGCCTATATCTCACCAGAACAATCCCAAGGGCACCCAGTTGATCTCCGCACCGATCTTTTTGCCCTTGGTGTTTCCATCTACGAGATGTTGGCAGGCATGTTGCCATTTAGTGGCAGCGTAATCGATGTGCTCTACAAGAACGCAACTGCACCAGCGCCACCAATCGCGGAGCGGGCAGGACTTGCGGTCTCACCACAGCTTGAAGCGGTCATCACAAAGCTCATGGCCAAGGATCCTGCCGAGCGATTCTCTAGTGCCCGCGAGGTTCTTGCCGCTCTTGAAGCGATCGAAGCACCACGTGCGGCGGTCGCTCACGCAAGCGCAGAGACGAGCACTTCAGAACAGAGCACTCGCAAGCAAATCGAAACAGCCCAAACCATGACGGCCGTTGCTCAACTGGCAACGGACGAAGGGTCGCTTGGCGAGGCAGCAGCAGATGCGACGAATGCTGCGCCGCAAAACGCAGTTGCAAAGTCCCCAGAGAAAGGCGGTCTTCGATGGGCAAGGCCTGCAATGTTGGCTACTGCTCTGGTGGGAGTCGCAGCTGCTGCATTCCTTGTTCTAGGCAATGACAAAACGGCAGACGAAAACTCGAAGACTGCCAAACTCACACCAGCACTCATTGTTGTCGATGCGGGCACCAAAGCGCTAACGCAGCCGGCCCTAACGCCACCACCCGATGCAAGCACTGCTGTAGTTGCGATCGCAGACGCAGACGCCTCGGTTGAATCGGCTCGCGAACCACAGCGCGACAAGCCTCGCCGAGACCGAAATCGACTACCGCGCAACCCAACCCCAAAACGCGCAAAAGAGCCACCAGCGCCCGAGCCAACCCCCGAGTTGGTGATGCAGCCAAAGCCTGAGCAAAAACCCGATCCGGCGGTGCCAAAGCCCAAGCCAAAACCCGAGCTGGTGGTGCAGCCGAAACCCAAGCCAAGACCTCCTGTGGTTCAGCCACCAAAGCCCACTGTGTTCAAAGCGAAAACAGCCATTGGCTCATTTGCCTCTGATGGTTCCCTTTCTGATAGCAAAGTGCGGCGCCCAATCAAGACGAGCATGCCCAAGTTTGCTGGGTGTTACGAAAAAGCGGCCAAAGCTTCGCAGAAGAACATGAAACTCCGTGTGAAGGTGAAGTACTTCCTCAACGAGAATGGCCGGGCGGAAAGAGTGAGCGTCTCAAGCACGCCACTGAGCGGACTCGCTAGTTGCATCGACAAGGCCGTCAAGAAGCTTCGCACTCGCGACCATCCAGACACTGGCGCTCAGCCAGTTTCGTTCACGCTCACCTACGAGCCCAAGCAATGATGACCAAACAAAATCGAATCGCACTTGGCATGCTTGCGGCATGTTCAATCGGAGTGGGCGCGTGTCTCGATCCTCAGGTGAGCGACGATGTCGTGCTCTCGGGACTCATCCTTCCAGCAGGAAGCGACGTTCCGAGCGCCCACGATGACCCGGTTCTCGAGCAGCAGATTGCCGATAACGATGGCGTCGATGGAACTGTGCCGCTTCTGAGCGCCTTTGCCGATGGCTTGCCCGTTCGCTATTGGGACCTTGGAAGCAGCCCGAGCTTTGGCGCTCCACTGTTTGCACTTGTGCGAATCGATGAGAACGACGAACCAATCTTCCTTGCCCATAACACGATCGTCGATGCCATTCCTGGCGACTCGGGATACTCGCCCTATTGGACTCTCTACTTGTTGGAGGTGACGGATCTGTATGATGGTGAACTCATCACGTCCTTTGCCGCCGTTGAAGAAGCACAACAACTCGGACTGGTACTCGCTCCAAGGCAACCAACCATTGCCATCAATTGCCCTGCCGTCGCCACCGATGTACGTCTCGAAGTCGGTGACGGCGAAGATCCGCTGCCACCTTCCAATCTATTCTATTGGCAAGGCAAGACGGTCCGCAACTACGACCTCGGCCTCATGCCAATCCCCGATAGCAACACCGAGCCTGAGCCAGAAGTCTTGGTGATTTCTCGTGAGGGCAAAGAACCTTTGAGCGAGCCGCTTCGCCAGGTGGATATAACCAACGATGGTGACATCGTTGACACAAACAACGTCTTTGAGCGTGAACCGTCCGATGCACGCTACAGCCCGCTGACAAGGCGTGTGAATGTGACAGTGCCAGACGACGGCTTTCCTCTCATTGACATCACACAGAACCAAGAAGCATCGGGTGTCAAACAATTTAGTGACCTCTTTGCTCCCGAGCCACGTCCCGGTCGAGTTGTTTCCTTTGAGAAGACCGAGGATTTGCGCAATCTGCCGCAACAATCCGCTCCAGGGGGGCTCTAGGTGCGAACGCTCATGCCATCCATGTTGATCATTCTGCTGCAGGCAGGATGCATCGAGTCATATGAGCCCGATGTGGGCCCCCTACAAAGTGCCCCTTGCTCAAACGAAGACACCGACCCAGATGTTGATGTGAGCTTCCGAGACGAGATTCGGCCACTCATCTTCGATCCTCAACCACTTGGCTGCCTGCAGTGCCATACACCCGATGCAACCACACCTTTCGGCTTCGAAGTGAGTGGCCTTGACCTCTCGAGCCTCAGAACGGCTCGTCGCGGTGGAGCCAATAGTGATGGAATTGCCATCATCCCTGGACAACCTTGCGAAAGCATCTTGTACCAAAAGGTTAGCCCTGGCCCACCTTTTGGCGCGCGCATGCCTCTCGGTGGGCCGCCATACCTCTCAGAGATACTCTTACAACTCATTCACGACTGGATCGCGGAGGGCGCCAATGATAATTAGGGCAGTGTGTTCGCTGTTGGTAGTTCTCGCCACATCAGCAGGTTGCTCGGGCGCCCAATCTGGCGGCAACCCGCTTGTGCGAGGCATGGAGAGCCCAAGTGAGATCGTGCTAGAAGGCTGTACACTAGCGCAGAAGAAGTGCACGCGATGCCACACAATGGACCAACTTTTGGCGACCGAAGTTGGGACTCCAGAGGCCTGGCGTATGTACGTGCATCGCATGCGACTTATGCCTGGTGCAGGGATTCGTGAGGCAGAAGAACCTAAGATCGTGCAGTGCTTGGTCTACCGCTCGTTCGGCTCGGAGGGACTAGCTACTTTGAAGAAGGAAGCGAAGTGATTCGAGTCGTACTTATTCTGATCGCCCTAACTTCACTTGCGAGCAGCGCTGTAGCAGAAGATCACGATCGCAATTTCGCAGGTTCTGTTCAGCTCGACTATCTCGCTGTTCCAACAGAAGACGTGGCCCGCAATCAAGGCCTCGACGGTGCAACAGTAGAGCTTTCACTGAAGCTCGCCGTCGATTTCAACGACCAAGTCTCGTCAAACATCAAAGTCTGCGTGGCGTGTCACGGTTTGGACGTGGGGATGGCGTTCTTCGATCTGCGCTCAAGCGACTTGCTCAACTTTCGAGTCGGCCGCTTCACGCCGCAGTTTGGCAGTTTTCCGCTGCGCCACGATCCGGCCAATCACCGCACAAGTGACAAGCCCCTCCCGTACGACATGGGACGCATGCTTCGCACCGACGAGTGGAATATGAGCATCCTGCCGACGCCTTGGGTCGACAACGGCGTGGAGGTGAGTGGCACAAAGTTCACGGGCGATAGCGCGCGATTCGACTACGCCTTCTACGCAATCGGTGGCCCAAAGGCGTCGACCGGCGCAGACGACTTCGACTTCATTCAGTCCCGTTCGCGCGATCGCTACTATGTCGACAACAACTCCCGGCCTTCGGTTGGAGCAAAGCTCGGGACTTCATTCGATCTCACAGATGACTTGAGTTTGGCCTTTGGCCTATCGGGCATGGCCGGACACTACGATCCCGAGAATAGCTTGAGCTACCAATTGATGGGCGCGGATTTCCAACTGCGCTTCAAACGGATGTACTGGCGCTCTGAGTACATTGTGCGCCGAACGGAGATGGCCTTGGGTGATGATCCATCGACGCGCTTCAAGTATGGCCCAGGCGCGGATGGTGAGTTTGATCCTTTCTTCGTTAAGGATGGCTTCTACACCGAACTCGAGGTTCCCCTCACTGACAACTTCGATGTGATCGGACGCTGGGACGGCATGCGGCGACTCGGCAACGTTGTGGCAAACAGTCCACTTCGTTCAAAGAGTGCGGTGCTCCGATATACCGCTGCCGTTGCATATCGCCTGAGTATGGGCTTGCGAATCAAGTCCAGTGTGGAACTCTACGACTTCAGCGACTTCGAAGACGAGCTGGCACTGCATCTCGCACTCGCTGGCCCCTTCTGACGCCAGGCTAAAAGAGGCTTTGCTGATCTGGCCCCCGATTGAGACAAGCCGCTGAGTCGTTCGCGACAGAATTGACCTTCTCTGAGACTTGGTAAATCTCGTAGTCCGCAGTGAGAGGAGCCACAAGTAGGTCCTCCAAGTCCCGTCTCTTTCTTATGCTGGAGTCGAGCCATCGCGCACGCGCTTTCCGATCAATCACAATCGGCATTCGGTGATGAATCGGTGCCATCAGCTCATTGGCTTGCGTGGTGAGAATCGCAAACGAATTTGTCGTCGCTCCCTCATCAGAGACGTGAGTTTCCCAGATGCCCGCAAGACTCATTACTCGTTCATCGCGGCGATGCATGAAGAAAGGCATGGGTCTGCTACCCTGCCTCTTCCACTCGTAGAATCCATCCGCACAGACGAGGCAGCGACGTCGTTCAAACGCCTCTCGAAATGATGGCTTCTCATGCACGGTTTCTGCTCGCGCATTGATAGGTCGCTTGGTGGATCGAGTGAGCGTTGCCCAGCTTGGCACAAGCCCCCACAGAAAAAGTCTGAGTGAATATGCTCCATCCTCCTGAGTGACAACAGGAACTTCATTTGAGGGAGCGATGTTGTAGCGAGGCGCAAGGGAGAACGGCAGCTCACCGAGCCCAAACTCATGCACAAGTTCGTCCGGAGAAGTAAGCGTATAGCGGCCACACATGATGATTGAGAGTACTACGCTTTGGCTGTGCTGTAGCGCTTCCAAAGAGTCGCAACCAGTACTCCACCGAGTGTGATGGCCGCCCCCACATAGCTCGTTAACGTGAGTTGCACATCCTCTTCCCACTGTGAGTCTACGAAGAGGGCGATGAGAGGTTGGATGAAGACCAGTGTGGTGGTGGCCATGAGGGAGACGTGCTGCAGCAAGTAAAGATAGCTGGCGAACGTAAGCACAGAGCCAAAGATTGCCAAGTAGAGAAGCGCGACTGTTGGAGCGAAGGGTGGCGGCCACGGCACCGACCAACCTTCCGACAAAAGAGCAGCGCCCCAAAGAGCAACGGCGGTGACCGAGAGAAACCAACTCGTGGCGCACAAGGCGTGAACACTCGAACTCTCGCGTTTAAGAACAAGACTGTAGAAGGCCGATAGAACGACGCCACCGCACAAGAGGGCCACGCCGGTTCCCTGCTCGGATGATACCGAAGCGCGATCACCGAAGATGACGATGATGCCTCCGAGCGCGATGAGGGCGCCCAGAAAATGTCCCAGCGTCACTCGCTCGGTTTTGCTAATGGCTGCGAGAAAGGCGGTTAGCAGCGGCAGAGTGCCAAAGAGAATCGATGCAAATGCACCTGGCACGGTCTCCTCCCCTAGATACACCAAGGCGTATCCCGCTCCGTTTAGCAGGCCGGCCACCGTGAACCATGAGCGCTGATGCCGCGTGCGAATGCCAGGAGAGCTTCCAAGCACATGCACCAAGAGCCGCAAAAGAACTGCAGCGATGGTGAAGCGAATCGCCGCCCCTGTGAGCGTTGGAAACCCGTCCTCGCCAATGCACACACGAATCGCAAACCAGGTTGTTCCCCACACCACTGCACAGGTGATGTATGTGATTGCGACAAGCACGGCGTGGTCTTATGCTCTTCGCACCACCAATGGAAGAGCTTGCGAAGAAAGAGTGCATCACAGGCAGACCGGATGTGCCGCGACTTGTGGGGGAACCGCTAGAAGCGCTCAAGAACCAACTTGGGAACGGCTGGGACGTTGTTGATGAAAGGAGGCTCATTAAGCCATTTTCGTTTCCCGACTTCGCCTCGGCCCTCGCTTTTGTGAACCGCGTGGGTGAGTTGGCCGAGCAACAGAATCATCACCCTAACTTGCAGCTGCGCTGGGGCGAAGCGGTGGTTGAGATCTGGACACGCACGATCGATGGCCTCACTGAGAGCGACTTTGTCTTTGCAGCAAAGACCGAGCTTCTCTGAGGCGTCGCCCCGATGAACAACGATGAGCAAAGCGGCCAGCGAGCGAAGAATCGAGTTTGCTTGGTCAATGTCAATGCATCAGGCACTAGAGCGCCAACGCTCGCTCTGCAAACCAAAGAGTCCCAGCAATGGCGAGAAGCACTGATGTTATCGGGATGATGATCCGTCGGTACCGAGAAGCCCCAAGCATCGCAATCGCTCCCCACAAGATCGGCAATGCAATCGCGACGATGGCAAGTTGTCCAACCTCGACCCCCAAGTTGAAGACCAACAGGGGCAACACGACATCCTCAGCTGGTAACAGGGGCCGAAGCATAGAGGCGAAACCAAGACCGTGCATAAAGCCAAAGAGCAGCGTTACTAAAGCTCTCCGCGGAGGGTCAGGTCGGAGAGCGTTCTCCACCGCAACGTAGACAATCGAAGCCGCAATCATGCTCTCGACAAAGCGATTCGGCAGTGAAATCCAGCCGAGCGCAGCCATCACGAGGGTCATCGAGTGCCCGATGGTAAACGCTGTGACAATGCCAGCAGCACCTCGCAGGCTCTCGCGAATCGTACGAGCCCGCAGCCCATTCGCGTCGAGACGTAAGCCTATCACCACTAGGAGCGACAACAGAAAAAGTATGTGATCAGGTCCGTAGAGAACGTGCAGAGCTCCGGAACGGAGAAACCCTAGTCGCGTTTCGGGTGCGGGACTCCCCCGAGTGTGCACATATCGCCTCCTCGCATTCGTGAGTTGCACCAATCCGGCGCCAACGCGCAACAGTCCCTCGTGGCGCTCGTCCAAGTCAAAGAAGAGGTCATACACAAGCTCCACAGAGGAAATCGCCGAGGAGCAGCGCACCGTCGTCTGAACTTGGGCAAATCGCTGCCCATCATTCACCACCTTCACTGTGCCCGGATCCTGTGCGCACGCCTGTCCCAGCACGACCAAGTGCACTCGGTTAAAAACGTAGGTCCGCAGGTCTTGCTCCCCTGCCACAATCTCGGCATCGGTCGCATCGCGATCTTCACCAAGCTTGAGCGCTTCAAACAAGTCGTTGCTACTCAAACGAACCTCGTAGTGGACTTCGCGTCCCGAATCGGAGATCGCGAGAGAGCCGTAGGTGTACGAGCTTTGATGTGCCATCGCACTCGATGGAAGTGCAACAAGCATGAAGAGCATGAAGCCCCAAGCAAGCGTGAGTGTGCGCCACGACATCGGATTCTTAGCGAAACTGCGCCGGGTCGAGTCCATAGCGCTTGCACCAACGCCGAATCTGCACTCGCGCTTTGCCCATTTCGCGGGCAGTCGCACTCACGTTTCCCGCGTGTTTACGAAGCGCAGCGACGAGTTCGCTCTTGAGGGAGTCATCGGTCGTAGGTTCTGAAGGGCTCAGCGATGCTGCGACAGGTGCAGGCAAGTGACGCAACTCGATGCGCCCTCGATCCGCCCAAGCCGTTGCTGCGGCCAACGCTTGTTCGAGTTCGCGAATATTTAGCGGCCACGAATACATCGCCATCGCCCAAACAGCCTCTCTATCAAAATAAAACATCCGCTCACCCGCGCAGCGAGCCAGCAACGTGCCAACAAGGATTCCAAGATCCTCGCGACGCTCTCGCAACGTTGGTAGTCGAAAACTCACGCCCGCAAGTCGCGCATAGAGGTCTGCACGAAAGGCGCCAGCTTCCACAAGCTCTGGCAGGTCTGCGTGGGTGGCTGCAACCACCCGAATGTCAACTGGAATCGGTCGACTTGCTCCCACGGGAACCACTTCGCGCTCTTGCAGGCAGCGTAAGAGTTTTACCTGCGCCTCCAATGGAAGCTCCGCAACTTCATCAAGAAAGAGCGTTCCGCCATCCGATGCCTGTACCAAGCCAACGCGATCGGTATTGGCACCCGAGAATGCCCCTTTGCGGTGACCAAACAGTTCACTTTCTACAAGCGTGGCTGGGAGTGCCCCGCAGTTCACTGCGACAAAGCTTCCCTTGCGCCCTGAGCATTGATGCACGTAGCGAGCGCTTACTTCCTTGCCGGTTCCGGTTTCCCCTCCGAGAATCACTGAGACTCGAGACGAGGCTACTCTCGACATGTCCGCCATGAGATGTGCAAGTGGCAAACTCAATGTCTGAGAGGCCGCCGGCAAGGTGCGCATCATGAGCGAGCTGGCATCTGCGGCATCAAGGTGGGTTCTCTCGACATTGCTTCGAAAGAGAAAGCAGGTGTTCCCTGTGCCGACCACATCGCCATCCTGCAGGACGGCTTCCTGGCAACGCTGGCCGTTTCGATAGCACCCGTTTTTCGATCCAGCATCGCGCATCACCCATGCGCCCTCCTCAAGTCGGAGTTGTAGATGGCGCGTCGACATCCAGCCGTCCGGCACATTGATCTCAAGCTGCGCCTCGCTGCCATCATGGGACCTTTGGTGCTCGAAGGTTTCGTGGCGTCCAATGTTCACCAGGCCGACTTCAGCGAGCGAGAACCGTGCGCTGCCAATTTCGGGTCGGTCCGCGACCATGAGCAGCACCAAATATGGCGCTGTGAACGTGTTGCGAATGTCCTCGCCACCTCCTGCGTAAGACAGGGTTCCCGACTTCTCGCCCATGCCGCGCCACCATAGCCTGACCGTGGAACAGGTGGAACAGGGTGGAACAACCTGGAACGTAGGTGGAACAGGGTGGATCGAGATTTTGGATCCACCCAGCCCCAACAACATCCTTTATTTTCAGCAACTTAACGCATCCTCTCCGGTGGTACGGCCTCTGCTCTTACAGCCGGACATGAACACGACAACGAAGAACTCGGCTCCTTGTAGACCACTTACTTGCAACCGCAACGCGCGTCCAGAGCACTGCACCAACCGCGATGCAGTAGTCGCTGAGCACTTGCCCATGGTTCGTCGAATCGCGCTTCGAGTTCTTAGGCGCACCCATGGCCAAGCTGACCTCGATGAGCTTATGGCTTGGGGTACAACAGGTCTGCTCGAAGCCATGAATCGCTTCGTGCCCGGTGGCGAAGCGACTCTTGCAACCTTTGCCTATCTTCGCGTTCGTGGCGCGATGCTTGATGGCATTGGAAAGATTGCCCCACTCTCTCGCAAAGACTACCGACACGCAGCCAGCCGAGGGGACTTCCACGCCATCTATTCCAAGGATATGCAACCAGAGGAAATCATCGATCCACGAGCTGGCATGAGCCCGGAAGACGTCGCTGAACGCAACGAGCTTACGGCAGCCCTTCGCACAGCGATCGACAAGCTTCCGGCGCAGCAGCAAACCCTTGTCATGGACCACTACTTCGGCGACGCAACTCTTCAGGACTCAGGCAAAACGCTTGGCATCTCCAAATCCTGGGCAAGCCGGGCACATGCCAACGCTTTGGCAAACCTTCGCGAAGAAATGGAGACTTGTGTGGCGTTGGCCGCGTAACGCAGAGTTTTTCTGGCCGCCTGAGCACGAATTCGGCCTCGTCAAGGTCTTGCACTTGCAACCTCGGTGCTTATCTCGATAGGGCAACGGCCAATGGCCCCAACCTGGAGAAGACACCATGTACGAACTCACACGACTTAACAACCGCACCAAGGCAGACCCATTTACACAAATCGCACGCGATTTCTTTGGGGTCCCGCTAACTCGCGACACAGCAACGCACACCCCACGATTCGACTTCATTGAGACCGATGAAAACTACCGGCTGCAGGCCGACCTTCCTGGCATCGCCGAGGAGAATCTCGAAATCACCGTGCACGAAGGAGTGCTCAGCGTGAGTGGAACTCGTGCCGAAGAGTCAACGGAGGAAGGCGTGAACTTCCTAGTTCGAGAGCGTCAGTACGGCTCTTTTGAACGACGCCTGAAACTCCCCAAAGATGCCAACGCAGAGCAAGTACAAGCCAAGCTTGAAGCTGGCGTTCTGGCCATTACCATCGCAAAGAAAGCCGAGCACAAAGCTCGAAAGATCGAACTTGGCTAGCGCCAGCCTTGGGCCGCTGGCAAATCGCAGCTGGCCTCATGAAGACGCGCTTCGTGGGGCCTTCTGTGTTATCTCTTAGCCATGCCCAACCCGATTTACGTTGTCTCGGGCCTGCCCCGTTCAGGTACCTCCATGATGATGAAGATGCTTGAGGCCGGTGGTCTTGAGCCTGTTACCGATGGCATTCGCAGTGCTGACGATGACAACCCAAAAGGCTACTACGAACTCGAGGCGGTCAAGCGCACCAAACAAGACCCAAGCTGGGTTGAGCCTGCGCGTGGCAAGGTCGTAAAGGTCATATCGCAACTGCTGCAGGACCTACCTGAAACCGAGCAGTACAAGATCGTCTTCATGCGCCGCAATCTCGACGAGATATTGGCCTCACAGCAGAAGATGCTCGTCAATCGCGACGAGCAAGACGGCGCGGGCGACGACGATATGAAATCGAGCTTTGCTGGCCACGTAGAAGAAGTTGAAGCATGGCTTCGAGCATCGGACCATGTGCAAGTGCTCTTCGTTAGCTATAACCGAATGCAGAGCGAAGCCGACAGCCAAATCGCTCGCATTGCAAAGTTTATGGCGGCCGACTTAGACGCTGCCAAGATGGCAACCGTCATCGACCCAACGCTCTACCGACAGCGCAAAGGAGCAAGTGCGTAGGCTGCTACCACTCTTGAGCATGCTAGCGTGTTCGGATTCAGCAGCCAAGACGCCGGATGCCGCACCTGCGCTAGATGCCTTTGTGGTGACCGTGGATGCAGGTCCTCTCACCTATGAGAGCTACGAAGATTTCTCACGCGACAACTGCGATGATAACGGCAGCCTGGCCTCGATGAACCTCTTGGGAAAGTGGGACCATGTGACAAACGCGGGAAGTGAGTTCTCAAGCTACCTGCTCTTGGAAGAGGGCGTTCACCGAGGAATTCTGGACGCGATTCCCACCGATGCGCTCCATGTTGACGACAACAACTTCTTCCTGCACAGAACATACAACCTCACCTCACTTGCAGTGAATCTCTGCGCGGTGGTCGATGCCGACACGCTCTCGGGCTACCTAGCATCCTGCAACGGCACTGATTGTACCGAGACTACCGTTGAAGCAACGCTCGTCGAGCCTTCGACAGATTAGACAGACAGTTTGACTGTGAGCCGACGTGTCCTGCTTGCTGTGCGCTATCGGTTCGCTCGAAAAGGTAAGAGCGGCCAGAAAATATGTCGCGACCTAGCGCCCTCTGCTGGCTCTAGAGGGTGTCATGCGCAATGCTCACACAGCCCTATTCCTTGTTCTCGTGGCTTGTGGAGGTGGCGAGCCTATAGATGACCAACTCACCGACGGTGGCAGCAGCGCAACAGCCGATGCTGCGACCTCGGCTTCGGATGCCATGCCTGGCGAGTCTGTGGATGCAGGTGGTGGCGCTTCTCAACTTGCATCGACGCTCAGCTCAGACTGCGCAACGTTGCAAGGCCGCGCTGTTGTAAACGTCAATGGCAACCTCGGCATCAGCTTCACGGAGCCCGAAAGCCCGTTCACATTCTTGGGCTCAATACAGTTTGAAGTTCCCTCCAACTTCACTGGTGCAATTCCAAATCCCGAGGCCTGGGACGGCAATGGTCCGCGGCAAATTGTTGCTGTGACATCTAGCGCATTCTCACTGCACGGCAACCATTGCTGGTTTGACGATTCCCCTTCAGCACCCGGCTCCGTTGTAATCGATGATTATCGGCCTTCGGAGGGCATCGTGAAGGCAGAATTTAGTTCCCTCGTTCTGCGAAGCTGTAGCGGTGTGGCAACGTGCACAATCAATGGCAGCATTGAAACGACGGGACAAGGGGTCTTCGAGTAGCTCGAATTGCCGCGCAGAGAACAGCGCCGCAGTGCTCCACTGGAGAGCAGGAGACGATAACGATGGTGGCAGCCCGGCCACAGATGCAGAGCAACGGACGCATGGCGGCGGAGGCTAAGGTACGAGTATGTACGCTCTCACGGAAACGCTTGAAAACAGCTCTACCTTGATATCGCCGTTCCCATCGACGCCACCATAGACGTAGGAAAAACTCCTAGCGCCTGAGGCTTCATATCTACAGTGTGACGCCCATCCGCTTGCGCAGCCCGAAAGCTGCAATCATCATGAGGAGCAGCCACCAAATCCACCACGGCATATTGATACCGAGGTACCGGCCATCCTTGGTCTCGTGAGGAACGCTAATGGCTGTGATGTCACCATCAAGTGGCCTCTCAGAGCCATAGCTCGTGAAAAGATCTATGCCACTGGCTCGATCCGGTGCCATTTGCTCTGCATTGGGGTCAGCGACAATGCGTTTGGTTTCAGTGCGTCCCCCAAGGTCGAGATGGAGGTCACTCGAGACAGGCTTGGTGGCCACGGCGCGGATGTACACAGCTTGTTCACTCTTAACATAGAGAGGTGGCGAGGTGAGCTCAAGCCCAGCTTCTGGAGTGAACGCAAGCTTTCGCCCATCGACGCCATCTGCGAGTTCTACCGAGACGACGAAGGGCTTGTTCAGGGGAATCGCTTCAAGGCCATACCGAACTTCGAGGCTCAGGTACATGAAGGCAAGCGGCACCGCCAGGATCAAGAATGCTGGAAGCATCGTTGCTATGTAGAGCAAGCTGTTGCTCATGAGCCGACCAAGTGAAATCCCGACCCGCTTGGGTGAGTCGATGAAAAGGCGAATCTCGTAGACCGCTGAGTCCATGCGATTGCGCGCTCGCTCAACGAGCTTCTGTGGAGTGGTCTTCCCCACCACCCACAGCATGCCCACGCCACTAAGAAGAGATAGCAATGTGAGGCCCCAAAATGGCCCCAACAGGTCGAAGGGAACCATCAGGGCCTCCATCCCGCTTCTAAAGATTGCTGCAATGGCACCCATCTACTGCTGCTCTTTTCTCACTCGACCCGCGGTTACTTGTTTGTGATTAGTCAATGTAGCCGAGGCCGCGCAAGCGAGCTGCAAGCGCTTCTGGATCGTCCGCCTCTTCTTCATAGGCACGCAAACCGCGTAGCAACAAGTGTTCGACCAGCTCATCGCGTCCTGAGTAGCCCTGTTCGTCGACCACAAAGTCGATCTGCTTCTTAAGAGAATCGCTTTCGGATGCTTCGTAGGCCTTTAGACCACGAGTCATGAAGTGATTCACAACTGCGTCAAGGTCACCGAGGTCGTGCTTCTTTCCAACGTCCTTAAGTCGGCTGTGCAATTCTTTTGGGGGCTTCACTTTAAATTTGAGTAGTGCCATATCGTTTCCCTATAGGTCGCTTTCAAAGAGGAGTTTCCCCTTCATGCCCTCGGGGACTTTGATACCAAAGTAGTTGAGAACCGTCGGGGCGAAATCTACGAGTGATGCTTTGCTGATGCCGAGAGGTTTGCTGCTGATAAGAACTCCCGGAACGTGGCCTGCGTACATGCAGTGGTCGCCGTTCCAGTGGCCTTCGTTGCGCTCGATCGCCTCATTGCCTACGGCGCCCATTGCGGAGCTATCCGATGAGCGGAAGCCCCGGTTGTAACCAACGATGAGGTCAGGCGCACGATCGACATACTGGCCCACGGGGGCTGGCATCGCCTTGGTCACCACGCGTTGACCCGTCTCCGAATAGCGCCACGATTCCAGATCGCGCTTGATGCGCTGTATGACGACCTCTGCTTCATCCTGCGGAACCACGCCATGGGCCTCTCGCCCTTCGAGATTGATAAAGAGCTGGTTGAGCCCCAAGGCGTAGGCCTGAGTGTTTTCCCAATCGATGTGTCCGAGAATGCCTTTGCCCGTTTGTCCCTGTGGATGCACAGAGAGATAGCCCTTTTGGGCGAGCCAGGTATTCAGGTTGACTTTCCAGGTCCAGGGAGCAAAGCCATGATCGCTCATTATGACGACAGGTGTGTCTCCTGCTTTCGCCAATGCTTCGCCGACAACTGCGTCCATACGCTCGTAGAGTTCTGGGACGACATGGGCGTACTTGGCGTATTGAGGAAGCGCATCGGCCTCCATACTGCCGTAGTACATGTGAGATTGCTGATCGATGCTGCTAAAGTAGAAGAAGAGTAGGCCACCTTCAAACGTGTCGAGCTCATGATGCAGCATCTTGATTCGCTCTTCAAAAACGATGTTCCCCTGCGCTAAGAACTCTTCGTCGCTGAGCACACCTCCAACAAGCGCCTTGGTGTCCTCCGCCATGCCCTGTGTGTAGAAGCGGCCGATGCTCTTTGCCATTTCTTCTGACCAACTCGGCGGTTCGCTAATGTGCAAATCCGAATCTGACGGATCGGTATTCACGGGACTGACGTAGAGGTGGAATGGTGAGACGCTCCGAAGGTAGAAGCGGACGATCCCATGTGCAGCTGCAGAGCCAGTTAGGCCCACGCCAAAGTCAACAGGGGTCCACTCACTCCACTCGCCGGCCCTAAGCAAGACCTTCTCGCCCTCAAGATCGATGAGAGCCATGTTCTGCTCCCGATCAATAGACACCTCGACAGCGGCTTCTGCGCCGGGTCCAGCCAATGCCGTCTGCACCGCGTCGGACTTAGAGAAATCAACCATGTGGATTTCACCTGCACTCACATGCTTGTCCTTCCACTCTGGCTCATCAGTAATCATCTGGAACGTGCCGTAGGTTCCAAGCATGTCCGGCGTTCCCATTCCTGACATCGACTCGTTGGCATCGGTCCTTGCAGGAGGAAAGTTCGCCGGAATCTTCACCATCGTAGCGCCCACGTCTTCCTTCTCGAGACTCTGCCAAAACGCTTCCCCGCCGCGAAGCAGTTCGTGACCGCCACCGCCGTTTGGAATGATGCCGAGCATGGTGTCCTCCGGAACGGGACGCGACGTCGAAAGGTATGATTCCAGATGCACGGGGTCACGATGTACAAAGTCGTAGATTCCGTGACCATCGAGATCAAGGCCCGTGATGAATGCAGACCAAGCGACAGGGCTTTGCGGAGGATCCGTTGTTTGCAAATCGAGAAAGCTTCCGCCCTCAATCATCTTCGCGATGTTTGGCAAACGGCCTTCCTTGATGTAGCGCTTCACCAAGACCGGATCCATGCCATCAATGCCGAGAATAATGAGCTTCTTGTCGGTCTTGGGCCGGGCTCGATAGTCCCGGTCGCTTCCGCAAGACGCGAACAGCAGCACTCCCGCCATCGCGGTGAACAGAGTTTTTCTCATGCGCTTGCCTGCTTCTTGTCGAGTGTTGAACCGTCCATGTACTTAGGAGCGGGGATTCCAAAGAGATCAAGCATGGTTGGCGCCATATCAGCAATGTTGGCCTCAGAGCCATCGTCCTTGCCCATCTTCCGACTGCTGATCAGCACACCGGGAACGAGGTCGGGATCTATGCAGTGATCACCGCTCCAAGCTTTGGTGTTGTCATCAAAGACCACATCGTGAGCGATACCGCGAACTCCATCCCATGAAGCACGCCAACCAGCGCTGTAGCCAACGATGATGTCCGGGGCATCTTCCGCGTAAGGGCCATCGTAGAGCTTGTGCGCGGCGTAGCACTGTCGAATGGCTACGGCATCCACGTCGTCGTCAACTAAGCCATCGAGCTTGGCGCAAATTTCATCGGCCAGGGCGTTGGCCTCGCTCTCTTTTACCTGGCCATCGCGTTCACGCCCTGCCACGTTCAGAAAAATTCCTGCGAGACCTACTGAGTACGCGGTGGTGTTCTCCCAGTCGATTCCCGTTAGCCAGTCACCACTGCGCGTTGCCTCTGGGTCTTTGAGCTTCAAGTAGCCGTTTTGCAGCAACCAAGAGTTGAGATTCACGCCGCGCCTGAAGGTTTGAAAGCCATGGTCGGAAAGGACGATCAAGAGGTTGGACGGGTCGTTGATATCGACCTGCTTCATGACCTCACCGACCATCTTGTCCATTTTGGCGTAGGTGTCGGGGATAACGTCAGTCCATTCACTATTCTTCTCTTGGTCCTTCATCGCTGGATGACCATCATCCATGAAGCGGGTGAACATGTGTTGGATGCGATCGGTGCCATCAAAGACACAGGTGATGAGGCCCTTTGGCGTGCGCTTGAGCATCTCGAAGAACATGCTCTCGCGCTCTTCATGGTTGTTCCAAGCCTGCTCGAGAAAGGCCTGCTCGTCGATGACGCCCTCATTGAGCGCCCAGGTGTCCTCTGCGAGGCCTAACGTGGCGTAGCCCCCGAGAAGCTTCGCCAGGTAGGTCGCGAAGTACTTGGGATGCGAAATCGGCAAAATGGGGTTTTCCGGATCGATGTTAATGGGTGTTACATAGAGCTTGAACGGCTCGCCGGCCATCAGGCGAAAGCGGCAGATGCCACGCAGCTTGGCGCCAAGTGCCAGTGGAAACGCCACTGGAATCCACTCTGTGTACTCGTGCAAATCGAGTTTGATCTTCTCACCCGCCAGCGTCATGACAGCCGACTTGCGATCTTCTGCCATAACGATCCTAAAGGGAATCTTCGTAGGCGCGTGATTCTTTCGCATGGGGTTTGGCGGCCCAATCAAATCGCCGACGATGATGCCATCGTTCTCTTCAAGCCGAAAGCGGGCACCGCCAATCGCTTCGCCATCATCGTCTTCGGTTGTGTAGTAGGAGAACGATCCTTGCGTGCCTTGCAAATCGGGAACGCACATCGCAGACAGCATGGTTCCGTGAAACTTCTCGGGCGGAAACGTGATGGGTACGCGCAGAATCGAACAGGGTACCTGGTGCTGGCCAAGCACTTTCCAAAACGGCTTGCTCTTGCGAAGCAAACGAATCTCAGGCTTGCCCAAGGGCACCACGAGTTCACCCACTCGGAACTCACGCTTTGGACCTCGAACGTCCGCAGAGGAAAGATCGGGTGCGTAGGTTTTTCGGTCGCGGGTTAGGAAATCAAAAATGCCATGCTTGGCGGGGTTCACCCCTGTTGCAAATGAGCTCCAGGCGACTGGAGACATGGCCGGAAAGGTAGTGCCAAGATTCTGAAATCCCCCCTTATCAGCAATTTTCTTAAGATTGGGAAGCTGGCCTGCATCCAACATCTTTCGGACCTGCTTGGGATCAAGTCCGTCGAGACCAACCAGCACCGCTCGTTTGATCTTTGGCGGCTTTGGCGGACGCTTGCGGGTGATTTGCTTGTAGACCCAGCGAAACGGCCAAAACATGATGCCAAAGATGGCGAGGAAGAGCGAAATGACGAGCATGAAGCCCGTCGTCGCGACAGCGATTCCTGCGCCCGGCCCCACATAAGCGTGAGCTTCCGTGGGCAGCGCTAGTAGAGCCGCGAATACAGCGAGCGGTAGGAGAAGCTTGCGCATGGTTATTCGCCGAAGTACCCCAGCGCCTCAAGTTGCTTGCGGGTCTCAGGATCGATGTCCGCTTCACCCGCCTTGAATTGACGCTTCGTTGTGATGTCTTGCATGCGCTGCTTCTTGTCGTAGGCAGCCTGCGCTTCACCCGCGTGCACCTCGAGCATGCGCCGCGCGATGAGAGCTTTCTTCGCAAGATCTTTGGTCTCCGCTCGGTCTTCTTCCGAATGATAGACGTCAACGCGCTTGCCCCCCCAGATCATCTTCCAGCCGCCAACGCGAATTGCCCTGAAGGTGTCCATGAACTCGCTCATTGCGTAGAACGGGCGCTGAACAGGCTCGCCCTTCATGAGAGGAACGAGCGAAAGCCCATCGGCCTTCTCCATGGGCTTCAGGCCAAGCACATCCACGATGGTTGGCGAGACGTCGACATTCTCGGCAACCTCGTTGCGAAGCTTTCCAGCCTCGATGAGCGGCGGGTAGTGCACGATGAGAGGAGCTCGCAAGAGTTCTTCGTAGAGAGAATGCCCGTGTCCAAACTTCTTGTGTTCGCCAAGTTCTTCGCCGTGGTCGTTTGTCACGATGACCATGGTGTCATTGAGAACGCCCATAGCTTCGAGCTCAGAAAAGAACTTACCCATCTCAGTATCATGATGAGTGGTCTCACCGTAGTACATTGCCTTGAGCCACTTTAGGTCATCGGCTGAGGGTGGGGTCTTGCCGGCCGCGATTTGCTCCTCTGCCGAGATGCTGTTGCCCAATGCGCCCTTGTAGTCGCCTGCATAGTATTGGGCGGTTGTCTCACCGTTGTCACGGTAAGGCACATGTGGGTCGATTGTTTGAATGTAGAGAAAGTACTTCTCGTCCTTGTGCTCTTTGAGCCACGCAAGGGAGTCGCCATAGACATGTTCTGCTTGTGAAGGCTTGCTCTCACGGATGTAATTCTTGAATACATCCCAGCCTTTCTCAAATCCGAATTTCTCTGAGATGTAGCCGTTGGCGACAAAGCCCGCGGTTTGGAAGCCCTCTCCCTTAAGACGCTCGCTAATCAGTTCAACCTCAGCAGGAAGTGCAGAGCTATCCTTCTTGGTTTGGTGAGTATCTGGGTATGTTCCGCTGAGGGTTGTGGCGACGGAAGGCTTGGTCCAGTTCTCCTGGTTGTACGCGTTTTCGAAGACCAGGCTCTTTGCGGCAAAGGCATCAAAACTCGGAGTTTTCACTTTGCTATCAGGGTTGAACGCCTTGAAGTTGTCGGCGCGGTTGGTGTCCATCAAGATTAGGATGACGTTCTTAGGAGCCGCCCCCTCCTTCATTGGTGGCGTTGGAGCCTTGCCAAGCATGATTTCCGGCTCGCCCCAACCAGCGACGCCAGAGTCACCTTCGGTTACCAGCGAGAGTCGAGTTGCCTTACCTGCGTATGCAGACAGATCAATCACAGCCTCCTGCCACTCGTTTTTGGCCGGTGCGCTCCAAAGCTCTTTTGCTTCCGCACCATCGACCTGGGCGGTTACCTTGAATGTGGCATTCTTGTCGGCGCCGAAGTCAAAGACCAACCGCGCGTCATCGGGTGGCTGCATGAAGAAGGAGTAGCTGCGGGCTGTCGGTGCAATCAGACTCCGCATTGGGCTCTTGTCGATTTTGATTGGCAGAACCCTGGGCATCAAGGTGGGCTCAGCTCCACCCACTTCTCGAGCAAGCAACATCCAATCGATCTCGGCGCGGGTCTTGCCTTCTTTGCTAAAGACGTAGTCGATGCCGTGCAGGCCTGGCTCTAGGCCCTTGGCGGGAATTCGAATCGTGCTCCACGTTGCCCCGAACGTTCCGTCGCCAACTCGCTCGCCATCGACGTACACCGTCAACACTTGGCCGGCGACCGCTGTGCGTCCGCGGATGATGATTTCCTTCACCTCACCACCGTCCGGAATGACGACATCCACATCACTCTTGCGAGCATCGGCGGGCGCGTAGGTAATGCCCTTTTGATTGTTGCTCTTGGCCCAACCGGTCTTCCAGCCGCCTCGAGTGTACTTGTGCTGATCCGCCGTTCCGAAGTCAATGAGCAGACCACCTGAGTCCAACTCTGCACGCGCTGATTCTGCGAGCAGAGGACGAAAGGTAGCCATCTTTGGACGCTCAGAAGGTTTCTTAGCTTTCGTCTTGCCCTTGTCCTTGCCCGAAGCAGATGTTTTGGATTCGCCACCTTTGTTGGCTGTTGGCGAATCCCCCTTCTTCGAATCGCCACATGCACCGCTGGCCAGGAAGGTCGCGCTGAGAGCTAGCGCGCAAAAGGAAGATCGAAAGGTGGTAGGTAACAACGGCATGGCCCTTAAATAAGCTGGCTCGCTCGAAGAGTCGAGAAAACGGCGGTGAGAGACGGTAGAAAGGTGAACGCTGCGGAAAATGCAGGAATTCCCGCGAAAGTCAAAGGCAGTCTAGGGGGCCGGATCTTGCGTGTCAAAATCCTTGCTTACGACAAAATGTGATTCATTTGGGTTCCTCGCCATGGCTACGGGTGAGGCGATCTGTCTTCCGACAAAACTGCCACACCCTGCGGCGAAATACTTGCGCCGTGAGTGCTCACTTCCCCAGAGGTACCAGAGGCCCACGCCCCAACAGACTAGATTTGCACAAGCAACAACATTCGACGCGACTGCGCCCTACCCCAGATGGCGTACAGCGGGAGGAACCGATCACCTGTACGCCAATCTTCACAACGTCCGAACTTTCACAGCCATATGGGCCTGGAGTTTCGCCCATCAAGAGCACGACGATCGGGCTTGATGTGGGGCTGCGAACCGTCCTGCGTCGGTGCAAGTGTCGTGTTCTATCATTGATCGCCAAGAGCAAACGCGAGCTGCGAAAAACTCCTTAGGACTATCGAGAGACCGGGCGATAGAAGGCTCAGGGACTCCGAGAAAAGGATCCCATGTCCGCTATCCCTAGGAGTTTCTTGATGCTTGCGCAAACTGCTCTCTTCCACCTTCACGAACTTCGCGACACCACCGTTCGCGTATGTCGTCACATCACCCAAGATGAAGACCCCGTTCTTCATGTCATCCGCGCAGCCGATGGCAGCTGGATGTTTCTTTGTGGTCGTGATCACCGGCAAGATCATCACGAGGGTCAGGCCTTGCCGCTCAAGGAGATGGTCAAGATTGACCCGAGCCTCAACGCGATTTCTGCGCTCGCACCACACGACTATGCAGAGCGCCCAGCGGCTGATGAGCCGTGGGTGCAGGGAGACCAACTTGCCCTTGAGATACCTGCGTGCATAGAACAGCACGGCTGGTTTGTTGCCCTTGTGAGTGATGAGAATATCTCGGCGCCAACATGTTTTGCGTACACGATTGGCATGCCAGTCACGCAGTCACATTGTGAATTGCTCATGATTGGGCAACCGAGCGAGACCGTGGCGAAAGCGCTCAATACCCTCGGAGACCGAATCTCCAATGGCGCACGCCTTGAGCCAAACACCAACCTCGTCCCAATATCCGGACTGAGCCTCCATGCGAAACCTGTGCATCCAACCTGGTACCGCGACTATCTTGGCTACGGCCTCTGGTACCACGGAAGCGAGGATTTCGACATCCTACAGATCTACTGGGCCGATGCGGAAGGACGCTTTCCTTGGGATCCAGGCTGCGATCCGGAGGTTGTGAGACAGCAGCCCGACCTCTCGCGTCCAAAGCAGTAGCGACTAAGAAAACTTCGTAGACCTAGCGCGGTGCGCGCCATCGCAGAATGCGCGGAGGCCACGGGGGCAGGTTTTCGTCGAGTTTGCGCTTTGCGGCTCGCGCTGTTGATCTTGCGATGTTGGTGAGCTGCTTGGCATCAGCTTCGGACGCTTGGGCACCATCCGCTTCAACAACGGCTGTGCCATCCATATTGAGCGTTGCCCGATATGTGAACATCTCCAAGGTCGTGTAAATCGATGCTTGGTACACGGCAGTTGCCTTGTCTTCGGTTACAGACTCGCGGTCGAGTAGGAGCCGAATTCCCTCGCTTGGATGTAGTGACGAACTCACGGGACAACGGGTACCGCACTGAGGACGCGCCATGCAAGCCCGATGCATTACAACTCGATGCAGCGGTTGGCGGCATCTGTGAGTGCGCCCCGATTTCCGTGGGCAAGCGTCATGGTAGCCCCCCTTGGATAAGACTGAGACAGCCTCATTGCACGTTGCCTATGAGCAGAGGACGTTCGCAGAACGCTCAAGGCCCCTTGTTCTTCCTTGTGGAAGAGATAGGGCATTGCAGGAGCTGTCCAGGAGCAAAGATTTCCTCTAGCGAATGCGTCCCGGGTGGCTATACACGTTGAACGTTTGCTCGCGCACAAACCCCGCAAGGGTGACGCGCCAACGCTCTGCCAGATCCACAGCCAAGCTGCTTGGCGCGGAAACCGCAACCACAAGAGGAATCCCAGCGGCTACCGCTTTGTGCACGATCTCATAGCTCAAACGCCCAGAGACGACTAAGACTTGTTCTGAGAACCGGACTCGCGGTGAGCTCCAGCCCCAGCCAATGACTTTATCGACAGCGTTGTGTCGCCCCACGTCTTCGCGACACACCAGCAACTGTCCCTCGGCGTCGAACAATGCAGCGGCGTGCAGGCCACCTGTCTTCGTGAAGATGTCCTGTTTCTCGCGAAGACGCGTTGGCGCAAGGCACACGAGCTCGGGCGACCACGTCAAGTCCGATCGCACCGGCGCTGCGAGTTCTTCGAGCACGGCGAGTGCAGCAGCTCCGCACACGCCACACGCGGATGAGCTGATCACATCTCGGCTCGACCATCGTTGGCTTAGCAGAGCCTCGTCCATGTCCAAGACCACTTCGTTTGGGCCAGCGCATGAGAGCGTAAACGGTTCCTCACGAATAACGCCTTCGGCCCGCAAGAGCCCGCGTACCAACTCCATGTCGTCACCGGGTGTTCGCATCAAGACCGCAAGACTCTTGCTGTGTGCGCGAATTTCCAGCGGCTCTTCAATCGCAAGTTCATCATCGAAGCGCGACAATTGCCCGCCGCTTGTCTTGTGAATCGCTCGCGTTGAAGTGCGCATCGTGCCCAGGCTAGTTCATTGTTCACCGCAAACCAAGCGCGTGCTGCGAGCGAGGCGTTTGGTACCACTCGATGAATCCCTGAGGTAGAGTCGCCGCGTGCCCCAGTCGAACTTGGCCGATAGAGTATTCCGAGACCCTGTTCACGGACTTATTGAGTTTGTTGGTGAGAACCGACCGTTAGCAGCCATTCTCGATACCCGTGCCTTTCAGCGATTGCGTCGCGTCAAGCAGATGGGCTTTGCATGGCAGGTGTACTCGGGTGCTGAACACTCACGCTTTGGTCACGCTCTGGGAGCCTTCCACGTTGCCTCATTGGTGGTCGAGCGACTCGGGCTTGAGGAGCCGGTTCGCATGCACGTCAAAGCTGCAGCGCTCCTGCACGATGTTGGTCATGGACCGTTCTCGCATACCTGGGAGCAAGTCTTTCCAAGCTTCGACCACGAAGAGTGGGGCGCTCGTATCATCACCGAAGACGAGGAAATGGCGGCGGTTTTGCGCGGCCTTGCACCAGACCTTCCCGAGGCACTCAGCAGATTTACCAACAAGACCTACAAGCCGACCTTTGCGCGAAAGCTGGTTAGCTCCCAACTCGACGTCGACCGTCTCGACTATCTCTTGCGTGATGGCCACTACTCGGGCGCGGGCTACGCGACCTATGATCTTGAGTGGATCTTGCACGCATTGCGCATCGAGGATGTGCATAAAGGAGACGACCCAGAAGATCTCGTAATCGACTATCGCCGCGGAATGTACGCGGTCGAGCAATACCTCTTTGCACGAACGTATATGTATGCGCAGGTCTATCACCACAAGGCGGTTCGCGCCGCCGAAAGGATGTTCATAAAACTTCTGAGTCGCTTCTCAGAGCTCGCAATCCATGGCGAGGAACCCGAGGGGCTGGCAGTGGCAGCGAAACTCGCGCGTGGCGAACGCCTCAGCACCAGTGAATTCCTCTTCCTTGAGGACTACTCCCTCTACAGCGCCATTGACCGGTGGGCTGGCCTTGGCGCAAATGGTGCGTTGGGCGCAGCCAAAGACCCAGTGATTCGCGATCTGGCCGATCGACTGGTGCGCCGCCGCCTGTTCAAAACTCTCGACCTCGGCGATGATCCATCCGTCATTGAGCAGGTACGTGGCGAGGTCCACCAAGTCGCTGAATCCACCTTTGGTGATGCGGCCTCAAGCTACTACTACTTGGACAACGCCGAGCAGATTGGCTACAGCGCGCACTCTGGCGAGGAGCTGTACGTCGTTGGCCACCCACGCTATGGCACTGTCACACTTGGTCGACTTCTGGAGGATCTCCCCTTAGGGCGCCCGGTTTCGACGGTTCGCTTGGTCTGCGCGCCCGAGCTTGTGGGATCTCTTCGCCCCATCGCCGAATCGCTACGTGATCACTCCCGCGACACTCCCGAATAGTGTCCAAAGTTTGGACACTGGCCGCCCAAACTATTGGGAACTCGAAGTTTGGTTCTCAGGTCACACACTCTGTCCATAGCTTGTCCACAGACCTGTTCAAATTGGCGACAATCCCTTAAGAATCCGGATCTTAGAAAATCACCTACTTGTGCACAACTCAAGTCTGGCACACCAGCTGCACTAGTCCCCACCATCGCTCGGCGGCTCTCTTGGGTCGCTTGACAATTGAATCGGGTATCTCGTTCTGCAAGTGCTTCGGCGTTTGTAGGGCAGTTAGGAAAGACTTGAGCAGGTGCTTGTTCTGGGGACAGAGCAAGGGGCCAGATGCTGATGAGACGCTGAAGTTCGGCGGCGAGGTTCACTGTGAGGACCTTGAAGCTAAGGACATGAGTGGAGGCTGCGTGTAAGCGCAGCCAAGGCATAGGGTGTGAGTCCTGGAGAAGTTGGAAGCTTAGGAGGGGATCGGACGGTATCGGTGCTAACCCCATCGATGGTTGTTACGGATCGCTATCAGGAGCAAAGCCTTGAATGTGCGGCGAGGAAAGTTGGCGCTGTGTGGGCAGTCTGCAAAGGCAGTCTCACAGTAGACGAACTTCGCTAATACAAAGAGGGCATGAAGCGGCGATGAGTCGTGGAGGCTTGATGGTGGGGAAAACCCTTGGAAAGCGAATCTCAAACGTGGCTCTGGGATGAAATAAGCTCAGGAAGTCGGAAGAGGAGTAAACCGCTGAGAGTGTGCGAAACACTGAGGGTGGAACGAAGGCAAAGCGTCGGATGCTTGCTGTTAGTGGATTCTTCGGGCGGATGTCGCGATAGAGAACGAAACCTCAAGAACGGTGTTGAGCATGTCCGCATGCACAACGGGCTCTGAACGGAAACGAACTCTAAAGAGAACGGAAAGCGCAAGAGAGGCTGAACCTATCGATTGCAAATGAAGTAGGGGACGACAGAGACGCAAAAACCGCGAAGGCTTTTTGGAAACAAGAAAGTCATGGTGGGAGCAGCTAACCGGATAGGTTGCTAGCCCTCTGTTCATAAAACTCTGAAGTGCAGCGAATCTCATAAGAGGCTGCTGGATCGCTGGCGACAGCGAAACTGTTCCTTCGTACAAAGTCTCAAACCTTTGAAGGGGAAACCCCGATTCGTTAGGCGGCCCACTAGGGCCGCCGAGTGTGTTTTCGGCTCGCGAGAAATTGCAGACCGTTTGCACGTTTCGGAAGACGCTGGCAGAAGACGCTGGCAGTGAGGTGCTCGTGATAGAACGCTGGCGGTGAGGTGCTCGTGATAGAACGCTGGCGGTGAGGTGCTCGTGATAGGACGGCAAAAATTTGCCCTATTGGACAGCTCGCCTGAAACTCCGCGCCATGAAGAACCTAACAAGTGCAGCTATCACAGCATTGTTTCTCACGGCCACTGCTGGAGTTGCCGTAGCTCAACCCGAGGAAGACCCTCTAAGCACAGAGCCATCGGAGAGCTGGAGTGAGCCTGAGCCAAGCGAGCCAGCCGCCACTTCGACAACCACGTCCACGTCCGGATCAACGTCTGTTGCAGATCGGACAATGGGCATCTCAACCGCGTTCCCAACGGGCGGAGATGGAGGCGCCGCCAATGTGCTCTATGGGCTCGACGCCGAGACGTTTCTGAACATTCGCTTTGGATTTGATATCAACAAAGGCGTGGTCGTTGATCCAATGGATCCAACAATGACGACCAACGAGACCGCTGTCGGGCTCTTTGCCGGTGCTGGCTACCGCATGTACAAGCCAACCGAGGGAAAGATTCGCCCCTACCTCGAGCCTGGCGGCTTCATTGCGATCAGCGATTTTTCCGAAGCTGGGGACACACTGGCCCTCGGTGTCGATGTCGTTATGGGCGTTGACTATGCACTCATGGACCAGTTCACATTGGGGGTCGGAATCGGCGGCGGACTCACGTTCTCCGACTCATTCGACACCATCGATATTGGGCTTTTCACGCAGAGCATCAACGCCACCTTCTGGTGGTAATGACCAACCCCGTTGCAAAGAGCGCCCGCTGTGTGCTCCTTGCAACAGGTCTATGCCGATCTGCTACGTAATCGCGGCTAGATAGCCGACGCGCTGGGTGGGATGTGTTTTGCAAATGCTCAAGGCATGCGCATTCGAATCGTGCCTCTCACGGCTTTGCTAGTCCTACTCGCGACCGCAGAGGCAAAGGCGCAACCCAGCGTGATGGTCCCTGGCGCCCCAAATTCCTACCCCTACAATCAGGCGCTTCCACCACTGCCATTCACGGCCCACTCGCCGATGCCAAGCCTGCCTCCCCCAAGTGCAGCCGAGGTGCCACCCGATCCCAGCTTGGGTTCTGGTCGTACCCTTAGTCAGCCCGGTTTTAGCGCGCGTATCCATGATGATGGGCGACTCATCTTTGACGCAAAGGTACTCTCAACCGGCCTCTCATCGGATCCAGTTACAGGGCCACGAGCATTCGGCGTCTTTGATCTCACGGATATTCTTGGCAAGTATGACCCCTACGCCTGGCAAAAACTGGAGCTATTGGAAGAAACCTTTGAGCGTCGTGCAGCCCTGTCCAAGCACAACCGCGCGCAGGTTCGCAAGCGAGCCATCGATGCCCTCCCCGCCTATCTTTCTGCGATTTGGCGCCAGCAATGGGATGCACAGACTCGTCGCCAGCTACTCTTTGCGCTGTGGGATGAGTGTGCGGAGGGTGGCGCAGGCAATGCCAAGGAGGGGGCGCAGGCCCGTGAGATCATTCTAGCTTTCATCGCCTCCGAGTTACCCAGCGGCACCCGTAACGGCTTCTCCCAAGAGGAAGTGCGCAACCTGAACGCTGTCCGCACCAGTACAACCGAGTTTGCCCCTAGGTAGAAACCTCATCCCCCAGGATCTTGCTATGGTCGCTGCGCCATGAAAACGCAACTACTCGCAGCAAGCCTGATGCTCGTTTCCACCTTTGCCTGCAAAGGGGAATTGGAGGGAGAGGAGCCGGCGGAGAAGCCGGTAGCCAAGAAGAAGAGCAACGTAACGAAGCTCACCACGTCTGTCCCCTACGGCAAACACCTGGCCTGTGAAGATGTCTTTCCCGACACCGCGATCTTCACGGAAGCGATGGGCGACGAAATCGGCTCCATCGTGGACAAGGGCAAGTCGAATAGTGAAGCCACATTTGTGTGTTCACTCATTCGGGCGGGCGAGCCCCCTGAGTCTCCAAAAGAGCTGAAGACGCTTGAAGACAAATACGCAAAGCTCGGTGTCTTGCCAGGCGATGAGTACTGCATGATCAGCGGCTACTGCTCACTTGCCAACGATGAAGATACGTTCAAAGCCAAGTGCGAAAAGGACGGCAATTCGCGCAGCTCCATCGAAGGTAGCTTTGCGTGCCTGCGCGCCACCGAGAAAGGCGTGGAGTACTCTTACACCTACAAATTCATCGAGCCAGACACCAAGTGCACGGTAGAGGCGATGGCGGGTCCCAGTGTGAATGACGAGGCCATGGTTAAGAACTGTGCCATCGCTGCGCGCAAAGCCATGGTTCCCGCAAGCGTCGCGAACCCCAAGTAAGAAGAACTCTCAGCCCTGCGGATCCTCCGGGTTGCGTAGGGCTCTTTGGCGCCATGCTCTTGATAGGCGTCGGGCTTATGGAATGATGGACCAGATTTGCGCGGTCACTTCTGGGCCACTCACCATGCCACCCACGCTGAGCATGCGTTCTCCGCATGGCACAAGCGCTCTATGGTCCATTGTTGCTGTTGGCTTCTCTGGAACGTCGCTTAGCGAAAACGCCCTGTCTTGGTAGCTGAGAGTTGTTGCCAGCGGTGTAGCGGGTTGGCCATTGTCATAGCGCAGGCCATCAAAATTGTAGGGCTCGGAGGTGCCACCGTGAAACCACATGGCGCCAGCAGCTGTGGTGCCGCCCGCTGCTCGATACCGGGCAGGTCCTGGGTGCTCACCCAAATCGGCCCACACGATGTTACTCGGCTCGTTGGGATCAAGCGTCCCACGCCAAGCCTGGTTCACCAGCGTGAATCCCAAGGTGCCACTGCGAACACCATCGATAAGCACAAGCTCATCACCGGAAATTGCCATGCTCTGTCCAAAGACTGGTGTGCCAGGGAAGCTGGTCGCGGCTATCCAAGTGTCGGTTTCAACATCGTAGATTTGTACATCGTCGACATTGCCACTGTTTGACCAACCTGAGACCACGACAATGTAGCGGTCCCGCCAGGTCACAGCACCAACATCGTCAACCGGGACGGGCATGGGCGCCATGGTCACCCAACGACCGAAGGCCAGGTCGAAGCGCTGCAGCGTGTCTGCGGTGACTTCGGTGCCACCAGCCTGCACTTCGTAGCCACCGAGCAAATAGGGTTCTCCACGAAGCCCCACCGCATTGGTCGCGAGCCGAGGTGGCCCGGGAATGCTAGGCAAGGAAATCCAAGAGTCGTCACCCTCGCGAAGTCGAAATCCGCGATTGTGGATGCCCCTGGCGTCGCGACTAGCGTCGAGCCCCAGCAGGCTGAAAATCATGCAACCACCTTCGGTTTCCACAGAAGCCAAGGCGTTGTTGGAAACAGGTTCGGGCAGGTCGGGGCCGCGGGCCCAGCCGACCTGGGCATCGGGTGCTGTTTGGGCATCGGGACGAGCGGAACCGCCATCGCAGCCAGAGCATGCTGGTGCGGCTACCGCAATGGATGCCACGACAGTGAATCTGAATGCTCTCGTCAAGCTTTGAATCTAGCCCGAAAACAAAAACGGGGCGCAACCGAAGATCGGTCGCGCCCGCTTTTTTGACGAATCGAAAGCTTAGCCGCAGGGGTTGGCTGCTTCGCCACCACAAGGGTTGGCTGCTTCGCCGCATGGGTTCTCACCGCATGGGTTCTCACCGCAAGGGTTTGCTTCTTCGCCACATGGGTTCTCACCGCATGGGTTCTCACCACAAGGGTTTGCTTCTTCGCCACATGGGTTCTCACCGCATGGGTTTGCTGCAGGGGTGGTTGAACCACTATCGCTGCTTCCGCCACAGGCGACAAGGCTCATCATTCCAATAGAAAGAACTGCTGTACGTAGGAAAGTCATATTCTTACTCCTCAAAAATCTTCTTAGGGGGTTTACACGTGCACTGTGCACGCTGTTTACAGAGCGACCGACTTCAAAGTATTGAGAAGGGGCCATTTATAAAGTGACAAGGGGATCAAAGAGAGCCGCCCTGAACGACGAGCAAATTACACCGAGCCTTCCCTCAGAAAAAGCCCTGAGCAGACAAAAAGTGATCCAGACTCGCATCCGGAGGATCGATCACCACCGTTCGTTCACAGGCCTGAGACACAGCCATGACAGCTGTATGCAAATCCCTACAATACAGCCTCGCTTGTTGAGTGAGGCTTACACTGAATCAAACTCACCGACGGCTACTTCTGGTAGCAAATCTCTGATCTGTGGAGCCTGCCAGCTGCGAGCAGAGCCTCGGCTGCGACTCACTCTCGGAAATCCCGCAAGACGAGCTCCAATTGGAGGACGCCCGTAGAAATCCCCTGATTCGGTACCCTCGACGACCAGACGAATGCCCATGTCATTGGCAAAATCGATGATGCGTCGAAGCAGCTTTGCCCGCCGCCGAGCAAGATGCGTATTGTGAACCGTCGGTCTTGAGGAAGTCGGGCGGCAAGAGCGCAAGCGCATTGAGGCCCGCATGTCTTGCCCCCCAAATCGTCGACGGCAAGCTCGTAGCCACCCAGCAACAGCCTCGGCGATGATCGATCGGAATCGGGCGCAGTCGGGAATCGAATGCTTCGCTCGGCAGAGTGCTTCATCGGCAAAAATCTCGCCGGTCGCGGGGGGAAGTGAGTGGCCTTGGGTGATGTTATGTAAGTCACCGCACCAAGATCGAACACCACTGCACAGGAGTGGCCGCGAATCAGAACGCATGTTTGGTTCCTCCTGTTAAGCTTTCAACCTAGTGCAGACGAGCGCAGAATACCCGCAGTACTGATGAGCGATGGCGAAAAGAATAACGGCATGATCGCCACTGACGTGCTCGCGCCGACGCGTGTCATCGCTGGTAAATACCATCTTGGCCGCGTTCTCGGCGAAGGAGGAATGGGCGCCGTCTACGAGGCTGATCATCGTGAGCTTGGTGCGAAAGTGGCAGTGAAGCTTCTGAGTGAGGCGAGCGTAAACAACCCAAACAGCCTTGCTCGCTTTCGGCGCGAAGCGAAGGTGATGGGGCAGATTCGCCACGAAAATGTCATCTCGGTCATGGATGCAGGGAATGACGAGAGCGGCATCCCCTTTTTGGTGATGGAGCTGCTTGAAGGAGAAAGCCTGGCGGGTACTCTGCGCCGTGAACGCTTGCTCTCTCCCGGTCTAAGCGCTTGGATCACCTCAGAAGTTCTCGCAGGCCTTGGCGCTGCTCATGCAAAGAACATCGTGCACCGTGACCTAAAGCCCGGCAACGTCTTCATTGCCACCCAAAGTGATGGTTCAAGGCGAGTAAAGATCCTCGACTTCGGCATCTCAAAGCTAGGCGACCTCTCTGCAACTCTCAATGTAACGGCACAAGGTGCGTTGGTGGGCACGCCCAACTTCATGTCACCGGAACAAATTCGCGCACGCGATGAGCTCGATGGACGTGTCGACATCTACGCGGCAGGAATCATGTTGTATCGGATGGTCACCGGCAAGCTGCCCTATGTGGGGAGCAACGCCGAAGAGCTCTACCGAAACATCTTCGTGGCACAACCCACGCCACCAACGGAGCTGCGCCCCGAAATCACTCCAGAGCTCGAGGCGGTGATTTACAAAGCGATGCACCCCGACCGAGATCAGCGCTTCCAGACCGCCTACGAGTTCAACGAAGCACTTCAAAGGGCCGTGCCAACGGAGAGTTACGGTGCCGGGCGCCAAGCGTCTACTGTGCGTCCTGCCTCCCTTGGGCCAACCCCAAGCCAGGGTTCTGCAGGCAGTGCTCCCATCGGCACCGGTGACATTCCAGACTACGCGACCGCACCAACTCGTGCCGCTGTGCCCTCAGCCCTCATGAGCGCTGTGCACCCAAGCCCAACAACAGACCTTGGCCCCAACAACAGGACCTGGCAGTGGATCGCTCTCATGGTGATTGTACTTGGGGCCATTATTGGTGGTGTCGTCACCTATTCTCTCACCAAGGAGAGTAAGAAGAACACCCAGGCTGGCAACTCGCCCGAGAATGCTGGAAATGACGTCGCTGCCATCGTCGAAGGCGATCCTTTGTATTTCGCAATCACTCGACACAAGGATCCCAAAGAGATCATTTCCGAGATGAAACCCCTCACCGACTACCTCTCCAAAGAAATCGATCGACCCGTTGAGATTAAGATTGTCGACAACTACGACGACGTCTCGGCGCGGCTCAATAATGGCCAGATTCACCTCGCAGCGCTTTCGGCCGCAAACTACGTTCGCGCAAAGCGTCGCTTGCCAACACTAAAGCTGCTCGCCACTCCAACCACCAAGAGCGGGCCAAGCTATGGTGCCTACATCCTCGCGAAAGCCGACTCAGGCATTCGCACACTAGAAGATCTGAAGGACAAGACGTTTTGCTACACAAGCAAGTCATCGAGTTCGGGCTACCTCTACCCACGAGCCGTGTTTCGCGAAAACCACATCAATCCTGATACTCACCTTAAGACACGTTTCACCAGCGACCACATGGAGTCGTTGCGGGTCTTGGCAACTGGTGGGTGTGACGGTGCCGCTGTCTACGACAAGATTTGGATCGAGGCTGAAAAGAGCGGTTTGCAGGCCTCCTCCTTCACGGTCTTGGCGACAACAGAGCGCGTTACCTGGGATGCGTATTGCGTGACCGACATGCTCGATGACGAAACGGTGGCGGCCCTAACCAAGGCGCTGACCGACCTCAAAGTTGGCTCAAACCTTAGCCAGGAAGTGCTTGTTGACAACGATCTGCCATTTGCCGGCTTCTTGCCAGCGGATGACTCGCTCTACGAGCCTACGCGGCGGATTGAGAAGTACCTCAATCTCGAGCAACAGCAGGACGAACTTCCTGTCCAATAGGTTGATTCTCAAGGACTGCGACGATCGATCCGATAGGGTTCAACATGGATCCAGAGGTTTCTACGGATCCGCTAAAGAGCGCTGTGATGGCGTACGTTCAGCGGGTACTCGATGGTGAGCTGCGTCTAGCTCCACTGCCGTGGATGGCGAGTCGGCTTGCATTGTACCTGCGCAATGAGACGAATCCTGACTGGCGCCGGATTGCTGGGCTGGTCAAGAGCGATGTGATTCTCTCGACGCAAACCCTGGGAGCTGTGAACGTGCAGGCAGAACAGTTCGGTTCTCGAATCTGCTCCATCGATTCTGCCGTTTCGCATTTGGGCCCAAGTTGGTTTCGAAAACTCGCGAAGCGCCACGACCAGAGTGAGGATTCGCCCTCCCCGCTTCTGCCATTGCACCGGCTGGTTTGGCGACATTCGCTCATGCGAGCAGAGCTTGCGACAAGCTTGGCCGACAACTTTGGCCAGTGGCCTGATGAGGCTTATGCCTGCGCGCTACTGGGAGAGCTTGGAACACTTGCCGCACTGCGCTGCCTTGAGGAGCTACTCTCGACACACACGGCGAGCGCCTTCTCACCGAATCGCTGCCTGGCCCTGGCGCGTTCGTACAACGCCGACATCTTGACCGTATTGCTCGATCCGCTGCACCTCCCATCAGCGATTCGAAATGATACGGCGACTAAGAATAATACTGATTCGCAAGGAATGAGTGAGCTCTTGCAGGTTGCAAATACGATTGCTGGAACCATGGACTCCAACCCCTGCTTTGGTCTGCAATCAATGACCACGATCCCAGGTATGGAGTGTCAGAAACGCAGAGAAACCGTCGCAGGAGCGGCGATGGGTATCTCGGCGAGCATTGAATACTTAGACTGCCAAGGAGCCGACACTTCGCTGCCACTGAGCACCACGATTCCAAGGCGTCGTGCGATTTGCCCAATGGACTACGAGGTGACTCTCGAAGAGCCCTCGGCCACATACTCAAGCTTGCATGTGTGCGGACTGAGCATGAGCGTCCAAGGCGCCATACCGGCTGAGCCCGGCAGCGTCACTCGAATGAGCGTTCTCCGTAACTACGAGCGCTACCGATTTGCGGTACTCGTGCAGAGGTGTGTGCTGGGCGAGCGCGGATATGTGGTCGACCTAGTTCACCTTCCGGTTCACGAAGAAGGACTCGTGCGGTGGCAGGGACTCGTGGGAGAAGCAAATCGAGACGCAAGTCCGTCAAAACGCCGACACGCACGCGCAAGGAGAATCCGCCGCGGTGATGTAAGCCAGGCGTTTGCTGCAATTCACCAAGAAGAGCTGCAGCGAGAAATCGCCGCCTTGCCAGGGGACATAAGTCAGGTGTTTGATGCGATTCAGATGCCGTTGTTGGTGCCACATGCCACCCCGGTTGACGAATTCGACGATAAGAGTGATACGGCAGATACGCTTGTTGAGGAGCTCGAACCAACGCTCGACGTCGCTTAGGGCGCACACTTCTTCGGCGTTGGATCTGCATACGATCACCCGGACAGCATTATTGGCAAAACCAATACATTGGCGACGGAACAATTCTTGATTGACCTGCGCCACACCGGCTAAGAACCTGCACACATGCACTTAGCCACCAAATCCCTGGGACTGCTGCTCGCTCTTAGCCTTGCTGCCTGCGGCGCATCAAGCAACGCTGGTGATGACGGAGGCGGAGACAACACCTGCCCCAGCCGCTGCACGTCTTTTGGTTGGGAGGAGTGTTTGGGTCCCGATCAATACGCGGATCCTGTGGTTTGCGAAGAGAGCGAAGTCTGTGTGAACTCGGATGGCTGTGTTGAGTGCATTCCCGAGACGAACTACTGCGGTGGCGCCGATGGCCAAGACATCTACTCCTGCACAGAAGACGGAAAAGCGGGAGAGAAAATCGGTCGCTGTGAGGACGGCGAGGTTTGCTCTAACGGCTTTTGCAAGGACCGCTGCTCAAAGGCAGAGGACGAGCCGTCGAATGTTGGCTGCCATTTCTGGGCAGTCGATTTGGACAACGAAGCCTCGGGCGGAGCCATTAGCAATGATGCTGCCGCTGCCCAGTACGCGGTGGTGATTGCGAACAACAGCTTTGTGCCTGCGGAGGCCAAGGTCTACATCAACACGGCGAATGTTGGTGAGCCCATTAGCGAGCAGCTTGTGAAGACCGTGACGGTGCCTCCTCGCGACCTTGCCCAGATCAATCTCGATCAGCGAGAGGTCGATGGCACGATGGGACAAAACGGCACGTACACACGCGGTTCCGGTTCGGGAACATTTGTGAGTCCACATGCCTACCGCATCGAGACGAACGAACCTGTCGTCGCATACCAGTTCAATCCGATCATTCAGCAATTTTCCAATGACGCATCGATCTTGATTCCGAGGCAAGCTCTTGGTGAGCACTACTACGTGCTTGGCTACCCAACAGCCAATCCGTGCAAGATCGAAGGATTCCCGGGCGGTGAACTCACCGATAGCATTCCCGATCACACTTCCATCACAATCATTGGTACCCAAGACGGCACACAGGTCACCGTCAAGCCCACACATCCAATCATGGCTTCCTCGGGCCCATCAGGAGTCGCCATTCCCGCAACTCCAGCAGGAACACCACTCACGTTTACGGTCAACAAATACGATGTCGTGAACTTGGAGTCGGATCAACCAATTGGCTCGTTTTCAACATGTCTCTCACTCGCCGCTACACAAGACGGTGACTTTAGCGGCAGCGAGATTTCGTCCACAAAGCCTGTCGCAGTCTTCTCCAGTCTCGAGCGCGGAGTTGGGACAGGCGGCCTCGAGATTCCCGAGCCTCCAGGTTGGGACGGCGACTCCTGTTGCACAGACCACCTCGAGCAACAGATGTTCCCCACCACAGCACTGGGCAAGCAATTTGCGATCAGTCGCAGCCCTGTTCGATCGACCGACCCAAGTTGGGCGGAACCAGACATTTACCGAGTTGTCGCAACGACTGATGGCACCAACATCGAGACCAACTTGGGTGGCGAGTTTGCGAGCTTCACTCTCAACGCAGGCGATTGGAAAGCGTTCCACGCCGACCACGGATTTACACTCAAGTCGAACGGTGGAGCCGTGATGGTTGGACAGTTCTTGGTGAGCCAAGACCTTATCCCGCAAGGTGGTACAGGAGATCCAACCTTTGTGGTCTTTCCTGCTGCTGAGCAGCATCGCAAGGACTACACCTTCCTTGTTCCGACAACCTTCAGCAGCAACTACATGGTGCTGTCGAAACCACAGAACGCTGGCATCAGCATTGATGGACAGTCACTCGCCGAGTTTAACAACTGCACAACTGGGGTTGTGGGAGTCGTCAATGGCATCACGTACGACCAGCTGACTTGCCCCATGAGCGAAGGCGTTCACTCGGTGAGTTCTGACAAGCCCTTCGGCCTAACGGTGTACGGGTACTACAATGTCGGGTCTTACGGCTATCCTGGCGGTTCTGACGTCAAGATCATTAACCCCATCGAATAGCTTCCTGCACCTGCTGCACACGCCCACCGCCCTTACCCCGCGAGAAGACGCGGACGACAGGATGGTGAGCGTGAGAGCCTGTTATCGGAAGCCCCCGGCTACGCGTTGTTGGCCCAGGCTACGCGTTGTTGGCGTTGCCAGTAACTTGCTGATGGCGAAACTCCAGCGAACGTCCAAAGACCTCCTGAAAGTCAGCCTTGCGAGCTTCAATCGCCTCGCCTGGGGGCTTGGCCACACCCATCGTCGAAATCGTTAGCACCACCGTGCTATTGGTGTTTTTCGTAGAGAGCGCCACGACGCGCTGCCCTCGACTCGCGTCCAGCGTGTCGGCGAGTCGCAGCAGTGCGGACATCTTCAGGACCTGAGACTGCTGCTTGGCATCCAGGTTGGAAAATACTTCGTGCTTGCGCTTGCCGGGCAAGCTCTTTCGGTGACCACGCGCAGTGGCCGCTACCAATTCCCTCTGCGGGCTGTCCATTCCCGGAATCCGTCCGTGCAAGATCAAATACTCGCTGTGCTTGTGGTGGCTCTTTCGATGAACCACCTCACCAACATCGTGCAAGAGAGCCGCTAGCTGCAAAACCGTCCCACATCGCTGTGGAAGCTTGTGCACATCGGCAAGCTCGTCGAAAAGACGCTTGGCAATGATGCGAACCTGCTCCCCGTGATTGGCGTTGTGCCCAAGGCGAGCGGCAAAGGAACGGGCCGAGGCAATGCTCGGTTCCTCGGACTTTGAGCCGAGCTTGCCAACTTGCGCCTCTGCGAGATCGAGCACAACACCATCCCGAATGCCCACACCAGGTACGGTGTACCCATCGAGTCCAAGTTCCTTGCCCACAGTCGCGAGAACAATGCTGGCGACGCCCATGACCTCAGCGCGATCCTTTCGCACTTTGTAGGTTGCAATGCGCTCTTTCACATCGAGAGCCGTGATTTTTGTGACCGCACTCCGAAGCTCGTCAAGCGAAACATAGGCCATGCCGCCTTTCTCTTGCGTTCCAAAAAGCTTCGCCAAGCACTCGGCGTTGCCACCACAGCAAACCGCACGACGAATGCCATCGGCCCGCAACTCCTCCGAGAATCCGCTTCGCAGTGTGGACTTGAGGAAGCGCTGGACCATGCGCCGTTCGTCTTCGCTAATCGCTCCCTTGAGCCCAAACGTTTCGAGCAAGCGCACCGTGCCGATTCGCGTGCTGTCGCTTAGCCAATCGCCGTCTGCTCGGCGCATGAGTTCTAATGAGCCACCTCCAAGGTCGAAGATTGCGTCCGGATGTTTGCGCGTACCAAACTGCGCCAGCACTGCCTTTCGCACAAGGCGCCCTTCTTCAGCACCATCGATCACTTCGAGCTCGATACCCGCTTCCTGAAAAATGCGATCAATCAGACGCTCGCGATTGCTCGCGCTCCGTACAGCGCTGGTTGCAACAGCCCTGTAGACCGTCACACCATGCTCATCGAAAAGCGCACGAAAGCGCACGAACGCTTGTACCGCTCGCTCGATCGTTTCGCTGGCGATGAGACCTGAGGAGAACGTCCCCTGCCCCAAGCGCACGGGTACACGTTCAGCTGCTAAGCATGTTCGCTGCTCCGAACTCGCTTCGACGATGAGTATGCGAATGGCATTGGACCCAGCATCAATCGCGGCCAGTTTAATAGGCTCAGACATCGAGGTGCGCCATGATAACGCCGACGCCACAGCTCTGTAAAATCGGCGCACGGTCTGCGCGCCAAGTATCATTGGAGGCAGTGGTTGCGCGCAATTCAACCTCATCACTAGGAATCGTTGTGAAGTCAAACTCGAGACTTTGCACCGTATACGGCAGTGATAGAATTGAGGGCAATGGCGCGTAAAAGCAAGTCCAAGGAATCAAAGAAAAACAAACGTTCGAGCCTTAAGCCCGATGCATCGCCCTTAGCACTGCTCAGCCACGATGAGCTAGGCAAGGTAGCTACACGCCAGGGCCTGATTAAGCTCTTGCGCAGCAAGAAGCACTCAAACTCGGAAGTCCGCCGCGTCCTGCGGTTTGTGGACTACGAACGAGAGCTCATGCAATTGCAGATCGAAATGGTCAAGCTCCAGCGCAGTGTTCAACAGGAAGGACGGCGCGTCGCCATTATCTTTGAAGGCAGAGATGCTGCCGGCAAGGGAGGCTGCATCCGACGCTTCATCGAGCATCTCAACCCACGAACCGCGCGCGTGGTTGCTCTCAACAAACCCACCGAGACCGAACGTGGACAGTGGTATTTTCAAAGGTACTGCGCGGCGTTGCCGAACGAAGGCGAAATCTGCTTCTTCGATCGCAGTTGGTACAACAGAGCTGTCGTTGAGCCGGTCATGGATTTCTGTGACAAGGAACAATACAAGCGCTTCATGCGGCAGGTGCCCGAGTTCGAACACATGCTCTACGAAGATGGCATTGAACTCATAAAATTCTGGTTTTCGATTTCGAGACGAGAGCAGAAGAAGCGTTTTCGAGACCGCAAGGAGAACCCACTCAAGCAGTGGAAGATCAGCCCGGTTGACGAACAGGCTCAAGAACGCTGGGATGTCTACACCCACTACAAGGAGCAGATGTTTGCCAAGACGCACACAACCTTTAGCCCGTGGATTATCGTCAAAGCAAACTCGAAGAAACGCGCCCGTCTCGAGGGCATGCGGTATGCACTCAACCATCTTCCTTACAAAGGTGACAGCGATCCTGTCATTAGCACCTCACCAGATCCATCCGTTGTTCGACGGTTCCATCGATCTGTCAGCCAGATTGACATGTAGTGCGTCTTGGTCAGGCCGTGAGCGCGCGGCTGGTTCGCATCACCTCTTCGATCGCTGCAACTCCAGCGCGCTCCCGGGCACTCCTATAGGACTTCGTCGGAATAGGTAAAACTCTTATGTGGACTCCAAACCCTATTCTACGCCCAGTACATGAACTTCAGGGAGACATTGAGCGCACGGTCCTTGGCGCAACGCGAATCCTACGAAGGATTCTAGGCGCAGAAGACGAATTGCTGCACGTTGGTACCACAGCTCTCTTGCCACTTCTCACCAGGGGCACCGTAGACATCCTGGTTCTTACGAACAGGGCGTCCATTGGCACTGTGCGCGAAGCGATCGCCGATCGAACGACATGGCCAGAGTTGCCACTTCCGGTATCCATCCAAGTCGAAGACAAGCGCGCTTTGCACGAGAGCCTGCAACTCCGACACATACTCGCCAGCGACCCGATGCTGATGGGCGAATTCCGCGCCCTGCAAGAGCAGTATGCCCACACGCCGGGCCGCCAATATGCGATTGCAAAAGAACAGTTCTTTGCTGACGTTCTCGCTCGCCCAAGCGAACGAGGCGCTTCGTTGCCCAAAGGAAATCAGACTTCCTTTCGCATCGAAATTTGCACGAAGCGCTTGCGGCTCGAGACTCCGTTAAGCCTCGACGGAGAAGCGTACGCTCGCTATCGACGAGATAACCAAGCATTCCATCAGAACTTCGGCTCGCGAACATCGAGCCATTTGACCTCCAAGTTCTGGCAAGCGCGCTTCGCCGAAGAGTTCATGTCGCGGCTCCAGCGGAAGGCGCTCACCTTTCTCATGAGAGAGCCAGAGAGCAACGAGATTGTCGGGTCGTGTCACTTCTCGGGATTTCTCTGGAGGCGCTACCAGCACTGTGCTGTTGGCTTTACTGTCGCCGAGGCCAGTGCTGGCAACGGCTTGATGACAGAGGGTGTGCAAGCTGCCATTGACTACGTCCATGACCAGTGGGGCGTTCATCGCGTCGAAGCCTATTACGAGGCCGAAAACACAAAGAGCCATCGCCTTCTAGAGCGGCTCGGGTTTCAGGTTGAGGGCGTTCTTGTGAGCTACCTTCTCCGCGAAGGCACCTGGCGCGACTGCACCTTAGCCGCGCGACACCGGTGAGCCCCGACGAGGGAGCCTTCTATCTTGCGGAACCTGCTCGCTAGCGTTCGCTGCGCCATTGTTCCAGGGCACTTTGCAGAGACGTGGAGTCGTCCAGCTCTTCGATCAGCGTTTCAACCAAGGCCTCTTCGGCAGCGGCTCCCTTGTGATCTGATAGAGCCCACAAAGCCTTCGCCAACTGCAAGCGGTCCTCTCCCAGGGCAGCGGTGCTTCGTTCGCCACGAGCGGCAATTGCGCGCCTTAGATATGACACTGCCTGTTTGGCCGAGCCGTGCTTGGCGTGCAGCGTTCCAAGCTCACTCAGCATCTTGATGCTTCGCGGGTGCTCTGGACCTGCGGCTTCGACGAAGATATCAAGTGCCCGTTTCAAATGCGCCTCTGCTTCGGCGACATTGCCGAGCGCAGCATGGATCGTGCCGACAGTTGCAATACTGCTGGCACTCTTGGGGTGGTTTGCGCCATACATGCGACTCTTCATCTCAAGAGCTTGTGTCACATAGGGTAGTCCCTCTCTAAATTTCTTTTCCAATGCGAGCGACTCACCCACGTTATTCAACGCCATTGCCAGATCTGGATGATCGCCATCAGAACTTTCCTTAGCTCGTTCCAACACCACCAAGAACTTCTCCGTTGCTCCTTCGAAGTCGCCCTCGGATGCCAGCACAATTCCGAGGTTCATGATCGCCTTGGTCACATTGGGGTGGCCCTTCTCGAGCACCTCGTTGCCGAGTGAAATTGCGCGAGCAAAAATCGACTTTGCCCCTTCAATGTCACCATCTCGGCGCGCCAGGTTTCCTTGGTTGATGAGAATCGTGACGATCCCGCGATGCCGCTTGCCGTGGGTCGCTTCAAAGATCGCCAAGCTGCGATCAAGCGTCTCCCTGGCCTCAGCCACCTTGCCGACGTTCTTGAGAGCAACAGAGAGGTTGTTTAGAACATAGACATTCTCAAGGTGGTCGGGGCCCAATACCGATTCGAGGTGAGCCAAGCCCAGTCGATAGTCGGCGATCGCCTCTTCATAGCGAGCGTCGGCGGCCTTGGCGTCGGCGAGTGCAGCAAGATAGAAGGCCAGCTCGGTAGTCTCCGCCGACTTCTCGTAGAGAGGAAGCAGCGGTTGCAGAAGCTCGATCGCTTCGCCTGCTTTGCCCTCGCGCAGTAGGATTGCGGCCGTCGCTTTATCAATAACTGCAAATCTGAAGGGGTTTGCTCGGCCTCGCGTCATGGCGAGCTTTGCCATGCGCCCCATCTCGTACCCATCTTCGTAGTTCTCGCGCTCCACACCCACCAAGTGCATCAGTGCCAACCAACTCGAGGCTACGGAAACATCATTGCCTGCCACGGTCGCGTATTCAATGCTCTTGCGGAGAATCGCCTCACTCTCAGTGAGCTCACCCATATCCGATAGGGCCTTGCCGAGCAGATTGGTTGCAGCTGCCTGTGCCGGTGGAAAGTCAACGGGCGTCTTCAGCGCCTCGCGCAAGACGGCCGCGGCCTCTGCAGGCTTGCCAAGCTCGGAGAAGGCTCGCCCTTTCTCAACGGCGGCCTGCAGTGCCAGGACCGCTTCACGCTCGCTTGCTTCTTCGGGCAGAGGCATCGCTCCAGAACTTTCCTGAGCCTGCGTGCATGCATCCAACGCGGGAAGCGCCATTGCTGCGGTAACAGCTTTGTCGAGTATGGGACCTGCAGTTCCTGGGCGCAGCTGTCCCATCAATTCACCAAGAAACCCAAGACGCTGATCAAGGCAACTCATGCGCAGGTCCATTAGCGAATCGCTTTGGTCACCGACAAAATGTGTTGCTTCGCAGACTCGTGTGCGCACCGAAACCCAGTTATCGGTGTAGCGGTCCATGGCGCTCTCAAGACGCGCATAGGATGCCCCGCGTTCTGCCTGTGAGTAGACACCTGAGATGCGGGCTTTGGCCTCAGCATCCCAAGTGCCGGCCAATCGCTTCTCAACATTTTGGCAGACAGCTCCAGCGGCCGGTCTTGTCATGAAGAATGCGCCAAGTGCACCAGCACCTGCCAGAGCCACTCCTGCCATCTTGAGGCGCGAATTTCGGCGCCTCGTTGGGTCGAAGGCAAGCTTTGCCAGCAGCGCTTCCATAGTTTCAAAGCGAGACGCTGGATCTGTTGCCATTCCCTTGGCGAGAATCGGCCAGAGCCACTTTGGCCGACCACAATCGGCAGGCGGCTGAATGAGCCGATTCTTAAGAACGTTACCTCGGAGTTCTTCGTAGTCCTGTCCCTCGAACGGTGTCCGACCGTAAAGTCCCCAATACAAGGCAACGCAGAACGCGAACTGATCTGCGCTGGGGCCAGCTTCATGTCCTCTGTGCTGCTCGGGTGCCATGTAGAGCGCCGTTCCCATTACCGCACCAACGCGCGTTATCCCGAGTTCATCGGAGTTTGACCTAGGCACCTGGAACTCCGAAGAGGCGACCTTCTCCCTCTCCTGTGACGAGATACTGACGAGACCAAAATCGGCAACTCGCACCTCCCCGAGGTCACCAACCAAGACGTTGTCGGGCTTGAAGTCGCGATGAACGAGTCCCTCCTTGTGGGCTGCGGCCAGGCCGCGACCGGCACTCGAGAAAATCTCGACGATCTCTTGCCAGCTGCGGTCTTTCTTAGTGACCCAGTGACGAAGGTGCGTGCCAGCCACAAATTCCATGGCCACATAGACCTGCCCGTCCACAGTGCCAATGTCGTGTACTGTGACGACGTTGGGATGAGAGATGCGCGCCATTGCACGGGCTTCCCGCAGCAACCGCTTTTGAGCGTCCTCACCATTTTTGGAATCGAAGACTTCGGGGCGCAGAATCTTTACTGCGAGTTTTCGCTTGAGCTCTGGATCATAGGCTGCGACGACCACTCCAAATGCCCCACTCCCCAAGGTCTCACCGATTTCGAGCCGTCCTAGGTGCGCGCCAGGACGAATGGTTGAGCTAGAAACCTCGCGTCGCTCCGTGGCGCGCACATCACTTGCGCTTCCGGCGGCAATTGTTGGGGCGACTTCAACCTCGAGTGGTCCACCTGTATCCCTTGACCCCTTAGCCAAGGGGCCATGTTGGAGGGCTGGATCGCTCGTTGCGTCGAGCGTTTCCGCCAGAGAGGCGTTGACGGGCATCTGATGGGGCTCATCAGAATTCTTCCGTTCCTCAGGCGAGACTATGATCGTGTCTAAGGAAGCTATCTCTTTGGTATCCGGCAAACCAGAACTCAGCCTGGGAAGTATAGCCAATCCCCAGGCGAAGCGAAGTGCATTTCCCCCAACAAGAGCGCTCGTTGACACGTCCGAAAGCGGAAAATGCTGCTCGGACTCGAGAGTCTTGGCAGCATTCTCCTCAGCAGAGCGCTATTTCTCGGATTGTTACAGCAGTCCGTCGAGAAGCGCGCAAAGCGCATCACCAGGGCAACACAAATCCGTGGCAACTTGCGGTGCCTGCTCGCTGTGCACACAGACGCGAGCGCCATTGCTCGGGTAGTAGTACGCCCAGAAGAAACACATCTCCTCAGCAACTCCCTCACCGAATGTCACCTGAGACTGTGTTGTGTTGTGCCACGAGCAGCTGAAGTTGAAACCACCATCTGCGCCGATAACTTGAGGTGGGTCTAGAAGGATCGTGGGTGGCTCCTCCCAATCATAGTTCTCAATGTCGTAGAGCATCGTCTCAGCTCCGCCCTCGCCCTCTTGGTAGGCAACGGTGACGTCGGTTCCGAGCTCGTGGGTGTGCCCAGTAATGCCGAAGATGTTGGCCCCTACGACATCGTCGGGCAGAGGCAAGAAGTGTGGTCCAAGAGTCGAGATTTCACCTGGAGCAAGGTCGATGTCGGGGTTTCCAATAAAGAGGAAATCGGCCTCGTGCTCGAAGTCAGCATCAGAAACCGTGGTGAAGGTCGAAGTGACCTCAACCGACTGCGTCTCTGGGGTTGCGTTGAGGTAGTGAAGCTCAAGTCGCACAAGCTGGTTTGGCTCGAACGAAAATGCGACCCCATCGGGAAGCGTGAGTATCTCGTCGGCCTTCTGGGTGACCATGAGCGGTGCACCTGCGGTGGGGTTTAGGACATCGGCGAAGGGCTGACATGCGAATGGTTCGGTGCTCTCTTCGCCTTCGGCGATCCGGTAGATGATGAAGTGGTGAGAGACATTGCCAAGAACATTGTGAATCTCTCCAACATGGATACTGCGGTCGTTGTTGACCCGGCGAATCATGCACTTGGTGTCTTCAACACCAGACTCAACGTCATAGGGGCCCCAGGTTACCGAGAAGGAATCTCCAGAACGGGTGTCAGCGTCGGCGCCACCAACATCAGCATCGGTGACGTCACTGTTTCCCCCGTCAATGTTGCTGGGATTGCCATCGTCATCAGACGAACAAGCGAACATTGATGAGCAAGTGAGTAGCAGTGCAGCAGAAAGTCCAAGTCGTCTCTTCAACATATGTAAATTCCCCTCAGTGTGGATCTTTGTCGCAGTATGCATGCCTCAGACGAGCAAGACCAGCCGAATCCGAACATGAGTGCCAGATCCGCGAGCACAGAAACCTCTCGCTCGCTTTCTTGCCCTCTTGACGCGCTGTTTCGTGCTTCGCGTTCCCAGCAAGGAACTGGCATGGCCAGCGCCCTTCGTTGCTCAGCCCTTACTTACCCCGGTAAGGTCGTCGTTCGCGCCTTTCCAGAGAACCAAGCCTGTGAGAGGAAATCTATGCTCCTAAACTTGGCACTAGTGTGGGCTCCAGAGGCATAGAACGCCCTGGCTCGGTTCTTCGCCCTTTGAACGCCTTCGGCTCATCGTTGCTCAGATCCTTCCTTGCCCCAGCAAGGTCGTCCT
>JANTGM010000031.1 GCA_024762925.1 Kofleriaceae bacterium | reverse complement strand
TCCTTCCTTGCCCCAGCAAGGTCGTCCTTCGCGCCTTGTCAAAGAACGAGCTCCCGTCGCCAGCACATTTCTATTCCTCTGAGCCGCACACTAGTCGTTGAGAAAAAGTGGCATGTTTCGCTCGATGGACTCTCGGCTCGCGCGAAACACCGCTCGCCACACATGGCGAAGTTGCTCATCCTTCATTTCAATGCCGCCATCTTCGTCGGCGTAGTAACTCGAAGCTTCATCGTTGTCTGCGAGGTCGCGCTCGAAGTCGTCGTCGATATCGTCTTCTTCCGTTTCCTCCGCTTCTTCATCCTCCACAAAGAAGTCTTCCCGAAGGCTGTCGAGCACAAGTCGCAGTGCGTGTGTCGAAGCCACCCGGAGCTCGCCCACGTTGACGATGTCATCAAACTCCACTGGGACGTAGACGTCGGCGTCGAGATCATTGGCCTCTAGACGGTCGCGAAAATCGGTGAAGACATCGTCGTCGATTGTGGACTCAAGCACTTCACTATCTTCCTCGTCGGAAGAGGTGAATGTGGTGCCGCTTTCGCTTAGTACTGCTTCAAGGGTGGCCTCAAGATCGTCTTCTTCGAGGTGGTCCGAGAGGTGGGCAAGTTCGATGGTAGCCATGGTTGCCCGCGTACCCTAGACCAGCTGCGAAGGCTCGTCAAAGCCCGGTTAAGCTTGCCGACGTTCTTTGTTACGCTACAGCCCATGGTCGCCGAGACTACCTCCGTCCAGGTTCCGCATGGCGCCAAGCGAATTGCGCGTGCTCGCGTGCAAATGGCCACTGACCTGGCCGATGGTATGGACGGGATCGAGGCCTGCCGTCGCCTCTCTCAAAGCTACGATTCCCTTGTTGTGGGACTCTGGGAGGATGCCCTGGAGGAGATTCCCGCGGCACGGGGGGCCGGCTTTGCGCTTGTGGCCCTTGGGGGCTGGGGCCGCGAGGAAATCTGTCCCTATTCTGATATTGATTTTGTGATCTTGGCAGAGGCTTCCCAGGAGGGGCTTGCGACCGAACTCGCGGACAAGATCCTCTATCCGCTTTGGGACGCCAAGGTGAAGGTTGGGCATGCGGTGCGGAGCTGCAGCGCGGCAGCAGCACTGGCCCGAGATGACCTCCCCACGGCCACTGCTCTTCTGGATGCCCGGTTGGTGGTTGGCGATTCAGCGACGTTCCAGGACTTGGTTACGGCGACGAGGCGTTCGGTGGCGCCAGGTGGCAATGCCAACACGTTCTTGCTGATGCTCCAGGAGGAGAGAGGCAAGCGCTACGACCGCTACGGGGATTCGCTCAACCTTCTGGAGCCGAACATCAAACAAGGCATCGGCGCCCTTCGCGATTACCAAACGGCCCACTGGGCGGCACGCGCACGATGGGACGTCGCTGCACTCTCCGAGTTGGTCCCCATGGGAGAACTCACGGGCCGGCAGTTGGAAGTCTTAGAGCGCGGTCTCGATTTTCTACTACAAATTCGCAGTTTGGTGCAGCTGGAGGCCGGACGCGCGACAGACCAGCTGAGCTTCGAGATTCAAGAGGCGATTGCCCCGGAGCTTTTCCCCTACGTCGTCGCCCCGGAAGGACGCATTGTTCCCGCAGTGGCGCCAGCGGTTGAGACGCTGATGCGCAAGTACTACTTGGTGGGGCGCGGCATCGAGCGAGTGGCAAATCGCCTCATCGAAAGTGCGACCGTTCCAGCGCGCCGCAAGCCGCACATTCACAAGATCGACCACAGCTTTCTGAGTTGGAATGGGAAACTGGCTGTCCGCGATCCAGCCATCTTTGCCGACCAGCCCGCAGAGATGTTTCGATACTTTCGCGTGGCGCTCCAACATGATTTGCGTCTCTATGGTCACACCCAAGAACTCATCGAGGCACAAGTTGCCAAGAGTGGATATGCGCTCAGCGGGGATCCAAAGGCCTCACGGTATTTTCTAGACGCCCTCACCGACTTGCGCGACCAGAGTTCGGGCCGGGTACGAGGAAAGTCCTTGTTGCGGCAGATGCACGACCTTGGCTTGCTCGCAGCCCTGATGCCAGAATTCGGCCCCTGTACTGGGCGCGTCCAGCACGACCTCTACCACGTCTACACCGTTGACCATCATCAGCTCAAGGCCGTCGAACTTCTAAAGAAGACTGGCGCAGGACTTCTTGGACCGGAAGGCGCAACGGCAATGGCGGCATACAAACGGCTCGAGTCAACCGAAGCGGTCTTTTTGGGAACACTACTTCACGACGTAGGAAAACCCTTAGGCGCCGGCCACGCCGAAAACGGTGCGAAGATGGCCTCCAGCATCGCGATCAGCTTGGGCATGGCCGAGGCCGATGTCTCGATGGTGGACTTTCTCGTTCGGCAGCACTTGACCATGTCACACATTTCTCAGCGGCGAGACTTGAGCGACCCAGATGTCATTAGCAAGTTCGCGCAGCTTGTTGGCAATGCAAGTGCTCTGACGAATCTCTACCTGCTCACGCGCTGCGATACGGCGATGACCGCCCCAGGCAATCTCAGCTCTTGGAAGGACCAACTGCTATCCGACCTCTATCTGCGAACACTGGACACGTTTGAGAGCGACTCCTCGATGGAGAGCGAGCAAGCGATTCACCGCTGGCAAGCACGGCGTCGGGCCGTGGAAATTGTTTCGGAGCAGGGACGGGAGCCGCGGCGGGCGGCTCGGGCTGCCGCTGTCGTCGACAAACTCGAACCGGGCTTTGTCAACGCACTGAGTGCGCGGCAACTCTCTCGCCTGGTGGAGTGCGTGCTGCGTTGGGAAGACGAAAGTGTGGAGGCGGCGATTGGCGTGCGCATGATCGTGGGGCGCGGGCAAACCGAGCTTGTCTGTGTCCTGGAAGATTCGCATGCCGTGCTCTCTTATGTCGCGGGAGTGCTGGCAGCACATCGCATTAGCATCGACTCAGCATCCACCGCATCGATGAATTCGGGCCAAGGGCGTGTGGCCATTCAAGTCTTCATGCTACGCGATGAACACGCGCAGCCGATTCCGAGTGATGACAAACGCTGGGCAAAGGTTGAACGCGACTTGCGTGATATGATGGCGAGTGCCTCTCGGGCCGACCTTGTCGAGAAGCTGCTCGCGGGTCGCAATGAGACCTATTTCGAAAAGCCAAAAATCTCGCAGCGTGAGGATTCCGAGGTCAAAATCTTCGATGCAGAATCAAGTGACTACTCGGTGATTGAAGTGCACACCAGCGATGCAATTGCCTTATTGCATGCACTAACACGAGCCCTGAGCCAGCACGGCTTGGACATTCACTGGGCGATGGTGAGCACCGAAGGGGACCGGGTCGCAGACACCTTCTACGTGCAGGCGGATGGCAACAAGCTGTCGGCGACTCAAGGCGAGGCGCTGCGCGAGGATCTATTGAGAGCGTTGGCGGACCTAACGTGAGTGTGGTGGATGCGCCACCTGGTCGCGATTTTGCCGGCCCCGCTCTCGGCGAGTTTCGGTCGCGTCGGGGGCCAAAGCGGCTCGCGCGTGCGGTACTCATCATGTCGAGCATTGACGCGGCGATAACGTTTTCGCTTGTTCGGGGGAACCTCAACAACTCTGCGACCTTCATTGTTCTTCCGCTGGTTTGCGTGAGCATCGCGGCCGTCGGCTGGGCGGTCCGCAGCGCGATTGTGCGTATTGACGCCGGTGGGATTCAGTGGGGCTGGGGCGATCTTGGGTTCCGCATTGGGCCCGATCGGATCAAGGTGCTTCATCTCTACGAGCGTGGACTGGCGGTGATTCGCAACTCTGGTGCGCCGTGGTATCTGGCGCGGCACGACTGGGACCGCTTCGAGGAGGTCGCGAAAGTGTGCGAAGACGCGGGATTGGATCTGGAACGCAAGCCCGGTCGCGCACCGCTGCGCGCTCAGATGCAGGCGTATGGCGTTGTTCTTGACGCACTTATGGTCATGAACCTCTTGGGCAGCGGGCTCATTGTTGCCTTCGCCGCACTTTGGTGAGCTAAGAATAAGTCTTAGTCCTCGAAAGCCTCGTCTTGACCGCCGTGCACAATCGTGCTTCATTCGGTGTTGCCAATGTCGTTACCTCAAGGGAAAACAGTTCGTGTCGCCGTCGTGGGCGCAACCGGTGTCGCAGGCCAAGAGTTTTTGGGGGCACTCCGAGAACACCCATGGTTCGAGGTTGTGAGCCTCGCTGCGTCTGCCCGCTCCGCTGGCAAGTCCTATGCGGACTCGATTCGCTCAGAGTCGGGCCAGATTTCTTGGTACGGCGGCGGTGAGCTTCCCGAGGCCTTTGCTTCCATGGTGGTCGAAGACGCTGAGCAACTCGATGCAACCAAGGTGGACGTGGTCTTCACGGCAGTGGACGCCGGGCCCGCCAAGATTCTCGAGGCGCAGTATGCAAAGACGACGCCCGTTATCTCAACGGCTTCGGCCTATCGCTACGAAGATGATGTGCCTCTGCTGCTTCCCGGTATCAACCCGGACCACATCGCGCTTCTCAAAAAGCAGGTCGAGACGCGTGGTTGGAAGGGGTTTGTCGCGCCCAATCCCAACTGCACGACAGTAGGCCTGGCGATAACACTTGCGCCGCTTCACAAGGCCTTTGGGATCGAAGCTGTCCACATGGTTTCGATGCAAGCGGTGAGTGGTGCGGGTCGCTCACCGGGAGTTGTGGCACTTGACGTTGTGGACAACATCATTCCGCACATTCCGAAGGAGGAAGAGAAGGTTGCAGCCGAGACGCTCAAGGTCTTGGGCAAGCTCAAAGGCGACTCGGTGGTTCCCGCAAGTTTTGGAATTTCTGCAACCTGTACCCGTGTCGCCGTATTGGAAGGCCACACAGAAGCGGTTCACCTCAAGCTCTCCCGAGCTGTCACGGCTGAGGAGATTGCCGCCGCGTGGGCCGAGCAGGGGGCATCGGTCCTAGGCGCTGGATACCCCTCTGCACCTGAGAAGCTCATCCACCTCAGTTCCGATCCCTTCCGCCCTCAGGTTCGCCTTGATCGTGACGCAGGGGATGGAATGACCACCGTGGTCGGCCGACTGAGACCAGACGCAACTGTGGAAAATGGTTGGAAATTCGTGTTGGTGTCACACAATACGAAGATGGGAGCGGCAAAAGGCTGCATTCTCATGGCGGAACAGCTCTGCTGTGAGGGACTGATTGCCGCAGGTGGCTAGGAAATAGGTGCTGTTAGTAGTCGAGGTTTGAATCCAAGCCGGGCAATTCCTATACCTTGGGCGTGTTGACCCTGAGTACGAGTATGTGGAGAATGCCTGCGATGCGACGAAATCAGCTTTTATCGGCACCGATGTTCCTGAGCCTGGCGGCGAGCTTGGCTGCTTGCCAACTCGACTCGGGAGACTTTCGCGAGGGCGAGGTTGCAAGCACCTCTCAAGCCACAACAGGAGGTGGCCCTGCGCAAGGTCAGGACCATTACGCCGCTGTTGCTGGCATCACGATTCTCTTGCCCAGCGGCAACAACGAGATCGCGCGCACCGAGCATCGGTATTGCACAGGTGTCTTGGTCGAAGAGAAGACGGTGTTGACCGCTGCCGGTTGTCTCAATGCAAATCTCGAAGCTCAGCTCGATGATGAGTTTACCGATGAGTTCCTAGATGCCGCTTCGGTCTATGTGCAGTTTGGCGGGAGCATCGGTGGCTCTACGGAGTATTACCTAGACAACGATTTCAACGAGGATCCGATGACCGTCAAAGGTCTGACGATGCATCGCTATTACAACCCGGAGTTCCGCGGCCAGAACGACTTTGCCCTGTTGCACCTTACCGAGGTGCCGTCACCAGCTGTGACTCCGGTTGTGCTTCACACCGACCCGCTTGGCGAAGAGCACATTGGGATGCCAATTGAATTTGTTGGCTTTGGCAAAGAAGACGACGCAGCGGGCACCCTCGAAGAGTTTACTGCACGCAATGTCGTGTCGACGCCGATTGTCAGCATCAGCCCAACGCGTCTTACGGCAGGGACACCGGAGGCTACGACCTGCTACGCCGATGGCGGTGGACCAGGCTTCATGGACTTTGGGAATGGCCCCGAGCTCGTCACTGTCACAACAACCCAGCAAGAGTGTGATGAAAACGCGAATCGCCAACGCGTGGATGTTGTCGCCGCCGATTTTCTGGAGCCGTTTATCAAGTACGTGAGCGGCGGCTGTGAAGCTGGTGGTTGCGACGCTTGCGACTACAACGGCACTTGCGAAGAAGTCTGTGACACCCGCGATTGGGATTGTTCCATTGGTTCTTTTGGTGGTGAAGGCTGCGAGGATGATGGCGACTGCGAAGAGCTTGGTGCGTGCATTGCTGCGACGGATGACCCGAGCTTCACCTATTGCGACAAGCCCTGTGACCAGGCCGACGTCGGGAGCTGCCCAGCTGGCATGACATGTAGTAGCGAGAACCGCTGCGTGTATGAGGGAATCTCACCTGGTTCACAAGGTGCCGCATGTACCTCTCCAGGTGAGTGTCGCTCTGGGTTCTGCGAGAACTCGTTCTGTGCTTTTGAGTGTGACACTGCAGCTGACACTTGTGACAACGACAATGGTTTCTTCTGTCTGCCATCGCTAGATGATGGCAACACGACAGTCTGCCGGGTTGAGCTGCGCAGCGGCGGAGGTGGGTTTTGCCATGCCGCTTCTTCGCCACACCTACACGATGGCGAGCGCAACTCGCTTCTCGCTGGGCTTGGTTTGCTGTTCGTTCTCGGCTTCTTTAGACGGCGACGTATCAGCTAGTCTGGCTGCGTTAGAATGGCGCAAGCCGACACGCTATCGACCACTTCAGCAGATTCTGAAGTGGTCGTTTCGCTTTGAGGCTCACCTACCAAAGATAGGATCTCAGTAAAACTCTCGGGCTTGTGGTGGGCTCCTATACGGCCTAGAATTATACAATGGGCGAGAGCTGGAATGAAGCCGACACCATGACATCGGTCATGGTGCGAGAGAGGGCCGCCGGCGAACACAAGGAGCCTCATGCTTGCATCGTTCACGTCTCCGAGCGAGTCTCCAATACCAGCACTCGAATACTTGATCACGAAGAGATAACCGTTGGCCGTGGGAGCGATTGCTCCCTGCATATCCCCTGTAGTCACATCTCGCGTGTGCATGCGCGAATCCTCAAGGTTGAAGAGGGTTGGGTCGTGCATGACAACAAGAGTGTCAATGGCATTCTCGTCAACGGAGTAAAACGCGACTCAGCGGTGCTGCGCTTTGGTGACCGCATCGACCTGGGGCGCGGCGAGGTCATCCTCTTTCGTCCCTACGACTCGGACTACCAACGGGCACTAGAGGCACAGAAACTCGAATCGCTGGGGCGACTGGCTTCTGGCATCGCCCATGACTTCAACAATGTACTGATGGCCATCGTTGGTGCAACCAGCTGCCTCGTCGACGACTTCGAAGAGGGCGATGCTTCCAATCTCGAAGAGACCACCGCAGACATCATGACCGCATCCGAGCGCGGCGCGGACCTCGCCAGACAACTTCTTAGTTTTGCGCGACAGGGTGATCAAGCAAACGACTTAGTCAAGGCATCAGACGTTGCCGACGAAGTGACTCGTCTCATCCAGCGTACCTTTGACCAAAGAATTCGCGTTCGGACGGAGCATTCGAGTCAGTCACTCGTTGTCGCAGAACGAGGGCAACTGGTTCAGGTCTTGATGAATCTCTGCATCAATGCGCGTGACGCAATGCCACATGGTGGCACCCTAACGGTCGAGGTCTGCGACCAACTTCCTCCCGACAGCGAGAGAGTTGGCCGCTTTGTGTGCTTTCGCATTAAAGATACCGGGGTTGGAATGAGTCACGAGGTTCGGCAGCGCGTTTTTGAACCCTTTTTCTCGACAAAAGGAGAGGGGCACGGCACCGGACTCGGAATGGCGACCACATATGGCATCGTGAAGAACTACGGAGGGTCGATCGATATTCAAAGCAAGCTTGGTGAGGGAACCTCCGTCTCCGTCTACCTGCCTTGCCAGGGTGCCAGCGCGCAGAACGCCAATACGCCGGCTGCACCCGATTCACAAACCCGGGCCATCGCCCCTCGCGGTCAGGGGCGGCACATCTTGCTTGCAGAAGACCAGCCTCTGGTGCGTAGGCACACCAGTCGCTTGCTTCGGCGCCTTGGCTACGAGGTCATCGAAGCCCACGATGGTGTTGAAGCTGTTGAGCTTCTCGAGAACTCAAAGGTCCCAATCTGTTTGGCGATGCTCGATTTGCAAATGCCTCGCCGAAGTGGGGATGAGGCATGCCGAATGATTCGCAGCATTGACGCAGAACTGCCAATCATCATGGTCTCGGGAAATGTCGAAGACCCGCGCATTGAAGCGCTGGTTGCTAGCGATGACGTGGATGTCTTGGCAAAGCCCTTTGCTGCCGACGAACTCGCGCTGGCGCTCAGCCACGCGCGTCCATAATCAATACGCACCTTCGCCCTTTAGCCCCAAAGCGGGTACCATTGGCCAGTGGCGAACTATTCACTCAACATAAACGGCGAGGCCATGACGGTGAGCGCACCTGAGGACATGCCTCTTCTCTGGGTGCTACGCGACATTCTTGGTCTCACGGGATCGAAGTTTGGTTGTGGAGTTGCACAGTGTCGCGCATGCACAGTGCTTCTCGATGGCGTGGAGATGGTGTCCTGTCAGCTGGCGATTTCCGATGTAGGAAAGGCAAAGATTATCACCATTGAGGGGCTCACGGCGATGCGCGAACCGGAACAGGGGACCACCGCTGTGGTTCATGCGATTCAGGAAACGTGGATTTCCGAAGACGTGCCGCAGTGTGGCTACTGCCAGCCAGGGCAGATTCTCACGACCTACGCGTTGCTCAAGCGAAATCCAAGGCCGAGCGATCAGGATATTGATGAGGCTATGCGGGGCAACATTTGCCGATGCGGAACCTACAACCGCATTCGGAAGTCGGTGCACAAAGCCGCAAAGTATATGCAAAAGGGGGAAGAGCAATGATCACCCGCAGGTCATTCTTGCGACTCTCAGGGCAAGGTGGGCTGCTCGTCATGGCGCTACCTAGCTGCAGGAGCAAGGAAAATGTGGAATCGAAGGGCGAGGCCGTAGCTAAGAAACGTTCTGATGCAATCTCATCGGCGACGCCATCGGAGACCACGGCGCCACCCATTGCGGGCTCAGGTGGCGGCACGCTCTCTGCGTGGATACACATCGCCGAGAACGATGTCATCACGTATTCCGTGCCAGAGGCCGAAATGGGCCAGGGTGTGCACACGGCAATCCCCATGGTGATATCGAAAGAACTCGGTGGCGCTTGGAAGAACGCAGTTGCGACAACCGCCCCTCTCGACACCAAGGCCTTTGGCAGGCAAAGCACAGGTGGATCGACAACAGTTCGCACAGGGTTCGACAACTTTCGGGTTGTTGGAGCTACTGCGCGCAAGCTGCTCATCGCAGCAGCTGCTGAGGCGATGGGCGCTCCCGAGGACGAATGCGAAACGTCTGAATCCCAGGTGCAATGGGCCAAGGGTGGCAAGAGCGTGCGCTTCGGAGAGGTTGCCACGAAGGCGTCGGGACTTTCACTCACAGCCGATGCGCCACTTCGAGAGGAGCTGGTGCTGGGCACGCCCACGCTGCGTCTCGATTCCTTTGCCAAGGTGACCGGCACTGCTTCGTACGGGATGGATATTCGACAGCCCGAAATGCTCATTGGCAAGAGCGTGCATGCGCCAAGCGTAGGTGGCATCGTGAAGAGCTTCGACGACTCCGAGGCTCTCAAGGTCGAGGGCGTTCGCGATGTGGTTCAGACTTCTTCTAGTGTCGTCGTTCTCGCTGATCACACGTGGGCCGCGATGAAGGGCCGTGATGCGCTCAAGGTCGAGTGGGAGCAGCCCAATGCGACGTTGTCTCAGGTGAGCATCGAGTCAGCGATGCAGAAGGCGGTCAGGACGGGAAAAGAAGCGTTTTCCGTGGGCAAAGCGACATCGCTTCTCGGCAAGAGCGAGACGGTCATTGAGGCTGAGTACTTTGTTCCCTACCTCGCACATGCGCCGATGGAACCCGAAAACTGCACGGTCGCGATAGCGCAAGACCGATGCGATATCTGGACGGGAACCCAAAGTGGCACTTCGGCCGCGCAAGCTGCCGCCAAGGTCATTGGCTTGGATGTGGAGCAAGTTTTCTTGAATGGGCAACTGCTCGGTGGCGGATTTGGTCGCCGCTCCAAGGCCGATTTTGTTGTGGAGGCAGTCGAAGCGGCCGTAGCTTCGGGCAAGACCGTGAAGCTCATTTGGGATCGAGAGCAGGACATTCGCGGGTATCACTACCGCCCTGCAGCCCTCAACACCTTTCGCGCTGCTGTGGATCCAGCCAAAGGCAAGCTTGTCGCCTGGGAGCATCGCATCGCATCGCCATCGATTCTCAGCCAGTTTGGTCCGCTACGTGGTGGCATCGATGGCAGTTCGGTGGAAGGTTGCATCAAGTACGCCGTACCGGATATGCGCCTCACCTGGAGCGATGTAAGGATGCCAATATCTACATGGTTTTGGCGTTCGGTTGGCCACTCGCAGAACGGCTTTGTTGTGGATGGCTTCATGAATGAGGCTGCCAAGGCCGCAGGACGCGACCCGTTGGAGTTTCGCTTGGACACCCAGATCGCAAGACTCGGAAAGGACAATGCAGTGCAGGACAATCCACGCCTGCGCGCAGTGATGGAAATGGCGGCCGAGAAAGCCGCATGGGGCAAAACGCTGCCCGAAGGACACGCCCATGGCATCTCCGCGTGTGAGTCGTTTGGGTCCTTCTGTGCTCAGGTAGCCGAGGTTTCAATTGAGAAGGGCAAGCCTCGCGTTCACAAGGTCACCTGTGTCATCGATTGCGGGCAGACGATCAATCCGCTCACGATCGAGGCACAGATGGAAAGCGGCATTGTCTACGGCTTGAGCGCAGCACTCTATGGCAACATCCAGTTCGAAAACGGTGGAGTCGTCGAAGGCAACTTCGATCGATACCAGGTGCTTCGCATGAACGAGATGCCCAAGGTGGAAACCACGATCGTGCAGTCGAACGCCGCACATGGAGGCGTTGGCGAACCCGCCACACCTCCAATTGCCGGAGCCGTTGCGGGTGCTCTCTTCGCGCTTACCGGGACACCGCAGCGGCGCTTGCCACTCGTTCGCTAGACAGGTCGGCAAGTTCGACTTGTGCGCGTCGTGCACTAAGCCGGTCGTGCTTGATGAGCGGCTGCAGGTTTTCTGGAACGTCCTCCAGCTCGTCTGGATCGACAATCAGCCCGATACAGGCGCTGCTGTCGCAGTTGCAGGGCTCTGCCAAATGTCCCGAAAACGCGTAGTCGTACGTGAGTTCTTCTCCAACCTCGATGTCGCGAAGTGCCGTCCACCACGCGTAGGGTTCGCCGCTTGCTGGGTTTAAGTCGGTCATCACTTCGGTGTTTGGGCTGCACGCGTGATTGATCCAGCGGGTTTGGTCGATGAGATCGTAGTATCGATCTGGATCTTCGTTTTCGTCTTCGGCGTCGGAGTAGACCAAGGCGTAGGTGTCATCAAACTCCTGGTCCTCGTGGTAGAGCACGCCGTCGCCAGTGACGAGTCGTTCGCCGGCCTTGAAGGGGCGAAGCGCGACGATTCCATACCCGTGAATCTTGGAGAGAACAACTTTGAGACCATCCATGCTAGGCATGGGCTACTGTTACTCCGGCAAGCGAGGGCGAGTCAAAGGGAAACGGCGGATCCCGTTTGCACCATCTCAGCTTGTTGCCATAGCTGGCGATCACCTACTGTGGGGCTATGAGAAGACGCATTGGAATCTTGACAGGTGGCGGAGATTGTCCAGGGCTCAACGCGGCCATTCGGGCCGTCGTAAAGCACGCAACCATCACATACGGATTTGATGTCGTTGGCATCTGTGATGCGTTCAAGGGACTCTACGAGTGTGAGACCATGCCGCTGCCCCTAAGCGCGGTCAGGGGCCTGCTCGATCGAGGTGGCACCATACTGGGCTCATCCAATCGAGCCAATCCCTTTGCATACCCTGTTGTTGGCGTTGATGGGACTGAGGTGGTGGCTGATGTCTCAGAGCGCTGCCTGGAAAACTATCGCGACCTTGGACTGGAAGGGCTGATTGTGGTGGGTGGCGATGGCACCCAGGGAATCGCCCTTCGAATGATGGCGATGGGTGTGGAAGTGGTTGGCATTCCAAAGACGATTGACAACGATCTTGAGGCAACCGAGTACACCATTGGCTATCAGACCGCTGTGAATATCGCGGTGAATGCCATTGATAGGTTGCACAGCACAGCGGAGAGTCACGATCGCATCATCATCTGCGAAGTCATGGGGCGCTACGCTGGCTGGATCGCGATGAATGCAGGGCTATCATCGGGGGCGGAAGCAATTCTAATTCCCGAGATTGACTACGACATCGACAAGGTGGTCTCGACCCTTCGCCGGCGACACAAATCCGAGTGTTCCTTTTCGATCATCGTCGTTGCCGAAGGTGCAAAGCCGCGGGGAGAGGACTTCTCCACCAAACGAGAAGCCGATGCAACACAGCAGGCACAGCTCGGGGGCGCTGGTGACCATCTCGCGCGACTCATTCGAGAACGCACCTCCTTTGATGTGAGGACGACAGTGCTTGGGCACGTTCAGCGCGGTGGGACGCCTTCCGCGTTTGACCGCTTGCTCGCAACCCGTTTTGGTGTGGCCGCTGTAGACCTCTTGGCGGCGGGAAAGTATGGACGAGTGGCAGCGTATCGCGGGGGCGAAGTTGTCGACGTGGCGATAGAGCAAGCGACCGCCAAACTCAAGCAGGTGCAGCGAGATGGCCCCTTAGTTCTGGCAGCGCGCTCACTAAACGTCGAACTGGGTTTCTAGTGCCTCAGCAAGCTCGTTGTTCGCGCTTTGCCTGTGAACGAACTCCCGCAAGCGGTGTTGCTCGTCTGCATTGGCTTCAGTCACTTGTTCCAGTAAGCGCCATCCTCGCGTCTTAGGTGCCGCTTACTTGGGCTTGTAGGCTTGCCAAACCAACTCCTCATCACGCACATAGCTGGAACCCGCGACAGCCTTGGCAAGCTTTTTCCCTATTGCGCTGGCCTTGGCCAGCTCGGTGTAATTGAGCCGGCGCTGTGAGGCGTTGGTGATTGCGGCGATGGAAACACTCATGAGTGGGAAGCGACGCAGCTCATCGTAGCGGTCTCGCGTTTCGATGTAGCCCTTGTCGCGGTCGATGCGATCGTAGTTGAGCGGCACGAGTCTGTCGAATGCGCTGCACATGGCAATGCAAACTCCATCCACGCGAGCCAGCGATGTTGCAAAGACGAAGTCGTCCCCCGCGATGTGGCCGATGAAGTCCTCGGGGTTGCCGGTTTGCGCGAGAACATCGCGAATCAAATCTCCTGTCTGGCGAATGATGCTGTCGGCCTTTGCATAGCTGTAGTAGTCGTTATAGGCCTTGAGATTGTCGAGATCGAGGTAGCAGAACACCGCATCTGGATCGCCGAGACGTGTTGTGAATTCGGCTTCGATCGCGCCACCTCCTGGAAGCTGCGTTGTTGGCGACGCGCCCAGCTCTCGATCGCTTCGGTCGAGCGCCTTGCGAACTCGGGCAATGAGTTCCGCTGCCACAAAGGGCTTCTGTACATAGTCCTCAGCCCCAAGGTTGAAAGCCTTGACCTTGTCACTCGTCTCACCCAGTGCCGAGAGGAAGATGATTGGAGTCATCGCTGTGAGTGCATCGGACTTCAGATTCTCTGCGGTTTGAAAGCCATCCATATCAGGCATCATCACATCGAGCAGTATCAAGTTGGGTCGAAACCTGCGAGCCTCATCCAGCGCACTCATACCATCGGGCGCGATGCGAACGCTCATGCCTGCGTGACGCAGGACCTCCGCGCAGATGGTGCGAATTGCCGGATCATCATCCACAACGAGCACCCGGTTGCCAGCTTCGGCCATGCTCTCTTGAATGAGGCGGTCGCACTCTTTGTGAAAGCGGGGTGGGTCCACTGGCAGAGCCATGACATTTGGGCAGGCGAGGCGCAGCGGAGCAAGGTCTCCTTGGCTGAGCACCAAGACAGAGCACTGTCGTGTCTCGGCATCGTGCTTGATGATCTCAAGGAGCGCATGCGGATCCCAGTGCTTTGGCGAAGCGTGTACGACAATCAATACGGGAGGCCGCTTGCGGGCCAGTGCAAGGGCCAGGTCAGGTGTGTCGGCAACCTCGACGCAGTGGCCTGCCGACATGAGGATTCCTTTGAGTATCAGACTCGAGTGGCGGTCGGCATCGACCAGTAAGACATTCTTCCCACTGCGCGGGACAGCTTCCAGGCCGCTGTCGAATTCGCCCGTAGGTGGGGATAGGGCGGGGCTCTCCGTAGTCGCCGGTAGGGTGAAGACGAACTTGGCGCCACGCTCTCTGGGCTCAGCCCAAATACGACCTCCATGCGCTTCGATGATCGACCTCGAAATCGCCAGCCCAAGCCCGCTGCCACCGACTCTCCGAGTCGAAGAACTGCGAATCTGCTCGAACTTCTCGAAGATGCGTTCTTTGGCCTCGTCAGCAATCGCATCACCATTGTTGTAGACCGAAATCCCAACGTGGGAAGAACTCACCGACGGTCCAAAGGTCTCGATCTCAACTTGGCCTCCACGGGGCGTGAACTTGATGGCGTTTGATAGCAGATTGTTGAGCACCTGGGTGAGCCGATACCGGTCACCCGAAATTCGCATATCGCCATCACCGGCGATGAGCTTCAGATTGATTTGCTTGGCCTCCACTGAGCCTCGGTACTGGCGCATTGCCTGGGTGACGATTTCGCTGAGATCGACTGGGGCGAAGTGAATGGCCATGCCTCCATTCTCGGAGCGCGCCACATCGAGCAAGTCGTCAACGATGTGGTTGAGTGCGCTGCATGACTCGCGCGCAAGACTCAGGTACTGGCGCTGCTTGTCGTTGAGGCGTCCGGCATAGTCACTCAGTGCGATGTCGAGTGCGCCACCAATCGACGTGAGCGGAGAACGTAGCTCGTGCGACACGATAGCTACGAACTCTTCTTGGCGATGTGCGAGGTTTTGAGTGTCAGTGAAATCCCTAAGAACTACTACGACGCCAAGAAGCTCTCCGTTAGGTTCGCGTATGGGGGACACCGTTGAGTGTAGACGTTTTTCGCCGATGCTCAGCTCTTCGCGAACGAGCTCGCTGGTATCCGGGGTGGTGGCGACCAAGTCGAAGGGATAGAATCCGAGCCGTTCTTGAAGATAGCTGCGGGTGACAACGCTCGTCGGTGAGATTTCGAGCAGGGCGCGAGCCGCGGGATTGATGAGCACTTCATCACGATGGCGCTCAGTCATGATGAGCCCATCGGCCATCGAATTGACCATCAGCGACAGCAAATGCCGATCGGGGGAACTTGCAGGTGCCAGCGAGGTAGCTTTGGTTCTGGGCGCGAATGGATTGCCAAGAGCTTGACCCAGATGTGAGGGCGGAGATGAAGCCTGCGCGTCCTGCTGAGCGAGAAATCGCTTCCAAGCGCAGACGCATGCTCGCATGAGCCCAGGTAGGAGCCCCTCCGGGCTAATCCAACCATGCACAAGGCCACCCACCAAGGCATCGGTGAGCCGGTCAAACTGCGCACTGCTTGAAACTGCCAGACGTGCGTACCCCGGTTCGAGGTCCGCCAGCTCGTCTCCAGCTTCAAGCCAAAGCAGAAAGAGTGTGGAGCCGGCAGGGTGGTCGGTGCCCTCAACCAACAGGGGCCCCAATTGCGTCGCCATTTGCGCCCGAACGGACTTTGGCGCCTGGACAATCGCCACATTGAAGTGTGTGCGAACTGGCATCCTAGAAGCCCAAACGCGGCGAAATAGCGCAGCGAGTCGCGGGCCTGAACCGACATTGCATTGGCGACTTGATCTGCGTTTCACTCATGTCTTGCTTCAGCCTCCTAGCCGATCGAGGCTCTAGTGGTCTCGAGAGAAGCTCTTCTCCAATTTAGCGAAGACGCCGCCTCTCGCCAAGAGTTCTTCGTAGCTACCCTCTTCTTCAACCACGCCGTGGGCCAAAACAATGATCTTGTCGGCGTTGCGGATTGTGGAGAGCCTGTGGGCGATGACCAGGGTTGTGCGGCCCGCCATGAGTGTGTCGAGACCCGCTTCAATAACCGATTCGGTCTTGGGATCGACGTGGGCCGTGGCCTCATCGAGTATCAGTATCTCCGGATCTCGAACCAGCGCGCGCGCAAAGGAGATGAGCTGTCGCTCACCGGCGGAGAGGTTCTCGCCGCGATCCGCAACGTGCGCATCTGCACCATCGGCAAGCGCTCGCACGACCTGGTCTGCTCCAATTTGCGCCAGCGCTTGATCGATATCAGCATCAGAGGCCTCATGATGCCCCAGTCGCACATTGTCGCGGATGCTGCCGGCAAAGAGGAAGACGTCCTGATTGACCACGGTAATGCGCTGACGAATTTCCGCAGCGGGAATGCTGCGAATGTCTCTCCCCGCGAGCGCGATGCTGCCACCATCAGGCTCGTAGAGTCTCGCCAGTAGTTTGATCAAGGTCGATTTGCCCGAACCTGTCGACCCCACAACGGCGACCTTTTGGCCGGGGGCCACGTCGAGGGAAAGGCCCTTGAGCACCTGCTCACCAATTCGATAGCTAAACGTAACATCCGAGAACGAGATGGCCTGTGCATCCGTTGTGACCTCATCGCCCTCGGTCGGAGCGACAGGGGCGTCTTCTTCCTCGGTGTCCAGAAGGCTTACGATGCGTTCCGCGGCAGCCATGGCGGACTGCATCACTGCATACTTCGCGCTGAAGTCCTTTATTGGAATGAAGAACTTATTGACGTACTCGATGAAGGCGACAACCAGGCCAACAGTGACCCCGCCTTCGCCGATAGCGCTGCCCGAGTGCCAAGCAATCGCAGCTGCAGAGCAAATTCCGATTGCCTCGACGATGGCGTACATGCTGGCGTCGGCTCGAATGGAACCGGTGTAGGCCTCGCGATACTCCTTGTTGATGCGTTCGTAGGTCTCAGCGGTGGCGCGTTCGCGGCAGAAGAGCTGCACGACTTTTATGCCGCTCAGATGCTCTTGCACATGGCTGTTCATCGCTGCCAATTTGACCCGAATCTGTCGATACGAGGCGCGCATGAGGTTGCGAGAATAGCCAACCAGGACGATCAGTGCGGGCAGGGTTACAAAGGTGATGAGCGTGAGTTTGACGTTCAAGTAGAACATCATGGCCACGATCGCAAGTAGGCGAATTGCATCTGCGATTAGGGTCACCACGCCGCTTGAGAACATTTCGTTGATGCTCTCGATATCGTTGGTCATGCGGGTGAGCAATCGACCGACAGGAACGCGATCGAAGAATGCCAGCCGACGCGTGAGGATGTGTCGATAGGTTGCCATTCGCAGGCTGTGCATCGATCGCTGACCTGCCAGTTGCAGTGCGTAGAGCTGGGCGTAGGCGCAGATTGCCTGCAACAGAACGAAGCTCACAAAGAGCAGCGCGAGACTGCCCAGACCCTCGGGAATGTGATGAGCGATGTAGACATCGATGGCCAAGCTCAGCAGGTAGGGCTGAGCAATCTCGAAGGCGACCGTGACGGGAATGAGAAATAGTGCGAGCGCGAGCAACGCCCAGTGCGGCCTCACATACCGCCACAGCCGAAGCATCAGGCGACTGTCGTAGGCCTTGCCCAGCACCTCTTCACTCTTGTGAGCGGATTTTGGCGTTGCTGGCGCGGGCTCAGTCAAGGAGCACTCCTTCTTTTACCTGGGTATCGTAAATCTCGGCGTACACACCACCGCGCTTGAGCAACTCGTCATGCTGTCCAAGCTCCACGAGCTTGCCGTCCTCAAGAACGGCGATTTGGTCTGCTCGTCGCACTGCTGCCAGCCGATGCGAGAGAATGATCGACGTGCGATCCTTCATTAGCTCACCGAGGTGACTAAGAATTTCTCGCTCTGTCTCTGCATCTACCGAAGATAGGGAATCATCGAGCACCAGCACTTTGGGCTGGGTAGCGAGTGCGCGAGCAAGGGCAACACGCTGGCGCTGTCCGCCCGAGAGCGTGATTCCTCGCTCGCCAACCACCGTGTCGAGGCCGTCGGGAAGGGCGGCGAGGTCGCGAGTGAGCCCGGCGTACTTGGCAGCCTCCTCGATCGCAGTAGTGTAGCCTTCTTCATCTTTCGGAGGCAGCGGCCTACGGTCGACCCCAAAGCGGATGTTGTCACCAATGGATGTGGAGAAGAGGAACGCTTCCTGCGGAGCAAAGCCTATCAAGGATCGCAGACTCTCTAGTGGCAGCGAGTTAATGTCGCGTCCGTCGAGAAAGACGCTACCGTCGGCGACTTCGTTGAGCCTCGGCAGAGTAGAGATTAGCGAGCTTTTTCCGGAACCGGTTCGGCCCACAATGGCTGTTGTGGTGCCAGGCTCGAGACGCAGACTCACACCGCTGAGCACTTCGGTTTCCCCCAGGCTCAGATGCAGGTTCCGAATCTCCACATCACCACGCGTTGTGTCGGGATCGAGCGCTGGGCCATCACCGTCGGTAATTTTCGGCACAGTCGAGAGCACCACAGCCAGCCGTTCCCACGACGCTCGTCCCCGCTGTAAGAGTGAAATCATCCACCCCATCGCCAGCGTTGGCCAGACGAGTGCAGCCAGGTAGGCGTTGAACTCGATGAGCTGCCCCAGAGTAATGTGGCCTTCGATGACCCGACGTCCTCCAATGAAGAGCATGACGACGGTTCCGAGCGCGGCGACCGCACCTAGCGTTGGCACAAGCTGGCCACGCACCTTTGTGAGCGCCATGTTGTGGTCGAGAAGCAAGGTCGAAGAGGCCTCGAAGTTGCGAGCCCGATTCTCTTCGAGGTTGTACGACTTGATGATCGCGATGCCGGTCAGGTCTTCTTGAATGGATGACGAGAGCGTGCCGAGTTGGGCTTGTACGGCTCGGCTGCTCTTGTAGATACGTCGGCCAAAGCCCATGCCAAGAAGAACCATGCTTGGGTAGGGCAACAGCGCCCACGCGGTGAGCACAGGATCCACGCGCAACATCAGCACAAGTGCCACAGTGACCAGAAAGCTCGTGTTTACAATATTTAGAAGCCCCGGTCCCCAAAGCGCACGAACGGTTTGCACGTCGTTGGTGAGTCGCGACATCACATCGCCTGTGGAGTGTTCTCGATAGAAGTTGGAGTCCAGCGTCAGCAGATGGCGGAACACAATTGAGCGCAAGTCGTATTCAGCGTTTCGCGCTGCATTGAAGAGCCAGACCCGAGATGCGATGCGGGTGCACGCCCCGACAATCGCAATCCCGATCATCCAAATGGCAAGAGTGGGAACGTCTCCAGCGGGATCGGGGCCGATGAGTGCCTCCACGGTCTTGCCAAGCACGGTTGGGAGCGAGAGTGTGAGACCCGCCGTGCACAAGAGCATGAAACACGCTGCGAGGACCTCGCGACGATACACGCGCAGCAGGGACCAAGGGCCTTCGTTTGCCAGTTCGCCGGCGTTGATACGCCCCACATTGCCTTCAGAACTCACCCGCAACTACCAGGCCCAACGGTAGCGCTCTCCGTAGCCCCATGCACGGATCGCGGCCCTAGAAACGTCGCTCACCTGGCGGTGGAGAGTTGTGCGCACATGTCGCATTCACAGACCAACGATTCTCGAATGGCTGGCCGTTGTCTGGCTGCCGCGTGGCGCGATACATTTGGCGAGAAATGGCCGAGTTTAGAGAGTACCTTGTCATGCTCCGCAGCGATCCCAGCGACTCACAAGCGCTTGCGGAGTTGCAGAAACTAGGGCCGCAGGTCTTGGGCACCCCGGAAGCCGCGATTGCATTCGATGAAGCGCGCCAACAGTTGCGCGGCAAGGGCGCTTCGGACACGGCGGTGAAGCTCTTTGATCTTGAGCTTGCGCACGCAGGAGGCGAGCGACAGGCAGCGCTACTCGTGGGCAAGGGGCAGGTTGTTTTCGAGGACCTGCTCAACGCCGATACGAGCTTGCAGTGCATGAATGAAGCGCTGCAACTCCAACCCGACAACACGGAGGTGAAAGAGCTTCTCACGCACCTTGAGCTGATTCAGGTCCACTGGGAACAAATCGTAGACAAGTACATCGAAGAGGCGGAGGCCACAACCGAGCCCAAGCTTGCCACAACCCTCTACCGCGCCGCTGCTGAGACCTATGCTCGGTACAGTCCAGGTGCCAGCGAAGTTGAGACCTACTTGCGCAAAGCACTTGAGGTCGACGCCAAGAACAACCGTGCAGCCCTGCAGCTCGCGCGCTTGCTTGGCGACGCCAAACGCTGGGATGAATTGCAGGAGCACCTGCAAAGCTGTGTCGAAATTGCTGACAAGCCCGATATCCGTATTGCCTGTTGGGTTCGATTGGCGGAGCTGGGGCAGGGGCCGCTCAACAATGCGGAATTGGCAACGACGGCCATGCAACAGGTCATTGCCGATGATCCGAGCAATTCGAGAGCAGTTGGCTTTTTGGCAAACCGATATCAGGAGCAAGAGAACTGGCCCGCGGCCGTCTCCCTGTATGCCAATGCGCTCAAGAACAAACGCCGTTCTGGGAGCGCCGAGACCGAAGTAGATATGCTGATTCAAATCGGGATGTTGCACTGGCAGCGACTCGAGGATATGGAAGCGGCCGAGGAGTACTTTGCGCGCCTTCGCAAACTCGCTCCGGCGCATCGAATTCAGCTCGATTTCTACAAAGAGTATTACGTTCAAACCGAGCAGGCCGGCAAGCTCATGCAGCTGTACCGCCAGGCGCTCAAGAGCGTCGGCAACGCGGATCCCGAGCGCCGGCAAGAGCTCATGGTGGAGCTTGCGCAGCTGTCTGAAGGCAGCATGGACAACCCTGAGAAGGCAATCGATAGCTGGAAGAGCATTCTTCGCAGCGATCCGACAAATATCGAAGCATCCGAGTCGCTTCGGCGGCTCTATGAGCGAACGGGCAAGTGGAACGCGCTGCTCGATCTGATCAAGGACCAAGTCGAGAAGCTGCCTGCGGAGGATACAGAAGGGCGCGTTCAGGGCCTGCTCGAGGTTGTGGAGATCTACCGTGACCGTCTCAACCTCGACGTCATGGTCATCAACACCTACAACAGCATTCTCACGCTGGAGCCGTCGAATCTCGAGGTGCTCGACGCGTTGGCAGCCAAGTACCGAGAACTGGGCCGCTGGAATGATCTAATTGCGGTGCTCACTCGCAAAGCACATCTTGAAAGTCTCGAACTCGATGCACGCGCCGCATTGCTCAGCGAAGTGGCAGCTCTCTGGATTGATCGCTTTGGCAACTACGCGCAAGCAATCAAGCCGTTAGAAGAACTCTTAGGTATGGATGCTACCCATGCCGAAGCCCTTTCGAAACTCAAGGAAATCTACACGCGCCGTCGGCAGTGGCGGGCCCTGATCGATCTTCTGGGGCGCGAAGCTCTCACTCTGGATGTGACCGAGCGACGTGCCCACTACGCAAACATGGCAGCGTTGGCGGGAACAAAGCTTGGTGATAGCCGCCTGGCAATCAATATCTGGAATATGGTGCTGGAGCTTCCTGGCTCGACGACAGATCCGGACGATATCGCTCCCGATGCGCCGGCCGCCTACGATGCCCTCTGTGCCCTCTACGAGCGGGAAAAACGCTTTCCCGCGTTTGTGGAAATGCTAGCGCGCAAGCGGGCTTTGGCGGTCACACCAGAGGCTGCACTGCCAGTGCTGGAGAAAATGGGCGCGGTGTACGCCGAACGCCTCAAGGCGCCATCACAGGCGGCAAAGGTGTATCAGGAGATTCTGGAGATCAAGCCGAGCCACGGAAAGGCCGCCCGTGTTCTGCGCGAGCTCTACGCTGCTGCAAGGGACTACGATGCCCTCGAGGCGCTCTACGGGGCACTGGGGCACTGGGACGACTTGGTTGAAGCGTATTTTTCGATCTCAGATAAATTCCAAGATCGCGCCGAGACAGTTGCACTGCTCGAGAGGGCTGGTCGTGTTGCGCAGGAGAACATCCCCAACCCCGACAAAGTTGCTCGAGTGTACGAGCGGCTGCAAAGCGTGGAACCCAAGCACTTGGGAGCCGCGCAGGCGCTGGTGCCGTTGTATCGCGGTGCGGGCAAGTGGGCTCGTCTTCTCAGTATTCACGAGATTCTCTTGGAGCATGCCTCCGAGGAAGAGTCTCTCGCACTCATCGATGACATTCGCAAGCTTTGCGAGGAGCAACTGGGTTCCAAATCACTGGCTTTTCAGTGGACCGGGCGCGCCTACCAAATGCGGCCCAACGATTCAGGGCTGCTCTCCGAACTCAAACGACTGGGTGCCGAAGCCGATGCGTGGAATGAAGTCTCAGAAATTCTCGTAGAGCGCAGCCAGGCCGAGGACGTTGGCGAAGAAGAGCGCATCGAGCTTTTTCGCGAGCTGGGTACGATCGCGGAGCATCGGCTTCACGACCCCGATACGTCACGCGAGTACTTCCAGGGAGTCTTGGAGCTTCGCCCTGAGGACCGTCAGGCAATGGATGCGCTTGAAGAACTTGCAACTCAGCAGAGCGAGTGGCCAGCACTGCTCAAGATCCTGCGCAAGCGTGTTTCGATGGGGCAGGGGAGCGAGAAAGCGGAACTGCTCTTCAAGGTGGCCTACATCGAGGAGGAACGGCTCGAAGACACAAATGCTGCTGTGGCCAGTTATCGCGCCATTCTTGCGATCGAACCGGAAAATCGTCGTGCGCTACGCGCACTGGGTCGCATCTTCGAAGGGCTTGGCGACTGGGAACAACTCGTAAGCATTCTCGAAGTGGAGGTTGGCATTGCTGGCGACTCTGATTCGGAAGCTGCGCTGTACTACCGTTTGGGCGAACTCTACCAAGGGCCTCTAGATCGCCCGAATGACGCCCGTGAAGCCTTCAAGCGCTCCATGGAACTGGCACCGTCACAGCCGGTGTACGACGCACTCCAGTTTTTTATGGAAGAAGGGCAGCTGCCTGAAGTACGTGCTGAGATCGCACAACTGCTACTGCCTGCATTCGAACAAGCAGCGGCCCACGCCAAGATTGCGCAGGCAATCGAAGTGCTGGTGCAGGGAGCCGAAGGCGAGGAGAGGCTTGGCTACGAAGCGCGCCTTGCAGGTCTTTACGACGGCGAGCTCAACGACCCGGAACGCGCGTATGCTGCTTCGGCCCGACTCCTCATGCTTGACCCGGCAGATGCGGGCAACCGTATGCGTCTTGACATGCTCGGAAAGCTCCTCGATCGCGTTGGTGACTTGCGATCGAAGCTCGTCGCAGCCTTTGGAGTCTGTGATGAACGAGGATGCGACGAAGCTGTCAAACTCGGCATCGCTTTGGAGCTGGCGATCCTCTGCGACGAAATCTTGGATGACGCGGAAGCGGCCGAGGAGGCCTGGCGACGGGTTCAGAGCCTTGATGAGGGAAACCCCGACGCGCACCAGGCCCTTTCTCGAATCTTTCGCACAAACGAGAAATGGGAGGAGCTCAAGTCTTTGCTTGAGGGGCAGGTGGAGCGCAGCTTCGACGTTGCGGAGCGTGTACGACTCTACTGGCAACTGGCTGAACTCTCCGAGGGCGTCCTCGATGACTCGGCAAGTGCTGAGGCTGCCTTCAAAGGCATCATTGAGTCGGACCCAGAACAGTCCCGTGCATTCTCGGCTCTAGGAGGAATCTACGAGCGCAGTGAGCGTTGGGAAGAGTTGGAAGAACTCTTAGGGCACTGGTCCGATTACCTCGATGGCGCAGCGCTTTCAGCCAACGATTGCCGCCGTGCGCGTTTGCGAGCCGAGAAGCTCGGTCGCAGCCATGGCGCCGTTGATTTGGCGGAAGAAGTACTCGCTCGCAACAACGAAGATGAAGAGGCGCGAGCGGTCTGCGAGAGCCTTCTCGAGAATGAGGAACTGCGTCTCCGAATTGCGCGACTTCTGGAGCCAATTTACGAAGCCGCTGTCGACAGTGCTTCGTTGTGCCGCATGCTTACGGTACAGGCAGAGTGCGCAGAGAGCGATCCAGAGGCGGTCGAGCTCTACGCTCGCATTGCAGAGATTCAGGACGAGGCTCTTGGCAATCCGCAGGCGGCGATGGAGAGCTGGCTGTTAGCCCTCTCCAGGGATCCCAGCGACGAGCGGAGCCTCGCTGCATTGCTGCGGCTCGCTCCGGTCGTTGATGGCTGGGCAGATTTGGCCGCTGGGCTGGAGGCTGCCATCGATGGTGTGGATCAGGGCGACCTCAACACACAGGCACGGTTGCTGCGCAGTTGTGCCGACATTCGTCACGACATCCTCGTACAGCCAACCGAGACGATTGCTCTCTTGGAACGAATTCTGGCACTCGACACCTCTGATCCCGAGATGATTCGATACGCATCGTCACGGCTCGATGTGCTCTATGCGAGTTCTTCTGAGTTTGGGAAGCAGGCTGCTGTTCTGCGCTCCGCCGCCGACTGGGCTGAGTCCACGGAGGAGCGCAAGACGCTGCTAACGAGGGTCGCCGAAATTGAAGAAGTTGCACTTGAGGACGCGGATGCGGCTCTTGTTGCGTGGCAAGCTGTGCTGGCAGAGGACCCTGAAGATACGGCGGCGCTTCTTGCAGCCGAGCGATTGCTCGAAGCGAGCGCTCAGTATCGTGACCTCGCTGACATTGTTCGACGCAGAGTAGACTTGATGGAGCTTGGCCCTCTGCGAGCCTCTGCCCTGTGCCGGCTCGCAGAGCTATATGTTGAGAAGCTCGGGGAACCCAACGAGGGAATCGCGAGCTATCTCGAAGTTCTCGACCTTGATGTTGACCACAGCGATGTGTTGAACTCACTCTCCTCTCTGTATCGAAGTGAGACGCGATTTGACGATCTCTTGGATGTTTTGCAGCGACGCGTGCAAAACAGCGAGGGTAGCGAACGAGCCTCGCTGCTCTTTGAGGCAGGTGTGGTGTTGGCCGATGACCTATCGCGACCAAGCGAGGCGGTGGAGCATTTCGCTGACGTCCTGCGTCTCGATGTGGACCATCAGGGCGCTCGCGATCGATTGCGGGGCTTTGTCTCAGACCCAGACTTGCGATACCGCGCTGCGGAACTACTGGAGCCGATCTACGAGGCGGGCGGTGAGCATGCGGCTCTCATTTCTCTCCTCGAGAGTCTGAGTGAAGACAATGATGACCCGCGCTCGGTGATGACCAATCTTCGGCGTATCGCGAACATTCAAGAGATTGCGCTGCAAGACTCAGGCGCGGCGTTTGATGTGCTCAAGCGCGCTGTGCGTTCGTCTCTCGCGGAGCCAGAACTGCCTGAGCTGCTCTCAGACCTGCAACGCCTTGCTGCGGAGAATGACGCACTTCCCACGCTTGTCACTGTGTATCGAGACATTGCGCCCGATGTCTTCGACGGAGATTTGCAGCGCCGTTTGCATCTCGACATCGCGGATCTCAGTCGCGCGGTTCTTAAGGACGAAGACACCGCCCGCGAGTACTACCAGCTTGTTCTCGATGGTCAGCCAGATGACGATCGCGCCCTGCGCGCGCTCGAAGGAATCTATCGTGATCGTGAAGATTACGTGGCTCTCTATGATCTCTTGGTGCAGAAGGCGGAACTTGCGGCCCACGACATTGAGGCGCGCGCAGCTGCGCTCACGGAGGCAGGAAGTCTCTGTGAAGACAAGCTCGATCGAGCAAGCGATGCGGCGATGCACTGGGAACAAGTGCTCGAGCTCATGCCAGAGTCGCGCGAGGTCGCAACGATGTTGCAGAATCTCTATCGCAAGACCGAGCGCTGGCACGACTTGGCGGAAGCGCTTGAGTCGCGCCTCGGGTATGCAATGACCGTGGAAGAGGCTGTCGACTTGCGATGTCGGCTGGGAGTTCTCTACGAAGAGCAGCTTCGCGATCCGGATGCCGCTGTGGAGAACTATGGAGCCGCCATTGGTGGCGACCCCACACACCAAGCCGCGCTGGCATCGCTGGAGCGACTGCTCGAAGAGCCGGATACCCGCAGCGCTGTAGCCGACATTCTCGAGCCAATTCATATCGCGCAGCAAAACTGGCCACAGCTCGTTCGTATCTACGAGATTAAACTAGAAGCAGCAGATGACCCGGCGGATCGCTTGCGACTAACAAAGTACATCGCGCGCCTGCACGAGGATCAGCTCGAAGATCTTGATGGAGCCTTCCTCTGGCTTGGTCGAGTGTTTCGCGAGTGTCCGAGCGACAAGAGTGTTCGAATGCAGCTTGAACGCCTCGTGAGCGTGGTCCACAACTGGGAAGGCCTCGCTGAGGTGTATCAGGCCTACGTTGATGACGAGAGCGGTGACTCGCCAGAGATGCGCGAGGTTACCGAAACGCTGGCGGAACTCTACAATAAGCGGTTGGGTAAGGTCGATGAGGCGCTGGTCGCGTACAAACGAGTCCTGCAAATGGATCCAGATGCCCTGCAGGTGTTTTCGAGAACAGAGACGATGCTGGTGCGCGCGGAAGCCTGGGACGAGTTGGTTGGCCTCTATGAAGAAGTCGTGCACTCTTCGTATGACGATGTTCGACGTCAGGAAATCTACGAAAAACTCGCAGGCGTGCAGGAAGACCAGCTTGAGGATCACGGCAAAGCAACCGATGCTTGGCGTGCGCTGCTTGAGATCGATCCCGACAACGAGCGGGCTATGGGGCAGCTGGACCGGCTGCTCGAGGTGCAGCAGAATTGGTACGAGCTTGCGGACCTACTGCTTGGCCAAATCGACCGCCCGCGGGACGAAGGACAGCTGCTTGAGAGTCGATTGCGGCTCGCGCAGATTCGTGAACAGCATCTAGAGGACATGGATGGTGCCATAGAGCAGTACCAAGAAGCGCTGCACATGCCCGGCGGAGAACTCGCGCTCACGGCGCTGGAACGCCTGGTCATGGATGATGCGCATCGCGAGCAAATCGCCGACATCCTCGAACCTGTGTACCGTGAGAAGGACTGGTGGCAGAAACTCGCTGTCATCCTCGACGCCAAGCTCATGTACGCTGAAGACCAGTCTCAGCGTGGCGAGATGCTGCGCGAGATTGCTCAGATCCATGAAGAGCGTGGAGGGGACCTTGGGCTTGCGCTCGAAGCCCTGGGCAAGGCGTGGCTTGAAGATACAGGAGATCTCGAACTCTATCAGCGCTTTGTCTCGCTGGGGCTTTCGCAAGGTAAGGCCGACCTTCTGATCGAAGTTCTCGAAAAAGGAATCAAAGACCAATACGACTTTGAATTGGTTGGCACCGTGCTCATGCAGCTTGCCGGAATCCATGAGACTTCCAGGAACGACTCAGCGGAGGCCATTGCATGTCTCCGAAGGCTTCTCGAAGTCACAGATGATCATGCGGTCGCACTCTCAGAACTCGACAGGCTCCTTGCAACGACTCGTGACTGGGACGCTCTCATTCCGATTTTGGAGCGCCGTGCTGAGCTGGCCGAGGACGCGGAAGCGCGGGTGGCTTTGCTGCGCAGAGTCGCAATGACACACGAGAACGAACGCTCGGACCGCGGGGCGGCAATCGATGCCTACCGAAATGTTCTGAATGCGGAGGAGGGTGATGTCGACGCGCTTGACGCCCTCGAACGCCTCTTCACGGCGGAGGAGAATTGGGCAGAGCTGGCGCAGGTTTTGCTGTCGAAGATCGAGTCGAACGAGGACCCAGCGGCTCGGCGTCTGCTGCACTTTGAGCTCGCATCACTTCAAGAGAACAAACTTGGCGATGTGTATGAGGCGATTGCGCAGATGCGCGCCGTGCTTGATTTGGATCCCGATGATTCGCGCGCTCTGGAAGGGTTGCGCACGCTCTTTGAGAAGGAGTCGATGTGGCAAGACTTGCTTGAGGTTATCGACCAGCAGGTCACGTTGGCCTCAGGAGATAGCAAGGTGCAAGGTGCCTTTGCCGCCGCCGAACTTGTCGAGATGCGTCTAATGGAACTCGAGAGCGCCATTGAGCGCTATGCAGGGGTTCTGGAACTTGCTCCTGCGCATGAAGGTGCCCGTGCGGCCCTTCTTCGGCACAGCGAGAATGAGGATACGATGGAACGCTGCTGCGAGGTACTTGAGGGTGTGTTCCGAGCGGAAGCCAACTTCGATGCACTTGCACAGGTCATCGAAACTCGTATCGGAGCGGCCCATGGTGACGAGGACCGCGAAGGCGCTCTTCTGGGCGAACTCGCAGAACTCCACGAGATGTCTCGTGGCGACACCGCGAGCGCCTTTGCGACTTGGTCGCGAGCGCTTGTGGTGCAAGTTGAGAACGAAGCAGTCCAGTCGCAACTTGAGCGCCTCTCGATGTCGATGGGCAATTGGCAAGAACTCGTGAGCCTCTATGAAGGCATTCTTGGCGAGACTGTCGACTCGAACGTGGAATTCCTCTGTGCTTCGAAGCTTGGAAGGTTCTACGAAGAAAGCCTAGGAGATTTGAATCGAGCGGCAGAGCGCTACTCTCGAGCACTCGCAGTTGCGGACGACGAAGGACCCACGCTGCTGGCTCTTTCGCGAATCTACGAGCGCAACGGACAATATGCCGAATTGGCCGAGACATACGCGCGCAGAGCAGACGCAACCATGGATGAAACTGAGCAGGCCAATCTGCTGTTCATGCTCGGCGACGTGCGCGAACAACGACTGGGCCAAGTAGCAGATGCGGTCGCCTCCTATCGAGATGTCCTAGAGCGCGATGCGAATCATGGGGCATCAAGAGGCGCCCTGGAGCGGCTGCTTGCGACAAGTGAGCAAGAGCGTGGAGCAATTATCGCGATCCTCGAACCTCTGTATGAGCAGGATGGAGATTCGGCCCGTCTGGCCGACCTCTTGAGCACCAAGATTGGAAGCGTGAACGACTCGTTTGAGCGCGCCCAAATCTATGCGCGCATCGCCGAGATTGCCGAACAAGAACTCGGAGATGCAACCCGAGCGCTCGACGCCGTTGGTGGCTGGCTGGCAGAAGAGCCGGAGAGCGAGCAAGCGCTAGATGAGCTTGAGCGCCTTGGTGAAGAGGTGCAGCGCTATGGCGAAGTGGCGGCGCGTCTCGATGGCATTTGTGCGGGAAGCAACAACCCGGATGTGCAAGCACGTCTGGGGACTCGCAGTGCACGCATCAAGATCGACAAGCTTGGCGATCATGCGGGTGCCCTGGTGAATGTTGAGAGCCTGCTCAAACTTGATGCAGACGATGCGGGAGCGCTTGATGCCCTTCAGCAGATTTGTCGGCAACAGGGGGATTGGGCACGTCTTGCCCAGACGCAGTGGCACCGCTCCGAGCTCACTTACGATCCGGCGAAAAAGCGCGAGATGCTCGTTGAAGTGGCACACTTGCGACTTCAGCTAGAGATGCGAGAGGAGTGCATCGCTGCGTGGAGAGCAGTGCTCGATTTGGATGAGGCCGATGCCGAAGCCCAGCGGGAGCTCGCAATTCTATATCGCGGGCAGGGCGCCTGGGATGACCTGATTGAGATGCTAAAGCTCTCATCACGGTACGCTACCGATTCGGAAGCTGACCGGGCTCTTCGCACCGAAGTTGCTCAGACCTATGTCGAACAGCTCGGGGATTTGGAGCAAGGGGTGGATGCCTGGCAGGCAGTACTCGATCTCGATCCGAATGCCCTGGAGCCGCTTGACGCCCTCGAATCGCTTCACAGACAACGCGAGGACTTCATGGCCGTTCAGGAGATTCTCCTTCGTCGCGCCGAGGCTGTAGACGGCGATGAGGCGCGCATTGGGGTGTATATGCGACTTTCGCAACTTGCGGAGATCGATCGCGAGTCTCCTGAAGAGGCAGTGGACTTCATGCGTAGCGTGCTTGAAATCGACAGCGCTCACGAGGACGCCAACGCGCAACTCGAGCGGCTCTTGCGCAGCCTTGAGCGCTGGCATGATGTGGTTGAGCTGCATCAGGTGCGTGCTGAAATCTGCGCAGTACAGGGCGACGATGCGGGCGAACTGCGATGGCTCGCCCAGGCGGCAGAGATCTGGGAGGGGCAGTTGGACAACCCAGACGAAGCGGCTGAGATTCTGGAGAAGATTCTCGTACGAGATCCAAACTCCGTGGCGGCCCTTACTCGGCTTGCGAAGATTTATGAGTCGGCCAGTGATTGGGAACGCTGTAGTGAGATCTTGGAGAGGGCGGTTGCTCTTGGGCCTCAAGGAAGGGATGCGGCCGACCTCTACGTGCGACTCGGCGAAGTTGCGCGGAACAAGGATGGCGATGAAGCCAAGGCCCAAGAGTACTTTGGGCAAGCGTTGCACTTTGATGGCTACCATCCCATCGCACTCGAGCGGATTGAAGAAGCGGCTCGTGACAAGGACGATTGGATTCTGGTCGCAGACATGGTTCGCCGACGCTACGAAATTTGCCAAGACCCAGCGGAGAAACTCGATCTCACTGTCGAATTGGCGGAACTCTACGGAGAGCGTCTCGGCCAGCCAGCTCACGTGATTCCTCTCCTCGAGGCGGCGAATCAAGGGACGCCAGGCAATCCGCGCATCCTAGGGCCTCTTGCCGATTTGTACTTCCAGGCAGGGCGCCATGACGAGGCTGCCCCGATGTACGAACAACTCGCAGAGGCTGCAAAGGCAAAGCGAAACATGAAAGTGGTAGCCCAATTTAAGCAGCGGCTAGCAGGCATATTCCGCGCACAGGGGGATGCCGAAAAGGCCACGACCGCATACGAGGAAGCCTTCCGAATCGACCCTACGAATGTTCGAACCATGGTGGGGCTTGGCGAGCTCTACATGGCGAAGCAAGATTGGGAAAAGGCGCGGCGGGTCTACCGATCGATGGTGCTTCAGAACATCGATCCAGCGATTGGAATCACGAAGGCGGATGTCTACTTCAAACTCGGGCAGATTCATCAGGCGCAAGGTGAAGGCCCAAAGGCGAAGGATATGTTCAAGCGCGCACTGAGTGCTGACTCCGCGCACGTCGGCGCCAAGGAAGCGTTGGCAGCTCTGGGGTAGAATGCCTTGCTGAGAAGCGCGAACGTTGAGGGGCAGCTATCGCCTGCACTGGCGGACGGCCATGGTGGCTGCCGATGAGACGCTGTGCTCGTGACTCCTGCGAAGGCGCTGCAGAAGCTGAAGTGAGCTTGCTGGACACAGCTCGCCCAGCGCTGTGATGGCTGCTGTTTGCAGCTGAGGAAACGCGGGGTCGGCAGCACTGCTCTCAAGAGCCCGGATGGCTTTCGGCGAGCCTAGGTCCGCAAGCGCGCGCGAGAGTGCCGAGGCAATCTTGCCACTCGTGCGACTGGACAATGCCTTCTTCCGCGCTTTGGAAAAACGCGCAATGACCACATCGCCCAGGGAGGCGCTCGCCAATCCTCCGAGCGCTCTTGCAGCGCCAAGCCGCAATTGGAGGGGGCGCGTTTTGTCGTCCATCACCTGTAGCGCCAGAGCAAAATTGTTGGAGTTCTCGCATCGCAAGAGACCCGCAAAGGCGCTGCCTGCTACCTTGGCATTGCGGTCTTTCAGCGCTGCCGTGCGTAATGCGTCTCCGCTCTCTTCGCAGCGCGTTGACAAGGCTGCTGCCGCCGCACGTCGGACTTCGGGCCAGGTGTCCTCGCGAAGGCGCGCCTCGACCGCTGTCGGCGCAAGTGCAGGACTTGTGGAAGCCAGCAGGGCCAAGCGTACGCCTGGATCCTTGTGAGTAAGGGCCACGCGAATCGCCTTGGTGGTTTCTTCAGCAAGTTGCGGTGGAAGCGTCTCCTCGGTTGTTCGACCTAGCGAGGTAATGGCACGCCGCAAGAGCGCGAGGCCTTCTGCATCCTCACGGCTTGAGAGAGTCGAAACGTTGAGCAGGAGAGCGCGAGTCGCGGCGTCTCCTCGAATTTGTCCAGCAGCTTGCAGCGCGCGGTAGTGCTCCTCGTAACCGAGACTGGGTTGGCTTGCCGCTCTGGCAATTGCTTCGCCGAGTGCAATGCGTTCTGCAGACCCCACTGCATGACGTTCGGCCGCTAGCCCCATTGCTCGAAAGAGGTCGGCTTGGGTTGTGGCGGGGGTGGAGGGGGCTAGCGCAGCAGGAAGCTGCTGCCAGGCGTCCTCGCGTTGTGCCATCGCTCGCACCAACCCCGCGCGAGCCGAATTGTTCCCGCTCCCCAATGCGCTGAGAAGAGCTTGCCCTGCAGCGGGCTGTGGTAGTTTTGCGAGTACACGAGCAACCCGTGCTGTAGCGCTTCCACTGAGAGTCTGCCCGAGGAGCACTGCTGTTAGAGGCGCGATGGCATTGGCTCCGATGTCCCACAGGGCACTGGAGAAGGTGCTGTGATCGCGGGGGCTGAGTGTGTCATCGCTGAGGCCGGCGACCAACTCCACAGGTGCAGCGGGAATGCTCGCCAAAGCGAGGCGCAGATTTCGGACCTCGTTTGAAGCGGTAGCACGAGACGCCTGCTTGGAGTTGGCAATCGCAGCAACGAGTGCGTCGCTGGCGGTGGGGCCCAGTCTCGAGAGCAAACGCTGGGTATCTGCGCCCGCCTTGCCCTTGGCAATTCGCTCGGCGAGTCGAGGCGCAGCCTGTGTTGGATCCAGCTCTTCGGTGCTGAAAATCGTGATCTCCGAGATTGCGGTCTGCGGCAATGCACGACGGGGGTAGACCGAATCGAGAACAACCGTTAGGCAGCTGCTGGGGGTGGGCTTGGGAAGAACGACCCACTGCGCTTTGCGCGGGTCCTTCGGGATCTCTACCCAGTATTTCTCGGTGGGGCTAAGAATAATTCCGAGACGCTTTGGGCGGCCATAGTCTTTGGGGGAAGTGCCGTGGCCAAGGGCAAATCGAAGGGCGCGTATCTGCGCTTCGCCAACACTGCTGCGCAATGTAACAAACTCTCCGGTGCCTGGCCCTCCTTTGTTCTCGACCCAAGCCGTGGCATCGTTGCCATCCGCAACCGCAATGGGCGCAACCAACTCTGCTGCGGACTGTGCCGTGATCGAGGATGAGGCTCCTGCCGCGCGAAACCAAAACGCCGAGGCATTTGCAGGAATAAACTCTGGCCGATTGCGGCTCGCGACAAGTGGGGGGCGCGAGTCTGCTGCGGCCATTCGGAGCGCCTGCCGTGCGGGCCGAAAACGACCGCTCTTGAAATCGTAGCGCTCGGCGTCGAGGTGAGCGGCTTCTCCATCGCAGCGCGAGACGCCCAAGCGATTAACGTACTTGATGAGCCCATAGCGACCGAGCTCGATGCTGAGGCTGCTCGCGCCATCCGCTCCCTGCGAGCCGAGCTTGCCTCTCCACAAGGTCTCAAGGCGTCCGGGGCTCCAAGCGAGAGCGACAGCCTCGGTGAAGCTGTGTCCGCCCCTTCGGCCCAGCTTCGAGGTCGCCAGGATGATTGTGCGGCCCTTGTCGAGCTTTCTGTCAATAGCGATGCTGCCTCCAATCACCTTGCCGCTCGCCGCCAGTGGTGTCCAAGCGCCCGCCGCCTCATCGCCCGTCACGTGCACCGTGATGCTGCCATCTTCATCAATGCGAACTTCGTCGGGCCTCGCGTCGCCATTGACGTCAGCGTTTTTGACGACAGCCGCGGTGCGGCGTTGCGCCGAGGCCTGGTTGACCGCCACGGTGGACAGGGCGAGGACGACAGCAGCGCGCCAAAGTAGTGAGCGATACATGGCCGGCACTTTACCCCGCATGGCCTTACGGGCATAGTGCCGCCTCATGCGCCGTACCTCTGACTACGACTTCGAGCTTCCTGCAGGGGCCATTGCGCAAACTCCCGCCCAACGGCGAGATGCCTCGCGCCTTCTCTGTCTCGGAGCGGATGGCAGTCTCGCGGATCATAGCTTTGCCGATATTGTCGAGCTTCTGCCAAGGGACGCTGTCTTGGTCGTCAACGATACAAAGGTGATTCGCGCGCGCCTGCGGACTAAGAAGCTCAGCGGAGGTGCCGTGGAACTCTTGCTGCTCGAACCCTTCACAGGTGGAAGCCAAGACCCGCTGGTGTGGCGCTGCCTTGCGAAAGCCTCCAAGCCTATTCGCGATGGCTGCGTTCTCAGTATCGTGGGCACCACAATTGCGTGTAAGGCGCTGGGAGGGCGCTGGGCCGATGGCAGCATCCTTGTCGAGTTCCCCTCAGAAGTCTTCGCAATTCTCGAGGAACACGGGGAGTTGCCACTGCCGCCCTATATCGAACGCACGCAGGGTGACACCGAAGACGATCGGGCACGCTATCAGACGCTCTTTGCGGCAGAGCAGGGCGCCGTTGCCGCGCCCACCGCGGGGTTGCACTTTAGCGAGCGAGTTCTTAAGGCACTCGACGACCGTGGCATCACCCGCACAAGCATTACCCTGCACGTTGGACTTGGGACCTTTGCCCCCGTTCGCGCGGAATCACTCGACGACATCGCATTGCACGAAGAGCGCTACAACATCACACCGGAGTGCGCGGCGCTTGTCGCCAGTGGGCGGCCCATTGTTGCCGTGGGCACAACGGTAGTGCGCGCCCTCGAAAGCGCTGCAACGGCCCGCAAGGCTGTGACTGTGGGGGCAGGGCGCACGTCCATCTTTATCTCGCCCGGCTACAAGTTTCAGGTTGTGGATACGCTTCTCACGAATTTCCACTTGCCGAAATCCACCTTGCTCATGCTCGTGAGCGCCTTTGCCGGGTACGAGCGCGTAATGACGGCCTATGCCCATGCGGTGGAAACGGGGTATCGCTTCTATAGCTATGGCGATGCAATGCTCGTTGCACCTGAAGCCGATGCCCTTGCCCCAGGAGGTGCGTAGATGACCATGACAACCGAGGGCTTCTCTTTCGAGTTGCAAGCGCAGGTCGGCAACGCGCGAGCGGGCATTCTACACACACCACGCGGTGACATTCTCACTCCGGTCTTCATGCCGGTTGGAACGGTTGGCTCAGTAAAATCCTTAGCGCCCACCGAACTCGTTGCGGACCCAATCGATGCCAAGATCATCCTTGGCAACACCTACCACCTCTACCTGCGTCCCGGTTTAGATGTCATAGAGGACCACGGCGGCCTCCACGAGTTTGCGCAGTGGAAGCGGCCTATTCTCACAGACTCCGGAGGCTTTCAAGTCTTCAGCCTGGCGAAGAACAACAAGATTGACGAGGAAGGCGTCACCTTTCGCTCACATATTGATGGCAGCAAACATCGACTCACGCCTGAGGTGTCTATGCACATCCAAGGCGTGCTCGGCTCGGATATCGCGATGGTCTTCGATCAGTGCCCACCTGCCCAATCGGCGCCGCGGGATCACGACGTTGCGATGCGACGCACAACGGCCTGGGCCAAGCGCTGCGCTGAAGTAGAGAGACCGCCGGGGCAGGCGCTCTTTGGCATCATTCAAGGAGGCCTTGATGTTGGTCGCAGGCTTGCGCATCTCGAAGAGCTGCAGGCAATCGGCTTTGATGGCTACGCCATTGGTGGTCTCTCCGTTGGGGAACCACCGCCAGAGATGTACCGAGTTTTGCGAGGCGTGGCACACAAACTTCCCACCACAAATCCCCGGTATCTGATGGGTGTTGGAACCCCCGAAGATCTCTACGAAGGAGTCTTGGCGGGTGTCGATATGTTTGATTGCGTAATGCCAACCCGCAATGCGCGAGGTGGAACCATCTTCACTTCGGAGGGGAAACTGCAGATAAGAAATGCCAAGTTTCGCCGCGATACCAGTCCATTGGACCCCAATTGCCCCTGTTACACATGCAGCACATTTAGTAGGTCTTACCTGCGGCATTTGCTCAAAGCCAAGGAGCTACTTTTCAGCAGACTGGCAACCATCCACAACTTGAGCTACTACGCTCAGCACATGCGGGGCATGCGCCAAGCGATCTTAGAGGGGCGAGAGCCGTTACCTCGTCCTTGACCACAGCGCCCCCCAATGCTAAGTCGACGCGTCTTTTCGCGTTATTAGCTGATTTCAGAAATCAGCACGCACAGCTCTGCAAGATAAAGAGGATTCCAAATGGGTGCCGCAAGTCCAATGTTCATGATGCTTCTGATGTTCGGGGTGTTTTACTTCATCCTGATTCGCCCCCAAGCAAAGAAGCAAAAGGAGCATCAAGCGATGCTTGCAGCACTCGGTAAGGGTGATGTCATCGTCACTCGTGGTGGTGTCATCGGAAAAATCTCTGGCGTAAAAGACAACGAGCTCGTTGTTGAAGTTCAAGAGAAGGTTCGTATTCGCGTTCTTCGCAGCCACGTCGATGGCAAGTACGATCCAAAAGCTGCCGTGAAAGACAATAAAGTCGATAAGGACAAGGCCGCGTAGCTCGCGATCTTTTCTTCATTAACCCCCCTACGTAAGAACATCGCTTCGAACGCTCTGGATTAGTTCATGGAACGCAAAGTCAAATGGCGCACGTTCTGGCTAGTGGCCCTCATCGGCCTCTCAGTCATGACACTCGTGCCCTCCTTCGTTGCTCGCGACCAGCTGCCAAGCTGGTTTCGTGGGCTCTTTAGTACTCGCATCAACTATGGGCTCGACCTCCAAGGAGGTCTGCACATTGTCTACAGTATCGATCTTGACAAGGCGGTCGACGACAAGGCCTCAGAGCTCAAGCGCGACATGGAAGCCCAGCTTGAAGAGCTTGGCATGAAAGGTCGCGTAAGCACACCGCCAACACCTGTCGGCGCTGTAAGCGTGATCTTGGAGGACGCGAAGAACGTCGAGCAGATCAAGAGCCGTGTGGCTCGCGACTACGACGAAATCATCGCGATGCGCGATTGTCCGGCAAACGACGATGCTGCAAAGAGCGTGTGCTTCCGGGTGTCTTCCGACTATGCAGAGGGCATCAAAGAGTCGGCCCTAGAGCAGGCCATTCAAACGGTTCGCGAGCGCATTAACGAGCGTGGTGTGGCTGAGCCATCCGTAATTGCCAAGGGCGATCAAATCATCGTCGAGCTCCCGGGCTTGGACGAAGAGGAAATCGGCCGAGTCAAAGACCTCATCGAGCGCACAGCGAAACTCGAATTCAAAATCGTCGATGAAGCCGAAGTAAATGGCAAAGTTCGCAACGATTTCATGAAGCGCGTCTACGGCTTTGCCAAGAGCGATCAAGAGGCCCTCGACAAAAACATCACCGTTGATATCGATCAGTGGACCCATGATGAGTCTGGCCGGGTCTACGTTGATTACTACCTGCGCGCCAAAGACCGCCGCAAGTTCCTCGAACACGCTGAAGCCGACGAGATTGGTTGTCTCGATGTCGACGAGGATCGCGACCCACGCGGCCGCTACTGCAACGTTACGGGGCGACAGGTCCTGCTCGGATACCTGGAGGGTTTGGGTGCGCGAAATCCTCAACTCTCCCTAGATGATGACCATGCTTACGGCTATGAGCTCGTGAAGCCCCAAGATCCAAAGATCGACCCCTACTGGCGCTCCTACTACTTGTACCGAGCTGTCGAGCTTTCCGGTTCGGCGGTCCAAAACTCCTACGTCTACTGGAACCCAACCAGCAACAAGCCCGAGGTTCTCATCGAGTTCAATCGCTGGGGTGGTCGTCGCTTTGGTGAACTCACGGGCAAGAGCGTTGGTCGCAAGATGGCCATCATTCTCGATGACAAGATCAACAGCGCACCAACCATTCAGACCCAGATCGCTGGCGGCAGCTCATCCATCTCGATGGGTGGCAACAACCCGCAGCAGATGCAGACCGAAGCGCAAGACTTGGTAAACGTGCTTCGTACCGGTTCGTTGCCAGCGCCACTTCGCGCCGACTCGGAATCGAAAGTTGGTCCGCTCCTCGGAGCGGATGCGGTGAACAAAGCGAAGTTCGCGTTCATCCTCGGTTCGATCTTGGTGGTTCTCATCATGGTCGTCTACTACCGCACCTGCGGCGTCATCTCGGTGGTTGCGCTGGCACTCAATATCCTCTTCATGATGGCCATCCTGGCGACCTTTGGCGCCACACTAACGCTGCCCGGAATTGCAGCTCTGGTGCTCACAGTCGGCATGGCAGTGGATGCCAACATCATTATTTATGAACGGATTCGAGAAGAGTTGCGTTCGGGCAAGTCGGTGAAAGGCTCGGTGGATGCCGGATTTGGTCGCGGCTTTGCTGCGATTCTCGATGGGCAGCTCACAACCGGCATCGCAGGGTACGTGCTCTATCAGTTTGGCTCCGGTCCAATTCGAGGATTTGCCGTCATGCTCATGATTGGCATCGTCTGCACACTCTTCAGTGCAACTTGGGTGACTCGACTCTTCTTTGAACACTACGTAGGCAAGGGCCGAAAGGCTCCGACGATTTCCCTTTAGGACATCGCGAGAATCACAATGTCAGAAACGCATAAACCGTTCCGCGAGCTTGTTAAGCCCAATGGCAACTTCGAGTTCATCGAGAAGAGAAAGACTTGGGCGATGGTGTCCCTCATCGTGGTGCTTGGCTGCATCGCGATGCTCTTCGTGAATAAGTCCACCCGTGGCGACTACCTAAATTGGACGATCGATTTCAAAGGTGGCACCGAACTGATTCTCGCGTTTGAGAACCAGGACGGCACACCGCATCCCGTCGACGCAGCAATGATTCGCGGCGCTCTCAACGATGCCGGCAAGTCAGGCTTTGCTGTCTCGAACTTTGCCTGGAAGACCGAGGGCCCCGACGGCAGAGCCATCGAAGCCTCGGGCATGCTGGTTCGTACGCCTGAGTTTGGCGCTGTGAAGAAGGAGGAAGGACGTGCCATCGCGGCGGACTTCGTATCCACCTTCGCCGACCCTGGCATCTTAAAAGCGAGTTGGTCTGGCGACCGCATGTTCGTGCGTGCCGCTGGCGCCATCGACTGGGAAGCAGCACGAGACTTCTTCCACAAGCACAACAAGACGCTTCGAGAGTGGTCTCCTGAGAATATCGAAGAATTCTCAGTCCCAAGTGAGGGCACCGAAGAGTACAACCTTCAGTTTTCCGTGGCCGGACTCGATGCCCAGTACCAAGAACTCATTGCAAAGGCTCTTGGTGACGATGTTGTTGTGAAGATCCAAAACGTCTATGGTGTTGGCGCGCGAGCAGGTGAGAAGCTTCGCAATGACGGTATCAAGTCGCTCTTCTACGTCATGGCGCTCATCATGCTGTACCTCGCATTCCGCTTTGACGTTCGCTACGCGCCGGGTGCTGTCGTCGCACTTCTGCACGATGCAATTCTCGTGATCGGTGTGTTCGCCGTGACTTGGCAGGAGGTGTCGCTTACAACGGTTGCTGCGCTGCTCACCGTCATAGGCTACTCGGTGAACGACTCGGTGGTTATTTTCGACCGAATTCGAGAAAACGTGGTGCGCCTCAAAGACAAGAAGTTTGGACGAGTCATCAACATCTCTCTCAACGAGACGATGGCAAGAACTCTTCTTACGTCAATTACCCTATTCGTCGTGACCCTGATGATGAACCTTCTCGGAACGGGGTTGGTACGCAACTTCGCGTTCGCGATGAATATCGGTGTGGTCGTGGGGGTGTATTCATCGGTCTTTATTGCTTCGCCAGTTGCGCTCGCTATCCACAATCGGTGGTTTAGTGGGCCACCTCCAAAGAAGAAGTAGTACGGTGCCGATCGCGGGATCGACATAGAAACCTCATTGCAAGCGCCGCATATCCAAAGATATGCGGCGTTTTTTGTCAGAGAGGTTCTATAGTCTTGTGGAGTGTCCACCGATTGCAGCATCCGAGTTCACGACGACGCACTCGTCGATGAGCTGATGACGGAACTCGGAGTACACAAAGTGACCGCCCGTTGCCTGCTTGGCCGAGGTTTGGAGAAGGGGGCACCAGCCAAAGCCTTTCTTGAGCCAAGGCTCTCGAAACTACGGCCTCCTGTTGGTCTTGCGGGCCTCACAGATGCTCTCCCAAGGCTTGTCCTGGCGGCGCAACAAGGCGAACGGGTTGGCGTGTTTGGCGACTACGACGTCGATGGAGTCACGACTGCGACGCTACTCACCGAGGCGCTTGAGTCTTTTGGAATGCGAGTGGTTACTCGGGTTGCGAGCCGCAAGGCAGGCTATGGATTCACTGTGGAAGCTGCCCAGGAGTTCGTGGACGCTGGCTGCACACTGATTCTCACCGGCGATTGCGGAACATCGGATATCCCCTCGATTGAGCGAGCGGCGGCGCATGGTGTCCCGGTAATCATTATCGATCATCACACGGTGCCTTCAGCAGACCGCCCGCATCCGTCCCTTGCCCTCATCAATCCGTTTCGTGCGGACTCTGAGTTTCCGTTCCGAGGTATGGCGTCGGTGGGGTTGGCGTTCTACGTAATGGGCGCTCTTCGCACGGAGCTGCGGAGCGTCGGACATTTTTCCGCCAAGCGTCCCGAACCCAACGTCACGACGTGGCTTGACCTTGTTGCGATGGGCACCGTCGCCGACCTAGTTCCGCTGTCGGAAGAAAACCGCATCATGACGAGCGAGGGCCTGCGACATCTCAACCGCCGCGCTCGTCCTGGTGTTGATGCGTTGCTTGAGGTGGCTGGGGTTAAACGTTCGGAACCTGTAACCGAGCGAACCATTGGCTGGAAACTTGGGCCTCGCCTAAACGCGCCAGGCCGATTGGGAGATGCAGGGGCGGCTCTTGAGGTGCTTCGCGCGCCAGATCGCTACACGGCACAGGCCGCTGCTCGCCTTATCGAAACCCTCAACAACGAGCGCCGATCCGAGCAAGACAAGGTCTTTGTCGAAGCGATGCAACTGCTGGAATCGCAATCGCCACTCGAGCAATCCGCCATTGTTGTGGCTGGTGAGGGGTGGGCCCATGGTGTGGTTGGAATTATCGCATCGCGACTCGTCGATGAGTTTCACAGGCCTGCAGTCGTCATCGCCATCGACGTTGAGACCGGCGAAGCTCGCGGGTCAGCGCGGAGCTTTGGTGGAATCAATCTCTACAATGCTCTCGAGGCGGCTAGCGAGAATCTCGTGCGCTTCGGTGGGCATGCAGCGGCGGCTGGTCTCAGCATGCTTCCCATTCACATCAACAGCTTCCGCGAGCGTTTCTTAGAGGCTGTCACAGCACAAGGGCCCAAGACTGTGATTGCCTATGAGTGTGATGCCGAGGTTGGTGCGGGTGAAGTGAGCGAGCGCTTGGCAAACGAACTGCAGACGCTCGCCCCCTTTGGCAAGGGCAACGCGGAGCCGCTCTTGATGAGTCGCAACGTCGAGGTGAAAGACTCTCGTCGTGTTGGAGATGGCTCCCACCTCAAACTCACGCTAAAGGACGAGCACGGCCGCGAGCTGTCTGGGATTGCCTTTGGCTTGGGTGAGAAGGATCCTGGTGCCGGCAATCGCATCGACGTCGCATACATGCCTGCTGTTACTCAATGGGCAGGACGCAAGCGCCTTGAGCTGTCCATCAAGAATCTCTGGCTAACTGGCGAAGCGGGTTAGAGCACCATCGCCGTAGTTTTGGAGTCATTGTGCCTCCATGATGTGTAGGGAGCGGTCGAGCTGCCGCTAGCTATAGAGGCTACTTCTACTCTCCATGTGCCCTCGCTAGGTATCTCTTGATACTGGTTGAATAGAACCGGTAAGTTCCAAGTCGGAAAGAACGCATGCGCTTACTTAAAATTCTCGTCACCGCTCTGCTTGTCCCCAGCCTTGTGCTCTTTACTTCTGGAGGGGACTTTGCCGTCGCCCAGAACAAGGCTAAGAAGCCACGCTCGGTCGTCATTAACAGCAGTAAAATGCTTGCCGCGGCCCTCAACGCTAAGCACATTCAGAAGGGCAAGGCGGATAGCGCCGTGAGCCGTCTCATTCTCAAGAATGCTAAGAAAATTTCTGGAGTGGGCCTGCCCAAGCTTACCGAATCCAACCGAGTGCTGGCGAAGAAGTATCGGAAGCAACTTTCCCCCAAAGGTGCCAGTTGCCTTAGCCGTCTAAAGACGCCGCTAAAGTCGATGGCCAAGGGGAGCCATGCCGTGAAGTGCGATAGGTCGACTATGTTGTTGGTTCTCAACTCGGGCCGCGGAGGTCTGGCTGCTTCGGCCGCTCCCAAACCAGATGCAGAGCAAAGCGCTCAGGTCCTTCTTATTGATGACGCCATCGAGATCGCCATCATCGTGGTGGCACTAGGGGGGATGGGAGTGGCTATGAGTGGTTCAAACTCAGAAGAGATCAAAGCGGGAAGCCTCGCGGAAGCAGTCTACTGTTCGTCTGGCGATTGCAGTGGAGCCGGGGGGCCGGAAGAGGGGCTTGGCGATGATGATGATGATGATGATGATGATGATGATGACGGAGCATCCTAACTAGGTGTCCCGATTGCGCTGCGCCTACGGCGAAACAAGTCGGAATATCGGCCAGACGCGAAGAGGGGGCGAACTGCTTGAGTCGCAGACCATCGAGACCGACTGAGGGTACCAGTCCAAACAGTATGTGGAGACCGCCCGCGCCATGCTGGCCGACAGCGCGCCGCTGAAGGCAAGCGGCGCACTCTGCTCGCCGAGCAGCCGATCATTGAGGACTCTCTGCGAGAGTTGCAGCGCGGGTTAGGAGTAGGCTCAGCGCATCTCCGTGACGCAGATGCCGAGGTTGTTCTGACGTTGACCTAGATTGTCCAGAGTTCTTCGCTCAAAGCCTAGCAGAGCCTAATGACTTCGCGTGCACATGGAAGCTGGACAGGTTGTGGCCAAGCGAGACATCGAAATGAGGGCTGGCATCGTCGCGAAGCAAGAGATTTGGCAAGCTGCGCGACGGAGCGCCTCCGCTCTAGAATAGATCAGGACACTTGGCAATAATCGCCTGGCAGCCTGCTGGTGGCTCCTGGTCGAAGAGATCGTTGATATCTTCAGGATCGGTGCTGCACGAAATACTGATCGCGTTTGTGGCCGCGCTCTGAGCCTCAAAGCACGTCTCCATCTCACCCACCGTCACCTGGTCAGCACAATCCGGAAACATATCATCAGCGGCGGTTGAGCAATCGAACTCTTCGCCATCGGGCTCTGCCATGCAAGCCTCAAATTCGGTCTCGCAATCGCCCATCATTTGAGTGGTGAAGACCGCTTGAGAGTAACAGTTGATTTCCTTCAAGTGCGCCGCATCGCTGGTGGATACCGAGTACTCGCAAAGAGACTCAATTTCACTATCGGAGAGTGATAACAGATCTTTCGAAGCATCAACGCCACTGCCTCCACCATCTCCGCCGCCGCAGGCAGCAACACAAAGAGAAGAGGTAAATAGAGCTAGTAGAGATAGTTTGATCATGATGATGGCACGGTAACATGGCATAGATGTTGGCTTGTCCTTCTCCGAAGGCTAAAGGTGGCAATCGTTATCATTCATCGAGAGAAAGGTGAGAGTAATGTCACATAGCGTAGCCATGGTCCTGGCAGGAAGCGGAGTTTTTGTGATGGATCGGAGATTTGATAAGCAGACCTGGCTCTTCTCGCACTGCAAGAAAAACAGGGCGTCAAGGTCTTCTGTTTTGCGACCGATGTAGTGGGCTTGTTCCGTTCCCGTAGACCCCATGCACGTCATCAACCATCGAACGGGAATATTCGCCGAGTAGCTCAGAATAATACTGAACGGCTCCCCTTCGGGATCCGTCTTTATCCTGCCGTCTTCATTCTGTAGCGAACACTCTCGACTGGCCCAAGAAAACGCGCATACTACTCGTGCTCCTCTTGAACACCTCTCCCGAGTACTCACAAGCCAATGCCAGGAGAGTTAAGAGTGTAGAGACGATCCATGTCGTTGGACGCAGGTACTGGCAATCCTCGGCAAGCATCCAAAGCAGTTCTCATTCGCCATCGATTCCTGTAGAGTACTGTTCTCATACGTTATGCTGGGCCTTTGGCTCTACGAGAGTTTCTATGTGCAAATACCGTTTTCTATTCTCTCTTTTGGGTAGCGCCCTTATCGCCATAGGCTGTGGAGACGACCCCTCGGAAGCTCCCTGTGAAACAGGAGCCATGGAGAGCCAGGCCTGTGGCTTCAATAATCAGGGAACCCAGGAGAGGCAATGTGTAGCCGAGACCTGGGGCGAATGGGATAACTGCGCAGATCCGGATGAGTGTACGAATGGCACTAGCGAGGATGAGGTCTGCGGTACAGGAACCCGCACTCGCTCATGCACCGATGGCCAGTATGACGAGTGGAGTCGCTGCTCGGACCCGAGTGCAAACTTTGTGGCAGTCTGCGAAACGGGTGATTGTGCTCTTCGCAGCGATGGGCAAATTCTCGTCTTCCCAGACACTCTTCTCGGCGAAAACTTCGTACAGGTATCCAGCGGCTACCGTCGAATCTGCGGGCGTACCAATGAGGGCGCGGTATCGTGCTGGGACCGGGCGGATCTGGCCAACCCGATGTTGATGCCGCCCCCCCCCAGCAACTACACATTCATTAGCGTCGAGCCTGCTAGCCTTAGCGACGACCTCCTTGTTGGCTGCGGCATTCGCGCTGACAAGACCCTTGAGTGTTGGGACAAGACGGGTGCCGCGATTAGCTCTGGGGTTGACGTACCTCCACCTGGAGAATTTCAGTTTCTCTCCAGAGGGTGCGGCGTCCAAACCGATGGAGATGTGGTCTGCTGGGCCAATTACAGTACCGACGGGCTTCCGGGTACTAAGAGTTATACTCAAGTTATCGGCAATTGCGCCTTGGCAAGTGATGGCAGTGTGGATTGCTGGGATTCCACTCAGCCCTTAGTGACGATTCCGGGGCCCTTTGTCGAACTTGGCAACGACTGTGCCGCCAACAGCGCCGGGCATGTCCAATGTTGGACATACCAGGGATTTGATCTCGGAGCGCCGATACCTGGCACCTACTCGGGCCTTCAATACGGCTGTGGCGTCACCCCCGGTGGCACCATCGGTTGTTGGAACGGCAATGCCTGCAATGACCCTCTGGAGACGCCCACCCCGGGGCTCGAACCCTTTGGAGTGTGTGGAGAATGCAACGTTTCCATTCCCTTCACCAGCGAGGGCGAAACCTGCGCTTGCGGAGGCACCTATAGCTGCGATAACGGCTGTGATGATGGAGATGGTGAGCGAACGACTGCCACGAGTCTTCCTGATACAGACGATTCCATCGACACCTGGCAAACGACACAAGCCACTCTCGAGTTATATGATCACGATTGGTTTACCGTGCGCGTCGCCGATACCTTTGGGGCCTTTATCGAACCTGAGTTTGAGCTCACCATGCCCGCAGGCCATAGTGCACTGCTATGCGCTACCTACACACCTGATAATAGTTCTCAGAGCTCCGATGGATGCGTGGCTGTGCGGGGCGGCGAAACAGGTACCTTCTCCTTGGATGTTAGCAGCACCGCCGACGACGGTACGGTTGACATGGAGGTGAGCTATATCGCCGGCGACAACACATGTGACACGTACGAACTCGCCTATCGCTTCTAACCCCTTCCAAGAATGCCCTCAATGACCAAGTCGTTCCTCATTTTCAGCTGTCTTGCCCTCCTTCCTCTCCTTGGGTGTGGTGACAAAGGCGGCGCAGCCTCTCACGATGCTGCCCCAAACCTGGCTTGCACAGACGGCGAAACTCAAGAAGAGGCCTGTGGTATGGGAACTCGTATGCGGACCTGCGAAGGAGAGAGCTGGGGCGAGTGGGGCGAATGCTCGGATGCAGCTCAAAACTATATCTGGGTAAGCGGCGACTACGGCCAGAAATGTGCTTTACGAGGTGATGGCAAGGCGCTTTGCTGGATCGATCAAGTCCTACGAGAAACCCCTGATGATGTATTCGTAAGCTTAAGCAATGGTGAAGACGCTGCCTGCGGAATCAAGACCGATGGCACACTTCGCTGCTGGGGCTACCTGATAGATACGGAAGCGTGGCGAGACTTCGGAGCGCCGACAGGTAGCTTCAGCCAAATCGATGTCTGGCGGAGAGGCCAGCAACGTGTCGGCTGCGGCATTCTCAGTGATACCTCCAGTCTTTCCTGTTGGGACGATGACGGGAACGAACTGGACGGTCCCCTGGCAGCCCCATCGGGTTCATTTCTTGATGTCTCGCTGGAAGAAGATTTGGCCTGTGCCGTTGCCTCCGATGGCAACGTGATTTGCTGGGGGGATAGCCAGCTTATCGCTCCTCCCGCCGTTCAGGCGACTAAGGTTAGTATTTCCGACGGTCGTAGTTGTGCTCTCGACTCTTCGGGTATCGCTCACTGCTGGCGGCTGCTAGAAGGTGGCTACGAGTTTTCCCTACCCAATATCGCCTTTGAGGATGTGGATTTATCAGGATTCGCCCTTAGGGTCAGACAGAGGGCGGGGGCAGGCTGTGCACGAACTCCTAGCGGCACCATCCAATGTTTCGATGAATACGGTCTACTTGGCCCCCCCGAGCCGGGACCTTTGCTTCAGTTTTCTGGCCAATGCGGTGTACTGGAGAACGGACAGATCCGATGCTGGGGCGCGGATCCTCTTTGTGCAAGCATTGCTCCAGGAGTCGAATCTGCGAATGCCTGTGGGCTCTGTGGTGAGCTCCCCTACCAGCCATCAGAGACCTGTGCCTGTGGCGGCACGTTTACTTGTGATGCCACAAACGGACTCTCTTGCGCCGATGGAAATGAGACCCACGAAACCGCCACTCAACTCACCCCCACCGATGATACCGTGGACGAATTCACCACGGTCACCAACCAACTCGATGCGTATACCAACGATTGGTACCAGGTTCGTGTCGAAGATGCGCTCACCGGAATCATGGAGCCTTCCTTCGAGTTGAGTGTGCCAGATGGTTATTCGGCGGACCTCTGCATCTTTTACATCGAAGATTCAGAAGACAGCCAGCAAGGCTGTAGTTCCCTCTCACCGACAATCGAATTTATGGGCAAGTCTGTCGGAGCCTGCTGTGCGACAGCCACCAGCGGTATGACGGCAATTGAGGACTTAATCGAAACCAGCCTTGGGGACACTACCAACTGGACGTTCATGTCCGTGCAATACCGAGGTGGTCCGCCCACCTGCGCGAACTACACTCTACGCTACCGCTTCTAAGCGACCGATAGAGTTCGCCCAATGCAAGCGCGTCTCGGGCGGGCAGGCAGGTTAGGGCGTCTCGCCGGAGGACGCGTCACCAGCCCTCGCGTCAGCTGTGGGCATTCCGGCTGCAGCCGTCTCACCTGTGGCCGCGTTGTCGCTCGGTGCTGCCCCATCGATGTTCACACCAGCGTCGTGCGAAGGACTATCTGGCCAGCGTTTCAGCGCCTCCTCGGCCGAGATTAGCTCAAACCCCGGATAGCGCTCGTCAACAGCGGGGGGTGAGCCGGCATCAGGAGCGTCATCAAAGTTCATGAGGAAGCGTCCTGCGCCCTCTGCACAGGGTTTGCGCATAACGATAATCGCGTAGAAAAGCGTGCCAAACATGCCAATGCGAACCATTGCGGCTGTCGATGGCTTGCCCAGCAGTGGGGCTCGAGGCAGCTTTGGAATCGGCTCGTCATCGATAGCCTTAGCACTTGCCGCTGGCTCTTCCTGTGAGGGCTCTTTGGGTTCCTTCGACATCGGGCTTAGCTCTTGCGAAGAACGCTGTGCGTTAGGCAGGGCAGGTGAGTGCGTTTCTCGCTTGTGAAGGCCGCGTCGATTTCAACCACCGCAATGCCATCACCTTCTTCGACCTCACCGCGAATAACGCCCCAAGGATCGATGATGAGTGAGTGGCCATAGGAATGGCGCTTTGCATTGTGGCGACCGGTTTGCCCCGCTGCGAGTACCCAGCATTGGTTTTCAATGGCTCGGGCCCGCAGAAGTGTGTGCCAATGGGCAGCACCCGTGTGGGCGGTAAAGGCGGCCGGAACGACGAGAACCTCAGCTCCTTTGTCCAAGGTGAGCTGGCGGTAGAGCTCGGGAAAGCGCAAGTCGTAGCAAATCGACAACCCAACTCTGCCAACACTGGTGTCCACGGTGAGCACATCGCTGCCTGCGGAGGTCGCTGCACTTTCTTTCAGCGTCGCTCCGCCGGGGATGTCGACATCAAAAAGGTGAATTTTGCGATACGCCGAAACCAGTTCCCCAGCCGGGTTCACCACAGCACACGTGTTGTACGCAGTCGTCTTCTCTGAGAGCGACGCGTCTTCTGGGCGCAGCTCGGGGATTCCTCCGGCGATGACCCAGAGGCCGTGGCTCATGGCCATTTGGGTGATGCTGCGAAGGATCGGGCCAGCAGAATCCGGGATGGCTCCCAGAGAGAGGAACTCGGCAACCGCGAATTTGTCCTGCTCGCGCTCACCGAGGAAGGCAAAGCACTCAGGGAGCACCACAAGAGATGCGCCTCGGTCTGCTGCTTGGGCGACAAGACGCTCGCAAGTAGCTAGATTTCCAGATAGATCGCCGTCCGAACAAAGCTGAATCACCGCCGCTTTGTTGCTCGCTGTAGCAGGAGTTGTCATCGCCCTGTGGTTTAGCAGAATTCCCTCGGTACGAACAGATGCACAGGATCGGCGTGACAAAGCGCTCACCGGAGCCAAACCCTTGCAAACCCACAATGCCCATGGTAATTCGCCCCCTACATATGAGGCTCATCCTGGGTGGACGGCTTCGGCTGCTCCACCTTCCTTAGTTCTGGGCCTTTGTTTTCCCAATCCTGTCTTGTCCAAGGCCGAATTTTGTAACGAATCGATCTCATACCAGTGTCAACTTCCCGCACAAATATCGGTGACGCCGAACTCGGAGCTAGCGCAACTCGTGCCCCAGGCTCCGAGCAGTTGCGCGAATTGTTGGCGCCCATCTGCACAGATGCGGGATATGAGCTGGTTGAGGTCGAGTTTAAGCAAGGTCAGGGAGGAGCTGTGCTCCGAATCTTCATCGACTACCCGCCCGACTCGGGCAAGAGTATCAGCTTCGATGAGTGCACCCGGCTAAGCCGCGAAGTGTCGGCGATTCTCGATGTCGAGGATCCGATTACGTCCCGTTATGAGCTCGAAGTTTCGTCGCCGGGACTCGATAGACCACTTCGCTTGCCCGAGCACTTTCGCCGGTATCTTGGAAGCGAAGTGAAGGTCCAATTGCGCAACGGCCTCGATGGTCGCCGCAACTACAAAGGTGTGTTGGTCTCGGTATCGGAGGACGACACCACTGTCACGATTGATGTTGATGACACCCAGTTCGAATTGCCACTTGCCGATCTGTCTTCGGCGAGACTTGTCCCCGATTGGAGTGCCCTCATGAAGGGCCAGGGGAAGAGGGCATAAGAGGAGAAAAGTATGCAAGCCGCCAATCTAACGATGGTTATTGAACAAGTTGGGCGTGACAAGGGCCTGGATCCCAAGGTTCTCATTCAGGCCTTGGAGCAAGCAATTACCACTGCCGCTCTCAAAACCTTCGGAACCATCCGCCAGTTCGAAGCCACCTTCAACGCCGAGACGGGTTGCGTTGACCTTGTTCTCATCGTCACAGTTGTTGAAGACGACCCCGAAGAGGGGTGCGAGATTTCCCTAGCGCAAGCCCAGGAAAACGGTCTCGAAGCAGAACTTGGCGATGAACTCCTCTTCCAAGTGTTCTACCGAGACGAAGACGCAGATCGTGCTGCTGAACAGGATCAACGCTTTGGCGGACTCATCGATCTCAAAGGTGCACACCGGCACTTTGGGCGCATCGCGGCCCAGACCGCGAAACAGGTCATCTACCAGCGCGTGCGCGAAGCCGAGCGTGACAATGTCTACAACGAGTTTAAGGATCGTAAGGGCGAGCTGATAAGTGGCATCGTTCGGCGCTTTGAGCGCGGCAACCTGATCGTCGACCTAGGCAAGACCGAGGCAATCCTGCCAACGCGTGAGCAGGTTCCTCGGGAGTCGTTCCGAAGCGGTGACAGCATTCGCGCACTGCTGCTCGATATCGACCGCAACGCGCGCGGTCCACAAATCATTCTGTCTCGAACCCACAAGGGGCTTCTTGAAAAGCTCTTTGAGCAAGAGGTGCCCGAGATTTTCGAGAAGATTGTTCGCATTGAGTCGTCAGCTCGTGAGCCGGGTGCTCGCGCCAAAATCGGCGTTTCTTCGAAAGACCGCGACGTCGATCCGGTTGGCGCATGCGTCGGGATGAAGGGCTCGCGTGTTCAGGCAGTGGTCCAGGAGCTTCGCGGCGAGAAGATTGACATTGTCCCTTACGATGATGACCCCGCTCGCTTCGTTTGCAGCGCCATTGCTCCAGCTGAGGTCTCTCGTGTGATCATCGATGCACAAGGACACCGCATGGAACTTATCGTTCCCGACGACAAGCTCTCCCTCGCCATTGGCAAGAAGGGCCAAAATGTTCGTCTTGCCTCACAGCTAACGGGGTGGCGCATCGATATTCACTCTGAATCCAAGATTCTTGAGCTTGAGGCCCGTGCAAAGACGCAAATGGCGGCAATCGAGGGCGTAGATGAAGAGTTGGCAAATACGCTCTTCCAGTTTGGTTGGCGCTCGGTGAGCGATTTGAGCCGCGCACTGCCCGAGGAGATGGCGCAACTCCCAGAAGTCGCCAACACCGAACGTGCTGCTGCAATCATTGCCGGTGCTGAGGCCTTCATGCGCGGAGGCGAAGCTCCAGCAGCAGCACCTGCTTCACCCGCTGCGGATTTGGCTGCTGCCGAAGCGACCGCTGCAGATGAGACAAACTCTGAGGTGACCGAGGGATGAAGCCTGGTCTCCACATCGACGGCCCGCGCCGAACGTGCGTAGGCTGTCACACCGTCGACGAGCAACGGGCACTTGTGCGCGTGACTCGCGAGGGAGCGAAGCTTCGCGTCGATGATTTTGGTCGACGCGACGGGCGAGGTGCCTACGTGCACGCTCGCAGCTCTTGCCTTGCAGGAGCGAAAAAGGGCGGCTTTAGCCGGTCCTTTCGAACAGCGATACCTGGTGCGTCTATCGCGTCGATTCACCAGCAGATTCTGAACGTGAGAAGTGAGGGCTCAAATGAGTAGCGATTCCAAAATCCGGATATATGAACTGGCCCGTGAGGTTGATATTCCCAACAAGGAGCTTGTCAAAATGGCTCTGGACTTAGGATTCAGCGTGAAGAGCCACATGTCCTCACTGACCTTTGACGAGGCTGGTAAGCTCAAGAAGACTCTCGGCTATACAGGCGTTGCTGCCAATCCGAAGGGCGCTTCTAAGAAGGCAAAGTCCTCTTCGAAGGCGAAGCCGGTTGTGCGAAGGCGCGCCAAGGATTCCAGCCAGAGTGAGCCTGCAAAGCCTGTTGCAGTGCAACCCATGGTCCGGCGTCGGAAGGCATCCGTTGATGCAGCGGCAACGACGTCCGCTCCAGCCAAAGCGCCGCCAGCTGTGATAACTCGAACACCAGTGGTTCGAACGCCAGCACCAGCGGTGGCTACGCCAGCTCCTGTGGTGGCTACGCCAGCGCCAGCGCCCGCTGTCGCAACGCCAGCTCCCGTCGTTCCAACTCCGGCACCCGTCGTCGCAGCTCCTGCTGAGGCCACAGCTGAGCCGATTCCGGAGCCAGCGCCAGCGCCAACACCGGTTCCAACACCCGCACCGGTGGTTGCTACGCCAGCACCCGAGCCGGCACCAGCGCCGCGCAAGCAGGTTGTTGTGGCAGGTCCAGAGAGCGTTGACCTTCCGGGGCATCAGCGCGTTGTTGCTGCGCCAGCGCCCGAGCCAACTCCAATCGTCAGCGCCCCAGCAGCGGCCCCAGCAAGTCCAGCTGCAGAGGCTCCTGAGCCCGAAGCCACGCCAACAACAGCAAAAGAGCGATTTGAAGCTGAACTGCAGCGCGCCCGCGACCTTGCAAGTGCGCGAGAGCAAGAACGTGCGGAGCTTAAGGCCAAGAAGGTTGCCGAACAGGCCCAGGCCGCTCCGGCTCCAACAGATGGTCGGCCAGCGGTTGGTACGGTGATCAAACTCCCATCAACGCGGATCAAGGTCGTTGAACGGCCCCTCGCTTCGACCCGCGGAGCACAAGTTCGTCGCGATCGCTTCAATCAGGCGAATCAGCGCGGCCGAGGTCGCAACTTCAAAAAGTCCAAACCCAAAGGGTCGGGACGCCAAACCCAAATCACAACGCCCGCAGAGCACAAGCGTGTGGTTCGAATTGAGGAGACCACTACAGTCGGTGACCTCGGTAAGAACATGGGCATCAAAGCTCAGGAGCTTCTCAAGAAACTCTGGGGCATGGGCATGGTAGGGATTTCTCTGAACGCCTCCATCGACTTTGATACGGCGCAGCTTCTTGCCACCGAGTTCAATTACGAAGTGCAGAACGTCGCTTTCAAAGAGGACGACGTGTTTGCCAGCGAGCCCGATGAAGAGGAAACCAAGAGCACGCGCCCTCCTGTGGTCACGGTCATGGGCCATGTCGATCACGGCAAGACTTCGCTTCTCGACTACATTCGCAAGGAGAAGGTCACCGCAGGCGAGTCGGGCGGTATCACCCAGCACATTGGTGCGTACAAGGTGGATGCCGGTGATGGCTTTGGAGAGATTGTCTTCATCGATACCCCAGGTCACGCGGCGTTTACTGAGATGCGTGCCCGTGGCGCTCAGTGCACCGACATTGTGATTCTCATTGTCGCTTCAGATGATGGTGCGAAGCCGCAAACCATTGAGGCGCTGAAGCTTGCCCAAGCTGCGGGGGTGACGATTATTGTCGCTGTCAACAAGAGCGATGCGCCAGGCGCCAACCCAGATCGTGCACGGCAGCAGCTCGCAGACCATGGACTCATTCCCGAGGAGTGGGGTGGAGACACGATCTATGTAGACTGTTCTGCTCTAACGGGTGATGGCATCGACTCGCTGCTCGAGGCAATTACGCTCAATGCTGAACTCCTGGATCTGAAGGCCAACCCAAACAAGGCGGCCTTGGGCACAGTCATCGAGGCACGGCTGGATCGCTCTCGAGGACCGATTTCCACGGTGCTCATTCAGGAGGGAACCTTGCGACTCGGCGACACGATCGTTGTTGGTGAGTGTCTGGGCAAAGTCCGGGCGGCGATGGACCATGCGGGCAACCCCCTTGAGGAAGCCGGCCCAGGTACTCCTGTCGAAATCCTTGGCATTAACGGGGTTCCGAGCGCGGGCGATACACTCAATGCTACCGAAGACGAGAAGATGGCCAAACAGGTTGTCGAATCCAGGCAGCAGCAAAAGCGCAAGAAGGAACTCGCGAGCTCTGGCAAGGTCTCTCTTGAGAAGCTCATGTCGAACATGAAGGCCGGCGAGAACAAAGCAGAAGTTCTCAAGGTTGTGCTCAAGGCGGATGTTCAAGGCTCGGTTGAAGCTCTCAAGAAAGCCCTCATTGAGCTCTCTACGGAGAAGGTCTCCGTTGAGGTTATCTCTGCAGGCGTTGGCGGCATTACCGAGACCGACGTCAACCTCGCTCACGGAAATGCCATCATCGTTGGTTTCCACGTTCGGACCGCGGGCAAGGCAGGCAAGCTGGCAGAGAAAGAGGGCGTGGAGATCAAACTCTACGACATCATTTACGACTGTCTCGATGACGTGAAGGCTGCCATGGCAGGTCTGCTCTCGCCGATTCAACGTCAGGTCGAGCAGGGACGCATGGAGGTTCGCGAGACCTTCACGATTCCTCGCCGCGGTGTTGTCGCTGGTTGCATGGTCACCTCGGGCCGCGTCGCTCGCAAGTCGCATCTCCGCGTCATCCGCGACTCGGTGCAAGTCTACGAAGGCAAGGTTTCGAGCCTGCGCCGTTTCAAGGACGAAGCATCTGAGGTCAAGGAAGGCTACGAATGCGGTCTTATGCTCGATGGGTACAACGAGCTACAGATTGGTGATGTTATCGAGTCCTACGAAGTGGTCGAAGAAAAAGCGACCCTCTAAGCACAGGGCAAGCTGACGATGGGCGCAGACAACTCAGGGAATCCCCGGCGACCACGGGTGGCGCAAGCCATCCGCGAGGCTCTCGGCGACCTGATTCGTTCGGAGCTTAACGATCCACGGGTAAAGCGCGCGGGATTTGTCAGCATCAACCACGTTGAACTAAACAAAGACATGGGGCTCGCTCACGTCTACATTGCCTTCTATGGTGGTGACGACGCAGCGGGGGAGTCGGCTGTGGTTGTTCTCAACAAGGCCGCTGGCAAGCTTCGAGGCCCCTTGGGACGTACCCTGAAGCTACAACGCGCCCCCGAGCTGCGATTCATGCACGATCAAAGCAGCGAGTTTGGCGTGCGGCTCAGTCAAATCATCCGCGACGACGAAATGCGGCACGTGGCAGAGCCTTCCGCGGGGGAAACAGAGCCTTCCGCGGGGGGGACAGAGCCTTCCGCGGGGGGG
>JANTGM010000030.1 GCA_024762925.1 Kofleriaceae bacterium | reverse complement strand
GGGGCAAGCAAGGATCTGAGCAACGATGAGCCGAAGGCGTTCAAAGGGCGAAGAACCGAGCCAGGGCGTTCTATGCCTCTGGATCCCACACTAGTTAGTTAGTGCGCGATCCATGGACATTGATTCGTGATCGCGAAGTCAGCTCGTTTGCTGGCGAGGCGGGAAGAGAGAGTTTGCTGGGGGCAAGCGACCGAACGAAGAAGGCTGGCAAAGCCAGTCTCTCCAGCGGGCGAGAAGGCGAGTGAGCGCGTTCTATATTCATGAATCGCGCACAAGTGCGCGATCCATGGACATTGATTCGTGATCGCAGTCAGCTCGTTTGCTGGCGAGGCGGGAAGAGAGAGTTTGCTGGGGCAAGCGACCGAACGAAGAAGGCTGGCAAAGCCAGTCTCTCCAGCGGGCGAGAAGACGAGTGAGCGCGTTCAATATTCATGAATCGCGCACGAGCGCGGCAGCAGCTATGAAGCGGCCTTGATTTCTGCGACGCGCTCGGCAACATCACGGTAGTCGGGCTGCTTCTTGAGCACCATCTCGTAGTAGTAGAGCGCTTCTTGGGGATCTTGGAGTGACTCGTATGTCACACCAATCTCGTAGTACAAGCTGAACTTCTCAGCTCCCGTGATGTTGTTTACGTAGAGCCCAGCCTTGAACTGGCTGATTGATTCACTGAGGCTGTTTTGTTCGCGGTGGCACAGCCCGACCATGAGCCGACACTGGACCTCGCGACCAGGCACCTCCATCACCTTCTCAAAGGCGGAAATCGCTTCACTGTAGAGCCCCATCTCTTTGTAGGCCAGACCGAGGTCAAAGTGGGTATCTGCATCGTTCTCGTCGACCGGATTTTCGAGAACAACAGATGGCGCTCGTCCAAAATTCTGCGGAGCTGTCTGTGGGCTCACTGCATCGTGCCCTGTTGGCCCATCGAGCGCGCCATCAAGAAACGAATCATCAATGTCACCGAGCAGGTTGTCATTGTTGAGGTGAGTGCCAAGCAAGTTGTCGCCCTCTGTCGACGCACCGCTTCGAGCCATTTCCAGCTCTTCGTTCTTTGACGCGACAAGTGGGTTGTTGGGATAGCGGGTCATCAAGACATCGAGAATGTCCTGTGCCTCGTCGAAGAGGCCTTGAGACATGAAGAAGTCTGCCTCATCCAAATCGTCTTCTAGGTTGGTTGAGGGCCCACCAGAGTCCACTTCGACGCTCGCGCCAAAGTCGTCCATGGGTGGCTCATTTGAGGCATCAGTGCCATCGAGAATAAACTCGTCCGAATCGAGTTCCTCGAGCACATCGCTATCGAGTTCGTCGACGAGTTCGATCCCATGAGAGTGCGCCCTGCCATCAAAGGCCGCGGCATCGTGCGGATCAAACGCCAAGTCGTTGGAGGGTTGAGGGTCTGCTGACGATCCTGCCGCAAGAGGATCGCGAGGAGGAGCTAGATCAAAATCGAGCTCATCGCCATCGAGTTCCGCAACCGCCAACGCATTCTCGACTTGTCCAATGTCGACCTCCATCGTTACCGGGGCACCCGCTGCGCCGTCGAGTCCAAAGTCGTAGTCCACATCTTCGCGTCGCGTGACCGAAGATGTTCCACCAGGCGAAGCCTGCACAGCCACGCCTGGGCTCGGGTTCATTCCCATCAGGCCTTGATCAAACGAGAGGTCATCAAACTCGAGTTCGTCCTCGGCGACGCTGATGTGTCCCGCGGGGTTGTCGTTGGGCGGCGCTGTTCCAGTGCCAACATCAAGTCGATGACGCTCCGCAAACTCGTGGGCGATTGTGTTGCCACCATCAAGGCTAAGAATTTTCCTTAGATAAGTAAGAGCTTGCTGTGGATTTCCGCCAACGGTGTGCTCCGCCAGGACCTGCAGCTCGCGAATTCCCTCAGCTTCTCGCCCCTCTTTGATGAGGATGTCCTGTAGACGCTCACGAGCTTCGAGGTTGCGCTCGTCAATCTCGAAGACCCGACGCAAGTGATCGATGGCTTTCTGATGCAGGCCGTACTTCACATAGACATCGGTCTCTGTGAGAATTTTTACGATCTCATCAGCGCTTTCCTGGGAATCGACGCTGCTAATTTCCGCCTGGTCGTAACCGCTCTGTTCATCAAGCTCTAGCTCGGCGACAAAATCATCCTCGGCCGGACGCTGATCTGGTACGGCCGAATCCCCTAACGGATTCATGTCGGAGGGTGGCTGCACCAGCGGCATCGAACCGGTTGTCCGCCCCATCTTGTTGCCGCCAAAGCGCGGTGGTGGTGCGACATCGGGCTTATCAGGAACGGTGAAATCCACCGCGTCCGCAAGGTTTGACGGCTTTCCTGCGCGATTTAGAAACTTGAGAGAGTCGGGGTCATTGGGAACGTACTCGAGGATCTTGCGATGAACCTCTTCCGCTTCTTGGCGTTTTCCTGACTCCGCGTGAACTCGTGCGAGCTCTTTGAGAACCGAAACGGTCTTGCCTTTTTGATCCAAGCGCTGAAATGCCTGGGCGAGCAAGGCAAGTACATTGGGATCGTTTTGATTTGCCTTAAAGCAAATCTGAAGCTTGGCCAAGGCACGACGGGGATCGTTGCGCTGCAAGTAGAGCGTTGCCAACTCCTGGCATAACTCGATGTTCTCTTGATCGTGAAAGAGGAGACGCTCTGCAACCTTGATGAAGTCGTCTTGCCGGCCATTCTTGCGAAGAAACTCGCAGGTCGTTGAGAACTCGCCGATAGCCTCGGAGGTCATCTCCTCTTTGGAATACAGCTCCGCGAGTTTGATGCGCGTTGCCACGTTCTCTGGATCGAGATCGACCAGTTGCCGCAGCGTTGCCAGTGCCTCGCGAGTCTTTCCTTCACGATGAAAGAACGCAGCAACCATTTCAAAGTGCTGCATGGCATCGGACAAGAGCCCGAGCTGGCGATACAGCTCCGCAAGCTTGAGATTCACCTCAACCAAACGCGGATCCACCTTGAGGATCTGTTTGTAGACCGCAACCGCTTTTAGGTAGAAGCCCTGATCCGAGTAGAACTTGGCCACCTTCATATAGGTGTCAGTGGCTTCGCCCTTAGCATCTTGCTTAGCGTAAATGTCCCCGATCTTCAGCCAGACGCGGACGTCCTTGGGATCCTCTTTTACGACTTTCAGATACTCTTTGATCGCCTTGTCGTACTGGCCCTTCTCATAAGCCTTTCGGCCCGCATCCATGACCTTATTTCTGTTTATCGCCAATAGAATTTTCTAGTTCGAATACACAGAGCCGCTGCGCGCTGGCGATCAGCGAGCAAGAAGAGAACCCGCGAAAATGGAGAGAAGAAGACTCTTGGCCAAGAAGGATACCAGGTTGGCCCCCACAAAACCTATCAGCCGAAGATTCTTCCAATTGTGTGTGAAGAGACTCCTGTTTCAGTTTGAAGCCACTTCAATGGGGTCTGCGTGGGTGTAGGTAGGTGCCTAGCGACCACGACTCTCTAGCAGGCGCGCCACAAACCCTGTATCCACCTTGCCAGCGCGATATTCCGCGCTATTGAGGATGTTTTTGTGAAAGGCGATGTTGGTCTTGATGCCCTCAATGACGAACTCGTCGAGACAGCGAAGTGCCCGGTTGATTGCGGCTCCGCGATCGGTATCGTGCACAATGACCTTCGCGAGGAGCGAATCGTAGTGCGGCGGCACTACATAGCCTTCGTAAATGTGGGTGTCGACGCGAACGCCGAGCCCTCCAGGGAGGTTGAGGCCAGTGATTTTTCCCGGTGAAGGCGCAAACGTCTCAGAGTCCTCTGCATTGATTCGCAGCTCGATGCTGTGCCCACGAGCCTTGCGCTGTTTGAATGACAATTCGTGGCCGCTGGCGATCTTGATTTGCTCGCGGACAAGATCGACTCCATAGACCATCTCAGTCACAGGATGCTCAACTTGGAGGCGGGTATTCATCTCCATGAAGTAGAACTGCTCATCCTCATCGAGCAGAAACTCGACGGTTCCGACGCCTTCGTAGCCAATACGCCTGGTGGCCTCGGTTGCAGCACCTGTGAGGCGAGCTCGCAACGCATCGCTGATATCGGTGCCTGGTGCCTCTTCCAGAATTTTCTGATGCCGTCTTTGCACAGAGCATTCGCGCTCACCCAAGTGCGTCGCGTTGCCGTGACTATCGCCAACAACTTGAACTTCAATGTGTCGTGGGCGCTCACAAAAGCGCTCCATGTACATATCGGGGTTGCCAAACGATGCTTGGGCTTCGGCGCGACCCGTTCCCCAGTCATGAACTAGCTGGTCCTGGCTGCGAACGATCTTCATGCCACGTCCACCACCTCCAGCGGATGCTTTTAGAATGATCGGAAACCCGATGCGCTCTGCTCCTTCGAAGAGATCTTGCTCAGTGCGCAAGACACCAGTGCCTGGAAGAATTGGGACTCCCGATTCCTCCATGGCAGCGCGGGCGCGAATCTTGTCGCCCATAAGCCGCATCAAATCGGGCTGGGGACCTATCCACGTGAGTCCACAACGCTTGCAGACATCGGCGAACTCCGCGTTCTCGGCCAGAAAGCCGTAGCCCGGATGCACCGCCTCTGCAGCGGTCACCTCTGCCGCGCTGATAATTGCCGGAATATTGAGATAGCTTAGAGTCGAAGATGCTGGCCCAATGCACACAGCTTCGTCAGCAAACTTCACATGCAGCGCATCCGCATCAGCTTCGGAGTACACCGCCACGGATCGGATTTGCATTTCGCGTAGAGCGCGAATGATTCGGAGAGCAATCTCCCCCCGATTCGCAATCAAGACCTTCTTAAACATCGTTGGCTCCTGCCGCCTATGGCTTGATCTTGAAAAGAGATTGGCCGTACTCGACTGGATCGGAATTCTCGACGAGGATTTCCTCGAGCGTGCCTGATACATCGGCCTCGATCTCATTCATGAGTTTCATTGCCTCGACGATGCAGAGCACCTGGCCCTTCTCGACGCGCTGTCCAACTTCGCAATACGGCGAGGAATCGGGGTTTGGAGCGCGATAGAAGGTACCGACGAATGGCGAAGTTACTTCGTGGAGCGACTCATCTGTGGCTGCCGCTGCGGGAGTTGCGTCGGCGGAAGACGTGGTGGGAGCCGCCACAGGTGCTTGGTGCGCAACCGGCGCAGCCATGTGCGTCATCATGGGAATCCCCGTTGGCTGCACATCGCCACGACGGATAATGAGATTTAGCTCGGCAGTGTCGACAATGAGTTCACTGAGCGTGTGACTCTCTACGATGCCTGCGAGCTGGCGACAGATTGCCACGGTCTCGTTTTCGACTTCCTCACTGGCTGCAGGCTTCTTAGAAGTTTTCTTAGCGGCAGGCTTCTTGGAAGCAGGCTTCTTGGCGGCAGGCTTCTTGGCGGCGGCGCGCTTCTTTGGAGCGGGCTTTTTGACGCTAGCCTTTTTCGTGGGGGGTTTTTTCTTAGCGCTTCTGGCTGAACTCATCAGGGCGCAACATTTCCACATGCGCTATGGCAGCGTCCAGACCCAGGTAGTAGCTTCGTGCGCCGAATCCACTTATCAATCCAACGCTCTTGGCCGCAGTTAGCGAGGTATGCCGAAAGTCTTCACGTGCATGAATATTGGAAAGATGGCACTCCACCGCTGGAATCCCACACGCGTCTAGGGCATCCCGGATCGCTACGCTTGTGTGAGAGTAGCCACCAGGGTTGAGCAAGAGGGCGTCGTAACGCCCACGCGCAGCCTGAATCGCATCCACAATCTCCCCTTCAAGATTGCTCTGCATGGCATCGAGCTGGGCACTTCGGGCTTTGGCGCGCTGCATCAACTCAGCATTGATCTCATCGAGTGTTGTGGTGCCGTAGATCGCGGGATCCCGGGTACCGAGCAAGTTGAGATTAGGACCGTGAATCGCGAGGATTCGAACCAGAGCCGCTTGCGCTTCGCTCAAAGTTCAGGTCGGAGCTTGTCCTCTGCCAGTCGCATGAGGAAGCGGGTCTTGCCAAAATTGGCTCTGGGGCCAAGCACCACGGCTAGGAAATACTCATCACCGACCATGCGAGTGAGCAGTGTTAGCCCTTCGGCCTTGACCACCATTTCGCTCACACCTCCGATTTCGAGCAGTTCCCCGGCTTTTCGCGCTTGGGTAAGAATGAAGGAGAACTCCATTCCCACGGTGTTCATATCGAACTCTCGATCGGCCACCACATATTGTTCGAGCGCAATTCCGTCGAGGCCCATGATGAGCCCAGCAATGCTGCCATCGATCTTGTCTACTACTGCTTTAATCTGTTCAACGAACACAAGTACCCCCGCGATAATCCAAATCTGCCAGTAGTCTACTATTCCACAGGGACCGAGGCGACCGCTGGGCACACCAAGCTGCCATCACCAGCGGTGCAACAGTCGATGACGCCGTCTTGCTTCTCTTGACAGACGCCGCCAGTTTGCACGTCTTCCTCATCGATTGTGTCGCAGCTGCCAATAGTCCGATTTAGGCAGCCGTTGCAGACTTCAACTGGGTAGTTGTAGGCCGGCGAGGTGACGTCGTCACCATCAATCGTTCCTCGCATTTCGATTTCAGCCGTCACACGAGTGACCTCACCTGCAGCAAGCCCCGACTGCATCTCTTCCAAGACGGCCTTTGGAATGATTTCGAACTTGAGTGCGGCACTTCCGTTTGAGGCAATCGAGCCGCTAAAGGGCTGCGTGAAGTAGGAGAGCCCGTCATCCTCAAGGCGCGTCAATGTCGCATCATCGAAGAAATCCTCCGCGAACCTCAGCCTCACAACTGCCCCTTCAAGAAAGACGCGGCGATCCGTCTCCGCATCACCAACAGCGCGACTCTCGACAAGCGGCGTGAAAAGGTATCCAGAGTCTGCTGTGACATCGATGAGTCCAGAGCTTAGAAACGCTGCGCCTTCGTCGGTCGGAACTACGCAACTTGCACCTGGCTCTTGATTCCGAAGAATTCGTAGTGTCTCACCAGCATCCACGCACCCAGTTTGTGTCGCGAAAGCGCCCACTACGAGCATGCTCAAAGGGATGTAGTTTTGCATTTTCTTCATCGTCAAACTCCTAACCTTGTAGGTATTCATCATAGCTTAGTCTGTGTGTAACAAGCCTGTGAGCTTGCTCAATTCGATGTCGTGAGTTCGCACATCGCCGGGTTCTGCGAGTGCTATGAAACGCACCGTGCTACCTGTGCGTTTCTTGTCTACCCCCATGCGCTCCAGCACTTCCGTGCGCAGCCATGAGTTCAAGTCTGTTCCAATCCCAGCTGCGGAGAGTACTCCTGCAACACGCGTCTCCAGTGTGGCATCACACAGACCGAGTCGATGCGATACACGACACGTCGCCAACAGGCCAAGTGCGACCGCCTCGCCGTGCAGCACAGTCCCATAGCCTGCACTTGCCTCGATCGCGTGACCAACCGTGTGGCCAAGGTTGAGCGTTGCACGCAGACCGCGCTCCCGTTCATCCTCTGAAACGATCGCCGCCTTCATATTTGCACAAGCGCGAACCAGAGCGGTGAGATCATCATCAACATCGAGCACCTCCGCTCCAACTTTGGGCGCGAGGGACTCAACCAAGCTCCAGAGCGCACCGTCGAGCAGAGCGTATTTCACAAGCTCGCCAAACGCCGCACGACGCTCGCGAATCGGAAGCGTCGTGAGTGTCTGTGTGTCGGTCCAAACAACTGTTGGTTGCCAAAAAGCGCCAAGCAGGTTCTTGCCGTGCTTGCTATTGATTCCCGTCTTGCCACCAATCGCCGAGTCGGTCATTGCGAGCAGGGTGGTCGGCACTTGCACCACAGGAACGCCTCGATACAGGCTCGAGCCAACAAAGCCTGCAAGGTCACCAACCACACCACCACCGAGAGCCACGATGGCAGAACTCCGATCGAGACCACCGGCGATCATGGTGTCGATCACCGAACCAAAAACCTCAAGCGTTTTGCTGCCCTCGCCTGGTGCAATGCAGGCGGTAACCACGTCGTAGCCAGCGGCCTCTAGGGATGCAACGAGCCCAGCGCCATACAATGGCATTACGTTGTCATCGCTCACCAACCCAAGACGGCGTACCGTGGGCAATCGCTGTCTGATGGCCTCTGGGAGTTTTTCTAAGGAACCACTCGCAGTCACGATGGGGTAGCTGCGCTCACGCAGGGCAACGACTGCATCTTGCGAACCCTCAGAGAGACAGCCAAGACCATAGATGATGTCGCTGGCAACTTCCTCGGGATTTTTCCCTTCCGTAGAAATCGTCACGTTGGCCCGCCGATAGATAGGGCTTCGGGAGCGATACAGAGCTTCAATTTCACTTGCAGGCTTTGCAAGCAGAGGTCGACTGGTGCGATTGCTTCCCACGCGACGAAGAGCGGTTGATAGTTCGGTGGCGAGATGCACAACATCGCCCGCCTCCAACATCATATCGAGCAGACCGGGTTGGCACGGAGTTCCACCGCCCGTCGCGATAACGCTTGCATCCCCGTCGCAAAGTGACATGAGCGCGTCACGCTCTCGAACGCGAAAGCCCTGCTCGCCATCTTCTTCGAACAGCGTAGCAATGGTTTTGCCAGCCTGTTCTTCAATGACGCTATCTAAGTCTACACAAGGCATGTTAAGTCGCTGTGCCAAGACCCGTGACACCTCGCTTTTTCCAGAGGCCATGAAGCCTATGAGAAAAACCGAACGCATCACGAGTCTCGCCTACTACTGTTCGGCGCAAGGAAGGAACGAGCGATTGGTGATTTTCGGAGTGATGAAGATCAGCACCTCAGTGCGCTCGTCGTTGCTTCTTGTCGTCTTGAAAAGCCAACCGAAGACCGGAAGGTCACCAAAGAACGGCACCTTTGAAAACGCCATACCGCTGTTTCTCGTGTAGATGCCACCAATGACCGAGGTGTCGCCATCCTGCACAAGGATTGTGGTCTTCGCTTCTTTGGTGAGCAAGGTGGGGTCACCTCGTGCACCAGTGTTCACGAAGTCGGCCTCGTTCTTCTTGACATCGATGTCCATCGAGACAGCGCAATCGCGAAGCGAGACGGAAGGCTTCACCTTGAGCTCCAAGTCGGCCGGGATGAACTGCGTCTGCACGCCGTTTGCGGAAATCACCGAGATGGGAATCGAAACACCCGACTTGATTTGCGCTTCGATATTGTTCGAGGTCGTAATTTTCGGAGACGAGATGATTCGAACCGAACCTTCATCTTCGAGAGCCGAGAGGCGGAGATTGAGCCCCAGAGCTCCACCAACGGAACCAAGCGAGAGTCCGATACCACCACCAGAGCCCGTACCAATGGCAGCCGGCAAGTTGACAGCAAAGTCGGTTGGACTTGCGGCGACACCTGCGTTTGGAGTCTGTCCATCATCTGCGGCACCAGCGAGGCCAACCGAGCTCGGGAAGACAAGACCTGTCGCGTTGCCCGTCGCAGCAGATGCGCTCATGTTGCCACCCCACTGAATACCAAACTCGCGAACGAAGGTACTTCGAGCCTCAACAATGCGAGCCTCAATTTGAATCTGCGGAGTTTGGGTATCGAGACGCGTGAGCATGTCGATGATGCGACCGCGGTTGCGGCTCACGTCATTGATGATGAGAGCGTTGTTCCGCGTATCCACTTCAAGGCTGCCCTTTGGAGAAAGCAGCGGAGTGAGCTGCGTCTTGATCTTCTTGGCGTTGACGTAGTTGAGGTTGAAGATTTCGGGTTTTGGCGCTTCGCTGTCAGCCAATGCCTTGGCCCGATCGAGCTTCGCTTGAAACTCAGTATCGAGTTCTTTGCGAGTTGCGATGCGGTACAGGCCTGGTCCTTCCATTTTGTAGCCGAGGCCTTTGGAAGCGAGAATGACGTCGAGAGCCTGGTCCCAAGGAACACGTCGAAGGCGAATCGTCACACGAGCCTTGATGTCATCCGGCACGATGATGTTGACACCGCCAACATCTGCAAGCAGGCGCATCAAGTCATGGATGTCACTCTTCTTGTAGTCGAGATCGATCTTCTGGCCACGATACGTCTTTCGACGGCGATTCTTAAGTTGTGCCACGGTCTGCTGGGTGATGGGGCTCGAGGCAGAGCCGTATCCCGCGACTGCCTGGGTTTGATACGAGGTGCTCCGGACAGCTCGCTTGCCTGTTGCGACCTTGGTTGCGGCCTTCTTAGCTTGTGGGAACTCCCAGTAGTATGTATTGCCGATCCGCTTGAGAACACCCTTGGAGGCAGAGGCGAGGTCGACGACAATCTTTAGCGTATTGGGGTTCTTCGGATCTCGGTACGAGGACACAGCCCTCACCGAGCCACGCAAGCTTGATGTATCGAGTGTGCGCTCTTGATCGTTGCGAATCGCTGCATTCGGAATCTCGAGAACAGCTTCGTTTCCGCGATTGGAAACAACGCGAGGCTTGGAAGGTGAACTCATCGCGATGACCACACGAGAGACTCCCTGGCTCTGCACCACATCCAGGTCAGAGAGTCGAGTGCTTGGACGAACCTTCTTGATCGCGGGCTTGGCCTTGTTGGCCAGGGCGAGTTTCTTAGCAGCTTCCATCTCGCGCTGGTTCGCGAGCTTCAATGCAGCCTCCCCTTTTGCCCGAGCCTTCTCCGCAAGCAAGCGCTCGGCCTTTGCTGCTGCAAAGGCATCCTTTGCTGCTGCTTCCAAGGCTTTGGACTTGGCGATCGCAGCAGCGCTCGCCTTGCGATTGTGCTGGGCAACTTGGCGTGCGTTTTGTCGTGTTTTCAGGTGCCGAGCTGCCTCAAGTTCCTGACGCTTAGCTTCTTGAATCTCAAGCGCTGAGTTCTCACGTGCAGTCTCCGCAGCAAGACGAGCGCGCTTTGCAAGCTCAAGTTCGCGCTGCACTTGACTCTCTGCCGCAAGGGCGCGACTGCGAGCCTTCTGCGCGGCAAGGGTGAGCTTAGCAGCTTGCTTGCGCTGAGACTCAGCCTCGGACTGCGACTTAGCAGCGGCGCTGTGAGCGAGCTCTGCTGCACGGCGCTCGTTCTGAGCGAGTCGATTCTGGTTGGCAGCCTGCTTGCGCTGCGTCTCGGCGGCAATTCGCTGAGACTCGGCCTGCTTGCGCTGCGTCTCGGCAGCAATTCGCTGAGACTCGGCCTGCTTGCGCTGCGTCTCGGCGGCAAGGCGAAGAGCTTCGGCCTGCTGTCGAGTCTTGCGAGCTTGTTCCAACTCGGCTTTGGCTGCGATCCGCATGCCTCGCGCTTCATCGAGCTGGCCTTGCATCTTTGCGCGCTTCCCGCTCAGAGCAACCAACTTCTTCTCCTCCGCCTCTCTGCGTGAGCGAGCAAGATTGGCTTTCTTCTCAAGACTCATGAGCCCCTTGAGAGCAGCTTCGCGCTTGCTGTTGAGTTCGGCAACCTGGGAGCGGCGAGCGACAATGCTGCGCTGTTGTTTCGCTAGAGCGGCCTCGGCAGTTTGGCGAGCGATGCTCAGGCTCTTTGCCTCTTTGGCTAGGCGATCGCGAGTTGCGCGACTAACACTTGTGTCGGCGGCCGCCTGCTTTGATTTGGCAAGGGCTTTCTCGGCCACAAGCCGGCTCTGTTTTGCCTCGCGTTTGGCTTTTGATAGGCGAGCGATTTCTGCCGTGAGTTTTGCCTGTGCAGCAATCGCGGAGCTCCGACTCTTCTCGGCGCTTGCACGCGCCTTACGAGCATTGGCCGTAGCGCTTTCCTCTTGCGTGCGAAGATTTCGAGCTGCGGCGAAGCGAGCCTCTTCAGCGCGCACGAGAGTTTGCAGTTCGCGAGCACGCTTGGCCGCTTCCCTAGCGGCCTGTTCCGCGCTCTGTCGTTTTGAGGTGGCGGCTCCGCCACTGGCGATCGCTTGGTCGCGACGTGCCTCGGCACGCTTTCGCTCGGCTTGCGCAAGCTTGAGAGCCTTGGCTGCGGCGACCCGGCGTGCGTCAGCTTCGCGCGTTGCTGTTTCCGAAGCGATTCGGCGTTTCTCTGCCAGCTTCAGTGCCTTCTCTGCCAACTTGCGGCGTTTCTCGGCGGCGCGTGTCGCGGCCTCAGCTTGGGCTGCGAGCTTGGCGCTATTGCTTGAGTTGCGTGCTCGTGCTTGGTTCGCTTTGCTCGTCGCGGCAAGTGCAGCCTTCTCGGCTTTCTCGAGAGCGGCCTTGCGTGCATTGGCAGTTGCTTCCGCGCTGCGTGCGCTGGCTTGGCGCTTGGCAGCGGCGGCAATCTCAGTCTTCGCGGCTTGGCTGGCCTTCTGCGCCTCGGCACTGCGCAGCTTTGCTTCGTTCATCATCGCTTCGGCTCGCGCGATTGCGGCCTTGGCCTCGCGGTCGCGAAGTGCGGCCTGTGCCCGAATCGTTTGCGCTTCGGCCTTCGCTTGCGCCAGTTCCGCTGCTGCGGCCTTGCGAGCATTGGCGTTAGCAATACGTGCCTTCTTGATTGCAGCGGCGTCCATGGCGTTAGACGACTTTGGAGGAGCTGTCTTCGCCGTGACCTCGACGAGCACGTCCTTTCCAGAGGCGCGCACTGAGTAGCGACTATCTCGGGCGAGCCCGACAACGACGCGTACAACCTTGCCTCGGGACTTGGAAATTGTATGAGCAGTCACTTGCCCAACAGCCCATGAGTTCACATCCCAAACAACTTTGCTCTCGTTGCGAATGAGCTTTGAGTTCAGAGTTGTTCCTACAACGTCCACAACCACTCGAGAGGGATTCTCAAGTTTGTACACCGTAAAGGTTGGCGTACTAGAGCCCTGAACCCGCAAAGTCGTGGTTGCGTTCGACGAACTCGATTTTAGATCGAGAATCTCGCCCTTCGCTCCTCCAGCGTCTGCGGCTTGGGTACCCAGAAGAAGGCCAGCGAGAAGCACTAACGCAGAGGCTGCCATCCGGCCCCAGCTGTACCGATTCAAAGATGTGCAAATTGTATTCATGGTCATGAGTCACTCCAACAAGAGTGCGCGCCAGCACCAGACTCAACCATTGAGCAAGGAACGGAGACGATGGTGCACAGCACCAGCGACTCACACTGACAAAAAGTACGTCTATAAAAAGTATCGCCTGCGCCGCCTGCAGATCACAATTTTCTGCAGACTCGTTGTCTTTTAGCGGCGCTTATCTAAGTAGAACACTAAGCCCATCCCAGGCTTTGCGAACTACTACCGAGAGGGAGGAGAGGGAGGGGTGTCATCGTCAAAGTTGTTGACGACGGAGTCAGGTATATCGAGCTCGTTCGGATGAAGGCTGATCTCTTGCTTCTGTGCTGGAGGAGCTGGTGCGCCCGGAGGAGCTGGTGGGGTGATGGAGAGGCGCACATAGCCAACACCAATCTCTTCGAGAATGGCCTTCTCTTGGCCAATACAGTCCCCTTTGCGAACAATCCACGAATCGCGTTCCGAGCCATCAGTGAACTGAGCATAGCTACGGCCACGCTTGACGAGGCCAATAAGCGCTAGGTCGCGAACAGAATAACTCTGAGCGCCCCATCGCACCTTTCCTTCAGTACAGATATCTACAATCTCAACAGCGTCTTCACCCTCGTCGGTCATAGGCTTGAGAACCCAAGAGCGAAACGGATCTCGATTGGTCTCGCCCGCTTGATCTGGAACGAAGTCAATTTCACCAAGCTTGCGACGCAACTCCGGGCTCACCTTGGGGTAGGTGAAGCTCCCGCCCTTGCCCACGGCTTTCTTGGGTGCCTTCTTCTTGCGAGCTTTTCTGGCGGGTGGCTTTGACGAGCTTGGTTCGTCATCTCCGCAGGCGGCTCCCCCCGTGGCGAGCCCAATTGCAGCCAGCAAGAGCAAGCCGCGACCTGCCCATGTTTCCGTTTTTCGTGTTCGAATCATGGCTGCCATCTCCTACTTTGCTCCCGGATTCTTGAGGCGGTCGACTCCAGAGCCCGCAGCTGCGGGTTTGTTGTCTGGCAACGTGCCGGTGGCGGACTCGAGCTGAGCTTCTTTCTTTTCCTTGGCGTCTTTCGCCTTGTTGATCATCCCGCTCTTCGTACCGTCCTTTTTCTTGGCAGGCACAGCCCCGTCTGGCTGGCGGAAGGTCGTTGCTCGAAAGTCGGCTCGAAGCAGAACATCATCGCTATCGCTCTTTTCCGGTGTTAAAGAAAAGTTCTCAATTGTAATGATTCGCTTGGTCTTCCCAAGCAAATGAAAGTATTTGAGAATCTGGTGGAAGTTGCCAATGACCTGAATCGAGACAGGGACTTTGACGTACCCGGCTACGGGTTCTTCTGGTTTGCGGCTCCAGTTCTTGAAGCTCACGCCAGCGACTGCGGCTTGGCGCTGGAGATGCCCAATAAACGAAGGGAGTGCAGCTGTTGCGGGTAACGAGACCTGGTTAGCGGCAAGAGTGCGGTCAAGCTCCTCTTTGTCCTTGACCATCTTCTTCCACTCTTTTTCCCGGGCCTTTGCCTTCTTATTATCGTTCTCGAGCCGGGTGTAGTGGCCTTTGGCGCCAGTGAGGTCTTCATCAAGAGATGAATAGAAGAATTGGTAGTAGAGCCCGCAGATGGCGAGCAGGGAGGCAACCAAGACACCAAGCTGAAAGTTCAGCGGTTTGGCAGCCAGTTTGGCGATTGGGCTTTCACTTGCCATAACTAGTACCTCACCTGTCCCGTAATTTTGAATGAGTAGATTGTGATGTTGCCAGCCTTGCCGCTCTTCTTGACCGAGCCTTCAGGCTGAACGCGATCAAAGTAGGCCGACGCTGCAAGACGGTACGCGAGCTGCGTAACGTCACCATCACTCTGCGCCGAACCAACCATCGTGAATTTGCCACCGGCCTCTTTGATGGAATCAATCCAAACATGTTGAGGATCCCAATTATCTTGCCAGCGAAGGTTCTCGTTTGCTTCGAGCTCGCTCGCCATCTCTGCAGTCATCGTTGGGCGACCATTCTTCTTGAGAAGACTCGATAGCTCGTAGAGAAAGTTTGCTGGAGTCGCACGGGCGTTATTAAGCGTCTGAATCGAAGCTGCTTGCACCTTGGCTGCTTCGAACGCTGCTTTCAGGTCTTTAAAATCCTTTGTGCGCTGATTGATCTTCTTGTTCTCAGCGGCGAGTTTGGCGTTGCGGCCCTCCTGCGCTTCGAGCTCGTCCTGCATGGGACTGTGAACGAAGAAAAAGAGACCAGCAGCTACGGCCATGATGATGCCCATGCCGATGGCAACCTTCTTTTCGCCTTCGACAGGCGTTGAGGATCTCGACGAGGACTTCTTTTTGTGTGGGAGTAGGTTTATCCGAATCATGTGCGAATCCCTATTTGTCGTTGGCTGAGCGAAGGGCGAGGCCGACGCCTACCAATGCTTCCGGAGAGTGGGCTGCCAAGTAGCCAGAGTCGAGTTTTGGGTCGACTTTGACGCGACGCCACGAGTCGATGACTTCGACTGTGAGCCTGGAGCGACGTTCGATGGCCCTGTGAAGTGCGGAAACTTTGGCGGTACCTCCGCTTAGGCAAATCTTGGAGACCTCGGTATCGGCAGAGGTTGCGAGGAAGAAGTCGAGTGAGCGTTGGAACTCGCCCGCCATAACATCGGCCACACCCTCGATGATGCGCTCAACCTCTTGGGGCACAACGCCATGCTCATCGTAGGAGCCACCAACCTTGTAGGCCTCGGCTTCATCTTGAGAGACCGAAAGCTGCTTCTGAATTTCCTCGGTAAGGGCATTACCACCAATGGTCACGTCACGAGTAAAGAGGCTGACGTTGCCCTTGATGATGTTGATGTTGGAGATGGAAGCGCCGATGTTGATGAGGACCACGGTCTCGCTTGGATCGAGTTCGTAGTTGGCCTCAAATGCGTTTTGCGTGGCAAAGGCGGCCACGTCGACGACAATGGGGTTTAGGCCCGCATCGCGAACCACGCCCGCGTAGTCCTGGACGACCTCTTTCTTGGCGGCAACCAATATGAGTTCCATCTGACCTGCCATGTTTTCTTCCACCACAACCTCGTAGTCGAGTTCGACGTCGTCTTTCGCGAATGGAATATGATGCTCTGCTTCGTACGGAATCTGTTCTGCAAGCTGTGAGCTGCTCATCTTGGGAACATTGATCTTCTTAATGATCACCGAGTGGCCAGCGATTGCGACCGCAACGTCCTTGCTCTTGATGCGCAGACGATTCCAGAGAGCGCGAATGGCATCGACCACAGCGTTCTGATCCATCACCGTTCCGTCGACAATGGTCTGAGGCATGAGGGGCTCCATGCCGAAAGCGCGCAGCTCTAGCCCCTTCTTGGTGTTCTTGAAGCAAACAGCTTTTACGCTGCTAGAGCCGATGTCGAGTCCGATGATTGGTTTAGCCATAGTTTCGTACGCACCTTGTGCGAGGTTTGGGCACTCTGTGGGAGTGTGTCCTACATGCTAGAACCGCCTTCGCCCTAAGGCAAAAAAACGGCACGAAAGACCGATAAGAATCGCTCAATGGATGTCGTACTCCTTGAGCTTATAGAGGAGGGTGCGCTGGGAAATGGCCAGGTGTTTGGCGCATTCGCCGCGCTTTCCATCACAGGCATCGAGGGCGTTTTGGATGAATTCGGCTTCTACAAGGCGCATCGCCTGCTTTAGCGTTTGCCCTTGTGACATGTGCAGGCTCCGACCTTTTGCCCTGGCTTCGGCCGACCGGGCGCGAATCTCACGGTGCACCAAATCCGCCCCAATCTCTTCCCCATCACACAAGACGACAAGCCGCTCGATGGCGTTTTGTAGCTCGCGCACGTTGCCCGGCCATGACGCTTCCATAAGCATCTGCTTGGCGGCGCTCGATATTATTACGTGCTGGACTTGATGGCGAGTGGCAAAGGTCTCAAGAAAGTGCTCGATGAGAGCCTCGATGTCTCCTGGGCGCTCTCGCAATGGCGGCAGCTCGATGGGGATCACAGCAAGGCGGTAGTAGAGGTCTTCGCGAAATTGCCCGGATGCGATCATCGCTTGCAGGTCGCGAGAAGTCGCGGCAACCACACGCACATCAGCGGTTTCCGTTCGCGGTGCGCCCAAGGGTTGCACTTCGCCGGTCTGAAGGGCACGGAGAAGCTTCACTTGAATCTCCTCAGAAAAATCCCCAACTTCGTCCAGAAAAAGTGTTCCTTTGTGGGCTTTGGTGAAGACGCCTGTGGTGGTTGCATGCGCCCCAGTAAAGGCACCTTCGACGTGGCCAAAGAGCAGTGATTCTGCCAACCCTTTCGGAATGGATGCGCAGTTGACAGGAACAAAGGCACCAGCACTGCGTTTCGAGAGCCGGTGAATCGCCCGGGCAAAGAGCTCCTTGCCCGTGCCACTCTCGCCTGTGAGCAAGACATCCGCATCAAAGCCCGCCGCTTTTTGGGCCACCTTCCAAGGCTCTGCCAGGCCGCTTTCGATTCCCACAATGGGATCGGGCTGATTGGGGATCCTGTGTGGCGTTGGCGGCCGCAGGAGCGCGAGCCGAACTTCTTCTTCACGAATCGGTTCGATCAAGTAGTCATCAATGCTGCGACCCAGTGCCAGCTCAAGCTCGGCCGCTTGGCTTCGGTCGGCAACCGCGATTCGTTGGGCTGTGCATCCTGAAAGCTCGGGGATCGAGGCAAAGCTCTCCATTGGAGCAATCACCCCATCATAGGGATCGGCGAGGGCACTTCGCAGCGCGGTGGCTGAACGAGTCGTCGTAGCCTGAACGCCAGCGCGCCGAAGCATCAGTGTGAGCCCCCCAAACTGCGATTCTTCCCCAAAGAACACTAGAACACGATTCATCTAAGCCCGGTCAAGCTCGGTCCATCTGTGAGGATAGCATGGGCCCTCTGCAGATCGCAGTTGTTGGCTCATCGTTGATGATCGGTGCAACTGGCCAAGGGAGTCCCGAGCTGGACTCAAGGGTCTAGGCTGATCTAGTATGCCGCGTTCTTTGGGGCGAATGCTTCATACTGCCAACTTCGTTGGATCTGGTGCCAACTCAGTTGGCATCGGAGAGTAGAAGCCCCGCACAATCCAGATACAAACCTCTGAAATCGCAGCATTGGTCACTTGGCCGTTGCTTTGCTTCATGAGACACCGATACTACGACTGAGAGCCACTCTCACCCACTCTTTAGAAGCCATCCAGGAAGTTCTATGCGCAAAACATCACGATCGAACAAACTCGTTTCTAGCTTGCTAGCTCCGGCCATGATTGCCGGCACTCTGGCGGTGACCCTTGCAGGTTGCCCAGATCGTGAGGTCGCAAAAGTCGATCCACGCCAGAACAGAGAGCAAGAGAAGGAAGTCCCGGTTCAGATTAACCGCGACATCGACATTCTCTTCGTTATCGATAACTCCAACTCGATGCGTGAAGAGCAGGCCTCTTTGGTGGCCAACTTCCAGCGCTTCATCAATGTTCTGAACAACATTGAGGGTGGCCTTCCAAACGTACACATCGGCGTTATCTCCACCAACATTGGTGCAGGCACTGGCGGCATCGCTGGTTGTGAGAACAATGGCGACAATGGTCTTCTGCAGAACGCTCCTCGGGGCGCCTGCGAAACACCAACCGATCGCTACATCATTGATACAGCCAACGAAGATGGCAGCCGTACCAAGAACTACAACGGCGAGCTGGCCGACACCTTCTCGTGCATCGCAGAGCTCGGTGTGAGTGGTTGCGGTTTCGAGCAGCCTCTCGAGTCTATGCGTCGTGCACTCAACGGTTCACAAGCGCAAAACCAGGGCTTCCTTCGTGAGAACGCCTTCCTCGCTGTCATCATCATTTCCGATGAGGATGATTGCTCGGTGGAAGACAACGGCATGTTCAACACCGATGCTGCACAAGACCGCATCGACAGTGAGCTTGGCTTCCTCTCTTCCTTCCGCTGCTTTGAGTTTGGTGTCCAGTGCGACCCCGATACTCCACGCTCCAGCGGTCCACGCGTCGACTGCGTGCCTCGCGAGAACTCCTCGTACATGTACAACGTGAACGAGTACGCAAACTTCCTCAAGACTCTCAAGGATGACCCAGGCCAAATCATCGTAGCTGGCATCATTGGACCGCCCACCCCTGTGAATATCGGCAGCAACGATGGCGAGCCAACACTCGACCCATCTTGTGGTGTTGACGATGGTGCAGGCCAGGTTGCCGACCCAGCCGTTCGTCTCTCCGCCTTCCTTGAGGCATTCCCAAACCGCAACACAACCACCACAATCTGCAACGATGATCTCAGTGATGCTCTTACCGTTATCGCTGAGCTTCTCGCGAAAGTCATTGGCAACCCATGCATGGAGGGCGACCTTGTCCTCACCGATGGCGAGCCTGAGTGTTCTGTGAGTGATGTTCGCAACCTAAACCAAGATGGCCAGGAAGAGACCGTCATTCCCAAATGCAACGCAGCCATGGACAACCTTCCCTGCTACCACTTTGTTCAGGACACCGAGCAGTGCAGCATCGAGTCTTCCCCAACGCAACTCACTCTCGTGATTGAGCGCGGAGCCGGAGATGTCGCCAGCAACACAACCACTGTGGCTCGCTGCGTGTCCAACTAGTGTCTAGTTCATTGACGTCGTGAGCACGAAAGGGCGCCCGTTTGGGCGTCCTTTTTCGCTTTCGGAAGCACCACTAATTGCGTTCCTGCGGGTACAGTCCCGCCGTGACCGATGCTCGCAAACCGCTCATCACCGCCAACATGGTGACAGCAACTCGTTTGCTCGCGATGCCGGTCATGACCTACCTCATCTACCAAGCACCTTGGACGAGCGGCGACAAGAGCTCGTGGTGGGCGGCCATCATCATTGGCACTGTGATCGCCTGCACCGACTTTGTCGACGGCTACCTCGCGCGCAAGCACGGTCCAACGGTCTTTGGTGGCATGCTCGACCCACTCGCCGACAAGATCTTTGTCGCGCTGCTCTACATCCCGGTGATGGACATCGGTCTGGAGATTGGCTTTTTTCCAGTGTGGGCGGTTGCACTTCTCTTCGTTCGCGAGTTCTTAGTCACTTCAATTCGCAGCGCGTATGAGTGGCGAGGACTGCAGCTAAAGACCAGCTACTTTGGCAAAGTGAAAACCTGGGTGCAGATGCAGGGCATAATTACCTTCTTCATCGCCGCCCTGCTCAGCAAAGACACGTTGATCACCACGCTGTGCATTGTCTCGGCTCTGCCTATCATCGGCCTGGCAATTCTCTGGTTCGCAAAACACAAGTTTCATCGAAGCTTGGCGATGAGCGTGCCTTTCATGTTTGGCACAGTGGCTCTCTTTGCAATTCCCGATAGCCTGCTAACCAGCATCAAAATCGGCATCTACGGCATCTGCCTCATTACCTGGCTAAGTGGCCTCGATTACCTTCTTGGGGCGATTCCCGCACTTCACAAAGCGGGCGGCTTTCACCGAGCAGATTTGGTTCGCGTGCTCGCGGCCATTGCGACACCTGTGTGCGCCACGCTGGCGCTGATCTACAGTGACGCACCGGCAGCTCCCGTATTGCTCATCATTGCTGGTGAGCTCGCAGTTGGTGGTCTTGACAACCTGCTTTCTCGGCATCAGGCATCATCAAGCGCTGCAAGCTTTGGCGCACGCTCGCTTGGAAGCTCCGCGCTTCTTGTCGCTGCTGTTCTCATCAAGAGCCAAACCGTGACACTTGCATGGATCGCTATGGTGATCTCGCTCATTGGTGTAATGCACGAGTTCTGGCGCGGCAAAGAGTACTACCTCGATGACAGCAAGCTCGACGAGAAGCTGAGCGAAGCCTAGAAGCGAGAAGAGAAGCTCTAGAACAGCTGCTGTTATTGGGGAAATAGAACGTCTTCGGTCTGGACGCGGTGCCAGTCAAACGACGCCATCAAGTGCGCCGGTGTGCACGGCGCATCGCTCTTTTGAAGTTGGGCGACCTTTGCGAGCTTTCCGCAAAACTCGGGTCCCGTGAAGTGCGACTGCAGCTCGGAGAAGGGCAACGAGCCGTGCAGCTTTGCGAGCTTCTGTTCCCGAGTCTCAAGCAGCAAGAAGTGGTGGCGATACTGCGGATGATTCAGCCCCAATAGGGACTGGAGGTGAAACTGTGTAGCGGTACTGCTCGCCAAGTCCCGCCCTCGCACGACATGACTAATCTGGCTAGCTGCATCATCAACAACAACCACAAGGTGGTAGGCAACCACGCCATCTGCCCTCCGCACCACGGGGTCGCCCATCTCGTCAGCAGGCGACTGTGACAAATCAGCCCCGCTCGCATCGACAAGCTCGACTCTTGTGTCAGGTAGGCGCACCCGCAAAGGCTGTCCGCACTCACGCCAATCGGTGCTCAACGCCCGCCCGCGACAGGTGTTTCCATAGGCGAAGCCACCGTCTGGAGAGCGTCTGCCGCTGGCCCTGCGCTGCTTTCGAGAGCACTGGCATGGATAGAGAAGCCCTTGAGCCTGCAGGGTGTCGAGAGCGGCCTCGTGCTGATGGCCAAGGTCGCTCTGTAAGACACATGCCTCCCAATCGAGGCCGAGCCACCGGAGCGCTGCCAGCATCTCTTCACGCTGCCCAGAGCGAAGCCGTGTGTGGTCCAAGTCCTCTAGGCGTACAACAAACTCGCGACCGCTAGACCGTGCGTCCAGCCAACAGAGAAGCGCCGCGAGCAATGTGCCGGGATGCGCCTGACCGGTAATCGAAGGCGCAAAACGCCCGCGCCCCAGAGTCACCCAACGACTCGGTTACGCCCACCGTGCTTGGCGGCGTAGAGATTCTCGTCAGCCTCTTTGATGAGCACGGCCGGTTCGACGACGAGGTCACCACCATCGTTGTTGAGCGTTGTGACTCCAAGCGAGATGGTTACCTTGAAGCTGTCCCCCTCGTATTCAAACGGCGTGCTATCGGTGAGAATGCGTATTTGTTCTGCAAACGCCATAGCACCCGCATGATCGGTCTCGGGAAGCACGCAGGCAAATTCCTCGCCACCGTATCGAGCTAAGAGTTCTTCTTTACGTGTACGCCCCAGCAGCCTTCTGCACAGCTCTTTGAGCACGTAGTCACCGGTAAGGTGCCCGTGAGTATCGTTGATCGCCTTGAAGTGATCGATATCGAACATGATGAGGGATAGCGGTCTCCCGTAGCGTGAGCAGCGTGCGATTTCGCGTTCCAGAAACTCCAAGAAGTAGCGCTTGTTGTGCGCCCCAGTGAGACCATCGACGATGGTCATGCGGTAAATCTCCTCGTGGTACGAGGTTTCGATGCCTGACCCGGAGAGGAACTTAAAGATGGCGGAACCGATCTTTACAAAGTCAGCATCGCGAAGTGGCGACCTTTGCACCGGCACATCATTGATGTAGGAACCATTTGTGGAGCCGAGGTCCTCAACAAACCACTGCTCATCAACTCGATAGACCCGAGCATGTCGTCGGCTAACCGAGTCGCGATCAATTTGAATATCGCAATCGGATCCGCGACCTACAACGATCTCCGTCTCGCCCAAGCTCCAACGTTTGCCGAGCTCTGGCCCAGGCGGGTAGATGAGTACAAGGCAAGCCTCGCCACCCGTTGCCTTGGGCTTAACGACTTGGACCTTGGTAATCCTGGTCTTCCACTCACTCACGTACAGAGAAATAATAGCACTCGACGCCTATCAATTCGGACACCTGGACTCAGAAATTGCCGCCAAGAGCGCTTGCTTGGAAGTTGGGAGGTGCGCCTATGTCGTGCCACCACCCACTAATTATATAGTGAGGCTCCTATGCGTCACGTCATCTCAATTGATCAAGGAACGACTGGTAGCACGGTTTTGGTGCTCGATGAGCGCCTCAACATCATCGGCAAAGTGAACGCCGAGTTTCCGCAAATCTATCCCCAGCCAGGTTGGGTTGAACATGATCCGGAAGAGATTTGGAAGTCAGTTTGTACAGCTCTCCAAGGAGCAATCGAGCAAGCTGCAATCGAGCCGAAGAGCATTGCGGCGATCGGAATCACCAACCAACGAGAGACCAGCCTTCTTTGGGATCGTAAGACCCTTCGCCCCGAGCGCAACGCGATCGTTTGGCAGGACCGGCGCACTGCCGATGTCTGCGAAGGCATGCGAGAGCGAGGGTTGGAAGACGAAGTGCGCAAGCAAACGGGTCTTGTTCTCGACCCCTACTTCAGCGGCAGCAAGCTTGGCTGGATGCTCGACGAAGACAGTGGTCGCAGAAAACGCGCCGCAAGCGGTGAGCTCTGCTTTGGCACGATCGACTCATACCTCGTTGCACGACTCTCCGGAGGAACGGCACATATCACCGACGTGAGCAACGCCTCCAGAACAATGCTGATGGGCATCGATTCAATGGAGTGGCAACCGAGCTTACTCGAACTCTTCAACGTGCCCCTAACGTGCTTACCCGAGGTGCGCAGCTCCTCAGAAATTTACGCAGAAACGCAGGGAGTACCAGGCGTACCAGACGGGATTCCAATTTCGGGAATCGCAGGAGATCAGCAAGCAGCGCTCTTTGGGCAGGCGTGTTTCGAGTCGGGCAGCGCCAAGTGCACCTATGGTACGGGCGCCTTCATCCTTATGAACACAGGCACCAAGAGGCCAAACTCCGAATCGGGGTTGCTCAGCACGGTAGCTTGGAAACTCGGCCCAGATGGCCCTGGCTATTACGCGCTTGAGGGTTCGGCCTTCATCGCTGGCGCGGCCGTGCAGTGGCTGCGCGATGGCTTGGGGCTGTTCTCCAAGGCGAGTGAGATCGAAGCAATGGCCAGTGAAGTGCCTGACACAGGTGGCGTGGTGCTTGTGCCTGCCTTTGCAGGACTGGGTGCTCCACACTGGCGTCCCAACGCTCGAGGCATCATGACAGGCCTCACTCGCGGTACGACCAAAGCGCATATTGCCCGCGCAGTTCTTGAGGGGATTGCTCTACAGAACTTCGACATTGTGAGAGCGATGAAACGCGACTCGGGTCACGATCTGCGAAGCTTCAAAGTCGATGGCGGTGCCGCTGCCAACAACCTTCTCATGCAATTTCAGGCTGACATTCTCGACACAGAAATCGTTCGTCCCGAGTTACTCGAGACCACTGCGCTCGGCGCCGCCTTCCTCGCAGGCCTTGGTGCTGGCGTGTGGAAAGACAAAGAGGAGCTTCGCAAGGTTTGGCGTGAAGACCGACGCTTTACGCCAAGCATGTCGGAAGAGGACAGACGTGTGCGTCTCAAATCGTGGGACGAGGCCGTGGCAAAGGCCTGAGCAGTGTTAGGCTGATCGAGTGCATGCAAGACTCAGCCTTCTCGCAATACCGCTAATCATTGGAGCCTGGGCGGGTGATGCCACCGCTCAGTACAGTGTTCCTTCGCAAGCCTCGCGCTCAAGTGATGAGGTGCAAATTGCGTATGGCAATGACACGGAGATCGTAAAAAGACCGGAGCAGCGCTCCCTTCCGTGGGAGCTTGGCGCCAGCCTCAACTTCATAACGAGCAGTGAGGAGAGCCTTGGGGGTAGGAAAGTCGCGCTCACGGATGTCATGTTGCTTCGCCTACACGCGATGATTTCACTCGGTCGTTTCGAACTCTTCGCAGGCAGCGACATTCTTCCCAAGCAACCCAGCTACACAAACGAGCATGTCTGGCAAGGGTCCCTCGCTGGCCTCAAGACCGTCGTCAATAAGAATATTTCTGTGTGGGCACGTGGCCAAGGTGGCCCACAACTTGACAAGGCTGGCTTCTGGCTCGGTGGAGACGCTGCAGCGCAATACCACTACGAGCTTCAAGACGTTCTCTTCTTCGAATCCTCCCTGGGATTCGCACACACCCACTTGCTCTTCAAGGAAGACGTCAGCCGGCAATTCTTCGTAGACGAAGTCTTCACAACGGTTGGACTTGCGCTCCGAGATCCTGACCGCGGCAAGTTTGGTGTGTGGCTTAACTTTGACTACTACTACCCAGTCTTTCATCGGCCAACAAACGGCAACCCCGACCCTCAGACACTTGGCTCCCTCGATCCCCAGCCGCGAGTAAACATGCACATAGGCGCCGTTGGGGCAATCACAGACACTGTGAGCCTCTTCGTCGACTACTCCATTCTCGACCGAGGAGATCTAGAAGAGCCCACTACGACCATGCCCATACTCAACAGCGGATTCGATCAGCGACAGATCATCTTCGGCTTCATGCGTCACTTTGGCCGAGAGAAGCGCAGATAGAGCACGATGTCATCATCTTGCCGCGAGAGCATCATGCTCTCTGCACGACCGAGAAATCCGCGCTCGTCTTGAAGGGCATCTACGAGTTTTACGAGTCCCGTTTCATCATCGCTTGCAAGCCGTAGCTTGCAGTGACGGCTTCGGCAATCCAGGTCTTCAATGTGCGCTGTCCCGATCTCAGACTCGGCTAGCTCTTCAACGATGCCGCGAATGGCACCATCGTGAACCTTGGCCTGTGCCTCATCACGTTCTTCTCTCTGGTAGGAATCGGCAAGTGAGTCGTTGGAGGCAATGGGAGTGACAATCCCCTCGATTTGGGGCGCTGAACGCATGCGTATCGGTGCTGGAAGTGCGACGTTCTCAGACTCAGTCGAGTCTTTCGAAGCTGAGGAGGCCGCGCCACCACTCACCACATCTGCCGGCAGTGCTTTGAGTGTGGCTGTGTCCTGTGCGGGAGTACGAGTTAGCCAGTAGACCGCCAGAGCCAACACAATCACGAGTGCTGGAACCAGGAATCGCATCATGCTCGTATTGTATGTGCTTCACGTCTGAGTGCCTACTGCTAGACTCCTCACGTGGAGCAGGATCCCAAGAAAGCCGGCAAAGGTGAGAGAGCAGAGGACAAGGTCGCTGCTGAGGAGAGCTTGCCAGCGAAGAAATCGGCGGCGAGCCAGAGCGAGCCGGCCAAAGATGAGGCCAACAAAGACAAAGGGGGCAGCGAGCAAGTCAGCCCCGAGCTCAAAGCCGGCAAGAACGACCAGACTGCAGACCAGGCAACCAAGGCAAACGAGATCAAGGTCGACAAGAACGACGAGACTGCAGACCAGGCAACCAAGGCAAACGAGATCAAGGTCGACAAGAGCAATACAGATCCCGCGAAAATGGTCCCAACACCGCCAGCGAAAAATTCCCTTGGAACGGAAGGTGGCACACATGCTCGTGGCACCCGAACCCGGGTGTCCATTGAGCGACGCTATGACGGTGGTGTCATCTACTGGGCAGCAAAGCTCTATGCCTTCGCAGCGTTTGTCCTACTTGCGGGACTCATCCTCGCGAGCGTCTTCACCTACAGCTACTTTGCCAAGGAAGCTCCACCTGCGCCCGACCTCACACAATACGCAAACGTCGTTCCCGCGGTCTCACGCGTCTATGCATCGGACGGAACCCTGCTTGCAGAATTCGCGGAAGAGTGGCGTGAGATTACTCCGTTTGATGCAATTCCCACGCAGCTTTCCAATGCGTTTCTCGCTGCTGAGGACCACGACTTTCACCAACACAGCGGTCTCTACTTCAAGGGCATTGTGCGAGCAGCGTGGCGCAACATCACAGCAGGTGATTTTGCCCAAGGCGGTTCTACGATTACACAACAAGTTGCCAAGCAGTTCCTCACCAGTGACAAGTCGCTCGATCGGAAAGCCAAGGAAGCTATCATGGCTAGGCGGCTTGAGGCGACCTACAGCAAAGAAGCGATTCTCTCCGTCTACCTAAACCATATCTTTCTTGGCAATGGGGCGTACGGTGTCAAAGCTGCGGCTCTGCGCTACTTCGACAAAAAACTCGAAGAACTCACAGTGAGCGAGATGGCCACCATTGCTGGCCTCGCACAGGCTCCAACTCGCTACTCACCAAGCAGGTATCCTGAGCGAGCGGTGAGACGCCGTGACGCGATCTTGGACCGAATGGTTCAGCACAGCTTTCTCAGTGTAGAAGAAGCAGAGCTCGCAAAGGCCGAGCCCCTTGAGGTTAAGAGCTATCGCAGTATCTTTGGTGACCAGTCTCCCTACTACGCGCAGCATGTTCGAACCTACATCGACGAACAGTATGGAAAAGACGCGCTCCAAAAGAAGGGCTTGCGGGTTGAAGCGGCGGTTGACCCGGTCGCTGATGCGCTAGCCTACGAAAACGTTGACTATGGGGCGCACAAACAGGACAAACGCCAAGGTTGGCGCGGGCCAGTTGCCTCTCTCGACAAACGCTCCCAAGACATTTTCTTAGAACGTGCCAAAGAGATGTATGGCGAGCGCGAACTCATCGCGGACAAGCGCTACCTCGCACTGGTTACAGAGGTGGCCGCAAAGCTCGTGAAGGTACGTGTCGCGGATCAAGAGTACGAACTCCCATTAAGCAACATGAAATGGGCCTCACCATGGTCGAAAACAGAAGCGATCAACGACGTTGAGATCAGCAACGCGGCATCCGCCCTGCGAACGGGGGATGTGATTTGGGTCCAGAAGGATGTCGTAAGAGCCAAGGAGTTCGACCGCTGGTTTCTCTCAAAAGGCGTCAACCCGCATTGGCAAGGCGTTCCATCCGAAGAGCGCCTTGCAACCCTTCGCGCAAAGGCCGAGGGCCGCGTCAAGCTCGATCAAGTTCCGCATCCGCAAAGCGCCATCTTCACGGGAGACCACGAAACCGGCTATGTGGTCGCAATGGTGGGCGGCACCGACTTTGATCGCTCCGTATACAATCGCGCATACCAAGCATTGCGGCAGCCGGGCTCAACCTACAAGCCAATCTACTATTCGGCGGCATTCACCTATGGCTATGGCTTTGACACGGCGCTAAACGACGTGCCACGGGCAGAAATTGATCCTGAGACTGGTGAGATTTGGACTCCAGAAAACTTCCAAGGCACCATGGATAACAAGGTGAGCCTTGAGTATGCGATGGTCTTCTCCAAGAACGTTGCGTCCGTTGATATCTTCAAGAAGGTTGGGGCCGAGAACGTAGAGAAGTGGGCTCGGCGCCTTGGCTTCACAACCAAGATCTTCGCCGACAAGGCACTGGCCCTTGGAGCCTCAAGCACCAAGCTGCATGAGCTGAGTAAGGCCTTTGCCATCTTTGCTCGCAATGGCCGAGACGTTGATTGGGTCTGGGTGCGCCGCATCTTCGACCGAAAGGGAAACCTGCTCGAAGACAACACGGTCTACTACGACCCCATGCTGACCGGCGCTGAGAGGCTCGATAGACTTGCGACCGTTGCGGGCATTGAAACCAAGCAGGCAATCCCTGAGAGGGCCGCATTTCTTACCAGTAAACTTCTTAGGCAGACCATCAAGAGTGGCTTCTCTTCGATCGTTCGCAACACGGGCATCATCTCTGCGGGAAAGACCGGAACCTCAAGCGCAACCATGGACAACACCTTTGTCTCGTACACGTCCCGGTGGCTCACAACCGTATGGATGGGCGATGACATGAGAGAGAGGCCGCTAGGTGTGAAGGATGCGGCCTACATGACAGTCGAACCCATGTGGGCGCGGTACATGTACAGGGCGGCGCAGGGGCACCCAAACAAGGAGATTCCGTGGAACGTTCCTGAAGGCCTGAGTCTTAAAGACCGTGGGGACCACAGCAAGGGCAAAACCATGCACATGCCGCTTGTCTACATAAAGCCACTACGCAAGCCGAAACCCGGCGAAGATGGTTAGCTAGTGTCGGGTCCAGAATGGTGGATCGACGATCGCGACGGGAATTCGTTCGCTGGCAAGACGCGAACAACGAGCTTGCTGGGGCAAGCGACCGAGGAACAACGAAGAAGACTGGCAGAGCCAGTCTCCTTCGGGCGAGAAGGCGAGTGAGCGCGTTCTATAGTCAAAGAGATTGAGTGTGCTCACTCATCTTCTCGCCACTGGACGCGTTGAGGCGCCAACGCTCATCGTTGCTTGATCGGTCGCTTGCCCCATGCCCGCCTGAGAGCTCAGGCATCCGAAGCTAGCACCGTGCCTGCGGTTTGCTTGCGACAAAGTCCCAGCGAAGATCCTACTTGATCGCTTCTAAGATTTCTTCGCGACTCGCAACGCCTTTGTCAGCGAGAAGGCCGAGCAGCTTGCGAATGACGTCTTCATCGCGGGTCACCAACGCCTCGAGTGCCGAGAGCCTTCGCTGCAGCGCTGCAATCTCGGCCTCACGCATGTCGGAGAGATCATCAGGGCGACCGTGGAGAATCTCTTCGGGCTCTTCCACAATTCCAAAGTCGACATCGATGCCACCAACATCCATGTCGTGTTTGTAGTGAACCCGAATGGCTCGGTCGATTTCGGAGGTGCCGGCAAGGTGGGGACGCACGTTAAGTCGCGTCCGAATACGCAGTTCATCGATGATGCCCATGTTGAGTGGGTCGCTCATGGCTACGTCGAGGAACTTGCCCTCCAATCGAAACGGAAAAACCCCATGCTGCTCAGCCAAGTTGATGGAAATCTTTCCCAGCGTCTCGCGCTTGACGTTTGCTCCATCGAGACTCACAACAGGCAAATTGAGCTGCTTTCCAAGAGCGCGCACCAAGAGGTCTTCGGTGACGAATCCTTCGTCGATCAGAATTTTACCAACCTGACCACCCCAGCGTCGCTGTTCGTTGAGGGCGTGCTCGAGCTGGCGAAGGGTGATTACCCCTGCATCAACAAGAATTTCGCCCAATCGTTTTCGTGACACTACTGCTCGCTCCTTTGGAGTTGGGACGAATCTTGCGCAGGTATCGTGCTTGGAGGCAAGACGTGAAGAAGGAGCTGGGTGGACGCAGAGACTGGATGAACAAGACCGGGCGGATTGTCCACGCAGCGAGAGAGTTGGCGAGAAATAAGCAATGTCCTTGAATCAAGCACTAGTGTCGGGTCCAGAATGGTTGATCGACGATTGCGATGCGAGTTCGTTCACTGGCAAGGCGCGAACAACGAGCTTGCTGGGGCAAGGGAGGCGCTGAGCAACGCTGAGCCGAAGGCCAGAGGGCGAAGAACCGAGCGAGCGCGAGCAAGATTTTTGAATCCGACACTAGTACATGCCTGTCATTCGAAAGAAGAAACCGTGGCTATCGCGTCGCAAGTCGCCGAGTTCGTTATCGGAAAAGTGACTAAAGTTGTAACCTGCTCCGAGGCGCAAGTGCCGTCCCACCGAGTGTCCAATCTCAAGCAACGAACCGACCTTACTCTCTTCATCGGCGTTACCCCAAAGTCCAAGAACTCGCGCTTCGGTCAATGCGTCCCACTTTCCGTAGAACTGATAGCCGAGACGGGCAATCGCCAGAATCGTCGAAAAACGAGTACTGATGTCCTCGGACTCTACGAATGCCTCATTCATCTCACTCCATTTATAGGCCAGTTTGCCCGACAGCAAGATGCGATGGGGTAGCCGCGCGTAGGGAAGCACCGCAAGAACATGGGAGCGCTCCCGTCGCGAGTCGTTTCCTAGCAAGCTGGGTCGCTGCTCGAGCAAGTAGCTGTACCTAGACAGAACTTCAAGTTGATCCGTATCGGCTGGCCGAAATGCCCAACCTGTCGTGAGCTCGGTAAAGCGAGCAAGAGTCCGGCTCTCGTCTTCGCCTGCGGCTGTACGCGTGCTTAGCGACGAGCGTGCACGTCCAAGCCAAGTGTGCTTGTCGGCTAGCCGCCACTCTGCCCCAATCCCGGTTAGAAGCTGAGTTTGCTCGCCGGGTGCGATAATAAGTGCGGCACCTTGGGCAATGCCGTCGTGGTCAGCGAACCCTCCCGGCAGCTGGCCCGCACGCGGGTCCGCACCCAAGACGCCAGCATCGACGCCGCTTCCTGAGTCGCCATGGTCCAACCGAAGCTCGGCCTGCGCTGCAATACGAAATGTTCTGGTCGGCGCATATGTGATGGAGGTGTGCCCAACATTGCGCTGTGCATCTCCAATCGACGTTCCATCGGGAAGGAAACCTCCGAAGGCCTGTTGATGTTCAAATCCGCCGCCAAGCCCCAGACTCTTGGTGATTTGCCAGCGCCGACCCAAGCCAAGCACCGAGCGATTTCGGTTGCCTAAAACGCCACGATTGACTTGGTACTCGCCGTACGTTCGACCACCATTATCAGCACCAAAGCGATCCTCAGCGCCAACAATAGTTGTGTTGCTAAGGCGTCCATCTACCTCGCCAACTTGCTCCTGCACATACATCGAACCACGGGAAGAGAGAGCGTTGCGAAGTCCCACGCGAACTGCGTTATCACCATTCCAGCGCTGGAAGAGATCAGCGCCTACGCTCAAATCGGGTGCAAGCTTGAATCCACCACCCACATTGCTCACGAGACCAGCCAGGGCTTCAGAGCTGCGAGAACCTGATGCCATCGGCGAGACCGGAGTGAGAACCGGATCAGCATCGCCTTGATTGGCTACGACTTGCTGCCCGACGTGAAGTCGAATTCGTGAAGAGATATCGTAGGCAGCGAGGGTGCCGAGCCCCAAGCGTCGCACATCGATCGACGTCGCGTTGTTCGCCAATGCAGCAGTTGATGTAATGCGCTGATGCATGCCTTCGAACTTGTAGTGCCAGCGCCCAACATCGCGGGCCCACTGAGCGCTGGTGATGTACGAAGCCCGCTCGTCTGGCGTGCCCGGTGTAGCGTTGGCCATGACATCGTCCAATGTAGGTCCGACACGAGCCTGCTGCGAGACTTGCCCTTCATGGCGGATGAGCAACATGTCAGTCTTAGAAATTCTGTGACGGAGACGGCCACCAAATTTGAATCGACCTTCGTCGAACACCGCTCCACCGCTCGCAAACCCGCGATCGAGATCTTGCACATAGAGGCTCAAGCTTGAGTCTCGGAACTCTTCTGCCTTTGTCCAGTCGCGAAGTGCAAGGTCGGCGCTGAGTTTCCAACCAAGTCGCATTCCAGAGAGTGAGCTAGGGCTGCCCTCGGCTTCAAACTGGGCGTCTCGTTGCAACCCACCGAACGACAAACCTCCGTCGGTAGATAGAAAGTGCGCGGCATCGCGCTGCCTCGATGCGGCGACTTCCGCGCTGAGATGAGAGAACTTGCCTAGATGGAGGGATACATCCGCGCCCAACAGGCGATACCCATCTTGATCGCCGCGGTCTTCCGAGACGATTCCCGCTCCCACACTGAGGCGTTCTTCAAGAGTCGTGCTCGCGTACGCTCCGCGACTCCGCTGTGCCGATGCGACATTATCCTCGTGCTCGTACTGCACGCTCAAGTAGACGAGGTTCCCGCTCATAGGAGTGCTGCTGCTGTCCATGTTGTCAATCACCCAAGACGAGCGATTGGCCGCTGTGAGTGGTTCGGTCAGCCGAATACGCCCACCCTCATACTCAACGCTATAGTCAACACCGCGAGCCAACTCGTTGGCGCTGAGCAACAAGCCACTGTCTCGATCGCGAACAACGATTTGAACTTTTTCGGAACCCTCGAGAACATGACCGTGGCGCAAGTAGTAGAGCGATCCGCCGGTAGCGCGAAACCAGTTGATGTCGCGAACGGAGGGAATAGCATCACTTGTCGAAAACGCACGAACAGCTACTTGGTTGTTGCCAATGTCGCGCTTCAAATCTGCCACAGCGCCATCGGCAGTTCTGTCGTATGAGAACAATTCTCCTCCGCCCTCAAGGCGCGTGCGTACGCTTCCCATGGCGGCCATCGAATCGCCTGCAACAACTTTCGCATAGAGCTTTCCGCGCGTGTTCACAACCTGATCCTCCCTGGCGTCATCACCAAGCGTCAGATCGGAGCGGACTGGATCAATCACTTGCTCAAAAAAGGCCGACGCGTCGCGCTCTCTCGCGGTGTTTATGTGAGCGGTCACTTCAACCGAGTCTGAGAACCGGCCACCCGACATTCGAGATTGAACAAAGCCTTGGGCCCTCGCAGAGAGTAGTAGCGGTCCAACTTGCAGTGTCGTGTCTCTGCCCATGCCAGCTAGACCTGCGGTATCTGCAAACCAGCCTCGAGATGTCGCAGCCGTTGCTGCGACTCCCTCAACCATGCCAACAGCGACAGTGTGGTGTTTTGGGACCCGGACCGGCCAGCGAATTGTCGAAGACCCTCCGAGTGTGTCGTCGGCACGTATCACGAGCGTGTTCTTACCAATCGTCAGCGGAACGATGGCGTGGAATTCACCATTGGGCCGAACCACAACTGCCTTGCCGTTGATCCGCACCTTGCTGGCCGAGACAGAACCCGAAATCGCAAGCTCTTTGGCTCCAAGTTCTTGACCTCGCGGTGGCAGATGCACGCGAAGGCTCTTTGCCGGCGTATCACTGGCGAGAATTTCGTCATCGCGAAGTTCGCGCGGTTTTTGTGGGCGCGCCAATGGTCCCGGTGCAATCAACTCACCACCTGCAGTACTGGTGCGCGCCGTCTCCGACTGCCCAGTCACATACCGCAACAAGGCTCCGCTTGCAGACTGCACTTCGACAACAAGCGGATGACCTGGGGCGAGCTTCACGTTCTCGTTGAACGTCGATCCATCGAGAGCCACTCTTCGTCGATTGATGCGAACTTGTGGTGCACCCTTCGCAGGGCGAGAGTCTCGAACGATAGAGATATGGTCACGCTTGCCGACAAGCTCACGGGCGACCAAGTCGTAGCGCTCAGGTTTAAGTCCGAGCTTCTGCAAGTACGCAACGAACTCCGCCCGAACTGCATCAACCCGAGGTCGATCGCCAACCACTTCGACAACGATCGAGAAGCGATCGGAGTTTTTCTTAGCGACTCTAGCCGTGAAACGCGACAGTAGATTCTTGAGATTGGCACGAGGGCTTCCAGACTTAGAGAATAAGCGACCTCCCTTATCGAGAACGCGTGCACTCTTGGCGGGATCAACGGAGAACCAGCGTGGCGTCGTAGAAATGCCGGAAGCATCGGCAGTTTCGAGATCTAGCCAATATCGATATCGCTGCCCTGATTTGAGCACAAACTTGGAATCATCATCCAAACCGTCCCAACGCAGGACTGCAGGCACTTCGCCGTCTTTCGACGCACGATGCACAGTGGCTCCAGTCTCTGAAACTACAACAAGCTCCCAGCGTTTCACTGAGAGGTTCGACGAAGCCACCAAGCGAAAATCCATGGGTGAGGTTAGACGCCGCTCCGTTCCCTGTACTTCCGTTTGAAGCTCTGGAACCGGTAACGCGCCCACAGCTGTTAGGCGCGCATCCACCAACCACAGGTCCGAGGGCGCTGTTGCGAAATCAACTCGCAGCTCGCGCTTCGCAAGATCTCCAACGACCGCGTACTCTCGCTCTCTTCCGCTCTCGGTATCCACTTCCGGATCTTTGCCCACCTGAATCGGCAAGGCGATACGGCGGCCCGATGCTGCCAACATGTCTACCGCAAGAAGTCCATTTGCGGGCCTGGGCACCACAGTTTCAAACCCGCCCTCCGCGTCTATCGGAGTAATCCGCCCTGCAACTCGCAGTTCTTGTTTACCCACAATCCACTTCGGCACAGCGACGGTGGCGGTCACTGGTACCTGCACCACAAAGACAACCCTTCGATTCTTGCTTCGGGCAGCTGATCCTTTTGAGGCGTCAATGGGTTCGGATGCACCTCGTCCGCGCGCCTCGATACGGCTCGCTTCAATGCCTGCGGCTACGAACTGTTCTTTGATGAACTTTGCCTCGTTCTGTGTCTGCACCGCCGACTTGAGTCTGTCACCCGCACCATCACCATGAACCTCAATTTGAATTCTCCCTGTAGTGCCCAGGCGAGTCACAGTCTTTGCAATCGCTGCTTGCAGCGCCGCTTCGGCAACCCGCTTACCGCCCTTCTGAGCGAAGAGCTTGTCCCTTAGCAAGACACGCTGAGTCGCACTGCCAGCACTACCGCCGCCAATAGCAAAGGCATGACGCGGGGTCGCGACCTCTACACCTGCCTTGCTTGTGAGCGTGAGCCGCGCAACATAGACTGCAGGGGCTGCTTCGTTGTCAGCGTCGCTAAGCCCATTCCACTCGATGACGGGAGGCGGAGCCCCTTGCCCCGACCTGTGCAGGACGGGACTCAGCGATCCGGATTCAGAACTCTTCTCAATCGTAAAGCGCCAGCTCTTGGCTGTACCAAAATTCGCCTCGTTCCAAACAATGTTCCAGCGAGGGAGCTCAGACGCAAATCCCCCTGCTGGCACAGGGACAAGGCGCGCCCCAGTCTTGCCCTTGGCCGGCGCAGCAAGCAGGGAGGGTGGGAAGTCTTCACGAATCTCCAACCCAGGTAGATCGTGGCGCTGGCCATCGATGGACAATGTCATGGGCTGAATGCGTCCACGAACCTGCATGGTTGGAGATGGTGGAAGCTCTTCGGCCGTTGGCACGTCTTTCGGTTGGGCGAGGGGAAACACAACGCGGGCCACCTTCGAGTCAACCCAGCGTCGCACGCACGTCACTGGATAGTGCAACTGCATTGGCAATCCTTCAGAGAGCACTAAGAGCTGCGTGGCTTTGCCGAGCACCTTGCCACCAGCGAGCGAACCTTCATCGAGTTTGAAGACGTGCGAACCGGGCGGAACCCGCGTTATGTGAAACCGTCCTGCAGTGTCCGTGGTCGCAACACTCCCCATTGCTGCATACACCTTCGCGCCGAACACGCCAGCTTCGCCATCGCCCTGCACTCCATTGCCGTCGTCATCACAAAAGACTCGTCCGAGAATGGTTGATGTAGAGAAGTCTCGGTCGGGCGCAATCGCTACTTGAGCAACGGCCTCGGGGCTTAGGTTGATACCCGATGCACTGACCGCGACCATTCGGCTGTCGTAGCGGCCAGGCTTGGTGTCGATGCCGACCGTTGCTTGATACGCAAGTTCGAGTGTGGAGCCCCTGGGGACATTGAAAGGCCCAAAGCGAAGTAGCCGATCTCCGGACCGGCTCACCCGACGCGCAGATGCCACCTGAGCAACAGGATTGCCGCCTTCAGAGCGCACAGAGGCACGCAATGATGGCAGGTTCATCGAGATGCCGCGAGCGAGTGCCACCGAGAAATAGAGCCCGCGGCCTTCCGCCTCACTTAGGTTTCTTCCGCTGTCATTCACAAGCGAGGCGGAGAAACTAAGAATATCTCCGGTGCTTGCAATCTTGCGATTTGCTTTGAAACTCAGCGTGATTCGGTCGCCAAGCTGATCGAGAGCGATGTGATTGTTTAGAAAGCTCCGATTGTCGGTGGTTGCATCGAAGCGCATGTAGAACGGCCGATCACCAGTGGCACTCGGCGAGTTTGGGCCGATTTCCCCTGGTCGAGCAAAGCCTGCAAGCGGCGGGACGGTGGTCGAAGGAAACGAAGCATGATCGGCGTTGGAAGTGACGCCAATGCGATAGAGCCTTCCGGAGGGCATCTCAAAAGAGTAGGAACCGTCATCCTTGCTGAGTTGATCTTGCTCGCGTGGTGGCAATCGATCCTCTGGCACCAACACACCCGGTTCCGCCAGATCGTTGTCGTCATAGAACAACTGTAGTCGCACACCAGAGATGGGTTGTCCCGTGCGTGCGTCGTACACAACACCACTCACTGGAGCCGCAAAGGCAGATGCAGACCACAGTAGAGAGAGCGCAACCACAAGGGGAGCGAAGGTCAATCGAGCTACGTTCATAGACACAGAAGCCCAGTATAGGTAGGTGTGCGCCCTACCCCCAAGAAAGCAGCACATTCGGCGAAGCGAAAGTGCGCTTATACAACCGTCTATTGGGCCTGGGGCGCCACGATGGTCGCCTTCCCTGTTTCCACTTGAGACCGGAAGAACTCTCCGGCCCGAAATCTTGCGGCGGGAATGTCAAAAATCACAAAGTGCCCATCATCGCCTGAGTTTGGTTGGTACTGCGCAGCAACCGCTGTGACCTCACCAGCATTGTTGGTTACAGGGGCGGTTAGGACGCGCTTCTCAATCAGCTCAAGACCTTCGATGGGTTGGAGACTCGGAGCAACCAAATCAAGACCAAAGGCTGTTGCTAGGGCTTCCTGAGTGGGCTGCGGAGTGTAGGTATCTTCAAACCCGAGGGGTTGGAAGATGTTCTTAGGTGCCGAGCCTTGTGGGGGTTCTTGCACGAGCAGCTTGGCGTATACGATGGCATCCGCGGGCTCGTAGAAAGCTTGCAGTAGTGCCAACGCTGGATGAAATCGTGTGATTTCTGGGTCGCGAATGACAAGCCGAATGAGTTCGGTAATGTCATAGGGCTCGGTCTTTGTGATGAGAGTTAGATAGAGGAGGCCGCTCGCTCCACTAAACATCGCTCCCTTGATCGTTGGCTCATGCGCAGCAAAGGGAATTCCTGTACCTGCGCCCTGGGAGTGGCCAATGAAATACACCTTAGAAGCATCAAAACGCACCGCACGGCCACCAATGTGGCGCTCGACGAAATCAATGTTCCGCGCCAAGCGCATCAACTGGAAGTCCTCCAGTGCGGCTTGCATCATGTTGGCGCGACTTGAGAGCGGGTTTTGAAAGTTGAAGAAGAGCGTCTGAACGTCACCGGACTCAAGCCTTTCGCCGTGCATGACTTGGTCGATGGAAATGACGGCGATGCCCCGCTCGGCCATGTTCTCCGCAGTGCCATCGTTCACGTAGCTTAGGTAATCGCCTGTCGTGCCGTGCGCATAGAGCGCGACCGGCCACCCCGCTTCGGGCATTGGGATTTCGGTCGGTATGGTCATCGAGAAGCGCAAATCAAACATGTCTTGCACGATTGGGTCGCCGGCCTCATCGAACTCAAATCCCCCACCTTGCGCTAGCGTCTTGAAAGGAAACTCACCGGCCTGAAAGTTGGGTGAATCAAAACGGCCTGTGTAGATTGCATAGCCTTGTCGATCACGCCTCCAGGTGATGTCGCGGGCTTCTGGCGATGGAACACTCTCGTGAATCACGCGACGAAAACGGCCCATGAGTTCGGTTGGCCTTTGTGTCGTGAATACCGACGCACTAACCACATCTTCGCGCTCATCCCCCCCATCCTCATCAAGCCACGTTGTGAGAGGTTCATAAAAGTTCTGAGCGTTGGCGATGGCCGCATCGGATGACGTTGCCCGTTGCATGACCTTGTCAAAGACTGCCGCCGAGCGAACGGGACTGCCGTCTTCGGCTAGCAGTCGATTCGTTGCAACCAAGGCATAGGTGCTCGCCTCTTCGAGTACGATGCCAGGATATGGCAGACAACTCAGCCAATTGTCGCCAATGAGGTCCCCACCTTCTGCGTGAAAGGCCACTTGTAGCGCGACCTTGCGACCGTAGTTTGGAGAGCCCTGCTGCACATTGACCAAGTAGACGGGGGCATCGGGAATCAGCGTGCGAATTGGCTCAGTCGGAAGCGCTGCAGAGTCGAGCGCCCCATCAAATCGCATGTATGTCGCAGCTGTGATCCCAAACCCCGTTTGTCTTTCAGAAATGGTGTCAAAGTAGTCGGCAAAGAACGCATTGGGACGAACTAGAGAATCGAGATTTATGAAGCCCTGTGAATCGATGCGAAGATTGTTGGGATACGGCAGCGCAAAAAACCCCTGCGCGTCATCGGTGCCCGGAAGCACAAAGAGCGCTTGGGACGCCTCCGGGACTCGGGCGTCTGGCCCTGCATCAGGGGATTGAGCAGGGTCACCACCACAGGCTGCGGCCGCGACTAGGGAAAACGCCAGAACGCGCAGCCTGAGTGCAGGAGACCGAAACACAACCGATCTATACCACTGGTGTGACCAAGGTGAGGGGAATTCGTGGCGAACCAGTGCTGCTTCACACGCGAAAGGTCTGGGCGTGCAGCGTTGCGTTGACTACAACTACCATACTAAGCGCAGGGTTTTAGAGGCAGCGTTCTCAGAACGCCAAACGCTGAAAGCGAAGAACCTGCGAACACAGCGGTTCACCAACTGCCAACCAGCGGCTCGGCGTCGCCAACACGATCTCAGCCGCACAAGTTGTTCGCTAGTAGTCCTTGGAGAAGAGCAGGATTGTGGCGCCGCCGGTGAAGAGGGCAGCCCCAGACGCGAGTCCCCCAATCGACAAATCTCGCCGTTCATCCTGCAAGAGCAGGTACCCGCCTGCCGCTGCCGCCGCAAAGCCCGCCCCCAAAAAGAGCCAGCCTGCTGTGCGAAGAGGACCAATGGACGGGCGTTTCGCGTTCTCTGACCCGCCCTGCTCCGCACTGAGCTTCGTACCATCGGGATTGATCGCTGCTTCGCCCGATGGACTCAGAAGATCGATGGTGGCGAGGGTTGCAGTCATGATTGCCTCGTCGACTGTGCAGACTGGGCAGGTTTGCGCGACTTGAGCGGTAAACATTCCCGTCTTGGTATCGACCAAGGTAATGACAAAACTGTAGCTGGAACCCTCGCCTTGAATCCGAGCGACAAGCACAAGAGGAACGCCGCTTGCGACTCGCAGTGCTGTGAGACAGGGCCCAAAGTAGCAACCTTCGAGAAACTCGCTGCCCTGCAATCGCTCACGCAGAGCTTTGCGACTCACAGAGTGGCGGCCAACGCCTTTGAGCGCTTCTTCGACTTGGGCTTCAAACTGCTCAGCGGTTGCTTCAGAAACGCCGCTTGTATCGATACTAAGAATTCCGACTAGGTCTTTATCTGCCTGCGCAGAACTGGGGCTTGCAACCCAAAGCATGCACGCGCACAAGATCAACAAGATTCGCTTCATACGTCTCGCCCTAAACCTCAGAACCACGTGTTCGCCTAGTCCTCGTCGACTTGCTCGAGAAACCTCTTCATGAGACCATCCACCATCAAGTTGCGCTCAGTCTCTTCATAGCGAGAGTCTCGCCAGCCGCTAACAATCTCGGAGTGACGATCGTGGCTCTCTTTAATGAGGCTCTTGTAGACGCCGACGCGACGAATGATGTCTTTTTGATTTCGGAAGAAATACGAGACCATCGAAGCACTTGCGGCAACGGTGAGCACCAACCCAAGGGGCCCGCCCAAGGCATATCGAAGCCCGACGCGCAGCGCTAACACCGCTGCTGCGCCAATGGCGACCTTCTTCGTGCCTGTGCCATCGACGACCGAGTCTTTCGCTAGAGCAAATGAAGTCTGTCCACTAGCGATGAGCAGGGCGATAAAATTGCCACGCCGCTGTTTCCAACCCTGATCGTAGTATTCCTTGATCGCTACCTTTAGGAAGCTATCGAAGTCGTCGTAGATGCTACTGCCGTCAGCAGCGGAGTCTTGGGCACCATCAGCGCTCATAACGAATAGTGTAGCACCGATGAGTGGAACGCACGTTGACAGCTCTCATGGGTGAGGCCACATTTACTGACAAAGATGGCGGAAATGAGCGGCACTAGCACAAACAAACACGGCTTTCGGGGATGGGTGAACGCAGCTCTTGCTGTCGCTGTCCTTACGATTGGCACACAAGATGCGTCTGCAGATCTGGCCAAGGGACTCGATGGGCTTTCCCAGGGTCAATACTCCTTGGCCAAGCGCGCGCTCAAAGACACCAAAGGTGCAGATGCTGACAAGGCAAAGCTTGCGCTCTCAAAGCTTGAGCAAGAAGTCGGCAACTACAAGGGCGCCATTGACATTGCCAAAGGACTTCTGAAAAGCCGCGACCAAGAGGTATCGCTGCGTGCACATGCACAACTCGCGGAGTTGTGGCGGCAGACAGGTCGTTATCGCCAGGCAAAAGATCTTCTGGAGCCTCTCTACAAGAAGAATCCAAAGCACTTGCTCACGCGTCACGCGCTTGGACTTGCGTATGTGAACCTGGGCATGACGAAAGAGGCCGATGTCCTGTGGAACCTCTTCTTCGATGAGTACGCTGATGGCAGCTTGGACTTGACCAACGCGGAGGTGCAGTACTTTGTTGCCGAAGCGGCAAGCCACCTTGGAAGTGTCACAGACGCAAGTTCAAGCTATGAAGAAGCCATCGCAATTCAGGCGGACTTTCACCGAGCGAACTTCGATTGGGGCCATCTCTTTCTCAGCAAGTACAACGAGGGCGAAGCCGAGAAGAGCTTTGCCGACATTCTCAAGATAAATCCCAAGCATCCTGGCGCGCTTGCGGGTCTGGCCGCCATTGAGGTGAACACGGGATACGATGCTGAAGCGTCGCAAGAGTTCATCAAACAAGCGCTCAAGGTAAACCCCAATCACATCGGTGCGCTCATGGTCCGAGCGAGCTTAGAGACCGACCGCGGAGAGTGGGAAAAGGCCAAGGCAACCGCGAGGCGGGCTCTGGAAGTCAACCCTGAGAGCTTTGATGCACGTGCAGTCTTGGCGACGATTGCTTGGCTTCACGATGACGTTAAAGAGTACGAAGCACAGAAGAAGCGCGTCTTTGATATCAACCCGAAGTACTCCAAGTTCTTTCACATCATGATGCACTCCACTGATCGGGAGCATCGCTATGAGGGTGCGATCAAACTGGGTGAGGAAGCGGTTAAGAGAAATCCCAAGGACTACGAAGCCATGCAGCTTCTGGGTAGTGGCTATCTGCGGCTAAGCCGTGAGGACGAGGGGATCGCCTGGCTGCGCAAGGCATTTCGCGGAGACCAGTTCAATGCGCGAACGCTCAACGTTCTAGACCTTTTTGAGAAGATCATTCCTCGAGACTACGTGATGACGAAGAGCAAGAACTTCAACATCCGGTATCACAAAGAGGAGCGCAAGGTGCTGGAGCGTTACATCACGCCCACCATGGAGAAGGCCTATGCCGACATGGTCAAGCGCTATGGCTTCACGCCCACACAGCCGCTCACACTAGAGCTCTACAAAGAGGCCGAACACTACGCAGTGCGCACAGTGGGCTTGCCTGGCCTTGGCGCTCTTGGGGTTTGCTTTGGCCACGTGGTAACCGCAATGGCACCAAGTGTTGGCAACCTTAACTGGGGCATGATCATGTGGCACGAACTAAGCCACGTCTTTGCGATTCAGCTAAGTGATTACCGAGTTCCGCGCTGGTACACCGAAGGACTTAGCGAATACGAGACCATTCGCGCGCGCCCAGAGTGGAGACGAGAGAACGACGCAGACCTTTGGGCGGCACTGCAAGACGGCACCCTGCCATCGGTTTCCGAACTCAACTTGGCTTTCATGACACCGAGCATGCAAGCGGTTGTGGTTGCGTATCACCTGAGTTCGGTGACCATTGAGTACATCGTTGCGGAGTATGGATTTCCCGCTGTCGTTGAGGGTCTCAAGCTCTTTGCCAAGGGGCTTGAAACGCCTGCCGTAATTGAGAAGATCACCGGTCGCCCGGTTGCACAGTTTGACAAAGAGTTTCGCGCACACTTGCGGCGGCGACTTGCGCCCTACAAAGGCAGCCTTTTTCTTCCAGTCAAGGGCTTGGACGACCTGAAGGCCCTTGAGGCTGCGGCAAAGAAGTCCCCGAAGAGTTCTGATGCACAAGCGAGGCTCACGCTCGGGTATTTTTACGCAGGCAAGGCACCGGAAGCAACAAAAGCGAGCGAAGCAACACTCGCACTCGATGCGAACAATCACATCGCCCTGTTTGTCGCAGCAGAGCTTGCACTTCATGCCAAAGACGCAGATAGAGCGAAGAAGCTATTTAGCCAACTTGTGAACAGTGGCGGAGATGGCTATGACGTGCGGCTTCGACTCTCCATGCTAGCCATGCGAGAGAAGGACAAGAAGGCCTTTGTGGGACACCTGCAAACAGCCAAAACACTCGACCCAGAGAAGTCACACCCATATGAAGCTCTGGCAGAATTCTACAACCAAGAAGGCAAACTCGAAGAATCCATGCGAGAGCTCGAGAGCTACGTCATGATCGAACAAATGTCGCTGGGGCCGCTTCTCAAGCTCATGGAGTACTACACCAAGGCAAAACGCTGGAGTCGTGTCATTCACTTTGGCGAGCTCGCTCTCAACCTCGATCCAGCACAGGGCAAGGTGCAACTTGGATTAGGGAAAGCTCTTACCGAGGTCAAGCGCTTTGATGAGGCGCTATACGCCTTTGACACAGCGTTGCTCATTCGCCCAAGACTTAGGCGTCCAGCTCTGGCCCATCTTGGGCGCGCAAAGGCGCTCATCGGCAAGGGCGACAAACGCGAGGCTAAGAAGGCGTTGCGCGATGTGCTCGACATCGAGCCTGAAAACGCCGAGGGGATTGAGCTTAGCGCCACGTTGAAGTAGCGCCAGCAGAGCGCGCCGAGGGCATTGAGCTTAGCGCCACGCGAAAGCAGCGCCGAGGCATTGAGCTTAGCGCCGCGCTGAAGTAGCGCCAGCAGAGCGCGCCGAGGGCATTGAGCTTAGCGCCACGCGAAAGCAGCGCCGAGGCATCGAGCTTGGCGCTAGCTCTGGTTTGGCACCACAGTCGTTAGCGCCGTAGTCGTTCGATGGCACTCGCCAGCTCATCGTCGGTGTCTGGCTCCTGGCTATACACCTTTGTCGCTACGAGTTCTTCTGGGAAGCCTTTGCGTTTTGGTTTGTCTGCAGGCACCGAGGCCTCGATGTGGGCCGTGCTCACGCGGGTCGCGTCTTGTGAGACAGCCAGCTCCTCCATCGTCTGTGGTGCAGACATTGCTGTTACAGCGAGATGCTCATCGATAAAGCGCGGCTTTGAGCTCAGTTCCGTTGCTTCGACCAAGCCCAGGCCATCGCCCACAGATTCCGCTGCTGCCACCACTGCCCCTGGCTCTGCATCTGTACTGCCTTCGGCCAAAGGACCACCAGCCACGGTCATCATCTCATTGGGGCTTGTCTCAGAAGGAGTTGTCTTGGAATCGACAAAGGGATTGTATGACGTTGGCGGCAACCCATGTGCTGTTGGCATGCCTTCAGATTGCATGCGCATTGGAGCCGCTGCAGCCCGTGGGCGATGCGCTCTTGGATCGGTGCGCATTTCGGACTCTCCGAATACTTCTAATCCAAAGCGGCTACAAGCATGGCAGCTAAACTCGATATTTCGGTTACTAGCAACAACTTCGATCGCATCCATGAAGTCACGCATGGTCGCAAAACGCTCTTCTGCGTGTGTGTTGCAAGCTCGAGCGATGAGTGCTGGTACATCGGCCCCGAGTTCGCTCGGGTCCATGCACTTGCTCATGCTCTCAAGCACTTTGCCAAGTGAGTAGATATCTGCACGCCTATCCAAAGGAAGCATTCGCAAGCGTTCTGGGGCTTGGTAGGCAGATGTGTGCGTGCTTGCGGCTGCCATGTCGCCTACGCCCGCAGCCATTGCCTCTCCAAAGTCAAAGACCGCAGCAGCCCCATCTTTGCGCATCATGATGTTGCTTGGCTCGATACCCAAGTGCACCACTCCGAGGTGGGTGTTTTCCGCACAGTGCTCATGCAGGCTCTGCAAGCCATCGGCAATCTGGTGCACGAGGGTCAGCCCAACCTGGCAAGGAAGACGTACTTGCATCACGGCCAGATCTCGAAGCAGCGCCTCGAGCGTCCAACCATCGATCCGCTCCATCGCCAGAAAGTAGTGTCCATCGTGCTCGCCCGCTTCCATGATGCGGGGAAAGAGGCTGTGGCGGAGCATTCTGGCCCAATCGATTTCACGCAGGAAGCGCCGAAGCTCCTCGCCGATGCAGGCAAACTCGGGCTTGAGCACTTTGACCGCCGCCGACTGCACAACACCGCCAGCTTGGGCATAGCGCGCTTCGTGCACCTCGCAGCGGGCGCCATCGTAAACCTGGCGGCTGAGGTGAAAGTCTGAGATTCGTTTGCGAGGGGTGTCCATACGAGTCGTTGCCCAAGACCTTGGGGCTCGCCATTGGTAGTGCAAGCAAGAGGCCATGCCCCGCACTCGCGCACATGCGAGAAATCGGCTGCTTAGCGGGTCGTTGCCGGGGACTCGTGTCTCCCCTGTGCTTGTGGAGGAGACCAAGATGGGTGGATGATTCGCCGCATGGGGGACAAGGTAGGGACAACGCAACTCATCATCTTTGGAGCCAGCGGGGATCTCACAAGGCGAAAACTGATTCCTGCGTTGGTGCGACTGGAAGCCGAAGGCCAGCTTCAGGAGAACGTCTCGATTGTTGGAGTTTCCCGAAGTGCGAAGACGGATGAGGAGTTTCGAGAGCATCTGGTTGGCGTGATTCCGGAGGAGTTTCGAGAAGCATTTGCCAGTCTCTCAAAGCGGATCCACTACAAGAGTGCTGATGTCCAGAGGCCAGAAGATGTCACGCGACTTTGCGCCTACCTCGATCAAATGCCAGGGGGTGACATCGCGGGCAGACTCTTCTACCTCTCGCTCAAGCCCGAACTCTTTAGCGACACTCTGCGCATCCTGGGCGAAGCGGGAATGCTACGCATGCGCGACCAAAACAGTGCGACGTGGCGGCGTGTTGTCGTCGAGAAGCCTTTTGGCCACGATCAGGAGAGCGCCCAGGCCTTGAATGCCTGCATGCACGAGTTTCTTCGCGAAGAACAAATCTACCGAATCGATCACTACCTGGGCAAAGAGACGGTTCAGAACATTTTGGGCTTTCGCTTTCACAACACGATCTTCGAGCCGCTTTGGAACCGTCACCACATTGAGCTTGTGCAGATTACCGTGGCCGAAGACCTCGGGGTCGAGAAGGGTCGCGCAGGCTTCTATGACGAGAGTGGTGCCATGCGCGATGTCGTGCAAAATCACATGTTGCAACTCCTTGCACTCGTGGCGATGGAGGCTCCCGCGACACTAAACGGCAATGATGTGCGCAACCAGAAGGTCGAGGTTCTCCGCGCACTTCACGTTCCAGATCGCAGTGACATTGCGCGAACCTCGGTACGTGCTCGCTACTCTGCCGGAAAAATCGGCGATAGGGACGTAGTTGGCTACTTGGAGGAAGAGGGAGTTCCCGAGGGCTCACAAACCGAGACCTATGTTGCGTTGCGAGCCGAAGTAGACAATTGGCGCTGGAATGGTGTTCCATTCTTGCTGCGCCATGGCAAGCGTCTCAAGTCGAAGTTTACCGAGATTAAGGTGCAGTTTCGCATGCCACCAGTTCAACTCTTTAATCGCCCCGACGGCCTTAGCCCCAGCGAGTTTCGCAAACAGCTGCGCGACGGAACACTGTGCCAATTGCGACCCAACGTACTGACCATCAGCATTCAACCGAGTGAGGCGTTGTCCCTATCGTTTGGAGTCAAACGTCCTGGAGCGAGCATGGACATGACACCAGCAAAACTCTCATTCAACTATGACGACGTATTTCAGTGTGGTTCAGCGCCTGCGTACCAGCGTCTCTTGCTCGATGCACTCCAGGGCGACCCAACCTTGTTCCTGCGGTCTGACGAAATCGATGCGAGTTGGTGCTACAGCGATGAATTCATCAAAGCTTGGGCCGAGCCTGACGCACCACCAATCGCAGAATACGCAGCGGGAAGCTGGGGGCCTGAAGAGGCGGACGCGCTCTTTGAGGGATGCGAAGGCGGCTGGTCCCGTGGCTGAGATACTGCTTCTCGATGAGGTGGCAATTGCGGGCCGGGCGAGTGAGCTTGTTGTCGCAGCGCTGCGCAGTGCCGTGCAGTCCACAGGTCACGCCCGTCTAGCGATCTCCGGTGGGTCTGCAACCTCACCGCTGGCGGGCATTCGAAGGGCCATGGGTGGGGCTTGGCAACTCACTTGGCTCACTTGGGTGGATGAGCGCTGTGTCGACCGAGATAGCGCCGATAGCAATCGTGGCTCCGTATATCGCCAAGGAGGCCTCGACGACGATGATCCACCTGGCCTCGAACTTCCGCTTTGGCTCGATGGCGAGACGCCGGATATTGCCATCGCACGGGTGGAAGACAGCTTGCGTGATGATTTTGGCAATGCCCTCGACGTCGCGCTGCTCGGCATGGGCCCAGACGGCCACATCGCATCGCTCTTTCCGGGGCACCCAGAGCTCTCACAAAGTGCAGGTTCTGTCTCTCACGTGAAGGACAGCCCTAAGCCGCCATCTGCACGCATGACACTAACACTCCCTTTTCTTAAGAAAACTTCTCATAGCATCCTCGTCGCAATGGGAGAGTCAAAACGAGAGGCGCTAACGCGGCTCATCGCCGGAGACTCGCAACTCCCCGCTAGCGCGCTGCCCAATCTAACGATTCTTACCAACATCAAACTCTGAGACCACAAGGCAACGACATGAGCAACGCAACAAATGACATCGCAGTAATCGGCATGGGCGTAATGGGTGCCAATTTGGCCCGCAACTTCGCAAGCCGTGGACTCTCTGTTGGTATCTACAATCGCACCGTGGCACTCGCAAAGGAGGTTGCAGCCAACCATCCTGAAGCAAAGCTCGATCAGGCGGACACTCTCGAGGCGCTGGTTGCAGGGTTGAAGAAACCGCGACGCATTATTGTGATGGTAAGCGCAGGCAAAGCCGTTGACGCAGTGATGGACAGCTTGGACCCGCTTCTGGAAGAAGGCGACATCATCGTGGACGCGGGCAATAGCCACTTCGCGGACACCGAAAGGCGCTGTGAACGGGCCGATGCTCGTCCTTGGCGCTTCATGGGCATGGGCGTCTCTGGCGGTGCGGAGGGAGCTCTTCTCGGACCATCAATCATGCCTGGCGGTGATGTGGAAGCCTGGAATGCGCTTCGCCCCATGCTCGAATCTGCAGCTGCGGTATCAGACTCGGGTGCATGTGTTGCCTACTGCGGCACAGGCTCAGCGGGCCACTTCACCAAAATGGTGCACAACGGCATCGAATACGGCGACATGCAACTCATCGCGGAATCGGCCGTGCTCATGCGGCAAGGACTGGGCATGCCATCTCGCGCGGTGGCTGATACCTACGCAGAGTGGAATCGCGGTGATCTTGAGAGCTTTCTCATCGAGATTACCGCTGACATTTTTCGCACACCTGATCCTAAGAATACTTCTGCGCTTCTCGTGGATGCAATCCTGGACAAGGCAGGGCAAAAAGGCACTGGCCGCTGGACGGTTCTTGCAGCGGTCGAACTGGGAGTGGCAATTCCGACCATCGCTGCCGCTGTCGACGCAAGAGCGCTCAGTGCGCAAAAAGCGCTGCGCTTGCAAGCGGAAGAGCTGTTCGCACCACGCCGAAGCACGCTCGCAGGAATTCGCACAGAAGACCTTCGCGATGCTCTGTATGCAGCCAAGATTGCCAGCTACACGCAGGGATTTGCCATGCTGCGAACCGCAAGCGAAGAGCGGGGCTATGGCTCCGACTTTGGCGAGATCTCTCGCATATGGAAAGAGGGCTGCATTATCCGAGCAGGATTCCTCGATCGCGTGCGCGAGGCGTTTGCGGAGGATTCAGAACTCTCCCTACTCGCACTCGCGCCGAGTTTTCAGAAGGAACTCGTCACTAGACTTCCAGCATTGCGACGTGTGGTGTCTGCTGCGGTTACCGCAGGCCTCGCCGTGCCAGGTCTTTCCGCCTCTCTTGCCTACTTCGATACACTTGTGTGCGGACGTGGCAGCGCTAATATCATTCAAGCACAGCGCGACTACTTCGGCAGCCACACCTACGAGCGACTCGACGAGCCCGGAGTTTCGGTTCACACTGATTGGCCGAGTAGCAAAGGGTCGTAGCGGCTGTGCGACATAGGGCGCGCCCAGCGAAGAGGGAGTTTGCTGGGGCAAGCGACCGAGGAACAACGAAGAAGACGGGCTAAGCCAGTCTCTCCAGCGGACGAGAAGACCAGTGAGCGCGTTCGATATTCATGAATCGCGCGCTAGACTACAAGCGTGGCGTTTGACGATAGCGAAGAATGCGTTCCCGGCCATCGTCAACCCCTGTGTCCTCAAAGCCTACCGAGAGATAGAAGGCCATGGGCCCTGTGATGCCATGCACCGCACTTGTCCAGAAGTCTTTTCCCGGGGCGCGCTTGGCTTCTTGGGCAATCGCAAGCATGAGAGCACGTCGCCCAAACCCCATGCCTTGGTACTTCGCATCTACCAAGAGGCGCCAGAGAAATGGACAGTCCTTGGTTGGCTGCCCTTCTGAGTCATCTTGATCGATCGTCGTCATCAAGAAGCCCACGGGCGTTTCGTCGGCATAGATGGCGCGGTACCACACGTGCTCATCAAACTGCGCCTGAGCAAGCGAATAGCTATTGGGTGCGACATAGCGAAACTGCCCTCCCTCAACATCCAGCAAGAGAATATCGCGAAGATTGTCCTTACGAACTTCTCTTAGAACCACGTTCGACGAGGGCGTTATCTCTGGGCTCTTTGCTTTGCGGTGATACTCCCGCGCATCCATCGGTGGAATGCGGGCATCGAGAGAGTCGGGCATGAGGTCGCGGAGCTTGAGCCAGCGCAATTGAGACGCGACGCACCGATGCAGCTTGGGCTCGATTTGGTTCGCATCATCGAGGCATCCAATGGCAACGTTGCAGCACTCGCCTTGGTTTGCCCGTACATAGAGAGTCGATCCACAGCTGCCACAAAAGTGCCTCACACTGCCCGCAGCAGTCGTATGCACCGACAGGGAATCGCCCACAAGCTCCAGATCATCGGCCCGAACTTGCGCCCAAGCGGCAAGTGGTGCCCCGCTTCCTTTGCGACAACTCTCGCAGTGGCAGTACCAGGAGTCGACGACCTCAGTAAAAGAGAGTCTCGAAGCGCCGCATAGGCAACCACCGTGCATCAGTCGCGCCTAGCCTCCGGCAACTTTGGCGAAGACGCGAGCAACATCCGTGTTGGAGCCATGTAGTTCGGCAACCTCGTCGCGGTGTAAGAGCCAACCGGCAATCGACGCCGCGGCCCGATCTGGGGACTTCCACTTGTGGCCCTTCTCCGCCATGTACTCGGTGAGTGCTGCGATGAGCGGAGCGAGCAAGAGCGGGTCCTCAAGCTCCAGAAGCTCGGTTTCGAGAAGCTTGCCAAGCAGCCCTTCGGCCAGCGCTTGAAAAGCCTGGTTCGCTTCGCTGAGCTCGGCAGACGCGGTTCTTCGCGTGCCACAGCCCTGACAAAACTCTCGCTCTAGATCTTTTACCTCTAGGGGTTGTTCGCAGTTGGCGCAGAGCACCGCTTCTGGTTCGCCCTCGCCAATCCAGGTCTCGATGTACTCCAGAAAGCCCGGTGAGATTGGACCGGGAGACAAGCTGCCTTCGACGACCGCCCAGATGGTTCCGGCAAAGTCACCATCGCTTACCAAGATGTGTTCATGGTCCGGACCCACGCGGCCAACGATGACTGTCTTGCCAAGCTTGGAGCGCCCAGCGGTCTTGGCATAGGTCTTTGGCTTCTCAAGTTCGTCCAAGGCAACGATGCCGCGCTGGGTAGGCCCTGGTCCCACGCCAACAATCGCCAAGTAGGCGCGAAAGTCGGCGGGAAAGGTCATGCGATTGCTCTTCTCAAACTGCTCAACTTCTTGGTGCGAAAGTGCTCGCGGAGCCCAGTGCGCTTCTCCGCTTTTCCAACGCTGCGCGAGCATTCGGTATTTGGTCTGCACCAAGCGCGCATGCATGCGCCTAGCTTCCTCGCGTTCGTCAAAGTCCTCAATGCCCTCAAGACTCGAGATGAGAGCCTGGGCGATATCCACTTCCGCAATGCCTTCGGGAAACTGCACAACCGCATCCCCCGAGCGCCGAAGCAAGAAGCGCACGCACTCCACAAACGCTGGGTCTTTTGCCAAAGCGCGTTCGCTTTCAAGGCGAATCACAGACTCCACTGCGGCTATGCGCTCTTGAAGAATTGCATCGCCCTCTTCATCGGGCTCTTCTTCGGGATCGTCGGATGGATCAAAAAGACCCTCCAGGTCCTGTGGGCTCGGGTGCTCAGCCATGACCTCGATGCTTGGTGCGGCCAAGCCAAGAGCTGTGGCTCGAGCCTGACAAGCCGCTGCGGCCTTGGTCGTTCGTTCTTCGGCGAGAGGGCTGAGGATAAGGATGCAGGTGCTCATAGGCGGGCACGATCTAGCATGCTCGAGAGGCTCTTCGCCAGCGCATTTAGAGCCTTGGAACCACGTCCCTGGCGCCTTCGTGGATCTCTGGTTCTGACTCGTTGTTCAGTTTGTGGCCACCAGTAGCGCTGCTGCGTCCCATCCAATAGACCGCTCCTGCGACGACCATGACAATGATGGCCAAGATCTCGTAGGGAATTCGCTCGCCGAAAGCCCGTTTGCCAAAGAAACGCCCGCCAGAACGCCGGTGAATCGTGTCCTCGACTTTCTTATCGAAGTCCATCGGAGCGCTCATCTTGTGCATTCCAGAGAGCATCTCCATCGTCTTTTCAAAGTCCTCGTAGGCCTTCTTGTACTTTACATCACTGGCGATGAGCCCCTCGACCTCCTTGGCCTTTTCCGGCGCAAGGCTACCTTCGTAGTACTCTGAGAAAAGTTCTACGTTGGCATCGAAGTCACTATCTTCTACGTGCTCGTCGTTTTCTTCTTCACCCATGAAATGCTCCTACATCCGTGACATCATCTTCTTGCGCAAAGCGAGCCGTGCTCTGTGCAAGCGCGACTTCACGGTTCCTTCGGCAAGCTCGGTAATCTCACAGATTTCTTCGTAGCTCAGTTCCTCAATGTCGCGAAGCACGATGAGGAGTCGATGGTCCTCTTCGAGCTCGGCAATCGCGGCTTGCATGATGCCCTCGAGCTGCTGCCCTTCGACGTGAGCATCGGGGCTCTTGGCCTGATTTGGAGATGTGAGCGCGGCGGCGGCGGCACTTGCATCCACCGTCTCATCAAACTCTGCCTTGGATCGATCGTGACGCACTGCCAAGTATCGAATGCGGTTTTTGCTGAGGTTGCTCGCGATTCGGTAAATCCATGTTGAGAGCTTGGAGTCGCCCTGAAACGTATCGATCTTCTTGAAGACCGTGATGAAGACGTCCTGAGCCAAGTCTTCCGCCTCTTCCCGGTTGCCAAGCAGGCGGAAACACAAGTTGAAGACTCGATCGCCGTTGCTCTCGATGAGTTCGGAGAAGGCCCGCTCATCCCGGTCCTTTAGCCGGCGGACCAGCTTGCGTTCCGCCCGAGTCATCGCCGGAAGTCTACCCTACTTACCGATGGAGTCGACTTGGTCCTGGGCGCAGATGCGACCGACTTGATGCCGCAGAGCCACACCACGCCTCGAGGCCACGCTGCGCCCAAAGGAGCTTGTCGGAGAAAACACGAGTGGCACTAACGAGGCGTGGGGCCAACAATGCGAAGCCCAGCCTGAATGACAAGTTCGTCGCCATCACCGCTCAGCTGCTTTCGGCCGCCAAGATCGATGCCCATCTTTGGTGTTGAGTAGCCCACACCAAAGCTCGCATAGCCACCATTCGTAAGGTCATCATAGACACCGCCAACACGAAGCGGGTAGGCGGCCATTGGCGTTGGAGCGAGCATGTATTCGACCCCTCCGCCGTATCGGCCCGTATCTTCCCCATCTGCTCTGTCCAAGTTCCACAGTGCGTCGAGACTCAGGCCAAGTGCCCCTCCACCGGGCCTAAGAACAAGACCAGTACCAACGCCACGCGGATACTGGGGAGAGTCGGTGCCAACCAGGTTGTAGCCAACCCCCGCGACGCGAACACTGGGACTCGGCGCAAAGATGAGTCCTAGGTCAATCGAGTAGCCGCGCTGGTCCTCTTCGCCCTCGAGATTGGAGTTGTAGTCGAAGAAGCGTGTGTTCGTGCCAAGGATGATCTGCTGACTAAGAGCCCGAGCTGCGGTCATACCCGCTTCGTGAAAGCGCCGTTTCACATCCATGTCGCCAAGCCCCGGCTCGGCGCTTAGGTAGTGATAGTAGAAGCATCCCGCGACTGGCGTGGTGGAATCGCAGGCAGCCACCGATCCAATGTTGGCTTTGTCGGTGTCGCGATAGCCAAAGGAGCCCTCAAAGACCAGCTGCCGGTTGAGAGCAAGGCCCGCAGGATTGAGCACGGTCGACTGCGTGCCGATGGCCCCTGCCCGCATGCTATCACCCAACGCGACCGCCCTTGGCCCGAGGTTGTCGGTGAGTGAGTCAGCATCGGCCTGCGCGACTGTGCTGATACAGAGCAGAATCGCCGGAGCCAGAAAGAGCGTTCGGTACATTCTGATGATTCTAGCCAGGTGATCGTTGGCGGCAAGAAAGTGGCTCTTATTGGCCCCCCTCTGGCTCCTCAACAGCTCCGGTGTGGAGTTGATCGGCCATTGAGGAGTAGCCGCCACTGGCCACAATGACGTGGTCGAGCAGCTCAATGCCCACGATACGCCCTACCTCTTGCAGTCTACGAGTGAGCAAGAGATCGTCGCTGGATGGAGTTGGGTCGCCCGATGGGTGATTGTGCGCCACGACACAAGCGTAGGCGGAACGACGAATCAGCGGCCGAAAGACCTCGCGTGGGTGCACTTCCACGCTGGAGAGCGAGCCTCGGGCCACTTCGATCTCGTCGAGAATGCGCCCCCGAACATCGAGTGCAAGCACCACGAAGACCTCCTGGTTGAGGCTGGCAAGACGGCTTCGAAGACGGTTGAAAATGTCGTCGGGCCCACGCACAACGGATGCTGCAGGTAGAGAGGCCTCCAAGACCCGCTGGCCTAGCTGAAAACTCGCGACAAGCCGCGTTGCCAACGCCTCCCCAATGCCATCGTGGGCACAAAGCTCGGCCACTCCGGCGTGGGAGAGAGCAACAATGCCTCCACTTTCAGCCAAGAGTGATGATGCGAGCTTTTGCACAGGTAGACGTTTGCTCCCGCTGCCGAGCACGATGGAGAGCAAGCGCAAGGTAGAGACGCGATGGGCGCCATATGTGATGAGTTCTTCGCGCGGTCGAAAGTCGAAGTCGCTGCTTTGCTCCTGCATAGCCAACAGCAAAACACGTCTCGTGCCATTTGGAAGCTCCTGAAACTCCTAGGCAACAAGCGAAGTCCGGTCCCGAACTCGGACGCCCTGGCCAGATTTCGGACGCCCTGGCCAAAAATTGGGACAATCAAGGCGCTCTTTGCGGCGAATTCAGCACTTGCGGGCGTCACCGCTTGCCGCGTTGAGAAGGTGCGGCACTTGCCATTTGCCATGCGCGCGCCTTGCTTACCAAAGGGTGTTCCTAAGAACTTTACCAAGGGTATTCGCCGCACGATTGACTTGTTTCGCGCGACCCAGGCGATTGCTTGCTTCTCGGCCAGGCTCTGCGAGCTGGCCTCGGAAACGATGACGCGTGCTAGCGTTTCGATATCGTCGGTTCGCGTCGTAGAGCCGGTTTGTGCCCAGTAGGAGCCACTTCCGATGCGGCGGCTCTTGCGTCGTTTCGTGCTTCCGAGTTGCTTCGGCGGTGCGGTTGCGGCCATCGTTTCGTCGCTCGGCTTGCACGAAGTCGCGTGGGCAATGCCGCCGAGTCCGATAAGGGCGAGGCTACCGAGTAGCAATGTGTCACGTTCGTTCATGGTAGCACCTTCGAGATAGCGACCGCTGAGATGGTCGCAATGACAACGCCGGTGAGCACCGTTTTCGTGTCGAGCCCAAGCCCCTTGGCCACGCCAGTGATTGGCGAGACGACGAGATGGTCGCGGACCACCGCGCGCAGGTGACGGCACTTGCGGAGCAAAAACACCAAGCTCGCACCCCATGGTCTCCGGCTCGACGCAGTGCCCAATCTCCCGTTCTCTGCTGCAGATCTTCGTGTCAGGGCAGTCGTCGTCAGTTTCGCAGAATCAGGCCCACACATCGCCGTATACTGCGCCCATGCTGCGCCGATCGCTTCTCGTCCTTCTTCTCGGTTGTGCTTGTAGCGGCGGTGGTGATGGGGATGAACCTGCCCAACCAGATGCCAACCTTGGCCTTCGCGAGTTCACAATCACCAACATGGACAGTTCTGGGCAGACGCATCGTCTTACCATCACCTGCGAGGATCTTCAGTCGGAGACCGCCATCACGCTCACTACCGATGGCGATCACCAGCACAGCATTCGGCTCGAAGTTACGGACTTGGCGACGATTCTGGCTGGCGACCCAGTGATGCTCACCTTTACGGAAGGCCATGAGCACAGCTTCACCATCGTCAAGCCGATCGACGCCTGTTTGGAACTCTAAGCCAAGTTCGGTGTCAACATCGGCTCCTACTAAGAACTATTCCGAAAGCGCTTTCCGCTTGCAGAACCCGTACTCCTCACCACAATGGGGTCGACCTAGGAGCGCTCTCCAAGAGCCCGAAGCGATCCCGAATGCGTTGTGTCAACAACAGGGTACGAAGAAAACAACAGGGCCTACTAAGAATCCTTCTTAGATGGCGGCACATGTACCAGCGACGCAGTTATCACTGAGGCAATCGCCGTTCACAACGCATCCCACACCATCGGCGCAGTCGTTTGGCGTCGCACCTTGGGCAACATCGCACGCCGCGCTGCAGGTTCCACAGGCATCGATATTGTTGTCGTCGCAGACTTCAAAGAGGTCTTCGAGAGTGCCATCACCGCACGTATTGTTCTGCTGGCAAGCTGTGTCGCAGCCGTTGCCATCGTCGGTCGTATTGCCGTCGTCAC
>JANTGM010000029.1 GCA_024762925.1 Kofleriaceae bacterium | reverse complement strand
TCTCATAGAAATCCGCAGCATTCCGGCATAGCTCAGTTGGTAGAGCGGGTGACTGTTAATCACTAGGTCGGCGGTTCAAGCCCGTCTGCCGGAGCCAAATCTCAGTATTGACCAAGGGGTCGCCAATCGTGGTGGCCTCTTCGTCGTTTCGGGCCGTCGCCTCGGCAATGATGTCGAACGGTTGTCTGTATGTCACCGACAGCTCACCATTGGCCCAAGAGGAGTTCGAGAGTACGAAGTCTAGAAGGCGGCGTTTCTCCTTTGGTTCCTGCTTCTGGAACAGCTCATGGGCTTTGTGAGCGAGTTCGAGCAGTGCGACACCTTCCTCTAGGTAGGTCTGGTTCGCGTTTTGGTGCTGCTGGATCGAGCGGAGAAGCCGGTCCTGCTCTCCACGCCACCCTCTGGCCAACTTGTCAAAGTAGGACGTGCTGATCCGCTCGTCGAGTTTGTCTTCGTAGGCCGTATCGATCCGGTTTTGGAGCTTGTTGTACTGGTCTTGAAGCCGCCTAACGGCATCATCGTGGCACTTCTTCTCGTCGCGGTGGCTCTCTCGTAGTGCCTGTGCCACCCAAGCTAGGATCTCTTTGTCGAAGGTGAGTCCGCGCAGCACCTCCGCGAATCGCTCTTCAAGAACTTCTTCGCGAGTGTAGGGCTCGGGGCATTTTCCACGATAGCCGGTGCAGTGGTAGTAGATGTACTTCTTCTTCTGGATTTCACCAACCATGCCGCATCCACAGTGGCCACATTCGATGAGCCGTGAGAAAGCGAAGTCATGTCTGGTCTTCTTCTGCCTGGTCGCGAAGCGCCCAGTCAGAATGTCTTGGACCCGATCCCAAAGCTCGCGTGAGACAAGTGGTTCGTGTTTGCCCTTGTAGCGAGTGCCCGTCCAATCGAATTCGCCCATGTAGATCGGATTGCGTAGCATCTGATGGACGGTTGACTTGGGCAGGTCGCCTTTGCCCTTGCGGAAGACCAGCCCGTCGTCTTGAAGTTTCCGTGTGGCATCCCGTGTTGAGTGCTTCCCAGCAGCGAACCACTCGAATAGCCCCCTGATTATTGGGGCCGTCTCAGGATCGGGCTCGATCAACTTCTTCCCGTGGGGACCGACAACATTGCGGTAGCCGTGGGGGGCTCGGGATGGCCAATGGCCTTGCTCAGCCTTCTCGCGCATTCCCTTCTTGGTTTCCTCGGAGAGATTGTCGATGTAGTTCTTGGCCATCAAGACCTTAATGCCGTGCATGAACTTCTCGCCGGACCGTGAATTAGGCGCGAGAATCGCCCCTTCTTTCACCAAGTGGATGGTCAGGTCGAGGTCATCGACCGTCACGTAGTCTTTGAGGTTTCGATAGAGCCGGTCAGTTTTCTCAACCAGTAGCACGCTGTGGATCTTCTTATTCTTGTCGAAGAATTCGACCATCTCGTTAAAACTGGTTCTCCCCGTGCTCTTGGCCGTCTCGGAGTCGATGAACTCCTTATCGACAAGGTATCCGTGCTTGACCGCGTACTCGTGCAACAGGCGAAGCTGGGCATCGATGGAGAAACCTTCTCTCTCTTGCTCCTTGGATGAGACTCGGGCGTAAATCACCGGCCTAATTGGTTGGCTGCTACTCATCGCTTTCCTTCGCCATAGCCACTATCAACAATATCTCGTACTTTGCTCTCATCAGCTACCTCATTCTCTTTCTCGTCGTGGGCTTGCCACTCAAGTAGCACCTTGAAAAAGCCGACTAGGTTTGCGTCTCGTTCGCGACAAGTCTCTTTGCTCGCGACGGCCCCATCTCTGAGTCGCCAGAATCTCTGTGAACGAGATCCGTTACGTTTTGAACTCACGATGATGCTCCTCGCGAGTTGTTGCGAACGATACAACTCGCATCAAGGGTGCCAAGCGGAGGTTGCGAGTTGTTCTGATGCGTGCAACTAGCTCTGGTGCTAAGTGCGTGTGGCTCAAATCTCATAAGTCTTCTTTTGGCAGGTCACCGAAGACGACCAAACCTACGAAAGCCTCTGCCGTCCAACCATGAGGGACAACGCTGGACACTACGCGGCGTGTTTGGGACTTTCGACGAATGAGCCGAGGACGAAAGCCAAGTGGTCACAACTTTAGAAGCGAGCTGCCTGCCCTTGTGACAACGGGAAGTAGGTCCTCCATGCGTGCAGATGGCACCGGGCGGCGATGGGCTGGTGCGCAAGCCGTGGTCCATGAAATAGAATCTACAGCGCGGACGACTCATGACTTGCATGGATTGCGCATCGCCTTGGGACTTGGAAGCGAGGTTCCTACTCCGGCGATGCTTGAGCATCAGCGCATTTTTGATTCCATGTCGTCAGTTCCCCTCGGGGATCGAATGATTCGCCCAGCTCTGTCCGAGGCACTCAGTGCCCGCGATTTCCAAAGAGCGACCGATTCGCCCGCCAGCGGAGGCCGTCCAAAGCTCATGGACTGGGCGAGTTTTGTTTGTTCCCTCCGTGATGCAGCGCCAACACAATTCTCCATCCGGGAGATTGTGCACATCGCTAGTGCGTTAGGCGTCGATCCCAATGCTGTCGATCCGTTTAGTGAGCAATCTGTCGGTTCTGCGATCGCCCGTATAGAGCAACTCCGGCATCGGCATATTCGGTGTCCGTAGATGCTCGGTAGACTTTCGTAGGTTGGGACGTTCCGCTAGTCGCGTCTAGTCTTCTCAAATGCGACAAGGTATCGACCAATATCGTGCACTGCGTACCCTCTTTGAGGAGCACCTGAAACCGTGGCTAGCCGCCATTGTTCGGTCTGAGCTGAGCGATTCTCGCCGCCTCAATCCGGACAAACTCGTCTCGGTCGAGGAGGCCGCTTCGATAATGGGCATGACGGAAGCTGCAACTCGCAAAGCTGCTTCCCGAGGGAATCTACCTGCTCGCAGGATAGGTAGGCGGCTCCGATTTCGTGTAGGCGATTTGCTCGACCTGGCTTCATACACGGAGTCCCCACGGTAGGCATGGCCAACCAGCACAATCCTCTCGCTCGCCGAGCGACCGAAGCAATGGGGGACTTTGTATATGATTATCGCAGGTGGCGATGGATTGCCCACCTGACCTTCAAGGATGCAACAGCCTTCACCGCCGAGAGAGCTTTCCGTAGGTGGCTTTGTTTCATTGCTCAAAGGGTTATCCGGGATCATGTCATCGTGGCGTGGGGTACAGAACCACAACGTCGCGGAGTGCCTCACTATCACGCACTGCTGTATTGGCCATGGGACTCTCAGGTTTTCAACGCCGACCTCGGAGAAGCGATTTGGTCGGCTGCTGACTACAACACGGGGTGGGCGAGAATCGAGAAGTATGATCACAGTCGGGGGAGTGGTGGTACGCAATACGTCATCGATCATGATGTCTATGACCTAAACGTCGCCTGTCCCAGAGCCGCGAAGTGCCGACGTTCTGTTTGCAGCGAATCCCCCGGCGCTTGGTAGCAGCAACCCTTTCCACCATAGAAGCAATACCTGCGGTCCGCGAGCAAGGCTCCTCACTGCAACTGCTTCGTTTGAAGACCAAAAGGTCAAGTCGTACTCCCGACTTGAAAAAGAAAACCTATGCTCAAAATTCAGAGACGACCGTATTGCTCCGAGGCTGAATTCGAGGCTTGGCTGGCCTACCTATCGTGCTCATCGCCCAAGTTTTGGCACGCCGTTGGCCACTCAATAGACCTTGCACGCATCGGCAGCCCGGCTGCCAGGCGAGTGCTAAAGGCGGCCAGGTATGTGGCTGAGACGACGTCAGAGCCTCCGACCATCCCATTGGTGTGCGTGTGTCTAGCCGACACCGCGAGTGCCGATCTGAAACTTGGGATCGGGGCGGTTCTGCTCCTCGACAGCGTCTCAGAAAGACGCCTTGACGTGGCTGCTCTGATCTCAATGTGGTGTGCTCTCGTCGAATCCACGATCCGAGAAGACCTGCATGAGATTTCTAGTATGGGCTAGCCGCAACTCCTACTCGTCTCGCTCAGAGCGAATTTGCTCGATCAGGGCTACGAGATCATCTGACAGTTCGGGCTCCGGCAGTGATTCTCGGTGATCATGCTGCTCTAGTACCGTTGTCGCCCAGAACTCGCGCCCCATCGCTAGGAAGCCACGGTCTACCGGATTATTCGCCTTCGCGTTGTGAACCCAGATCAAGTCTCGTCCAGGAACTCTGGGAGGATTTAGTATTCCTGACGGCCCCAAGAGGACCGCAGACGTTCCCTTGAGTAGCTCGTTGAGAAAGCCGCGTGCGGAGATCGGTGGTCTGTCGCCTCGGCTTATGAAGTCGCGATGTGTGCCCACAACCTCGGGCTCCGAATCTCCGCCTATCTCATACCGAATGAGAGGCTCACCAATCCCGTAGAGCACCTTGACGATGAGAGGCAACTCGCTTTCTATATCCGCATCAGGAATGTCGCCCGCGCCTACTGCTACCACGTAGGGCTCCTCTTCGGCCAAGATACCGTCCGCGATCCAGACGTCTCTCTGCTGGTGTTTCTCCCAGATCGCGCCCGTTAACCTCAGCGCGATCTTGTCGTCGGGCGGGGGGCGAAATGTCCCCGACCTTGTCGCACCCTGCGACTGGACAAACCCGTAGGTACGCTTTGCTTCGTTGTTGCCGTCCCCGGCTTGAGGAGCGATGCACTCGATCCAGATTTTTCGATCGCCAGCCAGAACACAGTGATCGGGGCCAGCAGGAGCGCCTTGTTGGAGGTCGAGCCCGGAATCGAGAAGGCATCCGCCGACATACATCTGCCAGGTAAGCTGATTGAATTCACAACGTAGGCGGGACACGAAGTCGCGATCACCGCAGTACGGCTCGTACTTCTCCCACAGTTCGTCAACCAAAACTCGCACCTCTTCGCAGAGCGTTCCGTTGCGCACACGCAGATATAGTGGGTCGAGCTTCGATTCGTCCTCGTCTTCGGGAATCTTCCATATCTCACTCGCCATTGTCGCTCTCCTGATAGGTGGCAACCACGCGGTCGGCTTCCGGAATGCCCGTCGCCTCGCTCAAGACCGCAAGGCACGTAGCAAGCACTGAGCACCCAAGATCTAGATGAGCCTTCATGTTCGCAACATCGGGCTCCGGGGCACCGATGGTCATTGTGCCCTCAGTCGGCCAATGGGCCGCAACCGATGACATCAGCCCCCGAGGTGTCGGATGTAGGAAGCCACTGTGCTGTCGATACGTCAACACATAGAGCTGGTCGAGAGCCCACTGCGGGTAGCGTTCATGCACGGCCCCCACACAGGAAGCCAAGTCAGGCATCGTTTGCGGCTTGCCGCCTGTGGTCTGTGGCCCTTGTGCCAGCTCGCGCTCCATTTCCGTACGGGTTGACGGATCAAGAACTGTCCGCCCCATGCGCCGCGCATGATCATCGGCTTTCAGTCGCTGTATCGTGTCGCCTGCAATCCACTTGGGTACGTGGTTATCCGGGGCAAGCGAGAGCCAGGCAAGCGTAGCGGTATGGTCAAAGGCGCTACGGCATAGGCAGGCCCTTGCCGCAATTGAACCCGCCAAGCAGAGCTGCTCGATGTCCTCAAGTACGCGATATGCAATGGCGGGGGCTAGCACGTTCCAATCGTCGAACTTGGCAGACCCCACTATCTGAATGGGAAAGAGATCTTTCGCCATCTCCATCATCCGCCTCATCCGCTCCCCTCGAACGCCCATATCGTTGAAGCTAGCAGCGTGAAGGCGACAAATCAGCGCGGTTGTACAAGTATGAGCTAGTTTGTGCAGTCTCAGCGAGAAGGTTGTACAAGTTTGTCGGGGAGTTTCGACCTTGTACAGCTCTGTTGCGATCGTGTTGCACAAACACCAGCAACAATGTTGCACAAAAGGATTAGCGGCATCGGAATGCTGCCTTTGGGCTCAGAGGATCTCCGAGCGTGGACGAGCCGTACACGGACTACCCGCCTCAGATTCTCCGAATTACTCCAAGTTTTCCGAACGGGTATCCGTCGGTTGCATCGGCCCTCCGATTTCAGGTTTGGGTTCAAGACCGAAGCCGTCTCATGAATGGGGGGCCACCACTCATTGGGTGAGGGGTTGTCATCATCATACTCGGTTTCCGGAGGTAGGCTCGGGACTTGGATAGAGGATGTAATCAAGCAAGTGGCCAGCTTGGGTGGTTGTGGTGGTTGGGCGCTTCGCTCCTTCTTCTGGTCACCGCGTGCGGTGACCCCGCCTTCTTGTTGCAGGGCACGGTGCACGGCGAGGACGGTCAGCCAATATCCGGAGCGATGGTGCACGTCTCGTGCGGCAACGGTATCGCTGTAGCCCAGACCAAGAGTGATGACGATGGCCGCTTTCAAGGGAACGCCGTTGGCTGGCGGCCTATGAAGTGTACGTTGGAGGCAAGCGCTTCCGGCTATCGAGCATTCTCAGAGCCAATTGGGCCGTCGTGCACCAAGAAACAAGCGTCGGAATCTTGCCTAGAGGTATCGGGTAGGGTCCAGCTAAAGCCAAGCTCGCCCGGTCGCGAGGGGCGATAGCCCTATCCTTGGGAACCGAGCATGAAGCGCCCCGGCGGCTGCTATCTGCTATGTCTGACGTGGGTGGGGACAGTATCTCGCTACCACACGACATCGTGCTCCTTCGCTGCGGCAATTATTAGTGGGCTTGGCCTAGTCTCGTCTGCGACAGACGGTCACGGTGCTTATTGCTCATTTGGGCACCTTTGCTGTGCGATAATCACTGCATGATACCCATTCTCCCGAAGCTCTCGCTTATCGTAGGGATCGCGATTGGGAGCGCAGGATGCTCTGGTGGGGATGGGGACGAGAGTTTCACCTACGAGCTTCTCGTTAAGGTCACGGGGGATGGGGACCCGGATATCGAGCTGGATATCGGTGGAGAGGCGCTTGTTGAGCATGACGAGGGCCAGCTTTCGTTCTCGTACACCAGAGAGTTCGCGGATTCGGACGAGGCAAGCGATCTGCTGGTTGTGGATATTTATGTCGATGGAGTGTTGAGCGGGAGTGTTGCAGCGAATCCTGATGAATGCCGGAGTTCATGCGATTCGTTCGAGCGCGCTCAGCACACAATCTGCATATCGGAAAGCGGAGAGCGAGTTGGACTCTGCGGGCGACTTGAGTGTTTCTCTGGTGGCCAGTACTGTGGCGGCTACATAGAGTAGCTGGCGTCGCGCATAGCTGAGCTACGATGCGCCGGAAGGGGAGTGTCTGCGGCCATATCTGCGGTCTTGTTCGCTAGGTGCACAACTAGTTCCAGCACTCAGCCAAGACTCGTGGCGGAGCCGCACTCACGCCGCCACTGCTCGCAGCTCATTGAAGACGCTTTTCATCTCTGCCGTCGGAGCCACGCAAAAAGTTCGAAATGCGTCCACCAGGGGGAGCCAAAACGAGATAACTAGAAAGGCCACCCAGTAGGGTGGCTTTTCTAGTTAGCGCCTTTGGCGCTGGCGGATGAGCTTTCACGCCCGGCCAGCAGAGCTGGCCGGGCGGTGAACTGCGCGCGGCCACGGCATCCGCCTTTGGCGGATGGGAACCGCTGGTGCCGCCAGCTTCGCTGGCCCGTGGTCGTGCTCGTTACCTCTCCTGCAAAATTCCGCTGCGCGGAATTTGTGCACTCGTGGTCAAGCCCGAGGCTTCGTTTGAGCATCGGGCTTGGCCTATGGCCGGCTCACGAATTCGCATGTACTGCTTGAGTCCACAAGGACGCCGCAGTCGAATTACTTTTCTACTACGTCAACGATCTCGGCGGTTTGGAGCAGTTTGACGAGCTTTTGTCTTCGTATCGCGATGCTTTTGTGCCGCCAGATTGCGCGACAGAGATGCGTTCAATGGCGAAGCTCATTGGAAGGCCCGAGGCCGAGGTACTTCTCTCGAATCTCTACTACGACGCGATCAAGCACCTCTTTGTGTGAACTGCCTTTGCTGTGGATACCCCTGATGGGCCACTGCACGCTCGCAATCTCGATTGGGGCACGGTCAATGAGATGCTCTCTCGGCACTCGTTGCGCGTTGAGTATTTCTAGGGCTGGCAAGCCACATTTCGTCGTGGTTGGGTGGCCGGGATATGCAGGTGCTCTCTCGGGAATGGCTCAAGCCAGGTTCTCTGTCACGCTCAATGCTGTCCTGAGCGGTGATCCGCCTGAGCTTGCGCCCCCAGTCACATTCCTGCTGCGTGACGTTCTGGACAGCGCTTGTGACTTTGACGATGCAGTCGTTCGGCTCCGCGACTCACCTGTGACTTCGGATAGTTTGTTGTTGGTGACCGGCACCAAACAGGGCGAGATGGTCGTCATCGAACGCAGTCCCAAACGGGCTGCTGTTCGCCAGGCTGCCAATGGCTTCGTCGCAGTGAGCAACGACTATCGAAGTTTGCCGTCCACGAGCGGAGTCGGTGCCGTCGCCGCGCAGCACACTTCATGTCGTCGCTTTGAACGCGCTGGGGAGCTCGTCCTAGAACGCCAGCCCACATCTCCAACTGAGTGCTTCGCGATTCTTGAAGACGCCAAGGTACGGATGGACATCACCGTCCAGTCGATGGTCCTGTCCGCCAACAAAGGCTTGGCGGAGGTGCGATTGCCTACGGACAAGAGCCATGCCTGATTGGTCAACATTCCCAGGCCCGAAGTACTACGAGCCCTCAACAGTCGAGCCCGCCTTGAGGGCACTGGCGTGCGCTTCGAGCGAAGAGGAGGCTACGGATGCAAACAATCGAGTACTGTTCGCGGTTGGGAACAACCACGCTGGCACCCTCTACCCCGCGGCGGTTGCCGCCGGTCCTGAAATCGTAGAAGTGACTCTCCGAGGTTCGGGCTGGGCTCAACACGCAGCGTTTGAGGTGCTTGTGGAAGGCGTGGTGTTTGACGTGGAACAAGGCTTTGATGACTTTGCCGCCACCAATGGGGAGCTGGTTCGGACAAGGGAGGCCATAGACGCCGAACTCGCTGCCGCCACATCCGACTTTCTCAGCATTCTTCGAGATCCTGCTGCACAGGAGAGGATTCGCGTCAACATCATGGACATCCTTGACGGGGGTGACAATGAGGGCGATGTCATTGCCGTGCTAGGCAAGCTCCCAGATGTGTCGACACAGAAGAGCTTCGACGGGGCTCGTAGGCGTTTTCTCATCGAGCACGGAGCTCTTTGAAGCAGAATGGTGATCCAGTGAGACTTCTGGCAACAATCGTATTGTGCCTGGCTGCCTGTGGCCCAAGTAAACCAGACCTGTCAGCGGATGAAGCGACCTGCATCGTTCGGGCGGTTCGCCTGCTTGAATCAAAGGTTGAGTTGAACGACTGTGTGCAAAAGGCAGACTGGCCCAAGGTCATTCGCGACTTGAAGCCTGAGTCCGTGTGCCGACGAGGCTCGGGCTTCGACATTCAGGTTTGGTCACGATTTGTTGAGGCTAAGGGCTACTTGGTGCCGGCCGAGTACTCGCTTGTCCATGGTTCCTTGTACTGGTACTCGATCAAGGGCTGAGCCACTTTGAGCTAGGTTAATGGCACGAGCAAGAGCGAAAAAGCGATCCATTGTTGTAGATGGCAAGACCTACTTGTGGAGGGCTTCCGAGGAGTACGAGCAATCCCACTTCGACGGCCTACAGGTCGCGATTATGGCTGAACACGGGCCGCTCTACTTGAAGTATGGGCTCAGGCAGTCCCCAGACTCGTGTAGCCTCTGGGCGGGTAGTGATTTCGTGCGATGTCCTCAGTTTGAAAGAGGCACCGAGTCTGTTTCACCGGGGATGGTGGGTCGCATCTTAGAGTGGTATCTCGGCGAGCGGCCAGTGATTCGATAGGCTTGCTGCTCAAACGAGTCAGTTTTGGGAGACTACGTGTGCTGAGCCGACCGTTGAACCTGCATGGGCCGGAACTCGGCGCACTGCCCTCGCAATTCCACAAGTTGCTGCTGGTAGGGGAGGAGGCAGAGCAGGCGGAGCTGCCGAACCGACAGATAGCGTGCCCCCACGCCGCTGAGATTCCGCACGAAGGCCAGGATGTCAGGGTGGAGCTTGTGAAGGTCCAGGAGCTGCGTCACCCGCGCCCTGCTGAGCTTGAACCTCCTGGCGAGGTCGGCTCTTCGGTTAACGACTCCGGTGTCGAGGAGCCTTTGGAACTCATCGGCGAGTGCCAGAGCCTTGGTGGCTGGCGGTACGAGAGATTCATCCAACGCCTTGGGACGCAAACGCTTTCTGGCCTCGCCGAGGTCGATGACGAAGCCACTCAGAATTCTCCCACTACAGACCCCGTTGGGGAGCCAAATCTTAGATTTGCGCGAAGGACCACTTTTCGAGGTGGTCCTTTCGTCGTTTCGGGCTGCCGCTTCGGCAATCATGTCGAATGGTTGTCGGTAGATCACGGAGAGCTCGCCATTGGCCCAGGTGGAGTTCGATAGTACGAAGTCGAGAAGGCGGCGTTTCTCACGCGCTTCCTGCTTTGCGAAAAGTTCGTGGGCTCGATGCGCCAGTTCTAGGAGCGTTGCTCCCTCTTCCAGGTAGCTCTGGTTCGCGTTCTGGTGCTGGTGGATGGACCGGAGGAGGGTGTCCTGCTTGCCCCGCCAACCTCTGGCCATCTTGTCGAAGTACGAGGTGCTGATCCTGCCGTCCTGAGCGTCTCGTACACCTCTACTGGACTCGCCTCGACTCGTTCCGCGAGCTCGCTGAGCTTCCTCTCGATTCCTCGGACTTCACGGTCTCGCTCGTCGGCGGCGTGCTGCTCCTCGACCGCAGCAACGCGCTGCTTCTCCTTGTGGTCACTCCTGGCCGAGGCAGCCGCCCCGAGCCCAACGATTGCGAGGCCCAGAATCTCCAGAAGCCGCCACCTAGACGCGAGACTGTCCGGCAGAAATGGTCGCAGCTTCCCGACGAACAGGCAGGCCAATGCCGCCGCTGCGATAAGGCTGTTGACTACCAAAAACGCCTTGAAGGCGGCGACGCTCGCTGCAAGCCACAGGAAGACCAGGGCGACGACCGGCCACAGCTTCCGTTGTTTGCCTTTGCTACTCGACTCAGTCGGCCTCGAAGAGGGCGTTCAGGAAAAGGCGCTGACCAATCTTGCCGTTGTAGTCGTGGCCGCCCAGGTAGCTGACTTTACCGCCGCAGTCGGCGGTTGTGGTGCCACCCACGTCGTCATTCGTGTCTTGGACATCACAAACTCCGTCGACGTAGCCCGTCATCCAGACATCAGCGACGCCCGGACCGTTCTCGGCTGTGATGAAGGTGACTTCGCGATCGTTCTTGTAGGTGGTTCCGAGGTACGAGCTCAGATTGTAGGCTGGCTCGCTGCCGCCAGTGCGCTCGAACTCGCCGTCGAATTGGGCATAGGCGACGTCGGGTCGGAGCATCTTGAAGGGATCAGGCTGGTCGGCGATCATGAAACCCGCGCCACGCTCCTTGTCGTTGGAAGGCAAACAGCAATCCTGGCCAGGACCGCAGCCATCCTCGACGCACTCGAAATCCCCCTCGTCTGGGCCAGGGTTGCATGGGCAGGCGGGAGGATTCCCCGTAGTCGTCAAGAAGTGCCCCGTGCGGCCCTCGTCATCAAGGTATGGCCAGTCGGGATTCGGAACTGTGTTTTCGTAGGCGTTAACCGCCTGACACTCGGCGAAGAAGTGCGTTGGATAGGCTAGAAACGAGCGCACCTCGGCCACGACTTCGTGGCCGTGATAGGTGATCGGAACACCGGCACACTCCTCCGGAGTGTCTGGGCAGCCTCCCCCACCGCATTCTACGGTCTCTCGATCGTTGACTCCCCAGTGCATGCTCATGATCTGGCAGAAGGCTGGCTCGCCGTTCTCCTTGAATAGTGCGCCGTTGCTGTGGTCGCTATTGGGCGCGTCGCAGGTACCCATGTCGCCAGCCACACTCGGGACGGTCAACATGTCGGGGTTGTCGGTGCCGGGACCGCAGTTGTCGGCATTGCATCCGCCGTCGGGAAACTCGTTGCCGTTGGACTCTCTCGGACCTCGGCCGGTGGAGCCACACGGAGTATTCGAAATGCATCCACTCCTCAAGTGGAAGAAAATCGTCAAGAATAGTCAGTGCGCGGCTATTCTCGGGCGAGCGCGTTGGCATCCGCAGAGCAAGCGCAAAGGATGGGAACTATCAGGGGATACCACGTGGAACGAATCACTAAGAATCACGTGAACTCGAAGAATCCTCGCTCTTGAGCAGGCGTAACGCATTCGCGACGACCAATAGCGACGCCCCCATATCGGCCGCAATAGCACCCCAGAGCGAAGCGATACCCGTGAACGTTAGGACCACGAACACAACCTTGATGCCGAGGGCAAACGTTGTGTTCTGGCGGATGATGCCGAGCGTTCGCTTGGAGTGGCCGATGAGCCAGGCGAGTTTGCTCATGTCATCGGTCATGAGGGCGACGTCGGCGGTTTCCACAGCGACGTCGGTCCCCATGACGCCCATTGCGATGCCGAGGCTCGAACGTGCGAGGGCTGGGGCGTCGTTGATTCCGTCTCCAATCATGGCGACAGCGCCGTAGTCGCGTTCCAATGCCTCGACGGCGGTCACCTTGTCGGCGGGCAGGAGCTCGGCGCGAATATCGTCGATACCGACTTCGGTGGCGATTGCGTCGGCCGTACCTTGGTTGTCCCCGGTAAGCATGGCCACTCGCTTGATGCCGGCTGCGTGCAGGGCTGCCACGGCGGCCTTGCTGTCGCTCCGTAGACCATCGGCCAGTGTAATAAACCCGCAAACATGATCATCTGTGCCGACAACAACGACTGACCGGCCCGCGTTTGAGCGATCTTCCAGTGCTCGGTGAATTTCTGAGGTGTCCTGCTCTCGTTCTTCAAGCCAGCGATGGGACCCCAGCCAGTAGCGCTTGCCGTCCACCGTTCCCGTGGTGCCCTTGCCTGGGACGATCTGTACCTCGCTGCAGGGCGGCACGGACGCGCCCTGCTCCTCGGCGTGCTGGACAATGGCTCGGGCGATGGGATGCTCGCTCTTGGACTCTACTGCGGCGGCAATGGCCAGGAGTTGCTCGGATGTGTGGTCGTTTACGGGCTCCACAGAAACGACCTTCGGCCGACCTTCTGTGAGTGTGCCGGTCTTGTCCATCGCAACGACCTGAATCGCTGCTGGGAGTTCCAGGAATTGGCCTCCTTTGACGAGCACGCCGTTCCTTGCCGCTGCAGCCAGTCCTGCGACGATGGCCACCGGGGTTGCGATGACCAGAGCGCAAGGGCAGCCAATGACCAGCAGCACGAGTGCGCGATAGATCCACGGCTCAAGCGACTGCCCAAAGAGCAGGGGCGGCCCCAGGGCCACGAGCGCTGCGGCCGTGAAGACGACAGGCGTGTAGATTCGAGCGAAGCGTTCGACCCAGCGCTCGGAATTGGAGCGGTCTTTTCTGGCCTCGCCGACCATTTCGATGACGTGAGCAAGCGTGGTGTCGGACGCAAGCTTCGTGCTCCGAACCTCGAGGGAGCCATTGCCATTGATGGTTCCTGCAAACACTTCGTCGCCTTTATCCTTGGGGACCCTTTCGCTCTCACCGGTAATGGGAGCCTGGTCCACGTCGGATGAGCCTTCGACGATGATGCCATCGAGAGCAAAACGCTCTCCGGGTTGAACAACGAAAACGGCTCCAATCGCCACCGAGTCAGGCGCGACCTCGGTCATTCCGCTTCCATCCTTTAGGGTGACCGTAGGCGGAGCCAATGAAAGTAGCTTTTCGACGGCTCGCCGAGCCTTTCCGACGCTCCAGGCTTCGAGAGAAAGAGAGAGCGCAAACAGAAACGCTACCGTCCCGGCCTCGAACAACTCGCCCAGGGCTATCGCGCCGGCAACGGCGATGGTCATGAGGACATTCATGTCGAGCCGAAGCCGTTGCAGTGCCAGCAAGGCCTTGGGCACGACTCGAAACAAACCCGTTCCAACCGCAGCAAGGTAGAGAGCGGTTACGACGAGCGGGCGAGCATGCTCGGCCGCCGCCATGCCCTCCGACCCAACTGCGGCGCTAGCTCCTTCAAGGACAGCGTGCATCACAAAGGCAAGGGCAACCGCCACGCCACTTATTGCCGTCAGCAGATTCAAACCGTGTCGGCTCCACCAAGTGGAGACCTCGTCGCGGCCGGCTGGGCTCGCTTGCATTCCGGCGGCAGCAACCCGCTCGACCACCGTCGCTTCCGAAACCGCAGCGGGTACATCCATGGTCCCATCGAGAAGATCGAAGCGCAGAGCGTCGGGCTCCGTGACTCCTGCAAACGACTCGCGCAAGGCCGCGATTTCGTCGGCACAGTCCATCCCTCGAACCCGATATCGGGAATAGTCTGAGGCCGGGTGACTGGGTAGGCGTGGCGTCAACGCTTCCGTGCTACAGGAATCTCCGCCGCAGGCCGATGTCTTGTGGTTATCACTCATTGCTGTCCTCGCTCAGGATCGCTTCCTAGATTCCCAGGGCCCCGCGCAGGGGCAACTGTGCGCCCAAAGACGAAAGAGAGTACCGGCAATACGAAGAGGGTGAGTAGTGTCGATGTTATGATGCCGCCAATGGCATCGATTGTCACCGCGATGATTCGTACGATGTTGTCAGTTAGTGCAGCTTAGCCACCCGAATAGATACGAGAAATTCAAGGCTCGGCGCTTGCCGCTTCGTCCGATGTGTAAACGCATCTCTTTCCTAAACCGATTCCCTATGCTATGGAATCTGCAGTGCCTCGTTTTGTCCTCATTCTTCTAATGGTAGTGCTTGGCACTCCGGCGGTTCGTTGGAGTGGACCAATGCCTGGCAATGGGATTGAGCTCGTGGGACCTACGTGCTGCGATGTAGCCAGTGACAGTGGCAGTGACTCCGAGCAGTCGCAGGTAACTTCGGCGTGCTGCTGCAAGCCTTCTCCAGCAAACGCGGGAACGGAGAGTGTCAAGACCATCACCACCGAGTCTACAAGTGATGTTGGAGCACCGCCGACCAAGGTCGCTATCGACACGTTGATACCACTCGAAGGACGTTTGCTCGCCACATGCTCACGAGCCAGAGCTCCGCCGCCGAGAACCACTCTTCTCTCCCTGCGAACCTCTCTACTTATTTGATACTCAACACGCTTTGAGGCTCCTGCCCGTTTCGGGTGGTAGGTGCGAGAAAACCATTCTCGCCGAGCCTCAAGTTCAGAGCCTCTGCAGCGACTGGGTGCCGTCTGTCCCGACGGAAGGGTCGCACCGCAGTGTGCGCTCGTATTTCTTGCATCGCTTGATGCGCCTCTCGTGATCTGCCGATCCGACGATCGGCAAAGGCGCACCGTCGTTTCATTTCGTTTGAGAAGGATATTCCTATGAACAAAATCGCTACATCTACATTTTTCGCTCTACTGAGCGCAACCGTCGCATTCTCCGCTTGTTCCAAAGAGGAGAAGAAGTCGCCTGAGGTTCCCGCTACAAAGGCACAAAAGGCCGTGCCTCCACAGACTGCCTCTGAAGCTCCCAACGTGGCTCCGCAAGCCACAAAGAACTTCGCCGCGGGCATGATGAAGTCCTACGAGAAATGCCGCGCACTCTTGGCTGCCGATTCGTCCGAGGGAATCGTCGACTGTGCGAAGGGTATCGTGGAGGCCTCAAAGAGTGCGCACGCGTCTGCCCCGGATGCAGCTCACGAACACATTGGCACTCTGGTGAAAGCCGCCGAGGCTCTAGCGGCGACTCCAATGGACGACATTGAACAAGTTCGTGTCGCATTCGGCGATGTCAGTAAGTCCGTTGTTGCGATGCTGACAGCCGCTCCAGAAGCGGGGAAGGAGTACCACGTTTTCGAGTGCCCCATGGCCAAGGGGTACAAGCGCTGGGCTCAGCCCGGTGCCGCTCTAGAAAATCCGTACATGGGGGGGAAGATGCTCTCGTGCGGTTCCGAAGTGCACGACCATCACAAGGGAATGATGCACGAGGAAGGCAAGGCCGCATCGGCGAACCCAGCCCACGGCGACCACGACCACTAGGAGTTACCTCCAATGGAACCCCTTCTCCCAGGCCTCAAGTCGGCCATCAATCTGCACCCGATGCTCGTGCACTTCCCGATCGCATTCTGGATCGCGGCAAGCGCTATGTGGAGCTACGCGCTCTTTAGGGATCGCGCTGGAGCCTGGCGGTCGGGGCTCTGGCTTCATTCCGCCGGCGTTGCTACGGCGGTGGCCGCGGTAGCTGCAGGCTATCTCGGTACATCGCTCATGGGACATGACGCCCCGGGGCACGGGGAAGTGCATGTCCATCGAGATATCATGCTGTGGGCAACAGGTGTCTCGGCACTCGTTACGTGTCTCGGCTGGTGGGAGCTCCGCGGGGCCCGAATCCGGCGTGGTTGGCTCTTTCTGCTGTCAATCATCCAAAGCGTTGTGATGACCGTTGGAGCAGATCGCGGAGCCGTGCTCGTGTATCAGATGGGCGTCGGAGTTGAAGTTGAAACTCCAGCAGCTCATCACTCCCACAGTCCGTCATCGGAGTCTCAGCGATGACAATCGCTCGCCTTCACTTGTCGATACTCGCAGGAGCGGAGTTTCGGGCAAACGAGTTTCGGGCAAACGTTGTCCAAGGAAGTCGGTCACTTCCTGCCGTGTCGCAGACTGTGTACTCGCACGAGTCACTCGGAAGCGAGGTGACGCCATCTCACGCAGCACGAAGTCTCGTGGAGACGATGTACCGAACCATCGCTTCTGAATTTTGCCAGACGTCGCAATCAAGGAATACGCCTAAATGAACCAAGTAAATCTACTCTCCCCAGCCCGAACTCCGATTTCGATTCTTTGCGCAACGTCGGTGTTGATTGGCACAGGTGGATGTGGCGAAACGCTGCGCTGTGAGCCAGGCGCGACCGAATCCAGAGACTTGGACTCTCCTCCAACGTTCGCCGACCATCGAATCGTTTCTTCCGCTCCAGCGAACTATGAGTTTGGCGACGGGACAGCAATTCGACTCGAGTTCGACGCGCCAATTGAAGCCGCACAAGAGTTGCACGTAATGGGGGAGCACTCTGGCCCGATGGAAGGGCTCGTGACAGTAAACGGCTCTACTCTCGAATTTACGCCCGACAATTCGCCAATGGCAGGAGAGCGCATCACCGTCCTGCTTCCGAAATCTGCGAAAGCCAGCGATGGGAGTTTTCTCGCGCCGCACGGCTTCGTCTGGCAATTCTATGTTTCGGCCACACCAGCGTCGGCGCCCCTCTCAGAGTCTAGTTTGCGAGAAATCGAACGCCACAGTACCCAAGGCGTCGAGGGCAATTTTTCACAGACCTATGGTGGTGTTGCCATCGATTTGGATCGCAACGGTTTTGCAGATCTGGCGCTGGTCAATGAGCATAGTGACGACGTCGTCACGTTTAGCAACACCAGCGACGGAAGCATAGGCATGCAACGGCAGCCTGGAACGATGGCAACAGGGCACGGACCGAGTCCGAGTCACGCGGCTGACCTGGATGGGGACGGCTTTGTTGATCTGGTGGTAGCGAACACTCGCGACGATGTTGTGAGCTTGTACAAAGGGGAATCCGATGGACGCCTTTCTCCATGGCAGGAGCTCCCAACCGGGTGCCAGCCAAGGGGCGTCACGTTGATTGATGTGAACGCCGACGGACTCGAGGATATCGTTACCGCAGACTATGTAGACGATTCCCTTTCGATTCACGTGAATGCAGGAAACGGGAACTTCTTGGTACGGACGGTTCTGGAGACTCCTGATATCGAAGGAGACTACGCTATCGGCGCTGGCGACATTGATAACGACGGCGTTATGGACCTTGTCGTGGGTGGGCACGACGACGGCACGATCATGGGACTGTTGGGACGAGGGGAAGGACATTTCATACCGGGCCCCTCCACAACTACGCCGAAGGGACTGTGGCACGTCAATGTCGCCGACTTGAGTGGCGACGGTATCGCTGATGTTGCGGTTGCTGGAGGACACTCCGGCAAAGGAAGCTTGATCGTTTCCACGGAACCTGGCGTGTTTGGGGAGGCCACGATACACACGACCGACCCGGGGAATGCATCGACGGACCTTGGAGACCTCGACGGCGACGGAGATCTCGATTGGGTTCTGTCGAGTTTCTCGACGTCGAACAGCGATTGGAGCTTCTTCGAGAATGACGGCGCGGGAAACTTTCGTCGCTTCATGGAGTTCGACTCTCCCGAAGATGCTTCGTGCTGCATCCTCGTTGATTTTGATCGAGATGGTGACCTCGACGCTGCACTCATCGACGAGGCAGATGATGTGCTCATCATGTTGGAGAATGAGTAAATCCTATGGCGGACACGAATGTAAAAACGGATGGTCGAGCGCTCGCGAAGCTCTTCGCGGGGATCGGGGCAACGCTCATTTTGTCGTGCTGCGTCGGATGCGTTCGAGTCAAACCGTTTGAACGCGAGGCTCATTCTCGCAAGACGATGCAGGAGCGAGATGCCAGTGACGCCAAGCTAGAGGGCCACGTTCACGAGTATCGTGAAGGTTCCGTCGGCGGAAGCGGTGTTGGAGGGGGCGGATGCGGCTGCAACTAGGAATTATCCTGGCCTGTCTGACGCTTGCTGGGACTGCGGCTTCAGATGCTCAGGAGCGCGAGGATGGCGCAGGGGATGCGACAGCTCGCTTGCTGGTCTACGACGACAATGATGCCACGACTGTAGTGACGAGCATCGCAGACGTTGATGCGACTCTTCCTGGGGCCATCTCCATCGGAGCCCATACCGTTCTCGACGCGGTGTCCTCGGCGTCTGTCGATGTGGTGTCCGCCGCGACCGGGCGCTGGCAAGAGAATCGGGTCGAAGTGGGCGCACGAGCGGTGGTGCCTGTCGCCGGTTCGAACCTTACTGTAGGAACTGTACGCTCACAGGAGAATGATTGGCTCAGTCACACGGCCTCTCTAGCGGGTTCACGCGAGCTATTTCAGAAGAACACCGTGCTGTCTGCTGGCTACGGGTTCACGCGCAACAAGATTGGTCGTGCGATGGATCCAAGTTTCGAGCGTTCTCTGTTGTCTCACTCGGCTGAAGTATCTGTAGGGCAACTGCTAGACAGAAAAAGTCGCGGCGGAATCGCGTATTCATTTCAGGCCCTGTCGGGATTTCAATCCAGTCCGTATCGCTATGTCGCTGCGTCTGATGGAACGACGGTGCCAGAGCGACATCCCGACAAGCGCAGGCGTCACGCTCTCAGCGCCTTTGTTCTGCGCTCTTTGACGCCCAGAGCTTCCGCCCGCATTGACTATCGTCTCTACCGGGACGATTGGGGCATCGCTTCCCACACGGGCACAGTCCGTTTCTCAGTCGAATTGTCGAAACGAGTCTCGGCGGCTTTGGATGGTCGTTTGTACAATCAGAGTCAAGCTGACTTCTATCGTGCGAGCTATCCGACCAGCTTTCGGTTCATGAGCAGTGATCGCGAGCTGGCGTCGATGTGGAACGTTGGTGGCAATGCACAGCTCGGATTGCAGTTGGGACCATTAAAACTGGACGCAAGGGTCGGCGCCATTCGCTATCGATTTCGGAATTTTCCAAGACTGCCACGGCGAGTGGCGTTACTCGCTGGTGGTGGCGCAAAGGTAGAGTGGTGATGAGTATTTCAAAGCTGATAGCGGTGGGCGTCCTGGGCATCGCGCTTGCAAACTGTGCGCAAGACGGGCTTGCCAAGCGCGAGGACCTCACGCTTCTCGATGAGAACTACTTTCGATGCAACGTACAGCCAGTTTTGGCAGCAAGATGTTCGTTCATGGCCTGTCATGGCAATGACGAGCGGCCTCTGATGCTATTTGCGGAACAACGATTTCGATTGAGCATCCCCTGGGATGAATACGAGACCCCCCTCACCGACGAGGAACTCTTGGCCAACTTTCGAATGGCGAGTGGCTTTGTTGGGCGAGACGATGGCGAGGAAACCTTGCTTGCCGACAAACCGCTGGATGCTCGCGTTGGCGGCCTATTTCATAGGGGCCGAGACCTCTTCGGGGAGGACGACGTCTTCCTCGACCGAGGAGACGTCGGATATCAAGTCTTACGTGACTTTGCCGATGGAGCGAGTGCCCCCGAGGACTGCGCCGTTAGAGAGGAGGTTGGTCCATGATTCGATGGTTCATGCTGCTCGGAATGTTGCTCGGAATGCTTTCGATTTCTTCGTCTGCACATGCGTTCCACGAGGTCGCTTCGTTTTCCAGAACCGCGAACTCCGGCGGAGGCGGGGGCATGTACTACAGCGGATCGAAGCGATTCAAAGGCTACGATTGTTCGATTTGCCACGTAGATGCGCAGCGGCGGATTGCCGTGGAAGTCAACTCGCCCCTGACCTCTGGAGTCTACACGCCGGGACTCATCTATCCGGTAACAGTGCGCCTGCTGGGTGAGCACAGAGGGCTGCAGTCGGCCTTTAACCCCAATACGTTTGTTGCGGATTTTACCGATGCCGCTGGCAACCCCGTTGGACTGGTGGCGTCGGGGGGACAGCAAGTCCTTCTGGAGGCCGAGCGAACGGTTGCGGTCGCAGAGGGCTTTGGTGAAGGAGAAACCGAATGGACCTTCTCCTGGTGGGCACCCTCGGAGGGCAGTCAAGCGACGTTGCACATCGCGATGCTCGATGGTGATGGTGCAGATGACTCGGAGCGGCGCTTCATTGATCCTCTCAACGATGACGTTGCCACATATGCTCTGGCGCTTTGCCCAGTTGACACGGTCTGTGAGCCGGACACACCGGCTCCAGTCGATGACGCACCGATGAGTTGTGGTGTTGGAGGCGGGCAGGGCGGGGCGACCGTTCTATTGATCGTTCTTGTGGCGGTCTTGTTGAGAGCCGGCAAAGAACGAAGGGGGCGATGATGATGCATGGAGTATTGACCAAGGTCTGCATGGCGGCGCTCTTCGGGCTGCTTTCGGCTTGCGGTGGAACGAGTGTTCCGTCGTCGATGGGGGGCGAGCCGAAGTGGGCTGTCTCACGAGATGATGTTTCGGAGAGGACTTCTACCGAGGAGCCCCGTGAGCTCTCCGAACTCTCTGGCACTCTCGCTGAGTACCTCGCCTATGCTCTCGCGAAGAGCCCCGACACCAGGGCGGCATTCGAGCGTTGGCGAGCTGCTCGATTTAGCATCAGCCGTGCGGGAAAACTCCCCGAACCGAATATTTCCTTTGGCTACTTCCTCCGCAGTGTAGAAACGAAAGTTGGTCCACAGCGTTACAAACTCGGTGTTTCGCAGATGTTTCCATGGCCGACGAAACTCAGCGCGGGGGAGGATGCGGCCCGAGAGCGAGCAAACGCTGCAGCCCTCCTCGTCGATGCCAATATCTTGGAGATCCGCAGAAATGTTGCCGAGGTGTACTGGACTCTATGGCTCATTGACGAAGAGCACCGTCTCAAAGGTGAACATGATGCGGTCCTAGAGTCACTGGCGGGAGCCGTTCGTGGGCGTCTTCAGACAGGCAACGCGACGTTGGCGGATCTCAACCTCGTCGAGCTCAATATCGCTCGACACCACGATCATCGGGGACTTCACCATGAGGCTGCAAAGCGTGCCTCCGCAAAGCTGCGTGCGGCGATTGGTGCGCCGCGTGGCCCCGAAACTCTTCCAGCATTGGAGCCCCCTACGCATGGGTTGCCACTCGCCTCGGAAGAGGTGTTGGCCGGACATCTCGCAGAGCACCCGATGATAGAGAAGTTCGCGCATCTCGCAGCGAGTGAAGAGCACCGCGCTAGGGCGCAGCGAGCGGAGCGATATCCTCGATTCAAGGTTGGCGTGAACCTGATTGGAACAGGGGAGAGCGGGATGGCGGGCATCGAAGACGATGGCAAAGATGCCCTCGTGGTATCGGCGGGGCTATCCGTGCCGCTTTGGTCCGGGACCTACTCGGATGCAATTTCGGAAGCGCGGGCGAAGGGCAGGGCACACGAAGCGATGGCCGAGGCGACACTTCGGCGTGCGGAAGGCATGCTTGGAGAGGCCCTCTCGAACGTGAGGGATGCCCAGCGTCGCATCGAACTCTATGAGCGGACCCTGTTGCCACAGGCTGAGGCGACCTATCAAGCGGTGCTGGGTGGCTACCAGACGGGGCACTCCACCGTGGCGGCTGTGATTCTCGCGCAACGCGATCTGATCGACCTTCAAATTGAGCACGCTAAGGCACGCGCCGACCACGCCAGGTTTTGGGCAAATCTAGAATTCGTAACGGGCACTGGGCTCGAATCTAAGGGAGAGAGTCATGACCGATAGTCGTCAGTTTCTAGAGAGCCGCGTTGTTAAGCGCGCTGCGATCGCCTTCGCACTCGCCATCGCATTCGGATTGGGGGCGCTGCTGTTTGGCGGTGATGACAACTCCGGTGATCGCGAGAACTCCGCCAACGCTGCGTCCGCCGCCACCGAAGCCGCAGACGTGTGGACCTGTTCTATGCATCCACAAATCCGGGCAAGTGAGCCGGGCTCTTGCCCCATCTGCGGGATGGACCTCATTCCAGTAGAAAACGAATCTGGTTCTGGCGACACCGGGCCCGAACGCATTGCTCTATCGGAAAACGCCAAGATTCGCGCCAGAATTCAGACGACACCGGTGAAGCGACTGCACTCGGGCGCCGTTGAGCGGAGGCTCTTGGGGCGGGTTGACTATGACGAGACGCGCCTTCGGACCGTGACATCCTGGATTGGCGGCCGCATCGACCGGCTTCACATTCGCACGACTGGCCAGCGAGTGAGACGGGGGCAGGTGATCGCTACCTTGTACAGCCCCGAAGTGTTTGGAGCTCACCAAGATCTCCTGGTCGCCAAGCAGCAGGTGATGAAGCTCAAAGGGGCAACCGAGAACGCTCGGCTTGGCGCGGAGCTAGCACTGAATGCATCGAGGGACCGCCTTCGGCTCCTTGGCGTGCCGGCAGCGGAAATTGCAACCATGGAAAACGCCAAGAGGCCGTCGGAGCAGGTCCGAATTCGTTCGCCGTTTTCCGGAACGGTCCTCGAGCGGCTCGCAACGGAGGGCAGCTATGTGAAGACCGGGACGGGGCTATTCCAAATCGCCGACCTCTCGAGTTTGTGGGTACAGTTGGACGCCTACGAGAGTGACTTGCCTCTGCTTAGTATCGGGCAGGAGGTCTCCCTACGGGTGGAGGCATTGCCCAACAGTAGCTTTAGTGGTCGAGTTACCTTTGTCGATCCGGTGCTCAACCAACGCACACGTACAACCAGGGTCCGCATCGAAGTGAAGAACCCCGAAGGGCAGCTGCGGCCCAATATGTTTGCTGAGGCGGTCGTGAGTAGCGGCAACGGCGATGAAGAGGCAAGTGCGCTGGTGATTCCCGAAAGTGCGCCGCTGTTCACAGGACGTCGCTCCGTGGTCTATGTCGAGGTTCCCGGCGCTGAGAGTCCTACCTACGATGCGCGACTTGTGAAGCTGGGTCCCAAGATGGGGGCGATCTATCCAGTTATTGCGGGCCTGGAGGAGGGCGAGAGAGTCGTCACCCACGGCGCTTTCACGCTGGATGCGGATCTTCAAATTCGCGGCGGACTCTCGATGATGTCAGCCACAGACGACAGCACTGTTGGAGCCTTTGACCAAATTGTCGAGGTCTCGGATGATGCGAAGTCCAAACTAGCTCTCGTCGTCACAAGCTATTTAGCCCTGCACGAGGCGCTCGCTGCGGATGACTTGGAGGCTGCCAAAGCTTCCTCGGAACGGCTCATAAGCGCAGCGCAATCCGTTGATGCGACGAAACCAGCCGACTTTCGCGATGCGTGGATGCCAATTCAAAGGCAACTCGTCGGGCATGGCAAACACCTCGCTGGCACGTCATCTCTCGATGAGGCACGGGTTCCATTTCAAGTTCTATCTCAGCAAGTTGCCACCATCTTGCGCGTCTTTGGAAATCCATCAAAAGAGACTGTGCGATTGGCGTTTTGCCCGATGGCTCTCGACGGGCAAGGGGCCGAGTGGGTTCAGAGGGCGAGCGAAATCGAGAATCCGTACTTCGGAGCGTCGATGCATAGCTGCGGAGACATCAACGGCTCTGTAGAACATGGGACCTATTTGCCCGAAAGCGATGAGAAGCCAGCGGCTCCGCGCCCCGCGCCTGCTGGAGGGCACAACCATTGAGCGAAGAGGAAGACAAGCCTGGTGAGGTCAAGGTCGTTTCCCCCGGATGGGAGAACTTCCTGGGCTTCTTCATCAACAACAAGCTCGTCGTCTTCGTTCTTGTTGCGCTGTTGGTTGGCGCTGGGCTTTCCTACTCTCCATTTGGATGGGACCTGGGGAACCTTCCTCGCGACCGAGTGCCGGTCGATGCCATCCCCGATATCGGTGAGAATCAGCAAATCGTCTTCACGAAGTGGCCCGGCCGTTCGCCTAGAGACATCGAAGATCAGCTCACCTACCCGCTGACAACTTCACTTCTGGGAATCCCCGGCGTTCGCACCGTGCGAAGTTCGTCGATGCTGGGCTTTTCGAGCATCCTTGTGATCTTCGAGGAGGATGTGGAGTTCTATTGGTCGCGCTCTCGCGTGTTGGAAAAACTCTCATCGCTGCCGCCCGGCACGATACCGGAGGGAGTGTCGCCCTCGTTGGGGCCGGATGCCACGGCACTCGGGCAAGTCTATTGGTATACGCTCGAAGGCCATGATGCCGATGGGAAGTTGGTCGGGGGATGGGATTTGCATGAGCTCCGATCGGTTCAGGATTGGACCGTACGCTACGCACTGCAAGCTGTTAGCGGAGTTTCGGATGTTGCTTCCGTTGGCGGCTTTGTTCAGGAGTATCAGGTAGACGTCGATCCAGAGTCGCTATTGGCCTACGAGATTAGCCTCGCACAAGTAGCTCGTGCTGTAGCCGAGTCAAACCTCGATGTTGGCGCCCGAACTCTCGAGATCAATCGAGCTGAGTATCTCATTCGAAGTCTGGGCTTCATCGAGGATCCACGAGACCTTGAAGAGACGGTCATCGTGACCAGAGGGCATACGCCGATACGTATCAGCGACGTGGCGCGAGTGAGCAAAGGGCCGGCACAACGCCGCGGAGCTCTTGACGACGCTGGTGCCGAAGCGGTTGGCGGCGTCGTGGTCGCTCGCTATGGGGCCAACCCGATGGAGGTGATCCAGAACCTGAAGAAGAAGATCGCGCAAATCGCACCAGGGCTTCCAAAGAAAACGTTGGAAGACGGAACTGTTTCGCAGGTTTCAATCCGACCATTCTACGACCGGAGTGCGCTCATCGACGAGACGTTGGATACGCTGTCGACAGCGCTGATTCAGCAGATCCTGGTCACCATTATCGTTGTGCTGGTGATGCTGCGAAATCTTCGTAGCTCCATTCTGATTTCGTCGGTTCTTCCGCTGGCTGTGCTCGGCGCGTTCATTGTCATGAAATGGACCCACGTTGACGCCAACATCATGGCGCTTGCAGGAATCGCCATCGCCATCGGGACGATGGTGGACATGAGCATCGTGTTCACCGAAAATATCGTGGACCATCTGCGTCTCTCGAGGCCTGGGGATGATAGGGCTCAAATCGTCGCCCATGCAGCGGCTGAAGTCGCACCAGCCGTGCTCACGAGCGTTTTGACGACTGTTGTCAGCTTCCTGCCGGTGTTCGCGTTGACTGCCGCAGAAGGCAAGTTGTTTACGCCACTGGCATTCACCAAATCATTCGCCATGGTCGCTGCGCTGCTGATTTCCATGGTGGTGCTTCCAGCACTAGCCCACCTCTTGATTACGCGCGATGAAAACGAGGAGGTGAGCAGCTTTTCTCAGCTCGTTGATGTGGTGACGCGACGATGGCGTGACTCGGTCCTGATAGCTCTCGGAGTTATTCTGCTGAAATGGACCCTGGTTGGCGGGCTGCTCGTCGTGATGCTCGGACTCTTTCGAATTGTGCAAGACGTCTTGCCGGAGCGCTTCAAACCGTATGTCAGTTGGACCGAAAACACGATTGCCATCGTGACCGTGAGTGTCCTGTTGACTGCCGATTGGATGCCCTTGGGTGTGGAGAGAAGTGGACTGGTCAACCTGGTATTTGTGGTCCTCACAGTCATGGGCCTTTTAGGACTCTTCATGCTCTTTGAGCGCGTCTATGAACCAATCCTGCGTTGGGCGCTTCACCATAAGGTCAAGGCTCTCTTGATACCTGTCGCCGTAGTGCTCTTTGGCTTCACAACGTGGCTAGGGTTCGACAGTGTTTTTGGATTCCTTCCGCAGGATGTAAAGACTTCGAAGCCAGTATCGCGTGTTGCCCACGCGCTACCCGGTTTCGGAAGTGAGTTTATGCCTCCGTTTGACGAGGGGGCATTTCTGTACATGCCGACAACGATGCCTCACGCCTCGGTTGGGCAATCGCTGGAAATGCTCAAGGAAATGGATAAGGCGATTGCGGCAATCCCCGAGGTCGATCGAGCCGTCGGAAAACTTGGGCGCGCCGAAACGCCGCTCGATCCGGCTCCTGTGTCGATGTTCGAGACAATCGTCAACTACAAGGCCGAATACGGAGTCGACGATGAGGGAAACCGTGTTCGTCAGTGGCGTGACCACATACGAACTCCCGACGACATCTGGAATGAAATCACGAAGGCAGCACAGGCGCCAGGTCTCACGAGTGCTCCCATGCTCATGCCGATCAATACCCGAATCGTCATGTTGCAGAGCGGCATGCGAGCCCCCATGGGCATCAAAGTAAAGGGGCCTGATTTAGAGACGATCGAGGCCTTTGGCCTGCTTCTCGAAGAGCATCTCAAGAAGGTGCCAACGATTCGACCCGAGACTGTCTTTGCCGATCGAGTCGTTGGAAAGCCTTATCTCGAGATTGATATCGATCGCGAGGCGATCGGAAGGTACGGGCTGTCCATCCGCAAGGTGCAGAATGTCATCCAGATTGCTTTAGGTGGACGAATGCTCACACGAACGGTGGAAGGGCGGGAACGCTATCCCGTTCGGGTGCGCTACATGCGAGAAGAACGCGATAGCGTCGACGCGATTGGTCGTATATTCGTTCCTACCCCAGGAGGGGAACAAATCCCCTTGGAACAGTTGGCTGAGATTCGCTACAGCAAGGGACCTCAAGTCATCAAATCCGAAGACACATTCCTCACGAGCTACGTTCTGTTCGACAAAGTGCCATCTGCTGCCGAAGTGAGTGTGGTGGAACAGGCTGATGAGTATCTAAAGAAGTTGATCGAAGATGGCGCACTCGAGGTGCCTGCGGGAGTGCAATATGAATTTGCGGGTGCCTATGAAAATCAGAAACGTTCTGAGGACAAGCTTCGCATCCTCGTTCCACTGGCGATGGCAATCGTATTCTTGATCCTCTATATGCAGTTTCGCCGGATCAGCACAGCCTTGATCATATTCTCGGGAGTGGCACTTTGCGTCGCTGGTGGTTTTGCGCTGATTTGGCTCTACGGCAGACCTTGGTTCTTGGATTTTCGTGTTTTTGGCGTCGCCATGCGCGACCTCTTTCAGGTCGGCACGATCAACCTATCCGTGGCGGTCTGGATCGGTTTCATTGCGCTCTTGGGAATCGCCACCGACGCGGGGGTTGTGATGGCAACGTATCTCTCTCAGCGGTTTCGGGCCAAACCACCGAGCTCTGTCGACGAAGTCTACGAGCGAGCGATGGAGGCCGGAAAGAGGCGTGTTCGCCCCTGCCTAATGACAACGGCAACCACGGCACTGGCACTCTTACCTGTGGTGAGTTCACAGGGGCGCGGGGCAGACGTGATGGTTCCGATGGCGCTCCCGAGTATCGGAGGCATGGGGACGATCTTGCTTACGCTGTTTACGGTCCCGGTGCTCTATGCGTGGGTTGAAGAAGTGCGTCTCAAGCGGCGTTTGAGTTCCGAGGAGGGTTAGGTCGAAGTGGGCGTACACGCTCGTACGCATTGGAGATGGGCCGGTTAGGCAAGATATGGTTGCCAAGTAGCGGTCCATCTCACAATGAACTTGCCCCGTTTTCTTGGACACCGAACAGGAGGGTTTGCCCTCGGAAGAGGTGGCCAGAATGGCAAAAAGAAAACGGTACACCGAAGAGTTCAAGCGGGTGGCCGTCAGGCTTCTCGTCACCCGGGGTGAGACGCCCGCTCGGGAGATTGCCCGCAGCCTTGGCGTGACGGGCAGCCAGCTCTATCAATGGCGGGGGCCGTCGCTACAAGGCTACGACACAGCCAGACGAAGCGCTGGAGCGGCCAAGAGACCTCGGGCAGCTCGAGTTCACGGCCGACGCTCCAAACCAGCTCTGGGTCGTCGACCTGACCTACGTGGCGACTTGGTCGGGCTTCGTCTTCGTCGCATTCGTTATCGATGTCTTCTCACGAAGCATCGTTGGGTGGCGCGTATCGAACTCGCTGCACAGGTCTTGCGTTTGATGCACTCGAGCAAGCCTTGCACGCAAGGCCGCACTCTGACGGCCTCGTGCATCACAGTGACCGCTGCATTTCCTTTTATGGAGTTTGGCGTTGATGCCCGCCTCCAACGGCTGCTACGCTTGCGTGAGGTGCGAAGGATCCTTCCATTCGTTGCGGTCATGCTGGTCTACGCCTTTACGCCTGGACTGTGCGAATTGGCCGAGGTGGCTATCCACTACGTCGAAGCGGGCGATTTGCATGGTTCCGATGAGGAACGGCACGCAGAGCACGGCGAACTGCCCGGTGAGGATGGCGATTGCCATACATGTTTCTGTCACGCACCGACAGCCTTCGTGATCGCGCTACAAACGAAACCGAAAGGGCTGGCAATCCTCGCCCAAAAGGCAAGCAGCTTTACTCTGACTGAGGGCGCAAGCGACGGCGCCACTAGCGAACTTTTCCGCCCACCAATCGCATAGCTCGGCTGACATTGGGATAGGTGCGTCCTTTGCGCGGGTCATTCTTTTGCCCGAGCATTGGCTGCATCTGCCTGTGAATTGAACAGACCCCCACGATTGGGAGGCAGAGCTATGAGTTTTCGACGACCGTGTATCGGGGCAATCGCCCTGACGCTGGCGGCTGGGTGCAGTGTTGCCCCTCCGCGCTACAGCATTGAAACGCCTACACAACTATCCACTGAGCATATTGATGCACCCCCGGAGCCCATTCCGGATCCTTCCCAGACAGGGAAAGTCTCCTTGCACGGGATGCTCGCCTATGCGGACAAGAATTCGCCGCTGCTAACGGTCTCAAGGGCCGAACTCGGGCGCGGGGATGCTCAGCTCCGCGGTGCCAAGCCACTGCTCCCCGCGGACCCATCCGTCCAGTTTTCAATCGGTCCACGAATCGGCAGTGATGGCACCGGCCTGGATGTCTCACTGGGGCTGCAGCAAAAGCTTGAGATTAGTGGTGCTCGCGGGCTACGTATTGAAGCGGCCGAGCGTTTTCGAGACGTGAAGCAAATGGAACTCGCGGAGATTCGATGGCTCGTACACCAACGAGTCCACGCGCTCTTCCATCAGGCTTTGGTTGCTCGAGATCGTGCGGTGGCGGCGGGAGAGCTACTGAAATTTTCCGAGTCCTTGGTCTCCATTGCAGAGCGACGTCTGAAGGCTGGGGATATCTCGCCTCTCGGTGTTCGCGTTGCACAAGGAGAGCTCGCTCAGGCACGGCAGGCGAAAGTAGCCGCTGATGGGGACTATCGAACGGTTCGAATTTCACTGGCAGAAGTCACTGGCTGGCCGTCTGCTCACCTGCCTGAGCCAGCCGGAAATCTGGACGCGCCAAAGAAGGCTCCCGAAATCGGGAAGCTGGTTGCCTTGGCGGAGGAGAAGAACCCACGGCTGCATACAAACGCTGCTGCGACTCGAGCGGCAGAGGCACAAAGCCATCTCGCGGCTCGTGAGGCTTGGCCGAAACCCCAGATCGGTGTTCAGTACACACGAGAGTCCGATACCGCGGGCGGCCTTGGTGGTGGCGCAGAAGCGAACGTCGTGCTCTTTGGAGTGGGGCTTCCCATTCCTCTGTGGAGAAAGAACGTTGCCAGCCGAGCTCGGGCGAAGGCTGAGGTTGGTGTTGCCCGAGCTCGCCACCAAAGCCAAAAGCAGATGCTTGCAGCTCGTGTTCGCAGAGCGGCCAACGAAGTTGATGTCGGCGCCGATCGCATCGCGGCTTACGGGAGCCAGATCCTTCCGACCTTTGAAAAGAATCTAACAATGCTGCGGCGGGCATTCGAGCTGGGAGAAATCGAGATCCTGGATGTCTCCGTGGCACAGCGGCGATTCCTGGACATCCAGCGGAGTGCCCTTTCCTCCTATCAACAATACTACCAGGCCGCCGCCACCCTTGAGTTGGTGGTTGGTGCCGAAGTCTGGCCTGAAGAGCGCCACGATACGGGAGAGTCAAAATGACAATGCAACGATTATGTCTCTTGGCACTTATGACGATCTTCACCGGATGTGGACAGAAAGATAGCGCCGGTGGTGGCCACGGCGAGCACAAGAATGAGGAGCACGGTGAGCACGAAGGTGAAGGCGGCGAGCACGGTGAGCATGGGGGCGAAGGACACGTCGAAGGTGTCGTCAAGATCGATAAGGCTGCCGTCGAACGCATGGGGGTTGTTGTCGCGGTGGTTGAAGCTGCTCCCTCTGTTGGCGGGATTCGTGTGCCCGCCGAGATTCAAGCTGAGCCAAATCGCGTAGCCCATATCTCGTCGGTGGTCTCAGGTCAGCTTGCGAGCGTTAAAGCCTCGATAGGCGACAAGGTAGAGACCGGGCAGATTCTCGCCAGTGTTCGCAGCATTGAACTCGGTCAAGCCCGGGCAGACGCGGAGCGTGCCCGAGCGAATCTACAGGCAGCGAAAGCAGACTTCGCTAGACAGGAGGAGCTTCAGAAGGAAGGTATCGGTGCCAAGAAGAAACTCGTGACTGCGCAAGCTGAGCTGGCAAAAGCCAAGGCAGAGGTCAGCGCCGCAAGCCGAGCCCTTGAGGTCTATGGCGGTGGGCGCGGCAGCGAGGTCGCCATCCGCAGTCCTATCTCCGGCCAGATCGTCGAGCGCCACGCCAGCATCGGGGAGGTGGTGACTGCATCACAGGCCCTCTTCGAGGTGACCGACATCGAGAAGGTATGGGCCGTGGGCAGAGTATACCAACAAAACGCCGGTCAGGTTCGTAGGGGCGCTACAGCGAGTCTTACGCTACAAGCGTATCCAGGACGGACATGGCAAGGAACCATCGACTATGTCGCGCCCGCCCTCGACGAACGTACTCGAACTCTCGCGGTCCGTATGGTGCTCGATAACCCAGAAGGCGTCCTACGCCCAGGGCTCTTCGGCTCACTCGGTATCAGTGCGACTAGCGTCGATTCAAGCAATGCACCATTCATTCGTGCAGACGCACTTCAGCAGGTCGGGGAGAAACTTGTTGTCTTCGTCCCAGAGGAAGATGTTGGCGCATACCACGCCGTGCCCGTCGCTGTCGGGAAACCCAATCAGGGACGAGTGCAAGTACTCAGTGGCCTGTCCGTTGGTGATCGCTACGTATCAGCGGGTGCCTTTGTCTTGAAATCCGAACTTCTCCGAGGCGAACTCGGTGAAGGTCACGCGCACTAGGGAGCGATCATGATTGAACGCATTGTCGAATTCTCGGTGCGAAACCGCTTCCTGGTCATCTTTGGGGTCTTGCTTGTTGGTGCCATTGGCGTCAAAGCCATGCAGGAGCTCCCCATCGATGCTGTTCCCGACGTAACCAACGTCCAGGTGCAGGTTCTTACCAATGCTCCCTCGCTAGGGCCCGCTGACGTCGAACAGTTCATCACCTTTCCAGTGGAAACGGTCATGAGTGGACTGCCACGTCTGGAGCAGGTGCGCAGTGTGTCTCGCTTTGGGCTGTCGGCTGTCACGGTGGTCTTTGAGGAAGGCACAGACATCTACTTCGCACGGCAGCTTGTACAAGAGCGCCTTGCCGATGCACGGGAAGCCATTCCCGAGGGCTACGGTTCTCCCGAGATGGGGCCCATCTCCTCGGGGCTTGGTGAGATCTATCAGTTCGAAGTTAGAGGTGAGCCCGCGTGCGAACCGGGACAGCCTGATACTCCCGAGTGCTATAGCCCGATGGAGCTTAGGGAGATCCTCGATTGGTTTATTGCCTACCAGGTTCGCAGCGTTCCGGGCGTTGTCGAGGTCAACAGCTTTGGCGGGGAACTCAAGACCTACGAGGTCGCGGTGTACCCAGACCGCCTCACCGCGTTCGACCTCGGCCTTGACGATGTCTTCGACGCGATTGAGAAGAACAACCTAAGCGCCGGCGGTGGCTACATCGTACACGCGGGAGAACAGCGTCTGATTCGTGGTGATGGGTTGGTGAAGAGCCTGGATGACCTGGAGGATGTCGTCGTCGCTACACGGAACGAGAGCACACCAATCCACATCGGTGATATCGCTGATGTGCGCCTCGCTCCAATGATCCGACAAGGGGCCGTGACTCGCGATGGTCGCGGTGAAGTCGTAACCGGAATCGTCATGATGCTAATGGGAGAGAACTCGCGAGAGGTTTCGGCGTCAGTCGATGACAAGATCGAGGAGATTGCCTCCACACTCCCACCCGGCATCACTCTCGATACATTCTATGATCGCACCGATCTCGTAGATCGGACTGTTCGAACGGTTACAACGAATCTCATTGAAGGCGGCGTCCTCGTCATCATTGTCCTGTTCCTGTTGTTGGGAAATCTCCGTGGAGGTCTTCTCGTTGCATCGAGCATTCCCCTGAGCATGCTCGCGACCTTCATCGCCATGAATGCCTTCGGAGTATCCGGCAATCTCATGAGCCTGGGTGCCCTAGACTTTGGGCTGATCGTGGATGGGTCTGTGGTATTGGTCGAACATGTCGTCTTAGTCATTGCGCTGACGCGCAATCGGACCGAGGGCGAGAGCATCGAGGAAACGGTAATTCGCGCAGGCAAGGAGGTTGCTCGTCCGGTTGCGTTTGCCGTGGCCATCATCATGCTCGTTTACGTTCCGATCTTCACCCTCCAGGGCATCGAAGGAAAGATGTTCCAACCGATGGCGATGACCGTAATCTTCGCGCTCTTCGCGTCGCTCATCCTCGCACTTACCTTCATGCCGGCGATGGCGACCATCGTTTTTCGACGGGGAGTGCGAGAGAAAGATACGTGGCTCTTGCGGGGGGTAAAGCGTCTCTACCTTCCCGCTCTTGATTGGGCTATGGGACGCCGCTTCGTAGTGGTCGGAATTGCACTCGTGTTCCTGAGTGGGGCGGCCGCCACGGTGCCATTTCTCGGGGCCGAGTTCATTCCAAGGCTCGATGAAGGGGCTATTGCCATGCAGTCGGTGCGTCTGCCCTCAGTTCCTCTGGAGGAATCTGTTCGATTCACAACCCGCCAGGAACAAGCGTTGCTCAGTGCCTTCCCAGACGAAATCGAGACCGTGGTGTCACGGACAGGTAGAGCAGAAATCGCAACGGACCCAATGGGGGTTGAGATCTCAGATGTCTTCATCATGCTGCATCCACGGGACCTGTGGACCCGGGCAGAAACGAAGGCAGAATTGGTCACTGCGATGCAGAATGTTCTTAGAGTAGAGGTTCCCGGCCAAAACTACTTGTTCTCGCAACCCATCGAATTGCGAACCAATGAATTGATTAGCGGCGTTCGAGCTGACGTGGCGATCAAGATTTACGGTGATGATATCGATGTTCTCGCCGAGCTGGGTGAGAAGATTGAGAAGGTCGTTCGTTCGGTGCCGGGAGCCGGTGACGTGGAATCCGAACAGGTGTCGGGGCTGCCTTTCTTGCGAGTCCAGGTGAATCGACCTGCCATCTCGCGCTATGGCGTCAGTGCCTCCGAGGTCATGAATGCGGTGTCCAGTGTAGCCGGTCACCCCGTTGGCGAAGTCTTTGAGGGCCAGCGACGGTTCACCTTGAATGTTCGATTGGCCGAGAGTACCCGCCAGAGCATCGAGTCGATTCACAATGTTCCGATTCGCACCCCTTCGGGCACGACAATCCCTCTAGGGGAACTCGCTGAGCTTTCGTTTGAAGACGGTCCCGCGCAGATTGGCCGAGAAAACGTGCAGCGTCGAATTGCGATCATGACCAACGTTCGTGGCCGTGATCTGGCAGGCTTTGTGGCCGAAGCCAAGAAGCGGATCGCGGCGGAGGTTGAGCTCCCCTCTGGCTACATTGTGGCTTGGGGCGGCCAGTTCAAGAATCTGCGAGAGGCGACCGAGCGGCTTATGATCGCTGTCCCTGCCGCGCTCATCCTGATCTTCCTGCTCCTCTACATGACCTATGGATCGTCGCGAGTCGCGTTGTTGATCTACGTAAACGTACCATTCGCTGCTGTTGGCGGGGTCTTCGCATTGGCTGCACGGGGAATGCCGCTATCGATTAGCGCTGGGGTGGGGTTCATTGCTCTTTTTGGGATCGCGGTTCTAAACGGAGTCGTCCTCGTTTCTCACATTCGCGACCTGCAGGGGAAAGGCGTCTCGCTTAGAGAAGCCAGCGCTTCGGGAGCAAAGCTTCGGTTGAGAGCGGTACTCATGACAGCATTGACCGATGGCATTGGCTTTCTGCCGATGGCGGTGGCTACTAGCGCCGGGGCAGAGGTGCAAAGGCCACTAGCGACAGTTGTAATCGGCGGCCTAGCAACGTCCACGTTGCTTACGCTCTTTGTCCTTCCAACCATCTACGCCTGGCTCGGTCCAAAGACCTCCACAACCAGCGGCGCCGTGGTCGCAAGCACTCTGGTGAAAGAAGAACAAGAATGATGCACATAGAAATCCCCAAACGTCCTTTACCAACGAACTGGTTCTTTTCGCTCAAGGCGTCCCCATCATCAAGGCGGGTCGCTGTGGGGCGGCAGACTAGCGATGCATGCAACCGCAACTTAAGCCAAGAATTGACGCTCGCTGGCCGTGTGGCAGCAAACTGCGACAAGCAATGCAGTCCGCTGGAGCTGGCAACCATGGCAATCACTGAGGTTGACAGCTGGAGCATGTCATTCCTATAGTCGCTCAAGTGTTCATTCTCCTGACAGACATGGGCATGGCTCCACCGGAGCATTTTCAGGTGCTTACCACCCACCAATGAGCCAGAATAAACGCAACTCCGAGACCTCCCCTCCAGCACCATCCGGTAGCTGTGGAGCTTTCGTCTTTGATGAGGAGCGGGTCGAGCGAGCGTCTGGCAAAGCGCTTGACCCGGATGTGGTCCAGGATGTCGCCGAAACATTCAAGGTGTTGGCGAACCCAACTCGGGTGCGGATCATTCGAGCTTTGGCGCTAGAAGAACTCTGTGTCTGCGACCTCGCCCAGGTCATCGCCCTGTCGGTATCCGCGACCTCCCACCAACTGCAAGCGCTACGAAAGATGAAGCTCGTGCAGTATCGAATGGATGGCAAGCTCGCGTATTATAGTTTGCGCGATCCATTTGTGCTCGCACTCATCACTGATTGTGTGCGCCACCTGGGCGGCGAGGAGCCTTCCTCATGACGCGAGTGCTACTCGCCTGGGTAACGTTGTTTGCCGTCTTCCTCTCGGCCACGCCGTGTGAGGATCTCGTCCTCCCGGTGCCGACCGAGGACGTACAGTCCTCCGACCTCGCGAGTAGCGATCATGGCAACGCGAAGGATGAGCGATGCCCGGGCGACAGAGACAAAGACTCTTGCCCCGACGAGTGTGCGTGCCTTTGCTGCCCAGGCCACGCAACCATTGACTTCACGCCGCGAATTCTTCTGAGTGCTCGCGACGCTCTTCCTTTTGAGAGTCCGCTTCCTCTGGCAACGGTTCGCACTCTAGCCATCGTCCGCCCTTCCTTGATAAGGCCGCCGCGTCGTCTCTGGACGTCCCGAGCGATTCCTGCCCGAGCTGGCCCTAGGAGTCTGGTGCCAAACTATGTTTGGCGCCCAAACTCCTAACGCTTGCTGTGCAAGCGTTGGTGTTTCGCGCCTGCGGCGCTGTGGTCTGGCGTTTCACACCAGACTTCTAGGCCACCTGCAGAGAAACGATCGAACTGCCCCACTTGGGGGCTGGCACCTTTCCGTGGAACGGACGAAGGATATGGCGAAGAAACAACGAATGCTGACTGCACTCGCAGTGGCGGGGCTCATGCTGCCCCGAGCGGCAGCCGCTCAGGAGCAATCTCCTAGCGACATCGACTTAGAACGAGCGATTGAGCTCGCGAGAAGCAACAGCCCTGTCTTGCTAGGTGCGCGGCTGCGAATCGCGGAGGCCGAGGGGAATCTCGCAGCAGCAAGCGTTCTGCTGGTAACGAACCCCCGACTCGCAGCTCGAGCTGGTCAAAGAGGTGCATCGAACTCAGGGGCGCCATCGAACTTCGAATTTGAAGTTGGAGTCCAACAGAAGTTCGAGATTGGTGGGCAGCGCCGGCAGCGAATTGGCCGTGCCAAGGCTCAGTTGCGAGCAAGTGAGCAAAGCACGCAGGACGTGCTCCGCGTTGTCGAGCTTGCGGTAGCAACGGCCTTCTTTGAAGCCATCGCCGCAAAGCGTCGCGTTGAGATCCGAGGGGAGAGTCTAAGGCTCGCGGAGCGCCTGTTCGAAGTTGCCACCAAGCGCCTCGAACGAGGTGCTGGAGTCCCTCTGGATGTAAACACTGCACGTATTCGGCGAGCCGAAGCGAAGCGGCGCTTGCTTGCAGCCAACTCAAGCAGACGGTCGGCGCTTCTTCGTCTGCAAATGCTTCTTGGTCTGCCCGCAACTCGCAATCTCGCGCTCAAAGGAAGTCTTCCGGCAGCCCAGCCAAAGCAGAATGATGATGCGCTGGTTATGCGTGCCCTCGAAGAGCGGCCCGACCTTCGGGCACTCACGGGGCAAATTGAGGCTGCCAAAGCGACCGTGCGGCTTGCAAACGCGGAAGCATGGCCTGACGTCTCCGTTGGCGTGACCTATGGCGTAGAAGAAGATATCGGCGTCGTCATGGGCGGCATTCGATTCACGCTCCCTGTTTTCAATCGGAACAAAGGCGAGCGCAAGCGAGCCCGCGCTGCTCTTGAGAGCATGCGTGCCGCGAGCAGTTCTCGCAAGATCGAGATCGAGTCCGAACTGCGCCAGGCGTTGCTCTCTTATGAACAAGCGCGAAGTGCCCTTGCGCTCTACGACGACGAGGTCCTGGGTGCCCAAGAGGAGAGCCTCAAGCTGCTTCAGGGGGCCTTCCAGGCCGGAGACATTGGCATTCCCGACGTAATCGTCTTGCAGCGAGAAATCCTCGAGAGTCGTGAAGGGTACCTTGGCGTGCGACTGGCACTTGCCCAAGCTCATGCCGCCGTGCTGGCGGCCGCGGCCTTGCCTCAAACCACTACACAGAAAATTTCGAATCCATGATCTCTAGCAAGAACACATCCAGGACGGCTCCTTCCTGCAAGCGGCCACTCATCTCGGCCATCGTCCTCATGCTCGCCGTGTCGATGCCCGCCTGCAAGGACACAAAGCACAAGGCACAAGGCTCCGAGGCAACACCGATCGCTCACGAGCACGCTGACGGCGAAACCTGTTTCATCGAAGACCCGTCCAAACGCGCACCAGGAAGGCTCTGGTGCGATGAGCATGGTGTGTACGAAGACAGGTGCTGGGAGTGTCACCCCGAACTGCGAGACGAGACGCGCCCGTTCTGTGATGAGCACGGACTCTACGAGGATGAATGCCATCTATGCGACCCATCAAGAGCCACAAAGAAAGCGCCTGCAGGTAAAACTGCCGATGGGCCTGTTACGACGAATGAGGGTGACAGGAAAACCGACAGCGATGAGAAAGCGAATGGCGATGTTCTGCTTTGCGATGAACACAACCTACCGGAGCACGAGTGCGGGATATGCCATCCGGATCTCGCCAACACGTTGCCCGTGGGTGAGTCTCTCGCAATACGGCTGGCATCAAAGCGCTCGGCCGAGCTTGCAGGCGTTACGACTGCCCGACCAAAACACGTGGAGGGTGCCAGCTCAATCGAACTTCTCGGTGAAATCCGGTTCGATGGCAATCGCCTGGCCAAGATCACCCCGCTCGCAGGTGGGGTGATCACCAAGATCAACGTCGACGTAGGACAAGAGATCGAAGCAGGTGCAATTTTGGCGGTGGTAAACGCTCCCGATGTTGCGGAAGCCAAAGCTGCCTATCTCTCAGCGCAAGCCGAATTGCAGAAGTGGAAGGCAGCGTCCAAACGTCAGAGCCAACTCTTTGAGGACAAGATCGGCTCTCAGCGAGCGATGGAGAACGCCGTTGCGTCGGCCAATCGAGCACAGGTCACAAGTAGGCTGGCCCGAGAGCGGTTGCTTAACCTAGGGATCACGGCCGCCCAGTTGAAAAACTTGCGTGACTCTCGTTCTGCCCTTCAGCTGCGAGCCCCGTTCAAAGGCAGCGTCGTAAACCGTACTGCAGTGCTCGGCGAAGCTGTGGGTACAAGCAAGGCGCTCTTCAAAATCGCAGACCTGAGCCAGATGTGGGTTGAACTCTCCGTTCCCGCTGAACATGCAGCAAGCATCCGCGAAGGAACGCCAATACGAGTTACTCTGAAAGCACTTGCTCGGCCACCTATCGAAGGGGAAATCACCTGGGTCAGCCCGCTGGCGGACGAACGAACAAGAATGGTGCGTGCCCGAGGTGTTCTTCCCAACGCCGATGGGCTTCTTCGCCACGGGATGTTCGCCAACGTCTCTGCCCAAACATCAAAGAGCGGACAGGCCGTGCGTCTACCGGCTTCTGCGATCCACCAAATTGACAATGACCCTTTCGTGTTTACAAAGCTCGAAGATGATCTCTACGCCGCACGTCGCGTTGAGGTAAGTCGGAGACTTCCCTCGGATGAGTACCTTGTACTCGCGGGAATTCGCCCGGAAGATGAAATCGTCATGACCGGCGGATTCTCCATCAAGTCAGCCCTACTCGCCGAGCGCCTCGGTGCAGGGTGCACGGACGATTAGGATCACCGATCATGAAAAACTTAATCTACGGTGCCTTGCGCAATCGTCTGGTTGTAGTGCTCGCGTTCTTGGTCGCTTGCGTGGCGGGAGTCATTCGCCTCACCCAGCTTCCGATCGACGCCTTTCCAGACACCACACCGGTCCAGGTGCAGATAAACACGGTTGCGCCGGCACTGAGCCCAAACGAAGTAGAGCAACAGATTACTCTCCCTGTGGAGCTGTCCATCGGTGGGTTGCCAGGACTCCAAAGCAGCCGCTCTGTTTCCAAGTTTGGGCTCTCCCAGGTCGTCGTTACATTTAGTGATGACATCTCCATCATCGACGCGCGTCAGTACGTCGGCGAGCGCCTAGCATCCGTCGAGCTTCCCGAGGGCGTACAGCGGCCAAGGCTTGGACCAATCGCGACCGGGCTCGGCGAAATCTTTCACTACATCATTACTTCTTCGGATCCAAACCGCTCGACGGAAGAGCTCAGAACACTTCATGACTGGGTTATCAAACCCGAGCTCCGAAAAGTCTCCGGCGTTGCAGAGGTCAACTCCTGGGGTGGATTCGAACGCCAGTACCACGTCGTGGTGGACCCGGATTCCCTGATCAAATTTGGATTTACCCTTGGCAAGGTCACTGAAGCTCTCGAACGGAACAATGCCAATGTCGGCGGAGGGCAAATTTCCAGTGCTGGCGAGGCAAGTGTTGTACGCGGCGTTGCTCGAGTTTCGTCCATATCAGAGATTGAGATGATCATCGTCGAGAGTATCGACGGTACCCCGATTCGGATTCGAGACCTTGCAACAGTTGAGCTCGGTGCGGAGATTCGAAGAGGTGCGGTCTCGGCAGACGGCAATGGCGAAGCGGTGCTTGGTCTCGCTTTCATGCTCATGGGTGAGAACAGTCGAATTGTCGCGAATGACCTGAAGAACGCTCTCGATTCGGTACGACCATCGCTTCCACCAGATATCGAGATTGAAGTTGTCTACGACCGAACGACGCTTGTCGACAAAGTTATCGCAACGGTGAAGCACAACCTCGCAGTCTCCGCTCTCTTGGTGGTTCTGGTCTTGCTCATTCTCCTGGGAAATCTCCAAGCTGGAATCTTGGTGGCAGTGTCCATCCCCATTTCCATGCTCTTTGCAGTACAGGGCATGCACGAGTTTGCAATTGCTGCGAGCCTATTGAGCCTGGGAGCAATTGACTTCGGAATCCTGGTGGACGGATCCGTCGTCATGACCGAGTCGAATCTTCGTGAACTGCGCCAACGACAGCGCGAGCTCGGACGAGAGTTGACGCCGGATGAACGACTGCAATCGATCGCGGCGTCAAGCGCGAAAGTCGTTCGCCCCATTATCTTTGGAATGGCAATTATCGCCCTCGTCTTCGTCCCAGTCCTCACCTTGGAAGGAATCGAAGGCAAGCTCTTCCGTCCCATGGCGTGGACCTTCATTTTCGCTCTCGTAGGGGCACTGGCAACTGCTGTTTTTCTATCCCCCGTGCTCTCCTATTACTTCCTTCCTCGCAAGGTACCGCGTCCAGAGAGCCGTATGACGGCTGCGCTAACGACCGGATATGGCCGCATGGTCGCGGGCGTTCTTGCCGCACCCAAAAGAGTCCTGGCGGTCGCGGTCATCCTGCTCGTATCGGCCGGTCTCCTCGTCCCCCGCCTGGGAGGAGAATTTATCCCTCATCTCAGTGAAGGCTCTCTGGTCGCCAACACGATTCGACTTGCTGGTGTTTCTATCGACGAGTCGATTCAGGGTAACACTCGCCTCGAAGCACTTCTCTTGGAAGAATTCCCCGATGAGATCGAGCATGTCTGGAGCCGAATCGGAACGGCCGAAGTTGCCACGGACCCAATGGGGCTCGAGCTAACGGATATCTTCATCGCGCTTCGCCCTCGCGAAGATTGGAAACGGGCCGAGACCCAATCTCAGCTCGTAGCACAGATGCAAACCGCCGTATCGGAGATGCCAGGCGTCAACATCGTCTTCACACAACCAATCGAGATGCGGATGAATGAGATGGTCTCGGGGATACGATCCGACATCGGTATCAAGATCATCGGCGATGACTTTGACCAGCTACTTGGGATTGCCGCCGAGGTGCAGCGAGTGCTGCAATCTGTCCCCGGCGCCGACGAAATCTCGGTTGACCAAATCACGGGCCAGCCCACACTCAACGTAGCGGTCGATCAAAGCAGCATCGCCCGCTATGATGTCGCGGCTCTCGAGGTGCTCGACTTCGTCGAGGCCATCGGTGGAATTCGAGTCGGCGAAGTGTACGAAGGACAGCGTGTGTTCCCACTTGTCGTTCGACTTCCTGATGTGTTTCGCAAGGACAAAGAGGCACTCGCATCTGTGCGAATTCCGACGGAGGGAGGGGCGAGCGTGCCGCTTTCTAGCCTGGCAGCCGTAGAATCGACGGATGCCGCGTCCACCATCAACCGCGAGTGGGGGCGACGACTCATTCGTGTACAAACCAACCTCAAGAATCGCGACGCGGCTTCGTTTGTTGCAGAGGCCCGCGCAAAGATCGCCGAGGAAATTACCCTACCCGAGGGATATGTCATCGAATGGGGTGGGCAGTTCGAGAATCTGGAGAGAGCGCAAACGCGTCTCGCAATCGTTGTTCCGGCGGTGCTCGTTCTCGTATTTATCTTGCTCTTCCTCAGCATGAAGAATTTACGAGATGTACTCATCATCTACACGGGTATCCCCTTTGCCGCCATCGGGGCGATCTTCGCGCTCTGGCTCCGTGACATTCCCTTTAGTGTGAGTGCCGCCGTCGGATTCATTGCCCTGGCCGGTATTGCGGTCCTCAACGGGCAAATCTTGGTTGAGGCGGTTCGCGAGCACAGTGGCCGAGGACTCGCACGCGACCTCTCCGTAATTGAGGCGGCCAAGACACGCTTGCGCCCCGTCTTGGCGACCGCCGTAACCGACGCAGCCGGTTTTCTGCCGATGGCAGTGTCTCTCGGCGTTGGCAGTGAGGTACAGCGGCCGCTAGCAACCGTTGTCATTGGCGGCATCATTACATCGACGCTACTCACCCTCTTCGTGTTGCCGGTACTCTCTCTCGTCTTTGGGCGCACAGTTACCCCTAAGCGGGGCCCTGGGAATCTAGGAAGCAATCCGATCGCGGACAGCAATGAGTGACAACCACGTGAATTCGGCCTGCGGAGGGGATTCCTGTAGTACGGAAGCGTCCACGCCGAGCCCGCCCAGGCGGCCTGCCTCCGACTATTCTCGATACCTCGTGCAGCGCGAAGGCAACGAGCGTGAGTGTGAGCGCATGGAGTAGCGAACCGACTGAGTAGCGATCTTGGGAGTCGACTTCAAACAAGGCGTCTCAGCTTGAGGATGCTAGCGACAGCAGGCGATGGGAGTGACAGCAAGTCGGAAACTCACCGCGAACAACATGATGGACGCGGGCGGCATTAGCGAGAAATTGGTCGGCGCTTGAAATGACGTCTCTTTGAGGATGTAAGGTACGCACTCGCCGCTAATCCGACGAATCATGGCATGCTACCGTGAGCGAGCTAGCCGCAGCGGCACGGCGGCCGGATTCTTGAGCATCGCGTGCGTCGTCAGATCGCGGGCCTCCGCGTTGCTCCAAACAGAGGCCACGGAACTTCTCCAGGAAGGATTCCCTAGAAGCTCGCGGCGAGTCCGGTCAGCAAGAATTGCTTGTGATACTCGCTTGAGTCGAAACCAAGGATTCCGTAGGGGTCGTAGCCCGCTCCTGTGTAGTAGACGTAGCTCACAAATCCTGCAAAGCCAAAACCGTCTTCCAGGCCAAAGGAAATCTGTGGATTGAGCAGAGCTCTCTTTGCATTGCCCCGATTAAGCAACACTCGCGGTGTGAAGGTGACAAAGAGTCTGTCGCCAAGGTCGCGGGTGAAAACGCCATACACGGCTGGCAGTGCGCCAAGTTCGGCGCCAAAGCCAGCAGCAAAGGAAGAGTCATCGCCACCCGGCAATGCGTAGTAGAGGTCTAGAGCCGTGGGAAAGACTCCCATGGTGAGCCGACCCTGGACCGCAAACCCCGCCCCATTCTGTTCCTTCCATGCCCACTGCAGATTCAGATTCAGGTGATGCAACTCGAAATTTTGCTGAACTCCGTTGGTACGCATTCCCTCGTGATTGATCTCAAACCCCTTGTCAGTCGTTCGTGCTGCGGCCGAGATGCCAAATTCGAAGCCCTTCTCCAAACGCGCGTTGGTTCGTGCCGTCGTCGGGCCACAGGCCGAAACGGCCCAGAGCCCGACAAGACAGCATCCTCCCCACTTCATGATGTTGAGACGATATCAGTGGTGAACGCAAAGCCGGATTACAGTTAGGCGATGTTAGACGGGGCGATGCGCACTCGCCGACAATCCGCCGAATCATGGCATCCTGCCGCTAGCGATCTAGCGGCAGCGGAACTGCCGCCGGGTCCTCGAGCATAGCGTAGGTGGCCTCAACGAGGTATTTGTACGGATCGAGGCCATTGAGATATGCGGTCTCAATCAGCGTGTAGAGGATGGCCGCGACCTCGGTGCCGCGCTCTGATTTGCTGCCTAGGTGATTCTTGCGCCCGAGCACAATGGTGCGCAGCTCGCGCTCCGTATCGTTATTCGTGAGGGGCACGAATGGGTCATCGACGAAGACGGTGAGCCCTTTCCAATGGCCAAGCGTGTAGTCGATCGCTTTGCGCAGACCTGAACGCGGCAGTCCTCGCTGCGTTAAGCACCACTCTCGGAGTTTCTCCAATATGGGTGGTGCCCGTTCGGCGCGGGCTGCCCCGCGCTCCTCGATTGCGGCGATTTTCTCGTCTCCCTCCAGCCTGTTTGGATCGGCGGTCTCTCGATCAATCGCAAAGAGCCCGCCGATGATTTCGATGGCCTCGGCGCATTGCGGATAGTTTGGCTCGGCCTCAATGAATTTCCGCCTCGCATGGCTCCAGCAAAGCGCCAGGATGATGTGCTCGTTGCCTTTGGTCACGGTCTCGTAGACTTTGTAGGCGTCGGCGATCAAGGTGCCTTCGTAGTCGCCGATGATCTCTTTGGCGGTGTCGGCGGAGCGGCTCGGTGCAATCGTGTACCAAACCGCATTGGGCACGGTGATGCTCCAGACCCACCAGCGCTTGTTGGGCTTCTTGTCCAGCATACGCCACCAGGTCTCGTCGATGCCGACGACATCGGCGCCGAGGATGTAGTCCTGCAGGCGGTCGTAGGAGGCCTCGTGCAGACCCGCTAGCGCGTTGATTTGGTCCCAGAGCGTCGAGGTGCTGATGTCGAGGCCCAACCGGCCCATAGAGCGCCTCTGGCGATCTAGTGGCATGTGGTTCAGGTACTTCTCCACCGCGATGTGCGCCGCGATTTCGACAGAGTAGCGGCCACCTACGACGAGCTGAGCGGGTGCAGGTGCGGTGACCACCGCCGCCCGGCACTTGCATCGGTACTTCTGTCGCTGAATCTTCTGGACGACGAACTTGCGCTCCACGACGTTCACGCGCTCGCTGTCTTCCGCGATGCCTTCCATGGCGATGAGAGGATTGCCGCAACAGTCGCAGAGGTTGTCGTTATCGGGGAGCTTCACCTCCGTCTTCTCTTCGACCACCTCGACCTGGCGGATGGGCGTTGTTCTTCCCGCCTTGCGGAGCCAGCCGCCGAGGACCTGCTAGCGAATGCCGAGTTCCTCGGCAATCTTGATGATGGGGCGTCCGCGAGCTTGCTCAGCTCGAGCGAAATGCACGAGCCGCCTTCGGAGCTCCTTGTCATATCGACGCCGGCCCGCGCCATCGATGTGGACCTTGGCGATTTCTTTTCTCAGTGACGCAATCGGTCTTCGCATGGACCGAGCATCTCAGGCCGCCGAACTCAAATGCGGGGGTAGCCCGAGACCGTACGATGTAAGTCCCAGGCTTCGATGATCCGAGTACATCGAGCATCTCTACAGCCGGAAACGCATGCCTTCGACGCCAGACTACGAAAGCCCTGTCGAGTATGAGCCAAGCACCGGCATTTGCGACCTCACAATCAAGACACAGTCTGTCCAACAAAGCGGGGCTTGAGCTTGCCCCAAAAGTTGGACGGTCATTGCCGCCTACCGTTTTCGGCTAGGCCGCCATCTGTATTTCTTCGTACTGCACCGGAGACTTGTAGTCCACAGCAGAGTGCATGCGTTTTCGATTGTAATAGTTCTCAATGAAGTCAGCCAGGGCGACGTTGGCTTGGCGATGTGAGGCAAAATCGTGATGTTGTCGTAGTTCGAATTCAAGCGTGGAGAAGAAACTCTCCGCCATTGCGTTGTCATAGCAGTTGCCCCTCCGGCTCATGCTTGGCCGCGCCTTCATCTCTAAGAGTTTTTCTCGATACAGTTTGCTAGCGTATTGGCTGCCGCGCTCTGAGTGTACGATCAAGCCAGGCTGCGGCTTGCGAAGCTCGATGGCTCTTGTCAGCGCTTCCACCGCGAGTTCGGCGTTTGGTGAGGCACTCGTTGCCCAGCCAACAACTCGACGTGAGAACGTATCGATGAGTACCGCAAGATAAAGCCATCCATCACCGGTTGCGCAGTACGTAATGTCGCCGACCCAAACTCGATTCGGAGAGGCTGCTGCGAACTCACGCTGCAGCAGGTTCGGGGGCAATGGGGCCATCATGATTGGAGTCGGTCGTCATTGGTCTGAAACGTCGTTTTCGGCGTGATACGAGCTGATTCTGGCGCATGAGTGCTGCAACACGTTTCCGGCTGATTCGCACCCCCCTGTTCGCGTAACTGTTGATGGATTCGAGGGCTTCCGTAGTTGCCAAGGTGCTCTTCGAAGACAGCGCGTATTTGCGCCACGAGAGCCTTGCACCGAAGAGCTCGCTTGGGCGCTTTCTTGATTTGATCGTAGTAAGAACTCTTCGGAATTCCAAGTAGCCTGCAAGCTTGCGTGACCCCCTAACGCGCTCCTCCCTAGATCAACCATGGCCACAAGGCTCAAAGGTCCAGATCCTTCGCGAAGAGCGCTATTGACTTTTTTAGCGTTTGATTCTCCCTTCGCAGACGAGCAATCTCCTGTTTCTGACGGCGTGACTCCTCTTCCAGGCTCACATTGTCAATCAAACGCTCTGGAGCGGAGCCGAGTTGCTTGCGCCACTGATACAGAATGCTTGGAGCGATGCCAAGGCTAGACGCAATCTCGGCCGCCGTTGTGTCCCCGCGATTCTCGAGAAGCCGAATTGCCTCACGCTTAAATTCATCCGTGTATCGTCTGGTCGTTCTCTTTTTCTTTGCCATGCTGGCCACCTCTTCCCAAGGATAACCTCCTTGATTCGGTGTCCAACTTTCGGGGCAGGCTCAGCTGGTCTGAGAGACACTTCCTGGACTGATTCCTATCGGCTATGTCGAAGGAGTGTTTCAGTCGCAGATTGAATAGCTCCAAGGTATCGTGATTCCACGATCGCACTAGCCACAGGCGCTACTAGCGTGACCAGTGTCGCAGCTATGGCGCACGACGGCAGTAGCAGTACACAAAAGACTGAGCGCTTCCCCAGGGAGTCTCGTGCTCTTCTGTAGCCTCATCGAGTTTATCGAATGCATCTCCAAAAACAGCATGAATCCCACCCGCGTCGTAGCGAGCAACGGGCAAGCCGCTGCATTGTTCGGGCCCGTCGATACCAAAAGTTGCTACCAGCACGCGACCGCCTGGCTTCACGCAGCGCGTGACCTGAGCGAGGTAGGCTGCGCGTGCATCTTGCTCTGTGAGAAAGTGAAAGACAGCTCTGTCGTGCCAAAAGTCGATGCTCAAATCGGGAAGCAGCGGCTTCGTAACGTCTCCGATGACCCAGTCCACTTGCGTTTCGCGTTTGCCAAGCCGCTCACGAGCCACCTGAAGAGCCGAGTCCGCAATATCGACCACTGCAATGTTGTGATAGCCCTCGCTCAACAAGTCATCCACCAGCGTTGATGCGCCGCCGCCCACGTCAACGATTCGAGCACTAGGGCCAAGGCCTGCTGCGTGAACGTACTCAAGTGACCGTTCAAGATGGGGCCGATACCAACTCACCTCGTCTATGGTCTTGCGCTCATATACCGATTGCCAATGATTCTTGTCGCTCATACGACCGCTAGGTCCGACTTTATCATACTGGGGTACCAGGCCCAATCGCGTAAAAAATCCCGGTTAGGCCTCCAGTGGAGGGAGGAGGTCTGGTGGCCAAAGTGGTAGGTGCCACTCGGAATCACGTGAGCATGAGCCAGTGGCGAGCCCCTGGCCAAGTCTTCATCAGACGCGGCCAACTTCAAAGTGATTCCCTGGCGCAACCGTCATTCCACAAACCGGATCGCGTTAAGCCGGTGTTCCAGTCGATGTTTCGTTTGCGCTGTCCATCCTGACTGCGTTTGCCTCCTTCTCCTAGCTTCATGCAGCCATACTTCGACTGTAGCGGTGATGCAAACCACCCACCTCTGGGAACGCAATCACCTGCCCCATCTCTGGTGGCTCGATGGCCCGCGACACTGGGGACGTGCTGGAGCTTCTGAACATCACGAACGTGCAACGAGGGATGACTACTGTGAAGAGAGCTATGGCGTCTCCGGTTGTCATTGTGGGGAGACAGTGTCCCTACACTGTTCGGGACTTGATCGTTCTCCCCATGGCTGTTTCGCTGGGTGTTGGCAGTGAGGTACAGCGGCCGCTGGCAACCGTCGTCTGGCCACGTCTGGGCTCCGTCGCCCCCGCTCGGAAAATTACGCTGCGCGGAATTTGTCCAGCGGTGGTCGAGCCCGTCTGCCGTGTAGCGCCGTTGGCGCGTGGCTTCAATTCCGAACCAGGCGCATGAAGGTCAGATCGCCAAGAGAACCTGAGAATCCCCATTTCTCGTACATGGGTTTCATTTCGGTGGCACAGTAAAGTTCGAAATGGCGAACCTCTGTGAGGGATTCGTGGTGTAGAACTGCGTCCATCAAAACGCGGCCCAAACCGGTGTTGCGCTGGTCAGGCCTGACCACGACATCAAGAATCAGAGCTTTGAATACCTGATCGCTGAGAATTCTCGCGAATGCGATGAGCTGCCGTTCACTATCCTCGAAGGCGACGACTATCGAGTGTTGGAGCATGCGTTCTACCTGCTCTTGACTTCGGTTCGGCGTCCACCAGAGTTCTTTGAACAACTCCGTCAAGGCGTGAACCTGATGCTCTGCTAGTGTATCGATGCGGCGGAGGCTCATAGCCATGGAAGCTATCATGGTTGAGCGAGAGCCCTACCACGACAACGTTTCTTCTGAACCAGCCCGCCCTGGGTTTTCATCACGCAACCTGCGCGTCTCTCAAACTCCAACGTACTGCCCATGTGGCCAATGCCCGAAGGTAAACGCCCGAGCTGACAAGAATTGTCTGAAGGGTGCTATGGGACCTTTCGCGCTCGTGTACTTGTGTCCCCCTGCGATTGTTGGGACGGACAGCGCCTGATCTAGGCGTCTGTTCGAGAACCTTGATTTCAGCCGCGAGCTTCTTGCGTGCCTTATGCAGCCGCGACCAAATCGTGCCTGTGGGAATCTTCAATGCATCGGCGATCTCATCATGAGACAGCCCCTCAACTGTGAACATCGCGAGTACGGTTCGATGGTCGGCGCTGAGGCGATCCAACGCCTGGTTGAATAGTTCCACGCGCTCTTTCCGAATGGCAGGATTGGTTGTCTCCGGCGCGGGTACGTCAATCTCGGCCTGTATCTCCTTGCCTGCATGACGTCTCTTTTGTCGTAGTGCTTCCCGAACCGCGATGCGGTAGAGCCATGTTGATATCCGAGCATCACCACGAAATGCGCTGAGCCCGCGAAAAGCCGCAACAAAGGCGTCCTGGAGTGCATCCTCCGCATCTATGGTATTCCCAGTCAGACGGAGGCACAGCGCGTACACCGGCTCACGCAAGCTGGAGAAGATCTGCTCGTAAGCTGCCTCCCTCTCGGGAGGAGTGCCATTCAGGATCCTCTCCAGCAGCGCCGCCTCTTCGGAGGCGTCGAGTTTGGGTCCACACACCGTCATGCTCAGCTCAGAGCCTCTCGGTTCCGCAGCAAGCGAGGCAACACACTGAACCGAACCCACAGGCCCTGTGCGAAAAGCAGCGCCATCAAAGCGCCAACGGCGATTGTGGTCGCAGTCTCCTGTGTATCGAGCAAAGTCAGTGGCAAGAGTGCCAGAAGCGGAAGAACCCAAGAATCCTGACGCTTGATTGAGATCTCACGGTCGAGCTGGTCGCGATAGACCGCGAGAAGCTCGTCGTCTGAAGCCTCGGCTTGCTCTAGCTCGGAAAGAAGCTGTTTTTGCTTCTTGTGCCCCATCGCCAGTACCGCCGCGATGGCAACCTCACGGCGTGAGGCGTTTCCTAATGTCTTGGCAAATGACCATAGGCGGCGGGCTGCTCGCTTCCCAACATGCCTCGCCAATTCGTCAAAGCCAGTAACGACCGACTCGAGCCCCTCTTGATGTTGAGAGTCTGAAGGCGCCGAAGAAGGACATCGGTTAGGCCTCAGTCGCTTGCCCCAGCAAACTCCCTCTTCCCGCCTAGCCAGCAAACGAGCTGACTTCGCGATCACGAATCAATGTCCATGGATCGCGCACTAGAATCGCTTTGACCTCGAGAGGAATTCCCTCTTCCTTTGCCCCGATAGGTCAGCCCACGTCGGTTGAGATCGCAGGCTGTGGTCTTGCTGCCCGGAACGAGAAACCGAAGTCGACGACACATCCAAGTCACGAGGTACCAGCTGTCTTCGACGCGATGTAGAGGTTTTCGACATTGCGAAGTATGTCGCTGCATCCTGAAACAGATCACGCCCATACTTCATCCCGAAACACTCACAAACCATGACCTCAATGTCGGACTATTGCCGCTTTGGCTCGAATGGTTTTGAGCAAGTGTTCAATTGCCAGTGTTTGCGTTTTGGCATGTTTGATGCTCTTGGGACAGAATGAAAGCCTTCTTGTTGCTGGTGATAGTGCCCTGCGTTGTTTGGGGATGTTCGGCAGATACGGACATAGGTGTAGAACTAGATTCGTCGGTCGTGGATTCTGATGCATCAATCGATGGTCAGTGTTCTGCTTGCTCTCCGACCGAAATCTGTGTGCAGTTCTTGGCCCCAGATTGTGCGACATCAGTGCAATGTAGGGAAAAGCCAGCTACGTGCATTCCCGATGTTGGTTCCGGCTTGGGCTGCTCAGACGAATGCACATCCTTGTGCACCGCACCAACTTCCTGCCAAAATCCACCGACGGCTTCTTGCGGCATCGAAGTCCCGAATGCAGTTATCTGTCACGGGCCATAGTCTCTGCACAAGCATAAGCACCTGTAAACACGAGCTGGGAGGCTGTAGGCGGAGTCAGGGTTGACTCCGTACCTAGGTACGGGGTGCATACTGTTGTCATGGCTGGGAAGTTGCGGACAGGGCAAGTGGCGAAGGCTGCGGGCGTCAATGTGGAGACGCTGCGCTTTTATGAGCGCCGTGGAATCCTCAAGGAGCCACACAGGCGAAGCTCGGGCTATCGAGAGTATCCACCCGAGGCGGTCCGCGTTGTGCGCTTCATCAAGCGAGCGCAGGAGCTTGGCTTCACCCTCTACGAAGTCGAAGAACTCCTCGTGTTGCGAGAAAATACCGACGCCAGTTGTGAGCAAGCGAAGGCGACGGCGACGCAAAAGATGGAGGAGATTGAAGAGAAGATTCAAAGTCTCCGTGCGATGAAGAAGGCACTTGGGGTCTTGGTGAAGTCCTGCGCAAGCAAGGGCTCGGTTCGCGAGTGTCCCATCTTGGATGCATTGGACGACAAGCCGACGAAGCGAGCCCGCTCATGAAGTTTTCGTGCCCGTCGTGCGCGCAAAGTACGCGCGCTGTCAAAGCAGTGACCCTAAGAACTCTTCTGTCTAGCGCCGCGATGCCTAGCGCCGGCAACTTTGAAGGATTCCGCTTCTGCCCGACCGCGTCTTGTGAAATCGTCTACTTTCGTCCCGAGGACGGCCAGCGCTTTGCCAGCGACTCGGTGACAGTCCCGGTGTTTCAAAAGTCAGACAGGGCAAAGCGTCTGGTTTGCTATTGTTTCGACCACTCTGTCGACGAGATCAATAAAGAGGTCGAGCGAGAGGGAACAAGCTCTGTTATTGAGAGCATCACACAAAAGTGTCGCAACGGCGAAGACCGCTGCGAGGAGACCAACCCGCAGGGGAGCTGTTGCCTTGGCAACGTTCGGGCAGTGGTTAAGGCGGCGCAAGAGAAGTTGGGCACTCAAGCTTCGCCCAACAAAGAGGAGGCTTCTTGCTGTTGTGGTGGGAACTCGATAGGAGACGAATGATGACGAAGATAGTTTATGAACTTGCGTTGGTCCTCACTCTTGGTGTGACTGCCGTTGGCTGCACGTCCACTAAGGAAGCACAACCTAGCGGCAAGAGGGTGACGCAGAATGCTCCGGCCTCGGCGATCCAAGAGACCGAGCCATTGGAATTTCGTATCGACGGTATGCGCCGCGTCAATGGCGCTTTGTGAATGGGTTGACCGAATGCGGTCGCAGGAGCCCTGGAAGGGCTTCCAGAAGTTTCAAAAGCAACGTTTGACGGCAAAAGAGAGGTTTTTACGCTCTCAGTGGCGCCAGGCGCCAAACTGACCCATGCGATTGTGGAGCAGGCGGTCGCTGTGCAGTCGAAGGAGCGCCAGATGAACTATGTGGTGCGTTGGGACACTGCATCCGAAGAGGCAAAGAAGGATGGCCTTGGTCTGGGATCGCCAGCGATGACGTTTACTGCCCCACTTCTCGGAGGCGGCACATTCGATTTCGCGAAGGCCCTTGGGCAGGCGCCAACAGTCATTGTGTTTTGGGCGAGCTGGTGTAAGCCATGCATCAAGGAGGCACCGCACCTAGTCCAGCTCTACGAGGAGTACAAGGGGCAGGGCGTGGAGTTCATCGCGGTTAGCATCGACGAACCTGATGATCGCGGCACCCTTGAAACATTGGTCGCGGATCTAAAAATCTCCTATCCCGTTGCGCTTGATCCCGAGGGAGAGGTGCTCGCCCTGTATGCACAGGGCGCGAGTATTCCTCTTATCTTTCTCATTGGTGCCGACGGCAAGGTTGCCTATCGACATCAGAACTTCACTGAAGGGGACGAGGGGGACCTCGAAACAGCCCTTAAAGGGGCACTTGCCGCTGGCGAAGGTGCTAAGGAATAGCTCGTGCGCGATTCATGAAGATAGAACGCGCTCACTCGTCTTCTCGCCCGCTGGAGAGACTGGCTCAGCCCGTCTTCTTCGTTGTTCCTCGGTCGCTTGCCCCAGCAAGCTCCCTCTTCCCGCCTCGCCAGCAAACGAGCTGACTTCGCGATCACGAATCAATATCCATGGATCGCGCACTCGTGCGCGGCTCAGAGGAATAGAAATGTGCTGGCGACGGGAGCTCGTTCTTTGACAAGGCGCGAAGAACCGAGCCAGTTCTATGCCTCTGGATCCCACACTAGTTAGTTCGTATCCCAGTCGGACGAGAACTAGCCCGTAGTCTGGTGAGGAACACCAGACCACAGCGCTGTAGGCGCGCAACACCCATGCTTGCTCGCGATTGCCTTGACTCCGTACCACGGTACGGAGTGCATGCTTGTGGGGTACCGTGTCCAAAGAGAGCCCTACAGACGAAGCGCTGATGCATGCCTACGCGAGGGGCAATGCTGCTTCGTTTGAGATTCTCTATGACCGCTATGAGCGGAAGCTCTTCAGTTTCTTCTTGCGAGCGATTGGCGACCGCACCCGAGCCGAGGACTTGCTCCAGCAGACCTTCTTGAATGTTCATCGTGCACGTTCGCGGTATCGAGGCGGCGGCGTTGCGGCATGGATCAATTCCATTGCCTACAACCTCTACAAGCAGGAATGCCGCCGTCGTTCGCGGAAACCGGAAGCGCACCTGAGCGATGAGCCGCTTGCGACAAATTCGGATGCCGCTGCACGGACGGATGCGAGTCATGAGCTTGGGCGCGTCTGGCGTGCGCTAGGCCAGCTCTCCGATGCCCAGCGCGAGGCAGTCGTCTTATGTCGATTCTTAGAACTCGACTACCGCGAGGCGGCAGAGCAGCTTGGGTGCAGTGAAGACGCTGCGAAATTGCGCGTATTTCGTGGGCTCGCCTCGCTGCGTGCGGTGCTCGAGAATACGGACAGTCACAAAAAAACGACGAGTTCCCAAAAAAACGACGAGCCAGCGTAACGGAGCAGGCGCGCCGGCATATGTGTCATTGAGATGTCGAGGAAACTGAAGATATCGCAAGCCGGGAGTCGCTTGGATTCTGAGAGCAAGCGCAATGGCATGTGTCTGGTGATGGAGCCTCTTGTCGCAGAAGTGGCTCTTGGAATCGCCAGCTCTGCGGTCCAGGACGAGGTCCAAGGGCACTGTGACAGCTGTGCTGCATGCTCGTCCTCGCTCAGTGGAGCCAAAGAAGCAGACGGCTTGCTCTCCACACCACTGCTCGCCAGCGCTAATGCCGGTGTGCGCGCAACGGTCCTTGCGAAGGTCCGCCAGGATTTGACACCCGTTACGAGGACTCGTGCGATTGCGTCCATCGCCTTCGCCACAGCCTTTGCCATTGTCGCCTTAGCGCTCACAACCGCTCGCACGCCCTTGGCTTCGGGCCTACCACTTCTGGTGTGCGTTGCAGCGTGGACGGGTGCGATTGCTCTAGCAGTCCATCTCACAGTGTCTGGCAGTCCTGCGAGTCGCTGGCCCAGGGCCGCACTCTCTGGCGTTGGGGCGGTGCTCGTGATGAGCCTTCTCTGTCCACCTCCATCGCTCGCCCTCATGAGCAGCACATTGCTCCAGACCAGCGGCATGGCTTCTGAGCTACTCGTCGGGCTTCTCTTTGGCATCATTCCCATTGCCATAGCGCTCGTGATTGCTCGTGGTGCTAGCGCCTCTCTCGCAACCATGGCTTCGATTGGAGCTGTGCTCCTGGGCGCAGAACTACCTCTCATCTTTGCGCAGTGCTGCGATGTACCCACTGTGAACGCTTGGCCCGTTCTTGCCGGAACCCTGGCAGGTGCGCTGCTCCTGGCGATGGCCGCATTTCTAATAACTCACCTTCGCGGTGACCAACAAAGGAACCTCTATGTCTAATTCAAACGCAAATTGCACTCTCGAGCAGAACGTCGATACACCGAAGACCAAAGCTGCACGCGCCACCATGGCCGGCGCTATTGTCGCGGCCATTGCCGCATCCTCTTGTTGCGTTCTGCCCGCCATTTTGGCGGTCCTAGGTGTCTCCGGGCTCGGCGTCGCCGCGGCCTTGGAAGCGTACCGTCCCCTCTTCCTCGGCGTGACCGCTCTGCTCTTGGGGATTGGATTCTACCTGGTGTATCGCAAGCCGAAGACTGCCACCATCGATGCCAGTGAGGGCGACGCCTGCGGTTGTCCTGCACCGCGGACTCGCCGTGCCGGAAAGCCCATGTTGTGGCTGGCAACATTGGCCGTGCTCTTCTTTGCCAGCTACCCGCACATCGCTGGTGCGTTTGCTCAGACCGAGAAGAGCGGGGATACGGCGCTTACGGCAGCTTCCAAGCAGGTGAGTCTCAATGTCGAAGGCATGACCTGTGAGAGCTGCGTGACACACATCGTCACGGCGCTAACTGACACGCCAGGCGTGGTCAAGGCAAGCATCGCCTTCTCCGACGGCCTAGCGTCCGTGACCTACGATCCAACACAAGTAGAACCGGAGGCTCTCGCGCAGGTCGTCAGCGCACTCGATGGCTACACAGCTACGGTGGTGTCCTTGTGAAAGGGGTCGTAGCAGCGAGTCTCGGTTCCGTTCTCATGCTTGCAGCACGGCCAGCAGTGGCCTGCGGCCAGTGCTTAGGTTGTCTAGGCCGGCCAGCGTAATCGTGGCCGTTGGCTGCATTCGTTCCGTTTTTTTAGCTTCAGATCCAGATCCCGCTTCAGAGTCAAGGAAGCCCGCGTAGGCAATGGAGGCCATGCAATCGCAACGCTGCTGGTAGTTCTGGATTCAGAATAACTCTGTGGAAGTGGAGAACTCGGTTGGAATAGGATCGATGGTTCCTCGTGAAGTCCAATGTTCGTTGCGTGAGGCAAGTCCTTGCGAACGGCGAGAGAATCGCCGAGCATGTTCCTTCGGCATGCTAATGAGGTATTCCCACTTCGCTCCCTCTCTTATTCTGCCCGCTCTCGTTGCGATTGCGATGAGTGGATGCGTGAGTGACGACGCTACGCCGTCAACTGACGACGCTGGCTGGGGCATTGAGGACCCCGCTCCCATCGTGGACGGCGCTTGGTATCAGCCCAACACCAAGGCAACCTGGCAATGGCAACTCGTCGACGCGGTCAATAGCGAGTATCAAGTCGAAGCCTATGACATCGACCTCTTCCAGGTTCCGAAGTCGCGCATTGCCGAGTTGCAAAGCGCGGGCTTCAAGGTCATCTGCTACTTTTCGGCGGGTTCCTACGAGTCGTTTCGCCCGGATTCGGCAGACTTTCCCGAAGCCATCAAGGGGCTTGTGCTCGACGGCTTCGAAGATGAGCAATGGCTCGATGTGCGCGACCCTCAGGTGTTTTCGATCATGGAGACTCGGCTTGACCTGGCTGTTGAAAAGGGCTGCGACGGCGTCGAGCCCGACAACGTAGATGGCTATCAAAATGACAGCGGCTTTCCGCTTTCCGATCACGACCAATTGCTCTTCAACAAGAAGATCGCCAATGCGGCCCACACGCGAAATCTCGCGGTTGGACTGAAGAACGATCTCGACCAGATATCCAACCTCGTCGACTACTTCGACTTCAGCGTCAACGAGCAATGCCACGAATTCGACGAGTGCGACACTCTGTTGCCCTTTATCGGGAAGGGCAAGCCGGTCTGGAACGCAGAATACAAGCAGGCCTTTGTCGATGACCCGAGCCTAATTTGCCCGCAATCTCTGTCTTTGGATCTTCGGACCCTCATCTTGCCCCTCGACCTCAACGACGCCTTCCGAATCCCGTGCGACTAGGGGGCGATTCAAAAATCTTGCTCGCGCTCGCTCGGTTCTTCGGCTTCTGCTTCGGCTCGGCGTTACTTTGCGCCTCACTTGCCCCAGCAAACTCCCTCTTCCCGCCTCGCCAGCAAACGAGCTGACTTCGCGATCACGAATCAATGTCCATGAATTAGAACGCGCTCGTCTTCTCGCCTGCTGGACGCGCTGGCATGGCCAGCGCTCTTCGTTACTCAACTCCTTCCTTACCCCGGTAAGCTCGTCGTTCGCGCCTTGCCAGAGAACAAGCTCGCTTCGCGAGAGGAACTCTATGCTCCTGAACTTGGCACTAGGCCCAGGGCTCGGAGGGATCGGGAGTACCAGGGCCGGGGTTGCCAGGGCCACCATTGCAGTCATCCCAGCATGTGACTTCACAACTGCCATCCTCATCGCAGATTTCCACACAGGTTCCTAAGCATGGTAGCGGGTCACAGGTGAACTCACAGGGGCCACACTCTTCGCCGTCTGGGCATTCGGGGCATACTTCTTGGCAAGGGCCCGGGCCTGGATCGGGATCACAAACAGTCTCACAGGGGCCGCACTCTTCGCCGTCTGGGCAGACGGGGCATACTTCATAGCAGGGCTCAGGGTCCGGATCGGGCTCGCAAATCACATCGCAAGGACCACAGTCAGCACCTTCTGGGCAATCGGGGCATACCTCATAGCAGGGCTCCGGGCCCGGATCCGGCTCACAAACGATGTCGCAAGGTGGGCACTCTTCGCCATCGGGGCAGGGAGGACAGACATCAGGACAAGGCTCGGGCTCGCATACGATTTGGCAACCGGGTAGGCAGCCATCGACATCCGAAGGGCATTCCCAGCACTCTTCATGACAGGGAGGCTCATCCTCTTCGCAGCTCTGAAGACAAGCGTCGAGCCCGGCAACACAATCTCCGAAGTCTTGCATTCCCTGCTCGGCTTCAGCGGTACAGGCCTCATAGCCTGCGAAACAATGATCGCAAGAAGGGGGAGGGGGAGGAGCATCACAAATCGCAGCGCATGCAATCACCGCGTCTTCGCAAAGGGTAAAGTCGACGCCGGAGTCGGCACAGGTGTCAAAATCGACCCAGCAAATGTCGCATTCGGGGGGAAGGCTCTCACCGTTGGAGAGGGCTCGGATTCCTGAGGAATCGCTGGTCCCCCCGGAGCACGCAGCCGCGAGAAGGAGGGAGCCAAGGAGAAGGAGTTTCTTGGGTGAAGAGTACATGCCTACACACTAGAGCAAACCTGGTGCCATCCTAACTATCTGCTTTTACGATCCAAGGTAACGGAAGTTTGAGGGGTGACGGAATCGGCCCACGGAAAATTCACATCCACGTTTGTCTCCGAACCACCCTCTTGCCGTGTTCGCGTTCAAAATTGGATTCGCGGATTCGGCACTTGCGCGCGAATGAACGTTTCTATATATGTGCGTTCGCACGCAGTCTGTACTCGACATGGCAACCACCAACAAGAAAGCTCGACAGCTCCGGGACGCCGTCCGACGTCTGGTGGTAGCCCACAACACAATGGACGAAGCGAGGCGGCCATGCGGAGCAGAGATGTCCGTGCCGAATGCCCACGCACTTCTTGAACTCCTCGACCGCGAAGAGCCGATGACGATCTCAAGTCTTGCCGAGACACTCGCCATCGACCGAACAAACGTTTCACGTCTTTGTGCGCGAATGGAGGAAGCGGGTGAGCTTGCCAAGCAGGCTCATCCCGAGGATGGACGTGCTCGCGTTCTCCGTCTCACCGCCCAGGGCAAGAAAATCGCCCGAAGCGTCGACAAATCCAGCACCCGCCATTTCGCGAACCTTGCACAGACCCTAGGAGGCTCAACGGGCCGTGTCATCGAAGCGCTGGAACAATTGGAAAGAGCAATGGCTCTGAGTAAGGACAACGAATGAACCCAACAAGAATGATATCGACCCGCGGCCTTGCCGTACTCTCCTTCCTTGTGCTCGGGGCTTGCAACAGCAAGGATGCCGCAAAGACGGAGGACACACCCACCGCCCAGGTTCAAGCGGCGAGTACCACGTGCGAGCCTGTGGCCAAGCTTGGTGAACTCGACACCCGGCGGCCGGTACCCCTGCAGCCGATGATGGCATGGCATCAGAAGCAGAACATGATGGAGCACCTCGGTGCTATTCAGCGCATCACTGGCGGTCTCGCCCAAGAAGACTGGGAAGAGGTCGCGAGCGCCGCTGCGCTCATCGAGACATCCCCTCAAATGCAGCAGATGTGTCAGCACATGGGGGCAGGTGCAGACGGTTTCACTGAGATGGCCCTCGACTTTCACCGACGCGCAGACGCTATTGGTGAAGCGGCTCGTGCCCATGATGGGCCTGCGGTTTTGCACGCCACGTCGAACACCCTACAGGCTTGCACGGGGTGTCACGCGATGTACCGTCAAGAGGTTGTCGACGCTGCGACATGGCAGGAGCGCACAGGCTCTACCCACGATCCTTCGAAGGGCCATGAGCAGTGAGGCGAACCCGGTGGGGCGAAACCTCAGCCGCAACCGGCGATGAGGGAACTCGCCATTAGTACAGTCAGAGTTTTTCCAATGTCGGGCAAGCGACCGAGGAACAACGAAGAAGACTGGCAGAGCCAGTCTGTCCAGCGGGCGAGAAGACGAGTGAGCACGCTCAATCTCTCTGAATCACGCACTAGTGTGCGGCTCAGAGGAATAGAAATGTGCTGGCGACGGGAGCTCGTTCTTTGACAAGGCGCGAAGGACGACCTTGCTGGGGCAAGG
>JANTGM010000028.1 GCA_024762925.1 Kofleriaceae bacterium | reverse complement strand
CCCTCTTCTCGCCTCGCCAGCAAACGAGCTGACTTCGCGATCACGAATCAATGTCCATGGATCGCGCACTCGTGCGCGATTCATGAAGATAGAACGCGCCCACTCGTCTTCTCGCCCGCTGGAGAGACGGGCTCTGCCAGTCTTCTTCGTTGTTCCTCGGTCGCTTGCCCCAGCAAACTCCCTCTTCTCGCCCCACCAGAAAACGAGCTGACTTCGCGATCACGAATCAATGTCCATGGATCGCGCACTCGTGTGCGATTCCTTGCTCGCGCTCGCTCGGTTCTTCGCGCTCTGGACGCCTTCGGCTCTGCGTTGCTCAGCGCCTCCCTTGCCCCCAGCAAGCTCGCTGTTCGCGGCTTGCCGGTGAACAAGCGTACTTCGCGATCCTATCTCAATCTCTCTGGATCAGTCGGGAAGACAGACGCCGAGCACCTCTTGGCCAGCAACGCAAAACCCGGGGCCGCCGAGCGAGAGGCAGCACTCGCCATTGCCACAGGTATCCGAGTCCTCACAGAAGGGGCCGCCCGCATCGGGGGCGATGGGAGCTGCGTCGTAGGTAATGTTCGCAGCTGCATCTGGCGTGGGAGCTGCGTCAAAGTGCGAAGCATCGGGAAAGCTGAAGCTCGTGGCATCTGCGGCGGGTTTCACATTGCCATCGTCATCGTCCGAACCTGCTGTTGCACATGAGGCGAGCAGGGCAACCAAGGCAATACGTGACCACTCCATGTTCGGCATCCTAAAGCAAAAGTGCAAACTTGGCGCAATTAAGTTATGAAACGGCCCATAGCCACGCAACCCACCAGGCTTCTTAGGGATTTTGCGCGTTCTCGGTCAGCGATGAGGTGCTCCGGCGAGACCAGCTAGCAACCAAGGCTCTTGATACCCTCCGGCCGTGGAGAAGACGAGGACGTTGGGCAAGGCCATTGGGCCTGGACTGCTGTTTGCTGGAGCTGCCATTGGTGCCTCGCACCTTGTGCAATCGACAAGGGCCGGAGCCGATTTTGGATTGGCGCTGATTGCGGTGGTCATCGCGGCAAACTTGGTTAAGTACCCTGCGTTCTCGTTTGGCCCTCGCTATTCTGCTGCCACGGGGATGAGCCTACTTGAGGGCTATCGTCGGCAAGGGCGCTGGGCTCTCGTGCTCTATGGTGCTGTCGCGCTTCTCAGTGTTTTTACGGTGCAGTCTGCTGTCACCTTTGTCACAGCTGGACTGGCCATTGCGTTGCTCGATGTTCGCTGGGATCCACTGCTGCTCTCAATTGGCATCATGGCACTGTGTTTGGGGCTATTGAGATTGGGTAGCTATCGCTGGCTCGATCTCATCGTCAAGGTTGCCGTTGTCCTCCTCACGGTGGGGACGGTCTTCGCGGCCTTGATGGTTATCCCACGGATTGACTGGGGACAGGCTCCCTGGCCATCGAAAGCATTGCTGTCAAATGACGCCAACTTCTTCTTTGTGGCGGCGCTCATTGGCTGGATGCCAACCGCTATCGACATTTCCGTGTGGCACTCCCTGTGGACGCTGGCAAAACGTCGGGACACTGGCCACAAGCCCACCGTTTCTGAGAGCCTGATTGACTTCAACATCGGCTACCTTGGCACGGCGATCCTCGGTCTGTGTTTTGTGTTGCTTGGAGCAGGCGTCGCCTACGGGCGGGGAATTGTGCTGCCAGCAGGGGCCGCCTCGTTTTCCGCTGCCGTCATTGGCTTGTACACCGAAGCACTCGGAGCTTGGGCGCGGCCCGTCTTCGGCTTTGCCGCGTTTCTCGTGATGTTCTCCACCACACTTACCGTTGTCGATGGTGTCCCTCGGTCAATTTCGGCATTCATCGATCGTTGGCAGAGCAGTGAGGTGGAGGGTGAGCCTGTTGGCACCAGTGCTGGCCGAACCTACTGGATTAGCGCCGTGGTTGTGGCGGTTGGAGCCACTGTCATCCTCTATCAGTTCTTGGCGAACCTAAAGGACCTGGTTGACTTGGCAACCACCATTTCTCTCGTCACGGCGCCGCCACTGGCTTGGCTTGGGCACCGAGCGATCTTTGGCCCCGATCTCTGTGAGGAAGATCGTCCTTCAAGCTTCATGATGCGAGCCAGCGCACTGGCAATTGGCATCCAGGCCGCACTCTCTCTGTACTACCTCTATGTGCGCTTCCTATAGCCCATAGCAGCGTGCGACACTTCTAGGCCATGAAGCGTCGTGACTTTCTCCGTCTCTCTGGTTGTTTCATAGCTGCTGCCAAGCTCAGCACCTTGCCTGCTTGCGGCGATGATGGTGGCGACGAGCCCAAAGGCGTCTACGAATTTCCCCAAGGTGTGGCCTCTGGCGATCCGCGGGCAACCTCGGTCATGATTTGGACGCGCGTCCAAGCGACGTCCGGAGGCAATGAGGCCATTGCGATGACCGCCCAGGTTTCGGAGGACGAGGAATTCGGGACTATCGTCGTTGAGCAGGAGGTCACAGTGGATGCATCAAGCGATCACACGTTGCGACTTCTTGTGACAGACCTTGCTCCTGGAACCATCTACTACTACCGCTTTGTGGCAGGCGGCGACAGTATCGTGGGGCGCACGATCACGGCTCCGGCCGATGACGACACGACCGCGGTTCGCCTTGCATGGGTGAGCTGTCAAGACTATGAAGCGGGCACCTACGGCGCGTACCGGCAGATGATCAATGACGACTTGGCCGCTGCCGCAGACGAACAAATTCAGCTTGTGGTTCACCTTGGCGATTTCATTTACGAGACCACTGGCGGCCAGTTTCAGGTGCCACTCAACGAAGACCTGGAGCCAATTGACATGCGCAACGCGGATGGAAGCGCTCGCAAGATCGACGCGTTCCCAAGCGGTGGTGGCACAGGCGAGGGGGAAACTGAGAAGTTTGCTGAGACACTAGAGGACTATCGACACCTCTACAAACAATTCCTACGTGACCCGCATCTTCGGGCAGCTCGCGCTCGTTGGCCCTTTGTGCAGACCTGGGATGATCACGAGTTTTCGGATGACTGTTGGCAGAGCCAAGCAAACTACGACGGAAGCGGTACCACCGACGAAGCTAGTCAGAAGCGCAAGGTCGCGGCCAATCAGGCGTGGTTCGAGTTTATTCCGGCCAACCTGAGTGACGCAGAAGGCGTTCCTGGTGTCACCAACGAAGCTTCCGATTTTACGGCGACCGAAGTCGAGAACGTGCCCTTTGATGCAGTCAATGCGGACAACTTTGCCGATGAGGCAAACAACGCGGCGGCTATCGCCAGCCTTACCATTTACCGCAGCTTGCGCTACGGAAAGAACATCGACTTTGTGGTGACCGACCTGCGCAGTTATCGCAGCGACCACACAATTCCCGAGGACCAGACGTATGAGTCTGCTGCGTTCTTCCACCCCCGAACGGCACTTCCCGCGGAAATTGTGAGAGTCATGGACGAGGGCAATACCGCCAATGATGGCAATCCTCCTGACACCGTTTTAGGCCTTGAGAACACGCGCAAAGAACGCCCACCGGGAACGATGCTGGGAGCTGCCCAGAAGGCATGGTGGAAGTCGACGATGCAGAACTCGGCTGCGACCTGGAAAATTTGGTGCAACGAAATGCCGATGATGCGAGTTGGCGTGGAAGTGGGCCCTGCCGGTATCTTGCTCTTCGACCGCGTTGCGTTTTGTGACGCATGGGACGACAAGCCCACAGAGCGCAACGAACTGATGACCTTTCTGAAGGATGAAGGCATTGGGAATGTTGTGGTGATTACCGGCGATATGCATGCACACTTCGCCGGTACGCTCATGGATAACTACGATGCGGAGACTCAGGTCCCGGTCGCGACCGAGTTTGTGGCTGCTGGTATTTCCTCCAATAGCCTCTTCTCGTTCTTTGAGTATGCGGTGCGAGGACAGCCTCCAGGACTGCGCGACCTAGTGACTTTCGACGCTACCGAGTTTGGCGGCGAGCGACGGCTTGAAAACAACCTCAACGTGATGCTTCGCTATGGCACCGGGGCAGCGCAGGTTGGAGCCGCTACCGGAGATCCTGCGCAGATTCTCGCAGCAGCGGATCCCAATGCCAATCCGCATCTGGCCTTCGCCGATTGCAATGCGCAGGGGTACGGGCTTATGACGGTGACGCCAGAGGGCGTCGAGGTGACGCTTGTAACGATCAACCGCCCCATCGAGGATCTTGGCGATGCAGGGCAGGGCATCGCGGGCACAGCCACCTTCCGTGTTGATGCGGACGATGCGGCGAGTTTGACGGCACCGGTGTTTACCGGGACAAAGCCCTTCCCACTCTAGTGCGCGATTCATGAAGATAGACCGCGCTCACTCGTCTTCTCGCCCGCTGGAGAGACTGGCTCAGCCAGTCTTGCGCCGGTCTCGGTAGTGGTGTCGCTAACCTCAGGCGAGGGGCAGACTGCAATCAGCCTTGAGGTCGACTTCGAGAATGCGCATGTGGTGCGCCGTAGCATCGTCTTGACGCAGGCGTGGTTGGCGGCAAGCGTTGGCGGCATTGCACTCGCAACGATTACGCCACTTCTTGGCTTGCTGGCTCTACCCGCATTTCCGCTTGCATCCACACTCGTCCAAAGGTGGTCGGAGGAGAAATCACAAACGGATCTGTGTGAACTTGAGAGGGTTTTCGATGTGCTCGTGAGCTGCGTGGAGGAGCATCTCGAACGTGCTGGTACAGAACAGCCCCCCTAGCAAGAGCAGCACCTCCACCTAGGACTAGGACGTTTGGTCTGGGCTTTCTAGGAAGAGCGCAAGGAGTGGCCTAGGTGAGGGCACCTCTAAGAGAAGTGCCCTATGGCGGGCTCGCGAGGGGCGCTTTGGGGAAAAAGCGCCTGGCTTGGCTTGGAGTACGTTTGGGAAACGTGATTAGTAGCGGTATGCGTCGCCCTTGTATGGACCAGCCTGTGGAACACCGATGTACGTTGCTTGTTCTTCGGTAAGCTTGGTGAGCCTCGCACCGAACTTCTCAAGGTGAAGCCGAGCAACCTTCTCGTCGAGGTGCTTTGGAAGCACAACAACGTTCTTGCCGTAAGACTCGGCGTTCTGGTGCAGCTCGATTTGCGCCATCACCTGGTTGGTGAAAGAAGCGCTCATCACGAAGCTTGGGTGACCCGTGGCGCAGCCAAGGTTAACGAGACGACCTTCGGCAAGAACGATGATGGAGTGTCCGCCGCCGTTTGGTCCGTGGGTCGTGTTTTTGAATTTGAACTCGTGAACCTGTGGCTTGATTTCAATCTTCTCGCACTCACCTTTTGCCACCAAATCTTCCACACCAGCCATATCGATCTCGTTGTCGAAGTGGCCAATGTTGCAGACGATAGCGTTGTGCTTCATCTTGAGCATGTGATCGAGGCGGATGATGTCTTTGTTGCCCGTTGAGGTTACGAAGATGTCGAAGTCACTCACGCTCTCTTCAAGGTCAACCACGTCAATGCCGAGCATGCATGCTTGAAGCGCGCAGATAGGGTCAATCTCGGTAATCGAAACTCGGGCAGACTGGCCGGAGAGCGACTGTACCGAGCCTTTGCCAACATCGCCGAAGCCGCAGACGAGGGCTTTCTTACCGGCAATCAAAACATCGGTCGCGCGCATGATGGCATCGACCAGTGAGTGGCGGCAGCCGTAGATGTTGTCGAACTTGCTCTTGGTAACGCTGTCGTTCACGTTGATGGCTGGGAAGAGAAGCGTCTCGGCTTCGACGCGCTCGTAGAGTCGCATAACGCCCGTTGTGGTCTCTTCGGAGACGCCGCGAATCTTCGAAGCCATCGGGCGCCAGAAGTTGTCGCCCTTTTCTGCGCGCACTGCGTGAAGGGTTTGCAGGATGATGCGGTGCTCATCGCTCGTTGCAGTGTCGGGGGAAGGAATCGTACCGGAGTTTTCGTACTCCGAACCGAGGTGCACGAGAAGCGTTGCATCGCCACCATCGTCGAGGATGAGGTTTGGGCCATCGTCGCCCCAGTTGAGCGCTTGCAGTGTGCACCACCAGTACTCGCTGAGTGTCTCGCCCTTCCACGCAAAGACCGGGACGCCCTTGGGATCGTCGGCAGTGCCTTCTGGGCCAGCGACGGTCGCAGCGGCAGCATGGTCTTGGGTTGAAAAGATGTTGCATGAGACCCATCGAATCTCGGCTCCGAGTTCTACCAAGGTCTCGATGAGCACACCGGTTTGAATCGTCATGTGCAGCGAGCCCATGATCTTGGCGCCCTTTAGTGGGTACTTTCCTTTGTACTCTTCGCGCAGTGAAGCGAGGCCAGGCATTTCGATCAGAGCGAGCTCAAGCTCCTTGCGACCAAAGCGAACGGCATCCGCAGACAGGTCAGCTACCTTGTGTTGCTCAGATGTGAAGACAGGGAAGTTGGTGTCGAGAAAGGTCTCCGGCTTGGCCTTGGTTGCATTCATGCCCTCCTTGTAGCAGGGGCCATCAGGCCTCTCAAGGTCGAACGTGCCGATCCGTCTTAGAGAATCAGGAGTCCGAGTTCTCGAATTTCCTGCCACGCCAGTTGTATTTCGGCAAAGTCGCCAGGGAAGTCCTGCAGGGCGTCGTTGAGCATCAGCGCATCCTCATTGGGGCTTGCCATCTCAAGTAGTTGGCAGAGCCATTCTCGGGCATCTGCGGTACACGCAATCGAGCCTTCTGCATCAGGTGTGTGCAGTACGAGTCCGTCTTCCGAGATCATAGGTACGCCACCCAACCACAAAAGACGACCACGGGTCTTACGTTTGGTCGTCTTGAGCGCGCTTGCGATTCGGTCATGGGCTTCGGTGGTCGCGGGCATCGGGGTGTCGAACCAGAGGCCAACAGGCTGGTCGATGTCATCGCCTTTTAGCCAAGCTTCAAGAGCCAGCGGCAAGACTTGGTCAAAGGCATTGTGGTCACAGCCCTCGCTGTCAACGTGTGGCACATCGTTCTGCGCAAACGATTTTGTGCGCTGGTCGATTTGCACCCCAAAGCTCTCTGGCGCAGCGAAGATCGGGGCGTGCCTGGTGAGCACAAAGCGATGCCAGAATGCAGAGTTGATGAGACCACAAGCAAAGAGTTGGCGAACCAATTCCATGCTGTCGATAGTTTCTTGCTCGGTCTGTGTGGGAAAACCGTACATCAAGTAGGCGTGCACCATCACCCCTGCTGCCTGAAATGCCGAGGTGCAGCGGGCAACCTGTTCTACGGTGACTCCCTTGTCGATGCGCCTTAGGAGTCTCTCGTTCGCAACTTCTAGGCCTCCTGTTACGGCGATGAGTCCAGCGGCAGCGAGAAGCCGGCATAGGTCTTCGTCATAACTTTTCTCAAAGCGAATGTTGCCCCAGAAGCTGATCTTCACACCACGCCGGAGGAGCTCAATTGCAAGCGAACGAAGGAGCTTTGGTGGAGCCGCTTCGTCGACGAAGTGAAAGCCGCGCTCCCCAGTTTCTTCGATGAGGCGTTCAATGTCGTCAACTAGATCGGATGCGACTCCACGTTCGTAGTGCCCAATGTAATCTAGGGAAATATCGCAGAATGTACACTTCTTCCAGTAGCATCCGTGGGCTAGGGTGATTTTGTTCCATCGCCCATCGGCCCATAGCCTGTGCGCGGGGTTGAGCGTGTCGATCGTTTGCAAGTAGCAGGAGAGGTCGAGGTCTCCATAAAACGGCGCAGAGGTGAATGGCGGCCTTGTGACCGGGGCCTCAAATGTCCCCTCCGCGGTTCGCGTTCGATGTCGCCAGTCCTTGCCGCCAGCCCGATGTTCGAGAATTGCGCGTAGTGGGCCTTCACCATCGTCATAGGTGATGGCATCTACACAATGCCAAATCCTCGCTTCGTCTACAGAGCGCAATTCGGTGTTGATGTATCCACCACCGATGATGACATAGGTGCCACGTTCTTTCAGTCTGCGGCCAATTCGCAGTGCGCCGTAGAGATTTCCGGGAAAGGGGACGGAGAGCCCAACGACATTTGCATCAATTGAATCGCAGAGTTCATCGAGGTGGCGGTCGACCAGTGTTGTTCTTTCAAGCCGCTTCCACAATGGTTCGAAGCTCTTTGCACTGGTCGCAAGGTGCGCTTGATACCGAGAGAGCGCAAAGCCCTCGTCGATACACGCTGTGATGAGGTCGGCTGCATCCGCGATGTAGAGCGTAGCCAAGTACCGAGCAGCATCTTGGCTTCCCATGACGCCAAAGCTCCGCAGGTCGGCTCGCTGCATGCGCGGACCCGCCGGGAGGAAGCCTGTCTCGAGAATTCGCGGGGCAAAGCTGGCAGCACGCCCTTGCAAAAACGCAATCACCGGATCGATAACTTCAAGGTGATGCTCAGCCAAGCTCAGCGCACGCCATGCTTCTTCGGGAAGGCGTTCTTGCTCTGCCAGGTATCCGAAGACCTCTTCTAGCCCGTTTCGAGACAAAAGCCGCAACACCAGTTCGATTCCAAAGTCGCGTTGGGAGCAACCAATACCGTGGCGCCGCAAGTCCTGGGCGAGATACGAAATCGCAGGGTAGGGCGTGTTTAGCTGCGTTAGTGGTGGCAGCACCAGGGTGAGGCTCATCAGGCCAACACGCTACCGCTGAGCGCCGGCCTCGATCCACTGAGCAATCGCTTCGATCGTGCTGGCCTTTGGAGTTTGTCCAAGAGGCATGGTGGGCCCGCAGAGATTAACACCTGAGACCTTGCCAGAGAACACCGAGTTTTCCGCATCGCCGGGAATGACGCGAGTGCGCCCCATACAGTCCGCGGTTTCTGCCGGAGCATCAACAAGGTTGGCAAAGGCCGTATCAGCGTCCACCATGCGCAAGCCACCCAATGCGCGCTGGGTATGGCAGGGAGCACAATCGATCGAGATGACTTGGTCGTAGAGTTCTTCAAAGGACGTAATGGGGCCAGTGTCACCACCATTGGTCGCTCCGCTTGGCGAATTCTCAGGGCACACCTCGCCTGCTGTGATCGCAAAGATGTTGCCAGAGGTCTGATCGATGGCAAAGAGTTCGCCATCAACGCTCTCAGCCAGCCCGACAATGGAACCGGTGTCAGTGCGCAAGAGCTGTCGCTCCCAGGCACTGTTTGCATCTTGGCGTAGCGCCCAAATCGTGCCAGCCGACGCATCAGCGAAGATGTAGGAGCCAACAAGCTCGGGAAGGCTGCTGCCTCGATAGACAAAGCCTCCGGAAACCGACACACCTTCCTCGTGGCCGTACGTGGCAATAGGGGCGTCAAACTCCTCGCATGTGGAGCTGCCAAAGCACAGGTCACCCTCTCGAACACTCCAGCCGTAGTTGCCACCAAGCTCGACGACATCGATTTCTTCGACCGCGTCTTGGCCCACATCACCAAGCCAAAGATCGCCTGTCTCACGATCAAAGCTAAAGCGTTTTGGCTGCCTAAAGCCGCTTGCGTAGATTTCGGGGCGCCCACCACCCTGAGCGAAGGGATTGTCAGCTGGTATGCCATAGCTGGTGTTGGTGCCAGCGCCGTCAATGTCGATTCTAAGAACTTTTCCGAGTAGCGAGTTTGGGTCCTGGGCATTGCCCTGTGGATCACCGCCACCGCCACCATCACCAAGACCAATATAGAGAAATCCGTCTGGGCCAAAGGCGATTTGCCCGCCATTGTTGTCATCTAGAGGCTGCTCGACTGTAAGCAGCACTACCTCAGTATCTTTGGCCGCTGACTGCCCACCATCGATGGTCTGAAAACGGGAGATACGGCTCTGTAGGTTTACCGGGCTGTCTGCACTTGCAGCGGTGTAGGAGAGGTAGAAAAAGCCATTTTGGTCGAAGTCTGGGTGCAGGGCCATGCCGAGAAGCCCCGCATCTGGAGATTCCGAGTTGACGAGGCTGCGGCCATCAAGAAATCTCCTCGGTGTCACAATGCCGTCGGCAAGAACCATTCGCCACACGATGCCGCGCTGCTCTCCGATGTACCAGAAGTCGGCCTCTGTCGGGTGGGGGACCGCTGCGATCGGCTGATTGAACGCTCGTTGCCCAAAATCCAAGGTGAGGCCGATTCCGCCCTCCACGGTTGCACACTGATCGTCAGCCTTATCCTTCGATGGCCCAATGGCATCTTGGGCTGAGCAAGAGGCGGCGCCGAGAGCGAGCGCCATCACAAGTGTCCGCATTCCATTCACAAGGCGAAACTAAGCAAATCTTGCGCCGCCTACAAGGATGAACGATCTTGTGTACTTTTAGGTGGTTGGACCACGATGCTCGCCCAAGTCAGGGGGCCAACAGTGGACACGGGGCTGGTGACTGAAGACGCGTTTTGCGTCGGGCCGAAAAACCCCCACCAAACCCGAGATTCTGGGAACCTGATTGGCTTCTTGGTGTCCGATGGGTGAGCAGCATACACTCTGAGTTGATTCCGTAGCCATTTGCGGGATGTGGATCGTTTTTCATGGCGGCCCTGGTCAAAATGGCAACGGCAAGGCTAAGGTCCCAGTCCACCGTGCTACTGCCAGCACAGTTAGAGAGAAGAACATGGAGTACAAAAACTTTACGTCACTACCCCCTGAGCAGGAGCAGAGCTTCGTCATTTACGAGCGAACCTCGATTGAGTCGGGCAAGAAGGCTCTTACTCTCGGAATGATCTGTGGAGGCATTGTCGGTGTGCTCGCTGTCATCTTTTATGCAGCCTTTGATCCGCCCCCAAGCGCTCACGCTGTCCAGCCCGAGTCTGAGCTTGCGGAAGAAGCGCCCGCCCCCAAAGCAGCACCAGCACCAGCACCAGCACCTGCCGAGGCTGCCCCTGCCGAGGGAGAAGCTGCTCCGGCCGAGGCTGCCCCTGCCGAGGGAGAAGCTGCTCCGGCCGCGACTGCTCCAGAACCCCCCAAAGGTGCCACCAAAGCACCACCTACGGCTCTTATCGGCAAATAGTTAGGCCCAATGGGCCTGTTGGCTTTGAGACCCACGAACGCCGCAATCCCTCTGCTGGTTGTGGCGTTTTCTTGTGGGCCTGCGAAGAATTCTGAGACGCGAACGGGCGCCCGATCTGGCGCTTCACTGGCAAGTGGCGTCATGTTAATCGCAACCGAGCGCTCGGACCGAGGAGGCCGGTTGGTTGGAGTCGCTGTGGATGGCAGCCGCCAGCGGGAACTCACCGACTTGGGCGGCAAGGTGATCCTCGATCGCAGCCCGGTGGTTTCGGCCGATGGGCGCTGGGTCTTCTTTGCGAGCAATCGGCGGCGAAGCGGGCTTGAAGGTACCAACCTTTGGCGGGTGAGCATTGCTGGTGGTGAGCCTGTCCAACTCACCGATGGGCCTCAAGTCGATCGCGACCCACGAGTGTCGCCCGACGGCGAATGGCTCTACTTCTGCTCCAATCGCTCCGGTAGCTACAACTTGTATCGGGCGCCACTTGGCGTCGATGGCATGTTGGGAACTGCGACCCTCGTCGTCGAGAGCGATGGGCAAATCCTAAGCCCCAGCGTCTCGCCCGACGGGACCCAAGTTGTATACATGGAGGTGGATGAGGAAGGCGCAAGCCGGCTTTGGACGAGCGCGGTTCCCAAGGGCGCGAAAATGACGCTCACCAATGGTCCCGCAGACATGACCCCAGCATGGGGGTCATCGGGCGAGATTGCTTTCGCAGCTCGAGTACCTGGACGCGCCGATGCGGACATCTACGTGATGCCCGAGATGGGTGGAGAGCGGGAGATGGTTTTGGATACGACAGTTACTGATGAGACCGGTCCTCGCTGGTCTGGTGATGGTCGCTACCTATTTGCAATCGGGATGTATCGCTCGGCGACAGACGGAAAGCCGCTGCTTGGCAGCGTGATTGCGCTCGATCGACAAGAACAGGTGCCTGTGTGGCGCGCACTTCACGACCCATCTGCAGTAGAAACGCGCATTGGTCTTGGGCTCTTGCCGGGGCCTATCGACGCCCAGATGTTGCATAAGAATAAGTCTTACAAAACCGCCTTGCGAGAAGTACTCACTCAAGAGGTCCTGCGCAACGAAAGCCGACAATCGCGTGGCGCACCGTAGCTCTGCGCCCATGTGCTGCCGCTGCTCGTCCAAGTCCCCCCATGTCGTCCCACGCTGAGCCCTTTACTGTCATTCGTCCTTTGCCGTGTGGCCAGGGTGTCGATGTCCACTGAAAGACATTGCCCGCCACATCCGATGCTCCAATGGAAGAGTTGCCTTCGGGGAAACTCTCAATCGCCATCGTGTCCCGGGGGCCCGAGACAGCGCTGTTCAGCTTTGTTGCATCGAATTGAGATCCCCACGGATACGCGCTTCCGCCTGGTCCACGGGCTGCCTTCTCAAATTCATCGGCTGCGGGAAGGCGCCTCGATTCGCCGACAAGTGCACCGCGCCAAGCGCAATACGCCGAGGCCTCGGCCCAAGATACAAGTACCACGGGGTGCTGCAATCGCGTCGCAGGTGGACGCCGATTGTGCCAGTTTAGACGAGCGACTTCGGTTCGATAGTCTTGGGTGAACCCCTGCGCCTTCCAGTCTGATTCACCTATCGACGGTGCCCGAGCGTTGGAGTTGTTGGCAACATACTCGGCATAGGCAGCTTGTGTGACGGGAGTTCGGTCAATACGGTAGCCGGGTATCGCAACCTCGCTTGCCTCTGGCTCAAATTGAAACCACTGCCGATTTCGCGCTGTGTCGATTCCCCGCGTCGCTAGGTAGTCTTCGTAGGCGCGCTCACGCTCTTGTGCCGTCGAGCCCTTGCGAAATGGCCCCGCTTCGACGCGAATCATTGCTTGGTCAGCCTTGTGGCTCTCGGGACTGGGGCTGCCCTTGCCTGTGGCGTGCGGGGTGGATCGCATGCATGCGAGGTGCACAAAGACGGCGGTGATGAGTAGGCGATTCATTCACAGCTATCGTCGTATACTTCGCCCATGGCTCGCAATTCGAGATCGCGGCACGACCGCGAGCAGGTGCACTTGAAGAAGAAGCTCCGGCGCCACATCCAGCGAGGACATCCGTGGGTGTTTGATCAGGGCGTCGTGCCTGGTCCAAAGCTCAAACCAGGCCAACTGGTACGAGTGACGGACGAGAAGGGGGCCTTTGCGCTTGCCTTTGCCGACCCAGAGTCGCCAATTCGGCTGCGTGTCTTAGACACAAGGACGCGGGCCGAAATCGATGAGGAATGGATGGCCAAGCGTGTTGCCCGAGCGGCGCTTCGTCGAACCCAAGATCCACGACTTGAGCGAACCGACGCGTTGCGACTTGTGCATGGGGAAGCCGATGGGTTGCCGGGTTTGGTCGTTGATGCCTATGCTGGGCATGCGATAGCGCTGCTCGATGGCGAGGCTTCAGAAAAACTCTGGTATCCCTTACTAGAGACTGTGGAGAGCAGCCTTGGCAAGAACGGCTACCCACTCAAGTCGCTGTCTGCAAGGAGGGTAGGGCGCGAGCGCAAGTGGCTTGGAGAACCGCCCCCACAGACCGTAACGATTCGCGAGGGCGCTGCGACGATGGAAGTAGACTTGCGTCGTGGACAAAAAACCGGACTCTTTCTCGATCAGCGGGAGAATCGCGCATTGGTTGGCAGCCGCAGCAAAGGGCTCCGCGTACTCAATCTCTTCAGCTACACGGGCGGCTTTTCTTTGGCTGCAGCCCTTGGAGGAGCGGCGAAGACAACTACGGTAGATATCGCGGGACCAGCGATTGAGGCCGCCAAGAGGAACTTCACGCTGAGCGGCCTGGAGCCTGGGAAACACGAATTCGCTGCAGCCGATGTTTTTGACTTTCTGGAAGAGGCGATTGCAGCCAAGCGAGAGTTTGACCTGGTAATTTGCGATCCGCCGAGCTTTGCTTCGTCTGAGAAGGCCCTAAGCAAGGGACTGCGCGCCTACCGCCGAGTCAACGAAATGGCCATGCGAGTGGCTGCACCCAATGGCATCTACTGCTCCGCCTCATGCTCAAGTCATGTAACAGCCGACCACTTGCTTGAAGTGGTGGCTGATGCCGCGATGGAAGTGCGACGTGATTTGGTTGTTACTGATGAGCGAGGTGCCGCCAGTGACCACCCAGTTCGTCCAGGCTTTCCTGAAGGGCGCTATCTAAGCTTCTTCTTGTGTGCGATCGAGTAGCGCGAACGCGGTGCGAGAACTTGTCGCCTCGAACAACCCACAAGTCGTCTTCCATCGCTATGGCGCTACGGCCATACTCTTGTGTCTGGGCGTGGGAGTGCATGGCTCCTACGCTACGACTCGCTCCCTACTCGATGTCGGCGCCAGAAGCGTCTTTGAACGTAGCAAGCGCCCAACCTTGGCCCAGCCGGTTGTAGGCACGGACGAGACCAATTCCGTTGGTGAACCACAGCATCGCGTTGCCCTCGGGCAGAGAGACCTTTTTCTCCAGATCCGTCACAAGGGCGACTCGCCCGGAAAGCGCAATCTCGACAGCAGTTGCTCGGTGAATGCCATGCTCAACTTCTACTTCTTCCGAACCCCCGATCGTGATTTGCCGCTCGATCTCAAGCTTGGCGGCGGGGTGCTTCGCCTTCGTTCCAGGTGCGCTGTTGCGAATAACGTCAGACTTGATCTCCACGTACATTGAAGCGCCCCGTGACAGGCCCGCTGCCGATGGGTAAATCTCGCCTTTGTCGGTCTGCCCCTCGAGATCGATGCCCAATGCGCCGGGCAACTCACCTGCGAAGTAGAAGCTATTGAGCGGGACCGTGAGCCCTTTGGAGTCGCAGGTGAGAACGGTTTCGGTAGAGACCTTTCGGTAGCTCTCGGTTAGGGTAATGGCGGTTCCTTTGGAGCTTGGCTCAACGCTCTTTACAGTAATTGTGAGCATCTCGGGGACCTTCGCCTTGATGGCGTTCGCACGTTCTTCGACTCCTGGTGGAATCACATACTGATAGGTCCAGGTGTAGCCGGTCACAAACGGCAGGTACTTCATCTTGCACGCAGGCTTCGCTGCCGACTTCTTGCCGCGACGCTGTGCTTCGGCATCGCCATGTATGGCGAAACTGGCGGCAATCATGGCGAGGGATACTAGGGTGCTAGAGCAGATACGTGGCATGGATACTCCGATAAAGGCAGTGGCCTAGGGCAAGAGCGCTTGTACCAGACCCAGAGCGTGGACGATACGATTTCCGGACGTCGTGCACCGCTAGCAAGTCCTGACACTACTGGGATCTCCAAGGGCTATCTGCCCGGACTTGCTTGCCAAAGTGGTTGCGACTGAGCTCGCTGTGCCGCAAAGTATAGCCGGCGTAAGCCCTGGACCACCAAGCCTGCACAAGGAGCGACCCATGCCTGAAGAATTCGATCTCTCAATTCACGGAATCACTGTTGCGAACATCGTCCGTAATGCGTCTCCATCGCGCCTCTATGAACTCGCGCTGCGCAACGAGAAGGGCAGTGCAATCACCAACACCGGTGCAATGGTTGCCATGTCTGGTGAGAAGACTGGCCGCAGCCCAAACGACAAGCGCATTGTCGACGAGGCAACATCGCGCGACGACATTTGGTGGGGAGATGTCAACATCAAGCAGGATGAGCACACCTTTGACATCAGCCGTGAGCGCGCGATTGACTACCTGAACACAAGGGACCAGCTCTTTTGCGTTGACGCCTTCGCAGGTTGGGATCCGAAGTACCAGATCAAGGTTCGCATCGTCTGTGCACGCGCCTACCACGCGCTTTTCATGCACAACATGCTCATCCGCCCAACCGCCGAGCAGCTCAAGACCTTTGGCGAGCCCGACTACATCGTGTTCAATGGCGGAGGCTTCCCTGCCAACCGGCACACCTCGGGAATGACCTCAACGACGAGCGTGACACTAAACCTCGCCAAGAAGGAATTTGTCATTCTTGGCACCCAGTATGCCGGTGAGATGAAGAAGGGCGTCTTCACCATCATGAACTACCTCATGCCCAAAATGGGCGTGCTCTCGATGCACTGCTCTGCGACCGAGAGCCGCGATCATGGAGGTTCGTCGATCCTCTTTGGTCTATCCGGAACGGGAAAGACGACTCTCTCTGCAGACCCACATCGCTATTTGATTGGCGATGATGAGCACTGTTGGACAGATGATGGTGTTTTCAACATCGAGGGTGGCTGTTACGCGAAGGCCATCAATCTCTCTGAGGAATCTGAGCCTGACATCTACCGGGCGATTCGCTTTGGCTCGGTTCTGGAGAACGTCGTCTACGACGAGAATACCCGCGAGGTGGACTACACAAACACGAGCATCACCCAGAACACACGGGCTTCGTACCCTATCGAGCACATTGAAAATGCCAAGATTCCCTGTGTCACGGGGCATCCCAAAAACGTCATCTTCCTCACCTGTGATGCGTTCGGCGTCTTGCCGCCAGTCTCGAAGCTCAACTCGGCCCAGGCCATGTACCACTTCATTAGTGGCTACACCGCAAAGGTGGCGGGAACCGAAATGGGGGTAGACGAGCCAGAAGCGACGTTTTCACCGTGCTTTGGTGGACCATTCATGGTTTGGCACCCAGCCAAGTACGCCGAGTTGCTCGCGCAGAAAATTGAGAAGCACGACGCGCAGGTTTGGCTTGTCAACACCGGCTGGACTGGCGGAGCGTACGGCACAGGGGCGCGATTCAAGCTCAAGTACACGCGTGCCATCGTCAATGCGATTCACGATGGCACCCTGGCGAATGTCGAAACCAAGATCGATCCGCTCTTTGGAATCGAGATTCCCACGTCCTGTCCCAACGTCCCAGCCGAGCTGCTCATGCCTCGCGAGACTTGGAGTGATGTCGCCCGTTATGACGAGACGGCGCGCAAACTCGCCTACCTCTTCAAGAGCAACTTTACGGCCTATGAAGATGGCGCATCAGAAGAAGTCCGAGCGGCAGGGCCAAAGACCTAGTTTTTTCTGGTTCTAGGAATACGAGAACGCCAGCCTCGCAGGGTTGGCGTTTTTCGTTTCGGTTTGCGGTGTTTGCTGGTTTGGCAGACCGTGGTGGTTTTGCAATAGGAGCTGTTGTGGCTGTTCTCCTCTGAGGTCCTGGCCGTCTGTGTGGTGTTGTTCTTCCGCGTATGGGGCACGGTGCTGCCTGGGCTGGCGGTTTGGGCCCTTGACTGGCTGCGGTCAGTGTTCGCCGACGTGACGATGGAGGCGCTTGCTTGGTTTCGCTGGTTGCGCCTCGGCCGAGGTGGCTGTGCAATCTCGCTAGGCAAGGCCCCCAACCGTGCCCACGGCTTTGGAGCCTGAGCTGTTCTGGGGGGGCTCTTTCGTTTGGGTTGTTGGCAATCAGAAAAACCCCGACCGCGAACAGCAGTCTTGAGGTCAGTGCGTGTTCTGAAATCGCGGCCTGAGCCCAAAAACAATCGGCGTTTCTCTGGCCTGCGCTGTCAGCACAGAAGGACCCAAGGTGTGGCCAGGAGTCCTGTTGTATTCAAGTCGAGGATTCAGCGCGAGGGCGTCGCCGACTCGCTCGATCCAGCCTCGTTCTGAAATCGCGTAGCTTGGGTTGTCGTTGTCGGCGATTGTCACCGACGCAAAAATGCCGACCGTGCGTGTGCAGGGTCGGCGGTTCGTTGCTGTCTGCAGCAGGCGACTACCTATCGCTCTTGAGATAGTTGATGACTGGCGAGACGAAAGGAGCCAGAGCCAGCATTGTGAAACTGATTGCAGCGACAGCGACAAGGTCGAGATTCATCGCTACGTTGCCCTTAAGAGGCACGAGCATCGGCTCGTTGATCGTTGCCGCGAGCATTGTGAGGGCACCGGCGCCCATAGCGGGAATAGCCCAACTTCGCATCTTGGTGAGTGCCCAAGCTCCAGCAACAACTCCGGTACCACCGAGCAGGGCCAACATGGCATCCTCACGAGGCGCGAGAGCAAAGAGCACGACGTAGGGCAGGGAGACACCAACGCGAATCACTGACTTGCCAAGCTTGTTGGTTGCGCTTTCGTCGAGATGGAAGCGCTCTCGCCACTCTTTGCGGCCGTCAAACGTTCGCGCCATTCCGTTGCCCCAGAGCAGGCCTGTGACGGCGAGGTGAGTGAGCGTGTAGAACACAAGTGTTGGTTCCAAAGCCCCCATCTGAAACAGCGAGATGGCGCCCGTCATGAAACCAGAGAGGCCCAGTCCGATGACAAACCAGCGAGCCCAGAAGTAGCCAGCGACAAGGCCGACAAAGCCGATTCCATAGATGGCTGCCATGGAGCCAAAGGCCATGCCCCAGCCCTCAGGTGCCATCAGCAGTGTCACAATAAGGTAGAGAAAGCCGTACATGGCCAAAAGAGCCGCGGCTAGCGCCCGTCGTTCACCAATCAATCGCCCCATAATTTCTAAGTATAAGGCTCTCTTGCGTCTTGAGCCAGCACGAATTGGCCAACCGAGGCCATCTGCGTCCTAAATGCAAAACGGCCACCTACTGGTGACCGTGTACGTGAGGTTTGGCTCGCTATTCGGTTGGGGGCGGCGCTGCGCTGCCTTTTTCCAACACGATGAGCCGGAACCTGCGATACCCTGCCTCTTTCGCTCGCGCCGAAGCAATTACTTCGAAGAGTAGCCGATAGGGGGTAGTTTTGTCGGCCACGATGAAGAGTTCAGGAATCGCTCCATCACCCGCTTTGAGTTTGCCTTCAGCACGCTGCTTATCCTCATAGAGGCTGCGCACAGCTCCGAGTGTGCCAGCAAGTCGATTGATCTTAATCCCTAGCGATCCGCCTTCCTTCTCAGAAGCGTCGACATCGCCGTTCTTAACGGCAACAATCGGCTCACCCTCCACCAAGATTGCCTCTTTGGCGATGGTCACAGTGGTTGCCGTTTCGGGAAACTCCTCATCACTCTGCGAGAAGGGTAGATCAACGTCGCCAACACTCATGGCAGCAGCAGTCGATGCTTGGAAGATCATCGCCACCAAGAGAATGGTCATCATATCCATCATGGGCATGATGTTGAGGTGACGAATCTCCTCGCCTTCGGGAACTCGGTGTACCGCTTTGCGGATGATGCCGCGGGCTTCTTGCTTGCTAATCATGGAACCGGTCCTTCCTAGTCGAAGCTTGGCTTTGCAAAGAGTACATCAACAAACAGGAGGTGCTTCTTCGGGTCGTAGTTCTCGATTGGTACTTCTTTGCCATCTTGAACTTCGAACTTGGGCATTCGCACGTAGGGCAAGGGCTTGACGTCGGGCATTGGACGCCGCATGTGATCCATCACCGTGATGACAGTTTCGTATGGGATGTCGCCATCTGCCTGTAAGAGAATCTCGTAGGTATCCATGGGACGGGGCTTGCCAGCCCAGCGGCGGGTTGCGATTTCCAAGAGCGCCTGATTGAGTTTCTGATAGTCAAAGCTCGGTGGGTCTGAAGCATTTTCTGGTGGCAAGAGCCCAGCAGACATCTTTGGCTCCTGGAGCGTGCCTTCAAGTCCTGAAACGCTCCACAGAATCATGCGGTTCTTGGTCACGGAAACCATGAGCTGCAGTGGCTGCTCATCGGGCGTCTTCTTTGGGTCAACAGAGGGTTTGGTGCTTGCTGCTGCGTGGTCGGGAAGGGTCGTGTCGATTTGTCCGAGAATGAAGCCGGAGGAAACACTGGCGAGAAGAAAGAGCATGAGGTTGGTGACGATATCGAGATAGGGAACCAGGTTGATTTCTCCCCCTTGGATTTCCTCTTCTTCAATCTCATCCTCGCGCCTGTTCATGGCAGCTCGTGCCTTGCTGCGAACTTGTGCTGAGTTCATGCGCTTACCCCTTCTTCCGAATTCTCATGCCAAATGCAGGCTGTGCATACGTGTTCTGCCACGAGACCAGCTCATGGCAAATGCACAGGCTAGCCTTTGCTTTCCTTGCCGTCGCCGAGCATGTTCTCGAATTTGAGCGAGAAGCCCTCGAGGTCGGCCATGACGCGCTTACTTGCTGTACTGAGCAAGAGGTGGGCGATCATGCAGAGAAGGGCGATGCCAAGACCAAAGGCGGTGTTGTACATAGCTTCGGCAATACCATCAGAGAGCGCCTTTTGGCGCTCTGCAGGGTCGGCGCCACCAACGGCAGCGAAGGTGGCGATAAGACCGGTAATCGTTCCAAGAAGGCCGGTCAGGGTCGTGATGTTTGCCATGGACCAAAGAGCACCGATTCGGACTTTGACCTCGGGGGTCACATCGATCATGCACTCTTCCATGGCTTGAGCCACAGCGGCCTCTCCACGGTGAATCTTTCCAAGGCCCGCCTTTGCCACTCGGGCAATGGGAGCTGATGTCGCATCACAGAGCTTCTTGGCTCGGTCGATGTTGTTGGCAGCAAGAAGTCGCTTGATTTGGTCGAGGAATGCGCCTGCGTTGATGTGTCCTTTTCCCAGGAAGTACATCGCGCGCTCAACAATGAGCCCGATGACTAACGCCAAGAAGAAGGTGTTAATCATGAAGAAGGGGCCGCCCTTTTGAAAAATATCGCCTAACCGATCCATTTGATGCCTATTTCTCCCGCTCTCCGGAATGCGTTAATTGAGTCATCCGCAGCCTCTTCGTAAGGCCGATACGTAGGTGCGACGTTGGCGCTACCTAACCTAGTCTTCGTTTTTTACAGCGCTTTTTGGGGGGTGGTCAAGAACCCCGCCATCTTATTGATGCTCATCGGGCCCCCTAGCGCCGATCTTTAGGAGGCTCTTGCGAAAAACGTCACTGGGACAGGATTTGCCCTACAGGCCGGTGATCCACCTTCGGATCGCATCGATCTTGGGATCGCAGAGTTTGGGATTGTTGTACGGCATGGTGCCGACTTCATCTGCCAGCGGGCCCCCTTCACCGGTGAGCAGGACCATCAGGTAGCTGTTGTCCGGATCTCCAGCGACTACGAGCTTCCAGTCAGTGAACCGCACGGAGTCGATGCCAACCAGGGCAGCTTCGCTCTGGCCGCTCTCAAGGTTGAGACCACCTGCCTGAGCTGCAGCTCCCTTGTGGCAGGAATCAAAACCGGCACAGCCTGGGGTGAGGATGTTGTCCTGAATCCAGGCCAGATCCGAGTGGTCTTGCGCATCCATGCAGGACTGGGAGAGTGGCATGGCGTCTGGCTGATCTTGCTGCATCGCATCAGGGGCACCAGGAGCTGCGTCTGCAGGGTCGTCTGGATCGTCTTCGCCGCAAGCAGCAACGAGCGCAATAGAGATCGAAAGGACACCGGGAAGAAACCGTTGAAGAGACATCATTATGGGCCAGACGGTATCACGACCCACCGCAGCAATCCGTGAGGCGAAGAACTCTGATGTTGCTTTGCGACCGACGGTCTCGTGCCTGCTGAGCTTGTCTCGGTGGGCATCGCTGCGTCCGGAGCATGGGTAGCGAGGCAAATATCGCGGATTTGGGCCACTGAAACGGTGCGCTGGCAGCACCCGTCCTCGGTAGTCGGGCGTTAGTCCCGTGCTCTCCCCGAGCTGGTGAAGGCTCTGGATCTGGTGGAAGCTGCGCTCAAACTGCACCCCCAGCATCCGAAACCGCTTATGGGACTTGCTCGCAATGGCAACTCCCTCGGCAATATGATTCGCTGGGCAGACCGCTCGCTTTCGCCGATGGCGCTTGCGCTTGGGAGTCGTAGGCTGCGGGCCGAGAGCGACTTGCAACTGGTGGGTGGCGCTCGCAAACCGCTTTCGCTCGGATGTCATGCTGACGTGCAACGCCGAGAAGTGATCAATGCGCGCCTTGTACGCCGCGACATCGCCAAAGACTGCCGAGAGCTCGGGGACGCCCTCCATTCAAAAGCCCGCGATCGTCTGCTTTGACACTTCTGCAGAAAATGCTTTCACAGGGTGTGGCCGTCGCGAGAAGGGCTCGTGGAGCAGGAGTTTCCGCTTGGAGATCTCCACCCGAAGCCAGAAGCCCAAATGCGAATATGGCGGATAAGGTAGTAATTCTAGCTGGTTGAGCGGTTGCGGCAGCAGCAGCAGGGAGATGTCTCCACAGTCGCCAAAATGCCGAAACAATGCCCATTCTAGAAGAAATATCGCATGTGCCCTTGCCTTCGACCAGAATATTCCGAAGAGGGCGCCCTGAATCGGTCACAAGAGCCAGGCCTTTAGGCAAGAAAAGCGTTTGGTCAAGAAAGGCTTTCGACCGACAAAGAAGCGACGCACCGCACCAAAGCAGCTAAGTTCGGGCGCGTGACTGCACCTAGCCCTTCGATGCCGACGCTCGTCTTTGCATCCCCTCGAGGCCTGCCCAAGGCCCACAAGCTCCAAGGACGGGTCGTGGTGGTAGACATTGCATTCGCTGCCTCATCAGGGGGCAAGGTGTCATTCGAGACGGTGACAAAACCCCTGATCGATGGATTGGGTGAGCGCTTGGCAGCCTGGGTGGATCATCATGACCACGAGCGACATGATGACTACACATTGGATGAGCGTTTCACTCTGCGAACCAAGGCACAGCACGGCGCTTGCCCCGAGCTTGTCACCCCCGACCGGGTCAAAGCTGCAGGTCCAGTGGACACAATTGTTGCGCACCTCGATCTCGACGGGCTGTATTCAGCCGCAAAGTGGATTCTCGGTGGAGTGGAGCCCTATGCAGGGGCTGATGATGATGCGCGGTGCGTGGACACGCGCCTCGGCGAATGCGGTCCGATTGGGATCAAGGTGGATCGCGCTTTGCGTGCCCGCTTTCGCGATGACGACCTGAAACGGGCGGTGGTCCTGTGGCTTGTCGGCGGATGCAAGAGCGATGTGCACAAAGATGCCATTGATGAAGCGGAGCGAGAGTTCGACGCCAGCAACCGCGGAACTGCAGCGCTTGCCGCCCAGTTCGTGAAGCGAGGGCGGATTGCCTTTGTCGATGCGAGCAATGCAGCAACACCCTACGACAAGACCGAGCTCCTGTTGATGGGACAGAAGATTGCTGATGTGGCTGCCGTGCTCGACTCAGGAGCGGTGACGTTTGCAGCGGGATTCGACTCGGGCTGGAACTTCCTAGAGATTCTTGGCTTGGAAGGCGGCATGCCCACTCGAGTCTCAATTTCCGAATCTCGTCTCGAAGAGGCGTTGGAGAGCATCAATAACGCAGCGGCGCCATAGCCGCGACACTTGGAACCGATATGGCTGAAACAGACCCACACGTGGCCGCGCTCTTGGGGAGCTACTTCTCTGGCAGCATGGAGCACATAAACTCCTATCACTTGCCCAACCGAGATGAGGTCTCGGCGATTCTCGATCATTGCCGTGAACTCATATTTCCAGGGTATGTGAATCGAACGCTCATCCGCGCAACGGAAACGGAGCTTAAAGAGCACGTTCGTGAGATTGTCGAACTGTTGCGAATCAAGCTGCGTCGCCAGCTGTATCGAGGGCTGCACCACAACGTGCAAATGGAGCGTGGTACGGCCGAACTCGACTGCCCAACTTGTGCCAAGAAAGCGGACGAGATAACAGAAGAGTTCTTGGGGAACGTCGTTGCGATTCGAAGCAGCCTCGCCCGTGATGTCGAGGCGCACTACAATGGCGACCCCGCTGCAACCGGGCCCGATGAGATCATTTTCTGCTACCCGGGCTTATTTGCTATCACCGTGTACCGCATTGCCAACACACTACACCGCCTGGGCGCGCCCCTCATCCCCCGCATGATGTCCTCTCTGGCTCACGAGCGCGTGGGGATCGATATCCATCCAGGCGCGTCCATCGGTGCATCATTCCTCATCGATCACGGGACGGGCGTGGTGATCGGAGAGACAACAGTGATTGGCGATCGCGTGCGCCTCTATCAGGGGGTCACGCTAGGAGCTCTCTCGGTAATTGAGCGGACGGAACGTGGTGCGAAACGCCACCCAACGATCGAAGATGATGTGGTGATTTATGCAGGTGCAACAATTCTCGGGGGCAAGACTGTGGTTGGAGCTGGTGCGACCATTGGCGGCAATAGCTGGGTCACCAAATCTGTCCCGGCAGGCGAGACCTTCACAACGCACTGTCACAGCGAGGGGGGCTAGCATGGGCGGCAAACTGCACGCAGCGCTGGCAGCAGCGGCTCTTCTGAGCTTTGGTGCCTGCGCTAAGAACTCCTCTGAGTCCAAGGAAGAAGGCAAGCCAGCAGTCATCGCACCTTCGCCCCCTGAGCCCAAAGCCGCCAACAAGCCCCTCAAGCCCGTTCGACTGCCTGGTGAAATGGTGCCGGCCCCTTGGTTGGGTGAGGCAACATTGGTAGCAGCCTTGGGCGCGAAGGAGACCGCCATCATTGTTGCAGCAGGCAATGGATGGATTCGCTGGTTCTCTCCAAATGGCAAGCAGCTTGGCGAACGCCTTGGGGTTGGTGCTCCGCAGGTGCTGCGGACGGCGGATGTGAATGGAGACGGCAGCGATGAGGTGCTCTTTGCTCGGGGAATGGGGCGCGGTGCTGCCGATGCCAAGGTGGTGCTGGAAGTGCTGAAGATCTCAAGGGAAGGGGCCGAGGCAACTCGGGTACCCCTGCCTGAGACATCGCGCCAACAGGTCGCAGGGGTCGCTGTGTCAAAAGGTGAGAAGCCCGGGCTTTGGGTTGCCAGCTTTGTCAACAAATTCGAGGTCGAGGTTGGCAGGTATGAGAAAACATCTGAGTCGTGGGAGATGGTGGAAGAACGGGGCAAGCATCGCGTGGTTGCCGATCTTGCGGTCCTGCCAAACGGCAGCCCAGTGGTGGCACGGATGTACGGAGACACCGCTGATGCCCCTGGAGGCGTTTACGCGCTGCCAGAGAAAAAGCCGCCATTAGCGATTCCCACGACGCGAGGGGCCCGCGCGCTGACGATACTTCCAGGAGCTACACCACAACTCGTGATGGCCGACGGTTGGCACAAACACTACGCGCGAAAGGCGCAGGGGCTGGTTACACTGGCCTCGCGAAAGTCGTGGGGCTGGACCAAACTGGCGAGTGTCGAAGTGGCCGATACCTACGGATTCACTCATCTTCGGGTGGGCAACCCACACAAAAACCCTGGACCGGAAATCATCGCTTCTGGCAATGGACCGGCGGTTGTGGTCTTGCCGACACGGCCAGAACTGGCCTACGTCCTTGGCGATGTTGTCGCTTCTGATGCGGTCGCGGTGGAACTCGGTGGAGACGAGCGTTCTGAGGTGGTGATCGCTGGACCTTCGCCTGCCATCTGGAACCCACGCTAGCCTCCAGCGTGGTAGCGTTATGCACTACAAATGAGCGAGAGCACAGGCCAGAGCGCAGAACGATCGCGAACCGCGACTCGGATGCGGTACGTCGCTCCCCCGGGAATGGAGCTCGATGCTCGCGATGATCTTAAGACCATCGGGCGCTACGAAATTCTCGAGACCCTGGGCAAGGGGGCGATGGGGATTGTCTACAAAGCGCGTGACCCACTGCTCGACCGAACCGTTGCGGTCAAGACAATCGTCTCTCCGCGGGGAAGTGGGCGGCGCAATCGCAAGGCCTACCTTGAGCGCTTCGAGAGAGAAGCGAAGGCAGCTGCGAAGATGCAGCACCCCTCAATCGTGACAATTTTCGATGTCGGCTCCGAGGAAGGTCAGCCCTTCATGGTGCTCGAGTATCTGCCGGGAGACTCTCTAGCGGATCGACTCGACAAGGTTCGCATTCCTCTCGGCAAAGGCGTGCAAACGGCCATCGAGCTAGCCGGCGCACTTGGCTTCGCGCACAGCGAGCGCATCGTTCATCGCGACGTCAAGCCAGCCAACGTCCTAAACGCTGGCGACAATCGGTGGAAGCTCGCCGACTTTGGCATCGCGCGAATGCCGGATTCCGATCTCACACAAGTCGGAATCTTCATGGGCACGCCCGGATACGCACCGCCCGAGGCCATTAGTCAGGGGCGCTACACACCGCAGGCAGATGTCTTCGCTTGGGGCGCGGTGTTCTACGAACTTCTCTCAGGACGCATCCCCTACGAGGGGCCTGATACGCGAACCACAAACGGCTACGTTCTTAAGAAGACGGCGCGCTCACCTCGTGAATACGATCCCTCGATTCCCGAGGTCCTTGCCGAAGTTTGTATGACGGCACTGCACCCATCAATCGATGTCCGATACAAGGATGGGCATGCAGCCAGAGCGGCTCTCGAAGAGGCTTGGGAGCGCTGCATCAACGAAGAACTCGTAGGGCCAAAGGCCTTCTCGCCCCGGGAGGTGCCCCACGACAAGGCACCAAAGCTGATGCACGGCGGGGGTACAGGTCTCACTCCACAGGTTGCGGCTGATCCCGAATCGCCGGTGACTGTCACACGTGACGACGACCCGACTCGGGTAATGGCCAGTCGAACGCCGGCCGAGATGGCTCGCCTTCGCAGCGAAGAGAACGATCCAAACGACGCCATCATGGCGGCCGCCAAGCAGGCGGCAAATCGCAACGACGAGTCTGACATCGAGGCAATGGCGAAAGCAGCAGCAGGCCCCGCTGGCGAGGCCGGGTCGGAAGTGCTGGTTGCAGACGCCCCCAAGGCTGGGCTGTGGGCAGCGGTTGTGTTCGCAGCGCTACTCACCGGTGGCCTCTTGGCCTACTACATCATCAACGTGTTGTAGCGTTCGCTGGCTGACGCAGCGAAAACCGAAGGGCCTTACCCGATGTGAGAAAAAAGACGGCCGCATGGTTGCCACCGCCTTGGCGAAACAGGTCGGTTGCAAAACGTTGCGCTTGCTCACCAAGCGTAACCTCACCTTTCATGGCAAAGCCAAAGGCCTCGGGGGCGAGGCTGGCGCGAAGCTCCAGGCCTGGCGTTTTTGCGGTGAGTTCTTGTTTGGCTGAGATGAGACACTCTGCAGCAATCGGATCATCTTCGTCTACCTGCACGGTGCACGGGTAGATGCCAGAGGGCGCGGGTCTTGCGATGGGCTGCTTGGAATGCGTCACCCCGGAGTCCCCAGTGGTGCTGGGCGTCTCTACCGAATTACTGCGCTGTCGACAGGTCGCGGCTCCGAGTCCTAAGGTGGCAACAATCATCAGTGCCAGCCGTCTTCGATGGTTCACGATACGGTTCTCGTGCGTCGAATATCGCGAATCATCTGCGCTTGACCGTCTGCGTGGTAGGACGATCGAACAAGCGGTCCAGCTTCGGTGCGCTCGATGCCACATTGCTTGGCGAATTCTGCTAGCTCTACGAATTCTTCTGGTTCGACATACCTGGCGATGGGCATGTGCTTCTTCGAAGGTTGGAGGTACTGGCCGAGCGTGAGAATGTCGACGCGCATCTCGGCGAGTTGCTCGATCACCTCGCGAACTTCGTCCATTTCTTCGCCTAGCCCCAGCATGAGACCAGTCTTTGTAACAGCGTCTCGATTTCGAACGTGCTCGAGGATCTTGTAGCTTCGCGGATACGATGCTTGCACACGAACTTGGCGAGAGAGTCGCGGGACTGTCTCCAAGTTGTGCGAGAAGACATCTGGGTTGGCCGCAAGCACAGTGTCGACATCGTCGGTGTTGCCTTTGAAGTCGCCAGTGAGAACCTCCAAAGTCATGTTTGGGCTGGCTGCTTTGACTTGCGTAATCGTCTCGGCCCAATGCGCTGCGCCGCCATCAGCCAGATCATCGCGGTCAACGCAGGTGATCACGGTGTGCTCCAGATCGAGTTCAGAGAGCATCGTTGCGACGCGCTTGGGCTCGTCGGGATCTGCGGGCAGCGGACGCCCTGTGGCCACATCGCAGAAGCGGCATGAGCGTGTGCAGATGTCGCCAAGAATCATGATCGTGAGGGCTCGCCGGCTCCAGCACTCGCCGATGTTTGGGCAACTCGCGCTGGCGCAAACCGTGTGCAGTTCAAGCTCCTCAACACGCTTCTTTAGCTCGAAGTAGGTGGGCTTGGTTGGCATTTGCACCTTGATCCAGTTTGGGTGCCGCCGCTTGCGAGGCGCCTGTGCCTGGCCCATAACGGGCAGCGAAACCTTGCCTTTCTCGCCAGTGAACATGGAGCTGATGTACCGCGAGTCGTTGGTGAGTTCAAGCAGCATACCGGGCAGGGCAGTGATGTTGGCGGTGCCAATGTGTTCTTGGACCTATCCGCGACGTGGGTGGAGTGACGTGCCTGGGCGGAGAGCTTCCTCCGGCCGACCTCAGCGAATACCCAAGTCACGTTGAAACGCTTGGCTTTGTGGCCCCTCGCAACTCAAGTCAGACGGCGATTACGGCAACTGAGGCGTATTACATGCTCAAGTTTGGCGGCGAAAGCGGCCGCGCTGTGGAGTCGTGGACGGACCCCACTTCATCATGGTGCGCAATCCCGGTTCGAGCACCCAGCTCACCATTGGAGCCAACGTGGGAATTCCTGGTACCGCTTGGAGTGGCGAACTCAAGGGACACGACAGGAGTGGCCACCGTTGACGGTCTCAATGTCGCTACGTCCGTTGTCGAAACTGGAAACATGCCAGCGTGTGCCATGCACGGGAAACGCGAGGTCAGTGGCGCGGATATCTCCTTGTTCGAACACCCTGCGCCGTGTGATTGCCTCTTCCTCGAAAGCAATGGAGTCGCAAGCGGATGCGCGACATGCGACGAGTAAACCCCGTGTGCTACTGGAACGTGCCGATCTGGCTACTGGGAGCTTCGTTACCCAGTAGAGAAAGGAGTTCTAGACGTTTAAGACAAACTATCAGCTGCTCTTTGCGCGGCCGGGCTTCTCGTTGCGGTCAGCGCAAATGGTTGTCAATCGCGCGCTAGATGTGAATCGCGAGGTCGTATGCGTCTTCTGCGGCTTCTTTGAGCGCCTCGGCAAAGGTTGGATGCGCATGAATCGTGTTGATTAAGCTCTCCGCATTGACCTCGGTGCTCTTTGCGAGGGTCGGCTCGGCGATGAGATCTGTGACAGCAGGGCCAATGAGATGGGCGCCAACAAGGGCTCCATTATCCTCTCGCCAGATGAACTTCGCAAAGCCCGGGTACTCACCAGCTGCCAGTGTTTTTCCTAGAGGGCCAAAGGGGAAACGGCCAACCTTGATCGCGATGCCCTCGGCCTTGGCCTTTTCTTCCGACAGCCCGACAGAGGCGATTTCAGGATGGCAGTAGGTGCATGCGGGCACAGTGCTGTAGTCCACGGGTACTGCGTGGTGGCCGGCGATGGTCTCAGCGACATAGACCGCTTCGGCACTCGCCACGTGGGCGAGCGCGATGCCGCCAGTGACATCACCGATGCCCCAAATACCGTCCACAGAGCTTCGCAGGTCGTCGCCGACCTTCATGAAACCACGCTCGACGTCAATGCCAACGTCTTCAAGACCGAGGTTCTCCACGTTCCCGGTGATGCCGACTGAGACTAAGAGTTTATCTGCCTCAAGGGTCTGTGGATCTCCCCCCGCAGCTGGCTCAATTTGCACAGAGACGCTCGAATCACTAGCGGTTGCGCTTGTAACACCAAAGCTTGTTTTTATCTTGATGCCGCGCTTGCGGTAGGCGCGCAGCAGTTCGGCACTAATCTCGGCATCTTCGTTTGGCACGAGCCGGTCTTGATACTCGATGATTGTGACTTCGGTTCCCAAGCTTCGATAGAAGGAGGCGAATTCAACCCCGATGGCGCCTGCTCCAAGAATGATGAGGGAGTCGGGGCGGTTCTTGAGGGTCAGAGCCTCGCGGTAAGCAATGATGCGATCGCCGTCTACTTCAATGCCCGGCAAGCTACGCGCACGCGCACCTGTCGCCACAATGATGTCCTTTGCTGTGATAGTTTGCTCGCCATCTTCACCTATGACCTTGACCATGCCAGCGCCGGCGAGTTTGCCAGTGCCCTTGACGTGCTGGATCTTGTTCTTCTTGAGAAGGTAGGCGACGCCCTTCGAGATTTTTGCGCTCACGCCCCGTGACCGCTTGATGATGGCGTCAAAATCGAAGCCGACGTTTTCAACGGTGATGCCAAACTCATCGGCGCGCTGGCAGGTTTCTAAGACCTCGGCCGAGCGCAAGAGGGCCTTGGTGGGGATACAACCCCAATTGAGGCAAATGCCACCAAGCTCTTCACGCTCGACACAGACTACGCTAAGGCCACGCTGGGCTGCTCGAATTGCGGCGACATAGCCACCAGGGCCGCTGCCAATGACACATAGATCGCAATTGATGCTCATGGTTTTGAGGTCTTTCTAAAGTGCAAGCGACTCGGGGCTTTCCAGCAACTCCACCAATTCGTCAAGGAAACGTGCGCCGACGGCTCCATCGATGACTCGGTGGTCGCACGACATCGTCATAGTCATCCGCTGGCCAAGCCCAATCTTTCCATCGTCGTCGATGATGGGTTGCTTGACGATTCGGCCAACCGCAAGGATGGCCCCCTCAGGCGGGTTGATGATGGCGTCGAAGTGGTCGATGCCGAACATGCCAAGATTGGAAATGGTGAAGGTTGAGCCCGTGATCTCATGTGCCTTGAGTTTGCGGTCCTTTGCCCGCCCAACCAGGTCCTTTACCTCGGTGCTGATAACACCCAGGCCCTTGAGATCCGCGTTGCGAACAACGGGAGTCATAAGGCCACGCTCAAGCGCAACTGCAACGCCAATATGCACCTGTGTGAAGTAGCGGATTGCATTCCCCAAGTATGCGACGTTTGCATCAGGCACTCTGCGAAGGGCCAGGGCAATGCCCTTGATAAGCAGGTCATTGATGGTGACCTTGCCTTTGCCACCCATCAGCTCATTCAGACGTTTTCTGAAGGCCAAGAGCGGGCCAGCTTCAAAGGATGTTGTGAGGCGGAAGTGCGGAATGTCGCGCTTTGCTGCGGTGAGCCGCTCAGCGATCGTGCGTCTGATGTTGGTGAGCGGCTTGTCGACGTATTCGCCATCGTTTCCTGGAACGGCAAGAGGGCCTGGGGGAATGACTGCAAGTGCCGTTTCACCTGAGAGAACGGCAGCAGCTTGTGGGGCCGTTTGTGCAGCTTGTGGGGCCGTGCCGGCGACAGCGCGAACATCTCGTTCGACAATACGTCCGCCAGGGCCGCTTCCCGTCACGGTGCGCAGGTCAATGCCGAGCTCAATTGCCAACGTTTTGGCGAGCGGAGATGCGAGTAAACGCCCGCCTGAAGCCGGTGTTGTCGCCACGGGCATTGAAGCGACGGGCGTTACGGGGGCAGACGCTGCCGGGGCAGACGCTGCCGGGGCAGACGCTGCCGGGGCAGACGCTACGGGGGCAGACGCTACGGGATCCGCCGGAGCTGGACCCGCGGAGAGCTGGTTCTGCGCCTCTACGAGAAGTTCTGAGATGTCTTCGCCAGCTTCACCGAGGATGAGAACAGGTGCGCCGAGCTTGACGGTCGCACCTGCTTCGACAAGGAGCTTGAGTAGAACGCCCTCATCTTCGAGGGCGAAATCCATGTTGGCCTTGTCTGTCTCGACTTCGGCAATCAGGTCGCCGGGCTCTACCTCGTCGCCTTCTTGCTTCACCCAGCGCACGAGCACGCCTTCTTCCATGGTTGGAGAGAGTTTTGGTAGTCCGATGATTTGGGCCATTGTTGGGTCTTTCTGGTTTGGCGTTTCGCGAGAGGAAGGGGAACCTCAGTCGAGGTAGAGCACGTGCTTGACGGCAGCGACGATGTCTTTCACTTGGGGCATGACCTCTTGCTCGAGGTTCTTTGCATAGGGCATGGGAACATCGTCAGAGGTGACTCGCTCGACCGGCGCGTCAAGGTAGTCGAGGCATTCACGCTGCAGTTGGAATGCAATCTCGGCACCCAGACCGCACATCGACCAGCCCACTTCCACAATCACGCAGCGCCCTGTCTTCTTAACGCTCTCCACCATAGAGTCGATGTCGAGCGGACGCAGCGAGCGAGGGTCGAGGACTTCGGCGTCGATGCCCAGAGCTTCAAGCTCGGTGGCAGCTTCGAGGACAACCTCCACCATTTTTGACCAGGCAATCAGGGTCACTTCTTTCCCAGCACGCTTGATTTCCGCTTTCCCAAAAGGCACCAAGTGCTCGCCCTCAGGCACCTCACCTGTCGAGTTGTAGAGCAGCTCGCTCTCCATAAAGACGACCGGGTTGTCGTCGCGAATTGCGGTCTTTAGTAGGCCTTTGGCGTCGGCGGGAGTTGAGGGACAAACCACTTTCAGCCCGGGAACGTAGCAGTAGTATGACTCAAATGACTGTGAGTGTTGGGCGCCCACCTGGACCGCGGGGCCACTAGGACCACGGAAGACCATCGGGATGTGAAACTGTCCCGCACTCATTTGATACATCTTTGCCGCATGGTTGATGATTTGATCAATCGCCACAAGCGAGAAGTTAAAGCTCATAAACTCGATCACCGGGCGCAAGCCAACCATGGCTGCACCGACACCAACGCCCGAGAATCCAAGCTCGGCAATGGGCGTGTCAACGACTCGCCGCTCTGAGAATTCTTCTAAGAGCCCTTGGCTCACTTTGTACGCGCCTTGGTAGTGACCCACCTCTTCGCCCATAAGGAAAACAGTTTCATCGCGCTGCATTTCCTCGCGGAGGGCTGCGTTTAGCGCTTCTCGATAACTAATGATTGGCACAGGGTTCTCCGAACTATTCTTTGATCACGTAGGGTAGGTAGGAGTCGGACGCAGGGCTTGTGTCCGCAAAACGGACCGCATCGGCGATCTCGTCTTTGACTTCAGCGGCGATCGCTTTGATCTTCTCTTCGTCCACACCGAGCTCCTCGATGAGGCGGCGCTTGGCCCGAACGAGTGGGTCGCCCTTTTTCCATTCGGCAACTTCTTCGCGGGTTCGGTACAGACCTGGATCCGACATGGAGTGGCCTCGGAAGCGGTAGGTACGCACTTCGATGAGGGTGGGGCGATTGGTTTCGCGAGCGCGCTCCACTGCCAGGGCGATTCGCCGCTTCACTTTGATAACGTCATCGCCATCGAATCGGTCGCGGTCCATGTCGTGGGCCAGAGCGCGTTGTGTGATGTCTGGCGCCGCTGTGGTGCGGTACAGGGGGGTCCCCATCGAGTACTGGTTGTTCTCACAGATGAAGACGACCGGAAGCTTCCAAAGGGCAGCGAGCGCCAACCCTTCTGCGAACCCGCCAATCGTTGCGGAGCCATCGCCGAAGAAGACGGCGCTAACCCGCTTCTCACCATGGTACTTGGCCTTGAATGCGGCACCAACTGCGATGGGCACATGACCGCCGACGATTCCATGGCCTCCCAAGAAATTGTGCTCTTTAGAGAACATGTGCATCGAGCCGCCAAGCCCCTTCACAACACCAGTCTTCTTGCCCCACATCTCTGCGAGAATTGCTCGAGCGCTGACACCACGCGCATAGATGTGCCCGTGCTCGCGGTAGGTGCTAGTGATGTAATCTTCGGGGCGAAGCGCGGCTACCGCACCAGTACACACGGCTTCCTGGCCAATGGCCAAGTGCAAGAAGCCGCCGATCTTGCCAACCGAGTAGGCCTTGGCTGATGCCTCTTCAAGGCGGCGAATCGAAAGCATTGTCTTGTAGAGGGGAAGCAACTCCTCCTCGGTCGTTGCCTCTAGATTCTCTGGGGTGTCTGGCTCGATTCGAATGTCTGCTCTGCTGGACATAGCGCCTGCGAGCATAGTGTCGCGTGGGGCACTTCGCTAGTTGTCCAGGCCCCCAAAATCGCACGGAGTTTCGGAGTGGCCATCACACAGGGCGAAACCGTGCCTTGGCGGAATGAGGGGCACCGCTTGAGCAGATCCATGGGGGCACGCAGATGCCAATACAGGGGCCTACGAGAATCGTTTGGACGACCTTGTACCAAGGCCGACCTTGCAGGAGGGGAAGCTCCCACCGTAAGGTCAGCGGGTGGAAGCCCGCTGCAGAGTCCTGATTGTCGACGACGATGCAAGCATGCGGATCACGACGGCTGCGGCTTTGGAGCACTGCGAGGCTCAGGTGGTCGCGAGCGCCCAAGAAGCATTGGCCCACATTGCGGTCACAGACTTTGATGTCGTGATTTGCGATCTTGTGATGCCAGAGATGACGGGAGCTGAACTCTATGCATCGCTCCCCCAAGATTCGGCGCTTCGCTGCCGCTTCCTGTTCATGACAGGCGGTGCCCTTCCGGTGGCGATTCAGTCGTTTTTGGCACTCACATCCGTCCCGGTGCTCCGCAAGCCTTTCCAAGTGAATGAGCTGCGTGAGGCTGTGCGCGCTGTTGCAGGCGGATAGGCGCTATTTCGTTGACCACAACCTTGGGCTCCGTGCATCCTGCGCGCCCTTTCTCAAGGTCAAACGATGCGCCACATCTACTCAGATTTCATCGACAAAGTTGCCAAGCCCACGCGTTACCTCGGGGGCGAATACCTCTCCGTGAACAAAGACCCGGAAGTTGTCAGCGGTCGGATCGTGTTGGCATTTCCCGATGTCTACGAAATTGGCATGTCCCACATGGGAACGAAGATTCTCTACTCGGGCCTCAACAAGGAAGAGGACCTTTGGGCTGAGAGGTGTTTTTGCCCTTGGATTGACATGGAGAAGGAGATTCGCGACCGCGATCTCAAACTGGTTTCCCTTGAGAGCCAAACCCCGCTTTGTGATTTTGACGTCGTTGGCTTCTCGCTGCAGTACGAGCTTAGCTACAGCAATGTTCTCACGATGCTCGATCTGGGGGGCATTGCGCAGAAGACGAGTGAGCGCAAGAACGATGCGCCTCTGATTCTCGCAGGTGGCCCCTGTGCGACGCATCCTGAGCCCATCGCGGACTTCGTCGATGCGTTCTTTATTGGAGAAGCCGAGGAAGAATTGGCGGGCCTGGTTCGCGATTTTGCCGCGGGGCGCCGGGCAGGGCGCGATCGGCGTGAGCTGTTGGCCGAGCTTGCGGCGCAATACCCAATCTATGTTCCGAGCCTCTACGAACTTATCGTAGACAAAGACACAGGGATGCAGGTTGTGGGAAAGCCTTTGGTCGAGGGGGTTCCCGAGCGGATCAACCGCGCCATGGTCGCCGATCTCGATGCCTATCCGTTCCCCTCGGATGCGCCAGTGCCCTATGCCGAAGCGATCTTTGACAGAGCAGGCGTGGAGATTGCTCGTGGCTGTACCGAGGGCTGTCGCTTTTGCCAAGCGGGCATGATCTACCGACCGGTTCGCGAGCGTTCACCGGACTCGATTGTCAAGAGCATCGTCGACGGTGTGAACAAGGCAGGCTACGATGAAACCTCGCTAACGTGCCTAAGCACTGCCGACTACTCGAGCATCACGCCCCTTGTAAAAAAGGTTATGGGCGAGGTGCGTCACAAGCGGGTCTCGCTGTCGATTTCGTCACTTCGCGCGTATGGCCTCGGAACCGAAATTCTCGACGAGATGGCCCAAATGCGCATCTCAGGGCTCACCTTCGCGCCCGAAGCGGGCACCCAACGCATGCGCGATGTCGTGAACAAGAACGTGGGCCAAGAGCACATCGAAGAGAGCGCCCGCCGCATCTTCGGACGTGGTTGGCACCGTCTCAAACTCTACTTCATGATCGGCTTGCCGACAGAAGAGGACGAGGACGTCATCGGAATCGCCGACACGGGCAAGGAGATGCTCAACATTGGTCGCAAGGAATGTGGCCGCAAGTCAGAGGTGACCGTCTCGGTCTCAACGCACGTGCCCAAGCCCCACACGCCGTTTCAATGGTGCGCGCAAGACTCACTCGAGGAAGTGGCGCGCAAGCAGAAGATGCTTCGCGGGGAACTTCATCAACGCGGCATGAAGCTCAAGATGCATGACAAAGGCGTCTCGTGGGTAGAGGGTGTCATGTCGCGCGGCGATCGCCGAGTTGGCGCTGCGCTGCTCTTAGCGTGGCAGCGGGGCGCTCGCTTTGACGGCTGGACAGAGTGCTTTGATCTTCGAGATTGGCAGGCCATCATCGAAGAGACTGGGCTAAATCCCGATGAGTATCTCGGAACACGTCCTGTGACCGCCCGTTTGCCATGGGACCACATTGACGTGGGACTGGAAGAGGGCTTTTTGCTCTCCGAGTACCGCAAAGCGGTCAAGAACCGCCTTTCCCCGCCCTGTGGAAAAGTTCGCGGACACTTGGTGCATCACTCTAACTTGCAAGACGCTGAGGCCGAGACGGGCAAGCTCGTCTGCTACGACTGCGGTGTCGCTTGTGATCTTCGCGCGATGAAAGAAGAACGCTTAGTGTCGCTTCGAAGTCTTGGGGCCGAGAAGCCTGCGCCACCGCGCGAGAAGGTGGTTCGAGCGACTAAGGAGCGCAATGGCCAGAAGCATCCCCAGCCGCGCAAAGAGGACGAGGGATTGGTGACACGTCGCATGCGTTTGCGCTACGCCAAAGTCGGGCGCATCTCCTACCTAGGGCACCTCGATACGATGCGCGTTCTTGCACGGCTTTTCCGTCGAGCGGATATCAACGTGGCCTACACGAAGGGCTTCAGCCCAAAGCCCAACATGCAGTTTGCTCCAGCACTTCCGTTGGGTGTGTCGAGTTTTGGCGAGCTTGTCGACGTCGTCTTGGTGACCGAGCTCAGCGACAAAGAGGTGCATGAGCGGCTTGTCGAGGTTTCCCCTGAAGGCATCAACTTCACGGGTGTGTGGGAGCTAACGCCCAAGGATAAAGGCCTCTCGAAGCTCATTGAAGGCTACGAAGTTTTGATCTGCCCTGCTGAGGACGAGGCGCCGTGGGACGAGAAGCGTCTTGGGGCGATGGCTGCTGAGTTTCTTGGGAAAACAGAACTATTCGTAGAGCGAAAGGAGAAGCAAATCGATGTTCGCTCGTTTGTCTCTGATGTGGATGTCTTGAACGCCAGCGCCAGCAACAAGCTGTGTGCGATTCTTGATTGGCCAAGCGCTCCCGCGCTGGTTCGCGTTCGGGTCAAAAGCACGCCAATGGGAAGCACGAAACCCATCGAGGTGTCGCGAGCCTTGGGCATTGCCGGCTCTGAAGCCCCAGGAGATCCTGTGGTGCGGCTTGCCCGCCTCGGCTTCGCTGGCGTTGCCTTCGAGGGCGCGGACGAGCGATGGGGGCGCGGAGCAGTGGCAGCGGCAGAGTCGCTGTAGCAGCCCGTTACGGCTCCTATGGAGGTTGTGTGACTAGAGGGGCTCAGGCTGCTCCTCGAAGACTTCCCGAAGAACCACAATCTCATCCTCATCGCACAACCAGAACTTCTCGGAAGACTCGCCCTCAGTGTCAACGAGGACATCAAGAGCCGCGTTACCTATTCCGCCACAATGCAGAAGCTCGCTCCAGACGACATCGAAACGTTCATCAAAGAACAGCTCGACCGCGTGGCCCTCGCGCATTCGACATTCACGCCAGAGGCCATGGCGCTCATCGCACGCTCTTCGGAAGACGCTCTGCGCAGTACAAAGAACTTGTGCGTCGGCGCAATGCTCGAGGCCGTCAGAGACCGCACACACACCGTCGACTTAAAGCAGGTCAATCGTGTGCTTCTGCAGCCCCATTGGCGCAAGAGGGAGGACCTGATCGCCTAATCGACCCAAGCACTCAGAAGCAGCACCTCTGCCAGAGGCTCGAGCGCCAATGCATGCGCTCGGGCCTCTTCGGCGTTTCGGCGATGGTTCGTTCGGCCACGGGCGTCGTACGTCTATTCAGGCTTACGATCATTGAGGCATATTTATGCCATGTCAGCGTGGAAATTGAGAGAAATTCTTACGACGCCAATTCGGTGCTCGCTTGTGACATCAAACCTGAACTCAATATCGATTCCGAAGTGCGCTCGAATCACGATTGGGTCTCCGAGATTTTGTCCTTGGGCGGCCTATCGTTTGCTCGAAAGTCGACGGGCGAAGCTTGCCCCATGCGCTCGCCTTTGTAGTAGACGACCACCCTGTCGAAACTCATTCGCGAGAAGCACACTTGCACCTTGCGGGATCGCAAATCGCGTGGCGCTTCGAAGCGGATGGCCTTGAGGGAGAAGGTGTTGTCGGCAAGCACCTTGCGGTCTTCTTCGACGTAGAAGAGCTCGTCGTTGACTTCGTGCGGCGGGAGGAAACGCACCCGCGATAGGTCGAGGCCGAAGCGATCGATTGGCCGCATCTTGAGCACGCTGTGCGTACTGGCGTTGTAGTCCTCTTCCACCCATCTGGTGAACGCTTGGTTGAGCGCGCCAACGCTTGTGAGATCGAGTTTGCGAATGAGGAAGCTCTCGCGAACCGTGCGAAAGAACCGCTCGACCTTGCCCTTTGCCGCGCCATCGCGCACGGGTGCATGGCAGAGCAGGCAGCCGAGTCGGCCACAGATTTGGGTGATTTCCTTAGAGGTGTAGATGCTGCCTGGGCTTGTTCCGTTCCCGTAGACACTTTCTGTCGTGCGAGTTAGTACGGCACTTAGAGAGGTCTAGGTCATGGGAACACCCCGATATAGCAAGGAATTCAAAGCAGAGGCGGTTCGGCTTTTTAAAGCCGGCAACAAGCCCGTCGTGCAGCTCGCGAAGGAGCTTGGCGTAGCGGCCAAGTCGATTCGGGACTGGGCGAAACAAGCGGATGCCGATGCGAGCCGCGGAGCGCCAGGTGTTTTGCCCTCCGGTTCACCGGCTACTGTTGCACGACAAGTCGCTTGCGAAGCGCTTCCCGTTTGCTGCGCTGAATCTCGGCCGAGCTGAGCACGCGAGCCACGGGGCCAGTGGGCTCACAGCCACGCTCCTTGAAGGCCCGCTTGTAATCGGCGAAGCGGCCGCCGGCGAGATGGGCGTCATAGAGCGCCAGCCCTGCGCTGCTGGTCCCCTGTGCAAGCATGTACTCCACCCATGCCCAGCGTGCGGAAGTTGGGCGCACGATGACTTGGCCTTTTAGCCCTTTGCGCAGGCGCTTGAGTCGCTTTTCTACGACGCTGATGCCCGCGAATGGTTCGCCATCTAGTGGCGTGTGACGTTTGGCAACGAAGGGCGCAATGCCCAAGGCAATTTTTCCGTGCACCTTGTGTAGGCGCATCATGAAGTCCACGAGCTCATCGATGTCGCCATCAGTTTCCCCTGGGAGCCCCAGAATCATATAGAGCTTGAGCGTGTGCAGTTTGTGCCTCCGCACCATCTCGGCACAGCGAATCACGTGCCTTTCTTGGGTCACGCGCTCGATTTCCGAACGCATACGCTGGCTCGGTGCGTCGAGGGCAACGGTGAGAGTACGGTAGCCACCTCGCCCCAAGAGGGAAACGAAGTTGTCATCCAGCTTGTCGGCGCGCAGAGACGAGATGCCGATTTCAAGGCCTCTATCTACAAGATGTGCGACAATCTCAGTGATTTTCGGATGGTCGGTAACCGCCGCTCCAACCAGCCCGACTCGCGAAGCATGACTTGGAATGCCGGCGAGTACCTCCTCGGGCGGTATCGCGCGCATGCCGCCGTTGGTGCTCCGACGCATGACACAGTAGGTACAACCTCGTGAGCATCCGCGGGCAACCTCGGTGAGAAACATGGACCGCAGTTCGGTGTTCGGCGTGATGATCTGCGAACGCGCCGGCAGGCTTGCCATGCTGGCTTGAGCGATCGGCGGGCATAGGTCTGCGTCGACAGCTGGAAGGTAAAACCCCGCCTTGCCTGCAAAGTGCTCGCATACACGACGGCGTTCAAAGCCCAGCTTGGCTGCAACAGTGCAAAGCTCTAGGAAAAGTTCTTCTCCTTCGCCGACAATAATGATGTCGAAAAAGGGCGCGAGAGGAACGGGATTCGAGAAGGTGAGAGGGCCACCAGCAATCACCAAGGGGGCATCGGCCGGGCGCTCTGTGGCCAGCGGAGGAAGTTTGCATAGGCGAAGGCAGTCTATGACGCCCGCTATCTCAAGCTCATATGCCACGCTAAACGCAAGCATTGAGTAGTGCGCAACCGGGCGGTTTGCCTCCATCGTGTGCAGCAGTTCACCACGCTTGAGCATGTCCTGCGCGTCATCGGGCAGCATAGCCCGGTCCGCTGCGAGCGACTCGCACTCGTTCACCTGCCGATAGATGCTCTGATAGCCAAGTGATGACATCGCGGCTCGGTAGGGGCTTGGATAGCACAGAGCCACACGGTTGGGTGCGTCCTTAAAGATCGTGCCCTCTTCGTCATTGAGAAGACGCTGGTGCTCCTCTCGCTGGGTGGGACTACTCAAGATGCTCTGCCAACGATCCAGTGATCGATCCAGTTTTGAAAGACCCGTGAGGCCGTTCGGCAGTCTTGTGCCTGTGGTCCTTCGTCTCGGTTGTTCAGGTAGCTCTGCATCAGCCGCGTCGAAAACTCTGGGTGATATTGCACGCTGCGAATATGGTCGCCGGCGGCCAACGCTTGAACCGCACAGCTCCGACTCGCTGCAAGCACCCGAAGCCCATTGCTAAAGGACACCGCCTGCGGGTCGACTTGGTCATAGTGCGTAAGCTGCGCCAAGAATTCTTCGGGCATGTCAGCGAAGAGCGGGTCCGTCTTCCCGCTTTCTGTCAGTCTGACTGAATGACTGCCATGCTCACCATGACCTTCTGCTGGGACCGTTGGGGCGCCGAACGCGCAACCCACAAGCTGATGACCAAAACACACGCCGAGCACGGGCACTTCGGTTTCCGCAGCCTGCCGAATGAGTTCGATGGCGTTTTCCATCCACGGTTCTGGCTGCGTCAAGGATGCAGGAGCGCCTGTAACAACCATTCCCGCATATTCCCGAAGGTCAGGTTCGCGGCGCCGCTCACGGACATCCCACGATTCTAGTTGCACGCGAGTGCCCATCGCTTCTGCGAACCAGTGCATATAGTTGCCGTGTTCACGTTCAATTTCTTCGGGTGGTTGGCCACAAACCATGGCCAATATGCGATGCGACGTCATCTGGCCGCATCCTACATGTCAGGGGCAAGATGTCTATCCGAGCCTTGTTCCGACAGGCGGATCTGGCTAGCTTTCAGGGATGTTTCGCTACCTCATGGCTCTCGCAATCCTTGCATCTTGTGGCGAGGACAAGAAGGACGACCCCGCTGCATCACTTCCTGTCGCAAATTCTTGGAGTTCGGGGACGGTGGTTGGGACCGCCCCGACGATGTCTGGCGACCCGCACGCAGGTCTGGATATGGGAGGGGCTGGCGATCCGCACGCAGGGCTCGATATAGGCGGAGCTGGCGATCCGCATGCAGGACTGGACATGGGAGCGGGCGCCGATCCGCACGCCGGCCTCGATATGAGTGGTGGCGAGAACCCCGGTGGGCTCATGGCACCCGACCCCAATCGGGTTGTCGACCCAAAGCAGTTTGTTGCGGGCAGCATTGCGAGCAATTCTGAGACCGCGCCCCTCATCAAGGCAGGCGCAATCATCTTTCTCTCCGTGCGGCCAATCAACAAGGTGACCGGGGATATTCTCGGGCAACCGTTGGCAGTCGAGAGAATCGATGTAAGAACTCTTCCGGTTGACTTTCACCTGAGTGGCGCCAACTCTATGGTGGCAGGAACCGAGTTCTCAGGCGACGTCGAAGTCTACGCTCGTGTGGATCACGATGGCGAAGCAAGCAGCGTTGAGCCTGGTGATATCGAGGGACGGGTGCGTGGCGCGATTCCTGTGGATGGCTTGTCCCTCGTCTTGGACTCGGTCGTTCGATAACTAGTGTGGGATCCAGAGGCATAGAACGCCCTGGCTCGGTTCTTCGCGCTCTGGACGCCTTCGGCTCAGCGTTGCTCAGCGCCTCACTTGTCCCGGCAAGCTCGTTGTTCACGCCTTGCCAGTGAACGAACTCCCATCGCGGTGTGCTCAAGCAGGAGCATCAGGAGTGCTGGTACAAGCTGCTGAAGCTGTGGGACGAGCAGGGCTACGCTCTGGAGACCGATAAGGCGACAATGGGCGTGCTGAAGATGTCCCAGTACGAGCTGGTTATGGCTCTCATTGGGGACGATTCGGCCAAGGCATACAGTCGAGCCAGTCGGCTGCTGGCCGACCTGTCAGGGATTCCGATTCAGCGGAGCCAGGCGTACAGCTGGCAAGGGAAGGTTGATCGCGTGAACTTCACGCTCGTCGACGGCGCCACCTGGGTGGCTGAGAATGTTGACGAGGAGACGATGCTTCCTCGGCCTGGCGGGCGTGCAGAGGTGACCGTTTCGTTCTCTCCGTTCGTGACTGAGCAGTTCCTTCGCAAGCGCGTGAAGCAGCTGCTCCTGACGCCATATCTCGAACTAAGCGCTACAGATCGCGAGAATCAAACAAGGGGCCAGGGGGCTGGGGGGCCAGGAGGCCGAGTGGCTAGGGGCGGCCGACGGTCGACATTGGCGCCGCTGCTCTACGCAAAGCTAGATCATGAGCTGGCTGGGAAGGACCGCTATCACATCCGCCTAGAGACGCTGCTCGCAGAGCTTGGGATGGCTACCTACCGCTACAAGAGCAAGCGCAAGGAGAAGGTACTTCCCTCGCTTGAGAGGCTCAGCGGTAAGCCGATCGTGGGCGAGAAATACAAGCTTCGCGTGTCGCTCCGAGAGGCTGCAGATAGGAAGGATTTTATCCTTGAGGCGGAGCGCTCTGCGCCACAGATGAGCCTCCCCGGGGTTGATGTTTAGGTGCGTTTTTGCTGGTGTGATTGCCCCTCAAAGATCTCGGGAGCTAGGGGAAGCGAGCCCGGGAGCTAGGGGAAGCGAGCCCGGGAGCTAGGGGAAGAAGCCCGCGAGCTAGGGGAAGGAAGCCCGGGAGCTAGGGGAAGGAAGCCCGGGAGCTAGGGGAAGCCTGACCAATCTGGCCCCGCCGCAACTAGTTGTAACTATTCGTCTTTCCGGGTTTTATCCACAGAGAAAAAATCGCTATGTACTCTTTAGTACTCTTAAGTTCTTTATGTGCTCCCGAGGGGCTCTGCCCCTTACACCCCGGACAGGGGCTCACGCCCCCGTCACCCCCACGAAAACCGCTCGCACTTGGAACACATGGAGGCGCCTAACCGGCGCCACAGGTGAGGGGGCTCTGCCCCCGTTCCACCCCCGGTCGGGGAAGCATCCCCGACACCCCTCTCGAAGAACGTGGACCGGCTAATCGCCGGCAGCTGTAAAACAGCAACTCGGTTAGGTCTGACCAAAACACCGTCGACATCTTAGCCAAACCTCGCCTTCTGCCCGCTTCATCGTTCGCGTCTCGAAACCTCGAAGTGGCCCGTCTGCTGACGGGCAGAGTTCCTCGGGGTCGACCGAACGCCGATAGCACTCGTTGTAAGGCCCCAAAACTCACCGCTAACACGTCAGATCTCTCTATTTCGCACTCCGGTGACCCTAGCAGCAAGCGCCGCTTAGAACGGAGTTTTGACGGGCGCCGGTTTTCAGCCAAACACGCCCTAGACCTGGATGAACGGCACCGAGAATCCGGCTTCGCCGGAAGCGAGGTCGACCGCGCTTCGATCGTCCTCGTCGAGTTGCGATTTTAGCACCCCGATCACGTAATCGAGCAGGTCTGGGCCCGGCGATTTTGCCGGTTTCGGCGGCAGATCGGCCTTCTGAGCCGTTTCCGGCTCAGGTTCGGGCGTGTTCTGGGCGTCTATGGCGCCCTGAAGCGACGAAAGCATCGTTTCGAGCACCTGAGCGCCCTGTTTCATCGTCGATTCCGTCGCTCCGTCTTCGAATGCGGCTCGTACGACCGCGATTGCATCGTCTATCTGGCTCGTTGTGCCCATAGTTCCCATCTCCCTATCCGTCCGACGCGGTGGCCGCCGCCCTCGTGCCATTCGGCGCGGAGCATCTCGGCGTTTCGTCGGTACCGTTTTTTGTTGAAGAGCCTGTCTTGTAGCTTCGGCTCAAAGGCCGACGTTGCGGACTGTGTTGGATCTGCCGATTGCGGCGCATTCAGCACCTGCGTGGCGATTTCGCGACTTGCGGGTGTGGCCGCTTGTCGTGTTGAGAACGTGCGGCGCTTGCCATTTGCCATGCGCGCGCCTTGCTTGCCGAATGGTTGTCCTAAGAACTTTACCAATGGCGTGCGGCGCACGACTGACTTGTTCCGCGCAACCCAGGCGATAGCCTGCTTCTCGGCCAGGCTCTGCGAGCCGGCCTCGGATGTGATGACCCGTGCGAGGGTTTCGATATCGTCAGTTCGCGTCGTAGAGCCGGTTTGCGCCCAGTAGGGGCCACTTCCTATGCGGCGGCTTTTGCGTCGTTTCGTGCCGCCGAGTTGCTTCGGCGTCTCGGTGGTTCTTGGTGATTCGCCGCTTGGCTTGCGTGAAGTCGCGTAGGCAATGCCGCCGAGTCCGACAAGGGCGAGGCCACCGAGTAGTAATGTGTCGCGGTCGTTCATGGAAGCACCTTCGAGATAACGACCGCTGAGATGGTCGCGATAACAACACCGGTGAGCACCGTCTTCGTATCGAGGCCAAGCCCCTTGGCGGCGCCAGCGATTGGCGAGACGGCCACGCGGCCAATGGCTTGGCCGGCGCTGGCGAGATTCTCTGGGAGCTCGGCGGCGGACTCTTTGAGCGCTTCCCATGCGTAACTCCACTCGCTCGGGCGTGCGCCGCGGATGGAATTGAGGTGAATCGCAAGCTTCGTGACCTCGCGCCAGAGTTGGTAATTTTCTGAGTAGGTTTGTGCCTTAGGCCTGCCAGCGGTTTGCGACTGAACGCGTTTTGCGTACGTGCGCCAGTCGCGTGGCCATGCGCCACCAACGCCTTTGCCAAAGCGTTGCAAGGCTTCGGACCAGTAGCGGGCGATTGCGCGCGCATCTTCGTTCGTCGTCTTCGGTGCGGCGACGCCGTCTTGCTTCGACGAGTCAACGCCGCGCGCCTCGAGGAACGCGTCCCGCATGGCAAAGCGCATGCTCACAAAGTCGCCTTTGCGAACGCGCATGATGCCCGTGGGGATGGCGCTCGTTGCTGACGCTTGCCGGAGGGTAGGGTGTGCGGCGGCCGCGAACGCGCCAAGGCTAAGCGCGTCCACCTATCGGCTCCTGCGCCGCGTCTTGCGTCGACGCTTCTTGCTGCGCGGCTTCTGCGTGCGTGTTGCCGGTGTCGTTGCTTTCGCCGCCGTTGGTGTTGGTGCGGGGAGGGCGAGCGTGCGCGGCTCGCATGCGTCCGTGGGTTCGTCGTCGCTCGTCGCGTAGATAGGCGTTGCGGGGAACCCGAGTACATCAGCGAGTACGCGCCTTGGTGCGTCGGTCGCTTTGCGAATCGCGGGCAAGGGAAACCAATCAAACATGCTCTCGGGCATCGTCTCTCCGTTCGTTTTAGAAAAAAGGGTGGCGCAGTCGCCGACTCAGGCGACGACTGCGGGTGCTTGCCTAGGGCAAGAACACTTTTGCGATAGAGCCAAGCGTTGTGAGTTGCTGACTACGCTTCGCGTGTTGTGCGAGTGCCTCGTGATAGTCCGCGAGGTTCTGCATGTTCTTCGTTGCGTCGCCCGACATGGTCGGCGCACCGGGGAGCGGTTGAATCGCTGCTAACGCTTTTGCACCTGCGTCAGCAATGAGTCCCCACTTCAGTTGCCCGTACTTGTGCACGATAGGGCTACGCGCTTGCGGCGCTTCGGCTGTCGTGACCGGGCGGACCATGACGGCGCGACTGCTGCGCCGACGTCCTGTACTGCGTCTTGTGCTTCGGCGTGGAACCGGGCGCCGGGCGTTCCGGTAGTACACGTCGTCGTCATCATCATCGTCAAAATCCACATCAATGATTTCTGTCATTCGTTTTCCTTTGGTTTGGGGTTAGGCGGCGGCTTCCACAGAGGCGAAGTCGTGGTCGTCTTCGTCGTCGTATTGGAATTCGTTGCGGGCTTGGCGAAACATGTCGTCAACGTCGATTGCATCAAGTCGCTCAATCTCGGCCGCGTTGGGCAATTGCGGTGGAAGCACCTGCACGGGCTGCGCGTTGCGCACCGTTGCAAGCCATCCCAGCGCGAGTTGCCCAGCGCCTGCAGAGGCAACGCCCGCCGAGACGGCGCGGCTTGTGCCGGTGAGTGTCATCGTGCCGACGGCGCCGGCTACAGTGACGCCAACGGCGGCCGTGGTGGGCTTGACGCCTGCTTTGACGAGCAGGCCTCCGGCAAGTGCGCCACTCGCTCCGCCGACAAGAGCGGCAACGCCGTTCTTTAGCGCCACGTTGCTCTTACGCCTGGCAGGTCGTCGTCGTGCAGGCGCGGCCGGCGCGCGTGCTCGGGCCCGAGGGGCGGGTGCTCTTCGTTGTACGGCTGCTCGTTTCTTTGCCATCGTTATCCTTTCGTTAGGGCGGTCTTCGTGAGTTGTTGAACGGCGGTGTCGAATGCGAGGGCATTCAGGCTGCCGGCGTCGGGGGTTCTGAATCCGAGTGGACCCGGAGGGATGCCGGCGCTTTTCAAGACGTTTCCGGCGACCGCATCCACCGCCTGGGGCGGGATGCCATTGGTGAGTAGGTACGCCTTGAGTGCGGGGCCTGCGAGTGGGCCTGCGGTCTTCGCGACTTGCTTGGCTGAGCGCAGGACTTGCTTGCGCGCTTTGCGCAAGGCCTTGGTGTCGACGCCGACTTTGAGGCCGCCGATGCGAAAGGAGAGGTTGCGTGCTTGGGCGGCCATCATGGATTGCACGGCCATGGCGGAGAGGCGCACAGCGTCCAGGCCATAGCCGCCAGAGACGCGGGCGGCTTGCTCGGCAAGGGCAAACGTCCAGGCGATATCACTCAGAGAATTTCGGAAGCGGCTCGGGCACGGCGCCACGGGCTCGCCTCGGAAGGCGCGCTGCAAGGCTGTTTCGGCGCTGTCGAGTCGCGTGCGTCCGTTGCGGTATTGGCGTGCGGGCTCTTCGGCTAAGTCGAGGGCGAACGAGACGAGCTCGTGGGGCCGCATCTCGGAAGCGCTGCCGTTGCGCATGGCGTGGACGCCAAGCAGGAGGGCGTTGCGAGGCATGCGCGGGTCAAGCACGACGGGCTCGCCGTTCTCCAGCGGAAAGGTGTGCAGGCCGGCCGGTGTTCGGATGGTCGCCATCTGCCGAATGGAGTCCGGATCGATGTGCTCGCCGAGTGCGCAGTAGAGAATCGTTCGCTCGGAGCAGTTGGGACGGTCGCCGAGGTAGTCGACGCGCTGCTGAACGGTGCCGCAATCGACTCGGGGCTCAGGGCCATGGCCGGTGTCGTTGAGTTGCGGTTTGTTTCGTAGCCACCGACGCATGTCGTGGAGAGCGGCGTCGGTGCTCGCGTTGCGGGCGAGGAAGCGGTTTGCGAGTTGCTGCACTTCCGCGCGCTCGGTGGCTTGCTTGGCAACGTCGGTGAACCTGGAGAGGCAGGAGACATCGTTAACGGGCGCGGCAATCATGAGGGGGCCTCCTTCTTCTCTTCGTGCAACCGCTCGCGGATGTGCGCGGCGGCTTCTTTGGGTGGCAGAGCGACGATGCGCCTTTTCCACGTCTTGATTTGCTCCGGGCTCATCGTCGCGATAACGCTGCGCACCGCTTTGGCTTCGTTGGGCGTTAGGTGCTTCTCGATAGCGTTGAGGTGTGCGACGAAATCGGTGGTGGCTTTGCTTTGCGGCTGCGAGGCCGCTGGGGCAGGGCTTGGTTGCTCGGCGGGCGGTGTGTCGCTGCCGGTGAGTGCGGCGGTTTGCTCGGGCGATAGGCCGAGAACGCATTTGTGAATCAGTTGCGTGAGCAAGGGGAGGGCGGTGCGAACGCCTTCCGTCACGAGTTCGGTGTAAGGCGCTTCGGCTTCGCCGGTGATAGCGGTCTCGCCGAGGTCGGCGCACAGCTCGCGAATCTTCTTAAAGTCGCCGAGCGTCTCAAGCGCATTGCGCGGCGGCTCGGGCGGCGGTGGCGGGCTCGTCGCCTCGAGGAGTTTGGCGGTACCGCTGAGGTAGCTGCCGAAGCGGTCGGCCATAGACGCGACGAGCTTGGTGTTTTGCTCCGCAAGCGCTGTGACCTGCGCGCGGTGGTCCGCGACCATCTCGTTCATCAGTTCATGCGTGCGCGCAATGCTCTCGTGGTGCCCCTCGATAAGTTTGAGGATGAGCGCATCATTACTGCCGAGGTTGCTCGTAGCTTTCTCTTTGGGCTCTTCCTCTTGCAAGATAATGATGGCGGGCTCGCTATCGGCGATCGACCTTCCGTCGGAAAACACCGGCTCAAGGCGATAGCGTCCACCGACGCCGACAACCGCGCGAAACTCGTCTGGCGTCGCCTGCAGCGGAATCACTGTAGGGATGCCGCGTGCGTCGCGAACCAGCGCGGGCTTCTTTGCGCCCGGCCGGTGCAGCTTCACGCGCCAGCCGCTTGCGCCCGGAGGAACGGAGACGGGCTCGCCAGATTCGCTCCAGCCCAGTGGCAGAACTTCGACAGTCTCGTTCATGGCGCGGATCTCCTTCGTAAGAGAAATACCGAGACGCGCAGCATGCGCCTCCCAGTTCGTTCGCCAGCCTTATCGGGATGAGCCGTGGTGAGTTGCGCGGAATGCGGCGATTTTCTTCGGGAGGTCGTTAATTCGGGCGCATTTGTCGTGTTTTGCGCAAGGAAACAACGGCTTGCGATATCGGGATGCTCTTCGAGAAAGAAGAAAACCGTTCTTCTGGGGTCTTATCGGGGCCCTCTTTTCGCGAAGAAGATCCGGACTCCAAAAGAGTGCACGTCCGGATCTCTCGCCAAGTTGCCAAGGCGAGGCATGCCGCCGATACTGGCGCTTCCTCATGGCCGACGACCCAAAGAAGCCTCACGGCATTCCGCATCCACACGACGCGCTCATCAAGCGAAGCTTCGGAGATGTGGCGCACGCAGCCGGCGAGCTCAAGGCCGTGCTGCCGAGCGAGCTTGCCGCGAAGGTCGACTGGAGTACCTTGGCAATCGAGCCGCAGGCGCCGATTGATTCACACCTGCAGCTGCGGCAAATGGACATGCTCTACAGCGTCACGCTGGATGACCATCCAACGCTTCTCTATACCGTCTTCGAGGCTCAGCGCACTGTCGACAAGAGCATGAGCCTGCGACTACTCATCTACATGGCGCGCATTTGGGATGACTGGATGCGAAACCGAGGAACCGAATGGCCACCGCCCATTGTGCCCATCGTCCTCTATCACGGCGAAGGTCGCTGGAATCGGTCGACCCAGTTTGCTGACCTCTTTGAGTTGCCGGCCGACTTGGCGAAAGCCATGGCGCCGCACATGCCGAGCTTCTCCTTTCTACTGGATGACCTCTCGACGCTGCCAGACGAAGAACTGAAACGCCGTGAGCTAACCGCGCGGGCCATGCTCATCTTGGCCGCACTCAAGCACGGCACGAAGACCGACATGCACCCAGAATTCTGGGTGGTGTGGCAAGAGCCCGTGCGAACACTCCTCGCGGAAAAAGGCGGCCCTGATGAGCTGAGGACCGTGCTAGGCTACTTATTGCAGGTCAACACGGAGCTTGACCAAGAGCAACTCGGAGACGTTATGCAGAAGCACTTTGGACCAGAAGCAGAGGAAGTCGCAAAGACAGCCGGCCAGAGACTGATTCAGCAGGGGCTACGACAAGGGCAGCAGCAAGGGCGTGCGCGCCTGCTAAGGCAGCTGCACCTGCGCTTTGGGAGTCTTTCTGCTGAGGTTGTCGCCAGAGTCCAAGGCGCCGACGACGTGGCGCTCGACCGTCTTAGTGAGCGAATCATTATCGCCAAAACACTGAGTGACGTATTTGATGATTCTTAGGAAATCTTAGGTGCCGCGATCGTCGAGCAAGAGTGTGGTTCTCACGCCCGAAACATGTGAGGTTCACGACTGCATGCAAGCAGCGGAGTGGTTTGCGATTGAGCGCTCCTATGAGCAATAAAGTACCTTTATTGCTCCTTGCACCTGGTTGAGTTTCGCAAGCGTAGGCGAAAGGCTGGGAGTATATGCCTCTTTGGCCCGTTCACCTCCGAGTGTTCTAGTCTCGACTAAGCCCCGCCCGCAGAGAGCGTCATTGCTAGAGGAGTCAGCTCCTTAGGCGTGGCTTCGTTTACTTCGGGGCTGCGTCTTTTGGGGTGCCTGCGTTGTCCATCTTGTCTATTCCTCTTGTGCTTGGAGCGGCTGCCAAGACGTATCGATCTTTAAACACCCAACCACTGAGAACGGGAGTGCCATCGCCAGCAGGGCTGAGCCAGCGTTTCTTCGTAGTGTATTCTTTGCCTAGCAGTATGCGTGAAGCCTCTTTGGCCTGCTCGGGAGTAGCGTAGTAGACGATGACTCTTCGCAGCTCGCTGTCGCGAAACATGTAGCTGGCTCTCTGGATGGGTGATTTCTCGAAAGTCTCTTCGAGGTAGTACAGGCCTTCCATGCCGGGCCAGTCGGCGGCTTCGACCTTGCGGCGGTGCTTGCTCATGGAGTCTAGCTTGGTCGTTAGCTCGTCGTTGTTCTCGTTTCCTGTTAGAGCATTGCCCTCGAGATAGTGATGGGCTGAGGTCACCCTGAGGGCAGATGCTTTTCGAGCTGCACGAAGCCTGTCGACGCTCATGCCAATCGCAAGTCCTTCGAGCTCAGGCGGCAGTAAGTTTAACATCACAGGCGAAGCCATCGGCTCACGTGCGTCGGATGTGGTGGGTCGCGGAGAGGGCGGTTCTTGCCCCACCACTGGCGTCTTGTCGGACTTGCAGCCACTAAAGCATGAGAGCAGGACCACGAGGATGAGGTGATGCATGCGTGAATGTTGCCATGCTGTGGCACTTCTCGCTATCACCCGCGCACGCAGGCGGCTATACGCCCATTAGGGCGCGTGCAAGTCTGCGAGGTAGCGAAACACACTACGCTCGCTCACGCCCATGGCGTTCGCTATCTCCTGCGCAGTAAGGCCTTGGTCGCGCAGCTCGTGCGCGCGCGCTGGTTTCGCTTTCGTCGTGCCCGCTTTGCGGCCCTTGTAAACACCACGCTTCTTCGCCTGGCGAATGCCCGCCGCTTGTCGCTCGCGGCGATACTCAAGCTCGATCTCGGCGAAGCCAAAGAGCACGCTTGCGAGCATGCGACCAACGGCGCCGCGCAGGTCAATCTGCTGCGTGACCGACACGAAGCGCACGCGCTTATCGCACCAGTCGGCGAGAACGTTCATGCCGTCGACCTGTCCGCGCGAGATACGATCGAGCTTCCACACGACAACGGTTTTGATGGTGCCTTCAAAGATGGCGCGCTGCAGTTCTTCGAATGCTGGCCGCGCAAGAGTCTTCGAGCTTGCCTTGTCTTCGAACCACGAGACGTCTGCTGCTTTGATTCCGTTACCACGAAGCCAGCGCTTGATCTCTGCGCGCTGGCTGTCGTTCTTCTGGTCGCGTGTTGAGACGCGACAGTAGGCGGCTACGGTCTTGGGTTTCGCTTTCGCTCGTGGCATGCCATCAGGAGTATAGGCTAATCGGCATGTAAAGGCAGGACGCTGAAACGCGAGGAAGGGTGGTTTCTCGGTGTTTTATGGGGTGTCTTAGATAGCGACCCTATTTGACAGTGGATGGTTCCCTAGCGCTCAGGTGGTCGCCCTGATGCGGGCCCTTATCCGGCAGAGAGCAAGCTCTCCGAGCGGCTCTTAGCGCAGAAAATAGGACTACGCCGACAGTTAGTGCTTCGGTTGCAATTGGTTGAGAGACTATCTCCGCGATTACGCTAGCTGCGACGAGGGCACAGAGAAAAATTCTGATTTCCAAGTATCGCAAGACCCAGACGCCAATCCCGCGAACGCAAGTGATTAACACCAGATCAAGTGGACATAGAACCAGTATTGCGTAGTTGGGCCAAGCCTGCTCATGAGTCCCGAATGCAATCAAGTACCATAGTGCAGCCCCAGAAACGCCGAGTGGTATCGCAATGAGACTCGGGATCAGGCGAGCGCATAGCCGCCCAAGCAACAGCAGGGCCACAAAAGCGATACAGCAGGCCAGAACCCATGCACCCCCGCGCTGCCCTTCAGGGCGGGGCTTTCGCCGTAGGAGAGCTACATCGGCAGACGGAAGCAGCCGAGGGACAAGCCCTAGCTTGGACGCAAGATGCTCACGCAGTCTCCTGGGAAGATACAGACTCTCCCACTCCGTAAGCGTTTCGTCACCGCGAGAGCCCAGGAGCAGGTCCATTACAGTGGCATCGAAAGCACTGCCGCGGACAGCGCCAGCAGCGTCAGCTCTGTACGTAAGCGCCGAAGGCAGCTCGGCGCTTAAGCGCAGCCTGCCGTGCAATGCAGTGTCTAAGATGTCACGAACTCTGGTGGTGCAGTTCTCAGTAAAAGGCTCATACTCATACTCGGATTCACGAGGGGTTGCATCCAGAATGAGTTGCTTGTGGAGGGCTGGGATTTCTTCCAAGGGGACAGGGATAACCTGAGCCCAGACTGCTCGTCCCTGTGATTGGTAGTGCCTATCAACCCTATCGAACGCTTCGCGTTGGACGTGATAGATCAGCCCGCCGCGTGCTATCGCCCAGGATGACGGGGCCTTGTCGAGGGGGACGCCATAGTTGAAGCAATCGCCACGACGCCTGGTAGAGCTGACGATGCAAAGTTCAGCGTGCCCAAATTGCGAGACGCTATCGCTTCCTGGTGACATCGTCAGGAGTACGACTCGAGCTTCAGCTCCTTCGTTCCCAGCGCTCGCCCTTCCGCCTTGCAGTAGCAGAAAAAGGAAGAATGCGCCCCAGGCCAGGAAACGAGACATGAAGGGCTATTGTGGGCGAACCTGAATCCGCATTAGACGATGTCCACCTGTCAGCGCCCTAAAGGCAATCAGTAAGTCGCGAGGAGCATTGGCTACCACGATGGGATGATTTGACACATCAGCAGATGGAATCGAAATCACACCCTCTAAGGGGGTGTGATCGTCCCCAAAAATATATGCTGTGAGTCGATTCGTAGAAGCCGTTACAGCAACGAAAGACTGCTCGTCCCAGACTACCTCGGCCGTGCCATAGACTGGCTGAGGGAGAGGCTTGGTTGTGATAGTTCCATCTTCGCGGATGCGACTTGAAAAGAATGAGGCATCTCCTTCTGTGCGAGTGCAGAGATCTGTGTCGGGGACACAGAGGGCTGAGTGCAAGAGGAACACTTCGTTGGGCGAGTAGGCTTTCCATAGCCTGACGCCCTTGCTCTTGCTTGGGCTTAGCTTGCTTGGGGCACTGTTGCCTGGAAAGATCTGTCCCCAGGCAGATGAGCAAATGGGCTCACTGAGCTTGCCTGTCATCGTTAGGAATTGCTGCGATTCCCCCAAGGGAATCGCGTCATGGAGATTTGAGGCCTCGGGTTGCGGAGCTAGTTTCTTGTCCTCAACAACGAGTCCCTTTGCGGTGAGTCCCCGTAGCACCAGGTTATCACTTTGCCTTGAGAGTACTTGAAACGCACTGCCATTCCATCGCGGGGGGGCGGGGATGGGAGGAGAGTTGGGGAGCGCAAGACAGGTCGATATATCCAAGGCTCCATCCAAGCTCAGGTGACAAAGACGATGTCCTGGTTCCCCGAGCTCAGGGCCAATGAGCGCAACTGCGCTATCGGCGCCTTGGATGACCCGCTCGTAGAATATGCCGTCTTCGTATAAGGACTCGATTGCATTCTCGCCACTCAGAGAAGTTCTAACCATTCCGTTGGTCATGAAGGTCATGATTGCATCGGAGGTGCGAATAATTCCCACCACGTTGCCACTTGCCTTGGTTGTAATCGACTGCTCCCACAACACATCCACAGCCCAGGTGGACGCTGGCTCTGGAATAACAGGTATAAAACAGTCTGCTGAACTGTCAATCTCTGGCTGTGCGTCTATAGACGTAACTGGAGTTGGCGCCTCACGACACGCACAAAGCATGCAAAGCGCGATGCTCCATCGTATCTGTCTAGAGCGGTGGCGCATTGCAATATTCGAATTCAGACATTGATGCTGGCTCTGGGCAACTTGTTTGAAAGTGCAACGAAGTTGGTAGGTAGTACTCTATGGTCGACTCATCGTCGTAGTCACATACGTTTATGTCAGCATATCCTCTTGCGTACGGGAAGTTGACGATGGAGTCTGGGCCACAACTGACACCTTCTTTAGAGAAGGTCGTGTCTTGCGGGGTGAACGCTTCGAGCCCTGCGGAGGTCGCCACCAAAGCGACCCCAGTATCAATCTGTGCTGGGCAAATATCGAAAACTCCAGCACTTTGTCCGCCAGGTGTCGGTGTGTAGTGGAAGCTTCCCATCGAGAACGCTACGGCTCCTGAGCCGTCAAAATTGCCGGTTGACTGTCGAATGAACGTTTTGGTCTCGTTGTTTGAGCATGTTGAGCGATACCACATCCAAAACGAGCCATTTCCTCGAGGAAGAGGTGCCCCAGTTCCGTCAACATGAGATTGGTACACTAGGCCAGGGCGCCCTTCGCCCATTACACAGTCATCATTATGAGTGTTCCATAGTGCCTCGTTAGAGAGGGACACATTTTCCCATATGCTCGATAAGGGCAGGCCTGGATCATAGCGCTTCATCCACAAAAATGACTGTGTTGCCTTGTATACGATGAAGAGGTGCCCATCTGGGCCAGCTTGAAGCGCGGGCGTTCCAAGAGACTGTACTGGCTGAGTGCCTCCAGAAACGTCTTCCCAGCCAGCCCAGGTAGCAGTACCCAGCGGATCGTCTAGTCGGTTAATCCACAGTTGATCGTTGTTTGCGTCACGACCTATCAGGTAGATGGCATTTCCTGAGCTCGCTGCACTCACTGAGAGCAGCTGCCTGCCGGACGGCGGAAGGGTAAACTGCATCGGAGTAATGGCGCCGCTATCGTCAACTCGGTAGCCTGACACCGTCCCTGTGGCCGTGTCTTCGATACTAAAGATATAGAGATAGCTGCCAGTGGCCCCAGTGAACCGGATCACTTCAGGCTCACTGTCAAGTCGAAATAGAGCGAACCCCAGTGCCGCCGGACTCCCCCACTGACCAGAGTTGGAGCGAAGTTGATATTCGAGCACTCCACTCAGTGGATTGCTTTGCACGAGCCAAAGGGCGTTCTGGCCCGAAGAGAAGAATTCAGCTGCACCTGGCGTGATGCTTGTCGTGGCTCCTGGCACTTCGTTTGCTCCTTCTGCAAGAGGGATCTCGGCACCTCCGAAGCGGTGGCTGCCTGGTGCAAGCAAGAGGGCGCGCACAGACGGATCGAAAAAACCATCACGGTTCCAATCAACTCCGCCAGTTGATGACACTAATAGGTTCATCGGCTCATTCTCGAGGAAGGCTGTGTTAGTGCCCGCAGAGTAGGGGGTCGTTTCTGACAGCGATAGAGGGTTGATACACGTCCTGCTTCCGTCGGAAAACGCAACATTGTCGATGCTCCCATCTTTTTCAAAGTCGTAAGCATAGTTCATCAAACTGGGATAGATTGGATTGTGGTTAAAGCCTGTCTGGTCACTCAGTACGCCCTGATGTGTGAGGCCAAGGTTGTGTCCCAGTTCATGCGCGACGGTGGCCGCCACACGCTTTTTGCTATCTAGGTCGCCGAGCATGCCACCAGTTCCCACAGAGGATGCCCAGCAGTCACGTTTGGCATACCCTTGAGCGCCTGCATACGTTCGCATCCAGTGAAAGACATCACGGCGCACGTTTGACATGTTTGATGCCCCCATGACGGCGTTAGGGGTTCCGTCCGGGAAAGTACCAACCAAGCCCGCTCCCCCATACTTTCCGCAAAGATGAGTGAAATTATCGCTGTCGCCCGAATTGTCGGTAAAGCCTTCTTCTGTCCTGCAGTACCACGCTACGTCGAAGTGTAGGTTAATGCCGGGGAGCCCGTCTGGGTTGGAAATAGCTGGTAGAGAAGAATACTTTGCGGCTGCGAACGCGAGCATAGCCTCAGACAAATATGGCGTATCAACGCTGGGGTCTGTGTATCCCTGGCGATCGATCTCAACGAAAATGTCCTTGTGCCGAGGGTTTGCCCCCCATCGGTAAAGCTCCAATGGGTCAAATTCGTCATCTAGTCCGATGGCCTCATGGTAGTCGCTAATGCCATCGCCATCTGTGTCCGTAGGATCTGCTACCAGACTGCAGTCGACTGGCGTGGCAGATGTGTCTGAGCACGTCATTAGCCCATAGAGCCCCTCGAGCCCATCGCCGAGCCCATCGCCGTCGGCGTCGCCCTCCTGGGCGTCGTTGATGAGTACTGAGATTGGGCCTTCCTTGGTTTCTGCAGAGGGCGTCGAAATCACCCACTCGGTAGAGACGCCATTGTCCCCAGAGTGGATGGTGCCGGACATTTTTGTGTTGTAGGGGCTGACTCCGCCTGCAGTCGACTCGGCTCTGTATTTGTGATGAGCCTCGCCTGGTCGCTTCTCGAAGCGGTAAATCTTCGAGGCGGCCGCACCCTCGTTAACGCGAACGGTTTCTATTGTTCTGGTGGTGCCGACTAGCTCGGCGTCTGGCAGCACGTATCCGCCTAGCGGGTATGTGCCCAGCGGGGACAGCCCCCTGAACAATGTGAAGACAGCACCGCCGCTACCACCTGAAGGGTTGTCGTGCGCTCTGACCAAGATCTTGAAGTCCGTGCAGGCGCTCCCAGAGGAACTTGTTACAAAGGAGATGCTCGGATTGCGCCCGTCGAGAGAGTCGTCATCGAAGAAATGCTCTTCCCACTGGTTTGTTGAAGCGTTCCTTCTGAGGATATGCATCTGAGGGTCAGCCCAGGACTCGGAGAGGTTCCCTGTGTGAAATTCGACGGAAGCGCCAGGTGCCAGGCACACTTGCTTGGAGGCCACATAGGTCGCAACCGTGCCCAGGTTCTCATGGTGTCGATACTTGGGGATGACGGTTGGTCCACCTCCGCCGCCTGCATGAGATGTCTGGGAGTGGGATATCCAAATGGATAGGATCCCAGCGAGGATTATTCCTGCTCTGGGCATCGCCTAAAGCTCCTCATCGGATGCTGGAAGTAGGTCCCAGAGGTCTCTGAGGGGGGATTGCTTGTCTAATACACTGGCCTTCAGGAGGAGTCGAAGTCGCTTCTGCTCCTCCATTGAGAGCCCTTGCTCTTTCCAGACTGCCTGCCCCTCTTTTAGGGCAGCGACAAATGCTCGGCGCCGATCTTGGTATTCGGCAGAAGGTTCCCTGGCAGGCAGCAGTGGCCCAGTCGCAATGTTCTCGGGGAGAACGCTTCCTGGCTCGACGGGGTCGTCTTCCTGGGAGATCAGTGCTTCTGGGAGGGGGGGAGGCTCTGAGCTCTGGACATCTCCTGGGGCAAAAAGCAGTGTCCCCGAGAAAATCATGCAGCTGCATGTCAGGAGGAGCACCAGGGGCCGCCGGCCTGCAGCCGGCAAACATCTTAAGGCATTCTGTTGTAGGCGCTTCATCTGTTCGGATGGTCGCAGGGGTTGAGGGTACGGGGCAATGACGGGCTTTCGGCATGAAGGACAGTTTCGCGACGGCTGTTGTTGAAAAACTGCCCGATGAAAGTTGCGCCGCTTTCTTGCCTCCCAGGGGGCTAGGGGGCAGGATGGCTGGCAACCCAGGAGGCCTGCCGTCTGATGGCGAGTAGGGGAACAGGAATCGCCATGCGAACAATTGCCGTGCTGAATCAGAAAGGTGGAGCGGGAAAGACAACCCTTGCCACCAACATCGCCGCCGCTGCGCATCTGTCGGGGCAGCGCGTGCTTCTGCTGGACCTTGATCCGCAGAAGACGGCGTATGACTGGTACCACCAGCGGTCAGATAGTTCGCTGCTGGCTGGGCTCAATGTGATTGCTGTGGATGTGCGGCTAAGGCCCGCGCAGTTCAAGCACCTAGCTGCAGGCTACGACGTGGTGGTTATTGATACGCCGCCGAAGCTTGAGGTGGCGACCCAGGACCCGAAGGCGCGGTGCGAGCTTCTCGCGGCCGCCTGCCTCGCGGATGTGGCTGTGATTCCCGTCGAGCCAGAGTACTTCAACCTGTGGGCCTGTGATGCCACCTTTGCGCTGCTGTCTACTGCCGATGAGATTCGCGAGCAGCTCGAGAAGAGTCCGGTAGAGCGGCTTGTCGTGTTGAACAAAGCCCGCGACTCGGAGCGCCTAACGAAGATGGCTCGTGAGTCCATGGTGGACACCACAGGCTACCGGGACGAGCTTCGGGTTCACCGGGCCGTGCTCTTTAAGCACGTGCAGGGGGCTGGCGAAACGGTGCATGTGAAACCTGAGAGCGCGCCGGCGCAAGAGATGAATCAGCTCTGGATTGCAGCGTCGGGCGGGGTGCCTGGCGGGCTAGGAGTCCAGGGGGCTAGAGGGCTAGGAGCCCAGGAGGCACAGAAATGAAACTTGCAAAGATGAAACCCAAGCGCCCTGCGCTGAATGTCGAAGTAGCCGCCAAGACCCTCGTGGAGGAGTCTCAGGTCAAAATCTCCCTGCGAGTACCTCAGAGCTTTCGCCGCAAGTTGCGTCTGCTCTCAGTGGAGCAAGATCGAGAAATGCAGGAGATGGTAGTTGAGGCTCTGCGGACTCACTACCCCGAGCTTGCCGACGCATGAGCGAGAACGAGTTCGTAGATCTTGCTGCCAAGAGCGAGGCGGCTCGCGAGAAAGCGCAGCAGGAAGAGGCGGCTCGCCGCGAAGAGGCAGTGCAGGTCGAGCTTGCGCAGCAGGTCGAGGAGGGGCGGTGCAACATCGTTCCTATGCCTAACGTGGCTACCCAGCCATTTAGGGCCGAGCTGTACACCGAATCTATCCCGCTCTTCGTCTCGAACTCCTTCAAGGGCGAATCTAGGACCTACGAGCGCACGCTAAAGCACCCACAGACCAGCGAGCCCATCGTTGACAGGATTATCGTCGGCAAGGTCGATAGGCGCGACAAGGAGCGCGATCGTCGAACAACCATTCTGGATCCGACACTAGGGCGCGATTCATGAATATAGAACGCGCTCACTGGTCTTCTTGCCCGCTCGCGTTGACGAGCCAACGCGCATCGTTGCTTGATCGGTCGCTTGCCCCAGCAAACTCTCTCTTCCCGCCTCGCCAGCAAACGAGCTGACTTCGCGATCACGAATCAATGTCCATGGATCGCCCCCTAGTCGGTGATGATCAGCGTGAGCGTGGCAGCCACAGCCAACAACAGGAGGAATACCGCGGACAGGACGAAGATGCTCCGTCGTTGAGGTGCCGCGCTAGCCTGCGGAGGTTGCGAGCCGTAGCCTGGTTGCGAGCCGTAAGACTGGGGAACTTGCATTGGCGCTGAGCCGTTTTGCGCCGTGGAAATCGGTTGGGAGCCGTACTGCTGTGGCAGCGGAACAGGAGCTGAGCCATGTTGTTGCATTGGCATTGGCACCGGCTGGGAGCCGTGTTGTTGCATTGGCATTGGCACCGGCTGGGAGCCGTGTTGTTGCATTGGCATTGGCACCG
>JANTGM010000027.1 GCA_024762925.1 Kofleriaceae bacterium | reverse complement strand
TCCTTGCTTGCCCCAGCAAGGTCGTCCTTCGCGCCTTGTCAAAGAACGAGCTCCCGTCGCCAGCACATTTCTATTCCTCTGAGCCGCACACTAGTTGCTCAGATCTGAAATGCAATCATAGGCTTTCTGGCTCGCCTCTTGGGTGGCACGCCCAGTTTGCGGCTCACAAACGAAGTTGCGTTCGACGCAGCGAAACGTTGCCTCGTTGAGCTTGTGGTCTTCGCTGCTCTCATCGCCGATTCGAACAATGGAGGCCATGCAATCAGAGCGGGTTTTGTCGTCTTGCAAACCCTGGCAGCACTGCTCTTGCTTTCCGACAGCCTTCTTGTAGCTGCCCTTCTTGGCGCCAGCGCCGCAGGCGAGAAGTGGCAAGAGTGCAACGCAGGTGAGCAGTGCCGTTGACATGCGGTCACAGCGACGCTTGCGAGATCCGGCGGACACAGAAAGGGAATTCGCGATATTTCGAGAAGTTGCAGACATCGTGCAGGATTGAAGTCGCAAGTCTGGGGCCAGGCAAGCGATGGCGACAGGATTGCTATGTCTTGGTGTGTGTCCATCACCGCACTCACACACTCGCCACCCACTTCAATGCACAAGAAAGTCTTGGCAGGTGTTGCGCTCCTCTTTGTCGCGGCATGCGCGCCGCGCTTTCGACACCAGAGCCTTGGTTCGCAAGCCGTTGTCGTTGGACAGCAAGAGCAAGCGAGCAGCATCGCTGTTGCAGCCTCAAGTGACAGCGTCGAGGTGAAGTACCAGCTCTACCTGCCGCGTGCTGTGGAGCTGCAGTATGCGGTTCGATGTCCTGGGGGCGAGCGCAGTGGCGTTCTCGGCGAACGGTGGGAGAACTACGAGAAGAGACGACTCGCTGAACTCCAGGCGCAAGCACATCGTGAGAGGCAAGCCACGGCGAGTCTTGTTGGCGCCGTTACAGGGCATGTTCAGGGCCAAGCTCAGGTTGTGGAGCCAACCCACCACGCGCAAGTCACCGTCGCAGCTGATGGCCAAGAAATCGGCCAAGCCGTGGCAGAAGCAACGACTCCAGCCGTCCAACTGGGACCAATGGACACGGGTGCTCGCACCCTCTCCGATTCGGTGACGCTTCCCGGTGGTGTGGCTGGATCGTGCAGCATGGCGGTTTGGTCGAGGCACTCCGAGCAAGACCTCTCTGGCGTCACCGCATCGTTTCATGTTGCGCGCCTCGTGGACCTGCAACGGGAGAGAAGGGAGGGCAAGGCCAAGAAGCGACAAGCGGCCTTGGCCCTTCGCGCTCAGGTAACCACCACGCTTGTGTCCGCGGGTGCAGATCCAGATGCTCGCCGCAAGGCCGCAACTCAGAAGGCCGCACATCGTGCAGAAATCGAATTTGCTGCACAGCAAGCTAAGCGTCACAAACGCGAACAGGAACGAGCCGATCGAGTTGCTCGCAACCGTTACGCGTTGGCCATTCGCGGTCGTGTTCGTGCCCAGTTTAAGGTTGATCCACCAAGCCCCCCAGAACCCATGCATGTGCAGCCCAAGCCCCCAAAGGCTGACATAAGAGTTGCGGTGGATACGCGAGTCGACACAAGAATGCAACCTCGGCCCGTCAAGCCAGCAACTGCTGAGCTTGACGTTGGCCTCGCTGTTGAAATCCAGCGAGAGGGCGAAATCGAATTTGGAAGACGCCAAGCCTCGCTCAACACCCGCGGACGAATCATCGCGTGGCTCGAGTCGTGCGGAGCGGACAAATACCATCGAGCCCGCGTCCGCCAGGCGAAGTTTGATGCGTACCAAGCAGACCTTCGCTCGAAGGATCAGCAGAGAGAAGAAGCTCGAAGGCGAGAGAAAGAGAGCATCACCATCTCGTTGCGAGCCCGCGAAGAATTGCTCGCGTACCTCGTTGCCAATGGTGCAGATCCAGACTACCGCCGTCGTCAGAATGAAGCAGACTTTGCATCGTTTGAAGCCCGTGTCGATAGCAGGCGTTTAGCAGAGCGAAGAAAGAGGCAGGCGATGACAGCGATGGCAGAGGCGTCGGTGACGGCAAATGCCCCAGAAGCGGAGGTCTCGGTTGCAAGCCTCACAATTGACACAATCTCCACCAATCCGCCTCCGGCTCCTGTGGAGGTTCGCCCCGCAGCACCAAGTGCCAATGCAACCTGGATTTCTGGGTTCTATGAGCGGCAGGGGTCACAGTGGGTTTGGATCTCGGGAACCTGGGCAACACCACCAACAAACGATGCTGTTTGGATTCCCGGTGTTGAAGTTCGCCTTGGTGGTCGCGTGGTTGTGAGACCAGGTTCTTGGCGCGATCAGCTTGGCAAAAAGCTCCAGGGGCATATGCCCAGACGGTCGGTGCGCCCCAACGTGCGAGACCACAGAAGTCGATAAGAACCATTCTTAGATCGAGTCCTCCAAGCCCAACGATCTTCGAACCTCTCACACACAAAAAAAAACGACCGCCCAATTGGACGGCCGCTTTCGTTTCATGCTCGGATAGTGAGAGAGGTTCTTACTCGCAGTAGTCGTACTCGAAGGACTCACAGGTGCAGTCGGCGCTTCCGCTTGTGCAATCGGCACCAGTGTTCGACGTGCAGTTCACGCCTTTGTAGACCGCGCTACAAGTATCGCTATCGTTGCAGGCCGCTTCATCCGAATTGAGATCGGAACACTCAAATGGTGCGCCATCAGGACAGTCTTCCTTGGCGATGCACTCTCCTGTGTAGCAACCATTCAAGATCCCGGCCGTGGACCCCTCTGGGCAAATGGGAGCTGCTGCATCGCAAGTCACTTCGGTCTGGCAAGTCACGATCGGATCTGGCTCGTCTGTCGGTACGCAGGTATCTCGTTCATCGCACTCAAAGCCCTCGATGCACTGGTCTGTCTCTTCGCAGAAATCAGTCTCTTCGCAGGTGCCCTCGTCGTTGCAGTAGCAACCTGGGCCGCATTCTTCGTTGGTTTGGCATGAACTTGGAGTCACATCGAAACAGTCTTCGCCCCGACAATTGGACGATTGACCGGGCCGCCTTTGATCGCCGTCCTCGAAATAGAGGTTGCAGCCAGCAAGGGAGGCGGAGGAGACAAAGAGAGCGGAGAGAAGAAGCGTGTTTCGAAGCATTTGGGAGTCCTGACCTAAATCGAGAGCAGCATGGGCGTCAGCATTGGCGCCAGCACTTGTACCTATGACTATCACAGACTCGCGCAGGACTCGAATGGTTGCTCAATGACAGGGTCTCACCAGTCTGCCATCCCCTGGTAGTTAGACGCCTCGCCCGTGAAGGGAACGGCATTCTCAGCATAAGAATGCTTCGCGAAAGCGAGGCCACATCCCTCGGCTCGGTGATTCTTCTCACCTTTCCTCCACCAAGTGATGGTTGAGAGAAGGCGACCGATGCTTCACACTTCAATTATGGAAGCTGTCTTCGTCGCGATCTCCTAGTCGGGAGCAATCCCTGCAGAAACTAGCGCGTTGGCAGCTGAAGCTGGAGAACGTGTGTCTCGGCGCGGGTTGGATGATGTTGGACGTATGCACAGCCGAAGGCTTTTTGACCACTGGACCCATCGATGGCTTCCGCGCATAGCGTGAACTCACCCGGCGGAAGCAGGGCGAACGTCATCTTGGTATCGAGACCAGGGCCACTTGTGTCGCTCAAAGCCAGAACCCTGTCCTCATTGGCTTTGCTAATCTCGTCGATAGTCTCGCCGATCTCAAGCTGGCCACGGAATAGCCAACCTCGAATGCGTATTGGGTCCGCCGATGCACCATGGAGGTCAATACGTAGATCGCGAAGAGCCCCGCGTCCGTGAAGCCATTGGAGAACCTTCGCCTCCTCGAGGTCGTGCTTGATTAGACGATTCCATAGGATGGCGCTGCGGGCCTCCATGAGAGCGTCTTGCTCGGAACCTCGTCTCCACAGCAGTTGTGCGCGGCGAAAGGCTACCTGGGCGTTCTGCGCGACTCTCTTGTCCTCTCCCTGCCTATCTTGGAGGACCTTGCTCATGGCACTCATGGCGTAGTCCGCCTCTTGGAGGAGCCCTTGGTTTGCAAAGCACACGCTTATCTCACTCCAGGCTTTCGATAGTGGATCGGACTCGCGTCTCTGGATTGCGTGGCTTAGGGCGAGTAGTTCGCGATCACAAAGAGGAGGCGCTGCCACAGGAGCGACTGAATCGACATCGAGTCGGCTGGTGTCGAGTTCGATGTGCACCTCCTGGGCGCCACTACAGGCGTCCAGTACGACAATGGATGCGATATTTCCCAGTCGGGCCTCCATCGTAAACACACAATCCCCTGGCTCCATGACATGCTCCTTCGGGTAGAGGTAGCCAAAGAATGGCGTTGTGGCGATGCGTGCCCCTGTATCCTCTCTATAAAGCTCCAGCGCGGGGGGACTTGAGGTGAGCAATAGCAGTCGCCGCTTGATGCTGGCAGCAGTCGGGGGAGTCGTAGGAGCGCCAAGAGGGCAAAGGTAGGTCGATTGCTCGTCGAACCTGACAGCGATAGCGCCATCACGAAAACCGTCAAGTTGACAGCGAACGCTGAATTCGCTGCCAGTCGTGCGCCGAATACTCAGGCCGTCACTGCCCACATAGACATCATCAATATATAGCCGACCGCCAGCGGGGCGAGTATTGAGCGTGACTACCACATTGGCTGAAGGGGCATCGCTGGTGGGCCAGCGAAGGGCCACAAAAATCCCCAGAACGCCTGCTGCCAGTGCCATTGCGCCCAGACGGCCACGCCACCATGGGCGTTGTACTGGCTCCATTGCCAACGCGTTCAAAAGATCGCTCATAGAATCAAAGCGATCGTCTGGTGCAGTAGCCAAGCCCCGCACTACAACGTCGTGAACCCAATCTGGCACTTCGGTTCCTCGCGGGGTTGGCTTTAGCGTTCCGTTGACGATGTTGCCCACCAGCTCAGAATACTCAGAGCCTCTGTGGGGGCGCTCTCCGTAGAGAGCTTCGTAGAGGGTGACACAGAATGCGAACTGGTCAGCGCGAGCATCCGCCGGCTCCCCACGATGCTGCTCTGGGGCCATATACGGAGGCGTACCCAAGATGGTCCCCGTCTTTGTCAGGGAGACGGAATTGGGATCTACTGCTGGCCGCTCGAGACTATTTCGAGCGGAACCCTCGAGTTGTTCCGGATCGGACTCGGAACTCACCAAACCAAAGTCGGTAACCAAGACTCTGTCGGCTGTGCCAAGCAGAACATTGGCAGGTTTGAAGTCTCGATGAACGAAACCACTCTCGTGAGCAGCCGCAAGGCCGTTGCCAGCATCCCGCAGTAGCTTCACGGCGTCGCGCCAATCTTGATCGCCGGCGTCTATCCAGTCCCGAAGAGTGTCCCCTTCGATGTACTCCATCGCGATATAGACCTGGCTGCGAAAAGTACCTACCGAGTACACGGTGATGACGTTGGGATGCCGAACGTTGGCCATGGCCTGGGCTTCCCTCAGGAGTCGTTCACGGGCCGCATTCGACCCGAGCCCTGAAAACAGTCTGGACTGCAATACCTTGATTGCTACGTGCCGGTCTAGAACAGGATCGTAGGCCTTGAAGACCAGCCCCATGCCTCCTTCTCCGAGCTTTTCAACAATACGAAACGGCCCAATGCAAGAACCTCGCTTCAAAACGGGGGCCGCGATTTCAAGTGGGCTTGGCAGGGCGCGGCTCGAACTCGCTGGAGCTGCTATGGCCGTTGCATCGCTACCAGCGGTTGATGGTCTCCGGTGCCCCTGGGGCTTTTGGAGCAACGTATCTGCACCAACGTCCGAGCCATCATCCACATTACATTCTCTCATGATACTGCCAGTGCGGAAAGGCGTTTGCCACCGATGGCCGAGAATAGGCAATTCGCCAGGGTGACTTTTTTGCGGGGCAAGGCCACGCGGATCAAACCAGGTGATGAAGTAGCGCAGATACGCTTTTGGGCGGCTGCAGTGCGCTCGGAATAGTTCTTATCCAGGAGCCATTCGAGTTTTTCGGTGGCCCTGCGTGCAATGCCGTCGGGGTCGGCTAAATCTCCGGTGACGAGCCCTTGCCGCAGTTTCTTTGAGTCGCCGATTCTCTTCCTCAAGACTCAACAGTGCGCCAGGTGTTGCCAACTATGTGCCAGGTGAAGCTCAGGCGAATTGTGACGGGCAAACTCTACGCCGGTGACTTCGCCACCAGACGAACGGTGAAGCTAGATCCGACATGTTCGATCTGCCTGGAAAACAGGTAGATTTACGGAAGTCTGGGGCGATCTCTCGCGAGAGAGCGTTAGAAAGCGCCCGAAACGAGCTTGCGAGCGTTATTTGGTGTCAAAATCGCTGCCAGTCGCACCGCTTGGCTCTGGCAAAACACTCTTAAACAAATTTCCCGCGACATCGCTGTACTCAGTGCCTCACGACAATACAAACCACAAACTACGTACCGTGGAAGATAAGGAAACATAAGATGGAAAACGTTAAGTATGCAATTTTGGGCTGTGGAGTCATTGGCCTTCTCGGAATTTTCCTACCCATGGTTTCGATGGGCGGACAATCCATTAGCCTTTGGGATGTGAAAGCCTTTGATGCCGGCCAGGTATATCTCGTACTCGCAGGCTTCCTTCTGCCAGCAATCATGGGTGGCATGGCTCTCAAGGGTGGGCTTCTTCGCTGGCAAGCTGGCGTTGCGATTGCTGGCTTCGGTCTCTGCGTAATCAAGCTTCGCCCATGGGGTGAAGTCTTTGGTGGCGCTATCGGCGCAAAGCTGATGATCCTCGGTGCCTTCATTGGATTCGCCGCATCAATCGCTGCGGTCGCAAAACCCGCAAAGTAATGACCACATGACAGGAGCCTTGGCTCCAAGCAACGTGGCCTTTGACCTTGGTAGTTCGTCGGAACTCCTTGGCCAAAGGCCATGTTTGCTTTCGGTTCTGTGTTCTATTGTCGTATGGCAAAGCCGATGGCCGGCCCATACTTCCTATTCCCCTTGGTTTGATCTCGGCGATGGCTTGCTTGCCGTTCCAACCAAAGCCACCAGCGTCCTCGCTCCGCAGCTCGTAAACGTAGGGCTTGCTTGCGGATTGCCTACTGGCCTTGGGACTCAACGGCGGCGCGAATATCATCTGACCAGTTCGCTAGGCTATTTGCACTTGTGTCCCAAAAGAGGATTCTCTCACCAGTATCCGTGAAAACGAATGTGTCGTGCTTGACCGCCCCCGAATCCATTTCCCCCCACGCTGGCCGCCCGCTGCGATCTTCCTCGAAAATTGGCATCTCGGTTCTGGTGACGTAGTCGCTGGCGTTGGCATCCGAGAGCAAAACAAAGTCTACAGGGTAGCCATCATTCCTGAGTTCATCGACGAGTGTGTTTGCAGCCCCAACCTGGGACCGGCAACTTCCTCAAAACCCATCAACCAACACAACAACGAGAATTCTGCCGGTAAATTCACTGAGACCGTAGACCTGGCCAGACTTGGGACTCGCGGGTTGAATGTCTTCAAGCGTCCAAGTGGGAATCTGCACGGCCGCTTGCATGGCATCCGGACCAGATGGCATGGCATCGGGCGAGCCGAGGGCCGCATCCGCGGAGCCGTTGCCTGCCGTTGCATCTGCCGGTGGGGCCTCATCGTCTGAAGAACAGCCAACGACGAGGGTTGTCACGAGCGCCAATGAAAGCGTGCTGAGGGTTCCGAGATTTCGACTCGAGCGTTTGAGGGGATTCATCGTATTCCTTGTTAGAAGTTAGTTATCTCGCATCGCATTTACGATGTCTACAACCTTTAGAGCATCAGGCCCTATGAGAACGTGTTTGCTATTTCCGGACTCATCAAAGATCTCAATGACTGGAAGGCCCTCAGCGCCGTTGGGCAGCGCAATTGCGCTATCGGGATAGGCGCTTGCATCGACTTTCACAATCGTCACACTGTCCCAATCGCCTTTTGCCTCTTCGAGGAGCGCAGCAATTTCCTTACACGGCGCACACCACGTTGCCCAATAATCTACGATGGTGATTGTTCCGAGAACAGGGCTGGCGGAGCTCACTTGCCCGTCCGCATTCGAGATTGACTTGCGAGTTTTCCCTATGCCAAATGACCAACGGCCATTGAGTGAGAGAAAACCACCTACGCTTGGTACCAATTGGTTTCCGCGAACATCCGAGTAGGCCAGAATGCGGGCTCCTGCAAGAACCGAGAACGCGCTGGTGACTTCATAGCCAAGAGCTGGCATCAGTGTCACCCAGTGACCACCTGCATTGGCAGTCTCAATTCGCCCACCGACAAACGGATCGGGCTCTGTTGCCGAGCCACGCCATTGCCATTCACCGATCGCCAGCGCAGACAGACGGAGGGGGAGACGCAGCCTGCCACCTATCACCCCGCGCGCTTCGGTTCCCCAGTCAAAGTCGTCCTCTGTCTTTCCCAAAGGTGTTCTTGTAGAAAACTCACCATAGGCCGAAATGTCATCACTAAGAGAAGTACTTACTTGCAGTTCTCCAATTGCCCAAGTCACCCCTCTCCCCAAGGTGAGGTAACTTGCCTCTGGCGGCAGGTTTGCAGCCCCACTCTTTGGAACGTAGGGCCCCGTCGCGAGAACGACTCCGGCGCCAATATCGAGCCGAAGCGATTTCCATGAGGGTAGCGATTGCCTCAGGCGCAGTTCTGCATCTCCAAGATCGCTATCAGTTCGACTCTCGGCCAGAGTACTTGTAGCCAAGCGTCCACCAGGCAATTGAAGGCTAAGCTTTGTCTGCCACGGAGCAGTTAACGCGACCTCCGCAGTTGCTAGATGCACATCGATGCGCAACTGATCGGGGTTTGGTCCTTGTTTGGTGCCTTGCTGCAGATTCTTGTAGGGAATTCCTGCATAGCTTAGCCGACCGCTAACCAACCAGGCATTGGGTTCACCGCCATCTGCATCGCCTGGCGCCCCGCCCGGGAGCGCGGGGTTCACTCAGGTTGTGCACTGAGCTCTTGCGGAAGTCATGCCTACAACAGCAAAGAGCAAGACGAAAACCACGCGCAGAAGTATCAGCACATGCGCAGTATACATGCGTTTTGCGGGCTCTCGCGACGGATGTCGGACCCGTAGCTAGCGCGTCAGGAATCCAACCTGACCAAGATCATTCCAAAAGTGACAACAGTCGTCGTATGCTGCCTGCTCCCATGGGGGGCAAGGTCCACAAATCACGAACGAATGATATGCACGCCGCAGTGGCATCGGTGCTTGCGAACTACCCCACCAACGCTCGTGCTCGGCTGCTTGCAGTGCGTGCGCTCATCTTCGAAACGGCTTCGGCCCTCAAAGGGGTAGGCGAACTCACCGAGACACTCAAGTGGGGGGAAGTCTCGTATCTAACAGAGAAGAGCAAGTCTGGTTCGACAATTCGAATCGGTTGGCGCCCATCTCAACCCGAAAACTACGCAGTTTTCTTAAACTGCAACACAAAGCTCATCTCGGAATTTCGAACCGCAGGTATCTCGCTAAACTTCGAAGGAAACCGCGCGATCGTGATGCCCATTAACGCGCCGATCCCGCAAAAAGCGCTCCGTAGTTGTATTGAGGCGGCTCTTACCTACCACCAAGACAAACGATAGCCCGCGCGAAAAACGGCGACGTTGAAATCGTCCTTGCTAAGCCTCTGACATCAGTCCAAGGGCGTGGGCGGCACGCTGCAAAACAATGCGCAGATGTCCATCCTTGAAGGTACCACGCGTCGCTACTGCTTCGTCGAGCGGGATCCACCGGAGGCTTCGATTTGCTTGCTCGATATTAGTGACTTGCACTGCGAGAGGATGCACGATTTCGGGTGTTAGCCCCAGGCTCGGAAAGTACGGACCACCTAAGTGCCAAATTCCCTTCGTACGCACTCCGTACTCTTCGGAGAGTCGCTCTCGAATCCACCGCTGTGCGGGGGAGAACGCCGTAACTGTCTTTGGCAATCGCCATGCTGGCGCAACGAAGAGCTCGCTATTGCCGCTAAACCCTTGTGCCGCAGGTAGGTCATCATCGTCCAGCCCGATCCAAACGCGGCCGTCTTGCCTTGCAAGTAGCGCGGTTGCAATTGTATTGAGGGAGAGCGGCTTGGGAGCGACGAACTCCAACGTCTTCCTACTCCGAACAGTTCTCATGCTATCGAGCTCTTCAAACTCGGCACATTCGATTGTTAGAAACCCACTGCTGTCCTCGCTACCCGCCTTGTCAAAGATGCGACGTGCGACGCGCGGCTCAACGCTAAGCGAAGCCAGAGGCTGACTCGGCGACTCGGAGTCGGGAAGCTCAATCTTCTCGCCAAGCCACGGGCCACAGAGCTTTCCTTGGCTGAGCAGCAAATCGTAGGCGTTCAATTCCAGCCTTGCATCCGGAAGCCCGCCAATCTGTGATGCCCTGAGCACCTGCTGTGCTTCAATCGCCAACACGCGCCCAGCTGTCGTAAAGCCCGTTTGATTGTCCAATGGCTTCTGGTTGAAGGTTGGATCGATTTCTACAAAGCACGCCCGAACCTCTTCTTGAATGCCTCCAGGGGATGGATAGTAGCTACTACCTTTTCTGAATCCGCGAATCTGGGAACTGGAGATTCCCGCATCGCGCGCCAGCGTCTCTTCGACCGTCATTCCCATAGGCTTGTCGGTTTGCACGACCACCAGCGGTTCGACAACGTACCCAGCCGAGTGCCGTCGGTCCAATGACGCGGTTTCTGGGGTATCTGCACAGATGATTGGCCGCGGGTAGCTCGCTCTAGCAAGCACAAAACAGTCACCGTCCAGCTCAAACCACGGGATGATGTCCAAGGTTCGATTTGGCCGACGAACCAAGTCCACCACGGAGCCTGTCTTGCGATGGCGATAGTATTCGAGCTGGAGAAACCCTGTCGGGGCTTGCGTCTTGCCCTCTTTGAAGCGAACTCCTTCGTTGTCGGGGACCTTCTCACCGACGATGATGTAGTTGGTGGCCGGAAACTCAAGCATCGCGCCTTGCTCGTTGCGCCACTCGAACTTGCCTTCAAACCGATTCCTGACAATCCACGGATTCCAGATCGACGTTGAGGCAAGAACACGCAGCCCCATATCCGCATAGCTCTGTTCAAACTCGGGCTGGGTGAAGTACAAGTAGGCTTCTAGCAGTTCGCTATCCCAATCGCGACGATAGTCTTTCCGAAGAACGAACTCCACGGCGTGACGGGCGGCAAGCCGATAGCGTTTCCAACCAGCTTTGGTCTCGCTCGACTCGACCATCTCGTAGGCGAAGCCAGGTGCATCGCAAAGGGGGCGATACGTCTTGGCAAACCGTTCAAAGAGTGCTGCGGTCGAGACAGTCGCTAGGTCCGCAAAGCTCTCGCTGTCATTGTCGGGGAGATCGAGTAGGACGGTTTGATCTGCTGGCGCAACGAAGTCTCGAACGATGAGTATTCCTCGGTCGGTGAGCTGTTTGGCTTGCGTCTCAAGTGCCTCTGATGCGCGCTCAGGTGCGTATCCGTTGAATGAGGTCACATGATGGAGTACTGACGAGTTAAGAATTCCGTCGAGACTCGCTTCGGGAAACACAGGCTTTGCGATATCGCCAACAACGAACGAAAGGTTCTCGAGATTGTAGCGCTCCTGCGCAAGCTCAACCATCGTCGGCTCAACATCCACACCCACGACTTCCAAGGCCGGGTAGAGTGCGGCAAGGGCTTCGCTTCCTGTTCCCGACCCCATGCCCATGTCAGCAATCTTGCCCTCGGACAGCAGATGCGCGGCCGTTAGCGCAACCTTCTGCCGCATGGAAGTGTCCATGCCGCGCAAGTAGCGCTCATAGGCACCACGGTCTCCGCGACGCTGTGCACTGTAGGTTTCTTTCTTTGTCATATTCGTTACGATCGCCTTGTCTCGACTGTGCTGTTGTACTTGTCGGTTCGCTGCGAATTAGAGTTTCTATGATCCAACATCGCGCATGAGATCGACGAGTTCGTCGACTCCAAGCGCGCCGGCGGATTCGTTTCCTGAAATCAGGTCTTCTGCCAGCTTTCGCTTGCGATCATGCAACTCGAGAACACTCTCTTCCACGGTTCCCTTTGTCACCAATCGATACACAGTAACCGGTCTCTTTTGGCCGATACGATGTGCTCGGTCACTCGCCTGGTCTTCCACCGCAGGGTTCCACCATGGATCAAGGTGAATGACGTAGTCTGCGCCAGTGAGATCGAGACCAACGCCGCCAGCTCTCAGGCTGATCAAGAATACGTCGCCCTCACCCCCTTGAAATGCCGTAACGGCAGTCTTGCGCTTCGTCTTGGACGTTTGGCCATCCAAGTACTGGTAGGAGATATTCTTACTCTCAAGGGTTTCTCGCGCGATCGCAAGATGACCAACGAACTGACTGAAGACCAATACCCGATGTCCAGCCTCTAGCAACTCAGTGACAAGCTCAATGAACGTGTCCTGCTTGGCGCTGCCGAAATCGACAGACTCATCGACAAGTCGTGGGTGGCAGGCAATGCGTCGGAGTTTCATTAGGGCGGCCAGTATCTGCATGCGCTGATGTGCTGGCCGAGTTCGTCCCGCTTGAATCTCGGCAAGCAGCGCGTCACGAATTGCCACGTAGTACTCAGCTTCCTCTTGCGACGGCTCAACCTCCAATGTGATCTCGGTTTTTGGAGGGAGCTCATCCAACACTTGCGCCTTTGTGCGTCGCAGCAAGAAAGGCCTGAGTATGCGTCGCAGTCGCGCACTCGCCTCTCGCGAGCCTTCCTTCTGGATGGGTTTTCCAAAGGCCTCAGCAAAAGCCCTAGTCGTTCCAAGCAGCCCGGGATTCGCAAAGTTCATGATGCTCCACAACTCCCCAAGGTGATTTTCGATGGGAGTACCTGTCGTGACCACCCGAAAGTCACCCTGTAAACGATGGGCAGCACGAGCGCGTAGAGATCGAGGATTCTTGATCGCCTGCGCTTCGTCCAACACGATCGTCTGAAAGCGTCGCGAGCTCAGGAGCTCAGCCTCGGTGTGTAGAAGGCCATAGCTGACAATCAGGACATCCCTTGGTCCAAGTGAAGCGAATGCTTCAGCCCTGCCTGTTGCCTCGACTTCCTTGGGAACCAATGTTGGGGCAAACCGACGCATGAGGGACACCCAGTGCGGCGCTACAGATACCGGTGCCACCACCAACGCCGGCCCCTTGCTAGCTCGGTCGACAAGAACCGCCAGCATTTGCACGGTCTTTCCAAGCCCCATGTCGTCGCAGAGAAGTGCGCCGCCCCCCCAGTGTGCCAATCGAGAGAGCCACTGGAAGGCTTCAATCTGATACGGGCGCAGGTCCGCTTCAAATGCTGTTGGTACGGAACATAGGAGTTCTTCTGATTCCCCAACCCTTGCGAGACGCTCACTTGCGAGTTGCCCGCCCTTGATGCCAGTGAGCCCGATGTCGCTGAGCCAGGCGCTTAGGGCAAAAGCGCTTGCGGGTGCCAGCGAGACGCCATTCTTGCCCAGAGAACCCAAGTCGGAGAGCTCCGATAGCTTCTTGGATAGTTCTTCGCTGAGCTTGAGAAAGCGACCATCGTCGAGTCGCACGTATTTTGTTGCCCCTGCGACCATCCCGGATACCAGTTGGTGCGCCTTCAGGGTGAGCTCTGCCGACACCTTAACCTCGACATCGGCTGTCAGCCACGACTTGGCATCGCCAAAGCGGACACGGAGACCTGCCATATCAGCCGAAAGATCGAAGCGCACGGCTTCGCCTTCACTCCACAAGCAAACCACTTCGTCTCCAAGGCTGTACAGCTCTTCAATGAGTTCCAGACATGCACCGAGGCCGTGCACAATCAGGTCTCGGTCTCGAATTTCGGCTTCGCGCAGGCTGGGACAAGCCTCAAAGAGCGCTGCCTCTCGAGTCTGCTCGTCATGCAAGTCGCGAGTTGTTTGAGTGGCAATACCATCGATCTCCGTGACTACTACCGTGGTACCTCGCCCTGCAGCGAACACCGGGCCATGTTCTCCAAAGGGGCGAACAACGACTCGAATTCTCAACGTGTCGCTATTGCGACGCAGCTGTAGCACTAGCACTGGATTGGGCGCTACCTCGCGCACCTGCGTGCCTTCGGGGACGACATCAGAGTGTAGAGAAATATTCTTAGAGAGGTGTCCCAAGATCTCAGCGAGCCTAGGTTCGGCGTCAGCTGGCAGCGTAGAGCTGGCAGCCCCCAACGCCTCACAAAGGCGAGTGTGTTGTGCATCAACGTCGTATACGAGAAGCCTCGTGCCATCTCTCTCTGCCCAAGGGCCTTCTGTGCGACGCCATGGATGAGGTGCGACTCGAATGGTATCGCTTTCACGCGAGACGTGTATCCGCGGCTTGGCTCGAATCACCTCCGCAGGTTCGAGATCAGCAGCCCAAAACACGCGTGGGTGACTAGCCAGAGCGAGAACAGACTGTAGTCCAAAGCGATACTCGCCGCTGTCTTGATGCCCACCGACGCTTCGACTAGCAGCGCGAATGACTGCACGATCATCTGCATCGAGCCAACGCTCTTCGTAACGCGCGACAAGTGTTGCTGCGATCGCCTTGCGCCCCTTGGTGAAGCCCGTACGGGCCTTTCGTTGTATTCGCGCCTCTAGAGTGATTCCCGTGTCGCTGCAGCCAACCACCCAAATAAGGCGCTGTTCAGCCTCGTTCTTGCGAGTCGTGTCACGATCAAGCCTTGCCGCAAGACCTGAGAGGCGATCGAGGCGACGCTCCCAAGATTCCTTTGGGACAAACATGGACGCAAGGATGGGGCGCACTTCGGGCACAATGAGATCGGTGTACTGCTTGTACACCCATTGGTAGCCGCGTTCCTTGATGTTGGCCAAAACCTGGGTACGCTCGTCGTTGTCGCCATCTGCGCGTATTGGCTCAATCACCCCCCAGCGAACCAGAACCTCACGTATGACCCAGGTAAGCGGGGGCCAAAGATCTCGCAAGCCATCGTTGACGCACTCTCCTAGAGGCTCTTCCCTGCCCGCGTTCTGCCACTCGACGAAGAGCCGTAAGAATTCTTCGGTATCGTCGAGTTCGCGGGTCTGGCGATGCCCTATCCCAGAGACCAAGAGTTCTCCCATTGCGAATTGGCTGGGCGTACCCGAGAGTGCGCACAGTGCTGCCCAGGTTCCGAGAGCTCCGCGAAGCGCAGGATAGCTCTGGCGCCCAGAGGACAGGGCCAATGCCCGAGCACCATGAGCTTGCGCGGCCCCAAGACTGCCTGCACACAAATTCACAAGCCCCAGTGCCGCATGCAAACGCCCGGTCTTGTCAGCCTCCGGATCAAGCCCGATGAGCAAATCGGAATCAAGCGCAAGCTCTCCACGCAAGGCTCGAACCGCAATTCGATACGGGTCCAAAGACGAATACGACGCGCTCCAAACAACTCCGCACAGTGGTGCCCGCAACTGCAAGGCATTCTCTGCGAGGTGCTCTAGATACTGCTCCCTGAGCACAGACGGCACTAGGGCGAAGACTTCTGGTGGAGGATCCGCGCCAAAAAGTCGGCCCCAATCCAAATCACCCGCATGCGCCATGATACTGACGAAACGCGCCGAATCTCCGAGATATAGCGACACACGAGCGCTCTGGCTCAAGCGGTTCTCGTCCTGCCAAGCCTGCGCGGGAAGTGCCTCATGCAATCGGCCAAGCACGATGGGGTCAGCGTGGCGCAGCACTTCGTGCGCTAGACTCCTGTTTAGCAAGTAGGTTGTGGCGTAGTGTGAATCGCGGCTCTCGACGAGCCCAATTTCCGCCCAGTCCTTTAGTAAACGAGGCCAGAAGTTCTCGCGTCGACCAGGCGGCAAAAAACCGCGTGACGTGCTGAGAATCTCTAGCTCCTCAAGTTGGACTGCCGTGCTCCAGTCTCCCGCCACGGCGAGAACCAACAACAAGCGCCGGTGCTCATCGGTGAGTGCATTGAGCGAGAAGGTTGTCGCGACCACGAGCGCACTATCCCCTGAAGTCGCTGCTAAGGCTAGTGCCAGATCCAGGAGCATAGAACCCTCTCGCTCGCTTTCTTGCCCTCTGGACGTGCTGGCATCGCCAGCGCTATTCGTTGCTCAGCTTCTTTCTTCCCCTGGTACGGTCGTCGTTCGCGCCCTGCCAGAGAACAAGTCCTGGCGCTCAAGAGTGCTCTTCGGCGTCAGCACCTGCGGTGAAACGTCTCTATCCTCGCCCATGGATTGGAGCTGCTAGCGCATGACATCCTTTGCCGGTGCCAAGGGCTCGGGCACATTATCCTCTTCAAGTCTCTCCTTGAGATTGATTTCGATCATGCGAGAGATGGTGGAGAGTGGCAGATCGTTTGTGTGGGTCCCGAAAGGCTCTTCGATTTCATCCCCGATCGCATCGAGTCCGAGAAACGCGTAGGCCACCAAGGCAACGACTGCCGGGGTCCATGAACCAATCGTGCTCACGAGGCCAAAGGGTAGGGCAAAGACATAGAACGCCACGAGTCGGTGAATGAGAACGGTGTAGGAGGCAGGAATCGGTGTGCTCTTGATTCGCTCGCAAGCACCCTGGAGGTTTGTAAGGTCGGTCAAGGTCTGATCGAGGTGTGTGAGGTGCAAGGGGTGTATCTCTCCGTGCTGCCACAGCTCCCTGTACCGCTGGGCTAGCCTGTGGAGGATCGCTTGGGGAGGGTTGCTCTGATTTTCCAACTCCTTCGCCTCCGCCGGGGGTAAAAACTTGGTCGCCTCCCCGGGGTGCGCCTCATCTCGCAGGTGGTGACGAAAGCAGTGCACATAGGCAATGACTCGGTTCGTGAGTTCACGGTGTGTCTCGGTGATTTCCCTAGGAACTGAGTCGGGCTGGCCAATGAGGGTCTGAATTTGTCTGGCACAATTTCGGGTGGTGTTGACGAGCGCGCCCCATAGCTTGCGGCCTTCCCAGAAACGATCATAGCTGGTGTTGTTGCGAAACCCTAGAAAAATACCTAGAGCAAGTCCGACGAGCGAAAACGGGACCGTGGTGAGTCCAGCGGCGAAGGTTCCATATTTCTCATGGACGAGGGTGACCGCGACCGCAACCGAGAGAACGACAATGAGCCGGAGCCAAATACGAGCAAGCGGGGTCCCGCGCACAACAAAGAGCAGTGCGAGCCAGCTGCGATTTCTGAGAAGAAGCACGGCCCGATTGTAGTCGGGCTGCAGCGCAAGCGCTTCGCCCCATAGAGACGTTTTTCTTGCGTGTCTGCGGGAACCCCGCGATATCGCGAATTCGCCTCCAGATGCTATTCTCTAGTACAAGCGCATGTATCGCGACCAACATCCAATGTGCCCTCGTTGCATCGCGGCACTTGAGCCGCTGACGCTCATGACAGGGCAGAGCGGCTTGTACTGTGGACGCTGCTCGGGGATTTGGCTCTCGCTCCGAGATCTTGACGACATCTGCGCGCGCCTAGCGCCCGGTGGTGCAAGCGAGGAGGCCATCGAAGCTCCTTGTGGGAACGACACGTTGTTGTTGTGCCCTCTGTGCAAGACCACCATGTGGCGAAGAACACGCGCTGGAGTCGCTATCGATGAGTGCGGACGTCACGGAGTCTGGCTCGATCGTGGCGAGTTGCAGTGCTTGCTGATCGAGTTGGCCAAGTAAGTCTAAGAACTATACCTATGCCGAATTTTCACTGTCGTGCCCTTTGTGGGAACGCTTATGAGGCGCTTGGCGCCTGGCACGAAGTGAATCAGTCTGTCATCGGTGCCAGCAGTCAGGTGCTCCTTATCGACGCCGGAAGATAATTGCACACGCCGAGAGATCGATTCATAAGACCGCATCGCAATAGCTCCGAGAGAGCGCAAGTTCGATGTCGTGTCAGGAGAACAAGTGCAGTCGGTTGCATATCGTCTTTGAGTAGCAAGACTCTTCAGTGTCGCGGGCAAGTTCGCAAACTGGCGTATTTCTGGACCACAAAATTCGTGGGCCGAGACCAATCCCTGCTTGTGACGCGGTAGCCTTGGCCTATGTCTGATTCCAAAATCGAATCCGCAAAGACTGGTCGCTCTAAGTGTCGTAAGTGCCGCGAAGGAATCGCCAAGGACGAGCTTCGACTTGGCATCATCTCGTATCAGTTCGACACTGATGGCTCTTGGACCTGGTACCATCTTCCATGTGGAGCTGCATTGAACCCGGAGTCGTTTGAGACTGCCGTACAAGAATTCGACGGCGAGATTTCGGGCATAGAAGAGCTGCGTGCAACTGCAAGAATCGCCGCCAGAAAAAATCTTATTCCAAGGATCGAGGCCGCACCGAGTGGTCGAGCGTCCTGCCTACACTGCAAGGAGAAGATCAAACCCAAGGGAACGCTCCGAGTTGTGGTGGAGCGCGAGGTAGAGGACTCGCCAGGACTCACTCGACCCGGCTATCTGCATGTTGGATGCGCTCTCAGATTCGTAGAAGCGGAGGGGTTTCGCGAAGAGGTACTTGCCAACAGCGATTTGGAAGAAGAACAGCGCAAAATCGTCGCTGCCGAATTGAAGTAAGCGACGCGATGCGACACCTAGCGACGTAGTCGAATTGCCTTGCGGATGAGTTGCAGAAATTCGGCGCGGTATTCGTGCTTGTCATCGCCACGTCCTTCGCTCGCCCAGTCCAGTACTTGTGACAGTGTTGCACCATTGCTGTGCGGAGAGCCGCGCAAGATCATGCCAAAGGCAGCTACCGCACTGGCGAACTTAACGTCGTCGCTCGCGGTCCCAAGACTTGCTTGGGTGTCGAGGACCGGGACAACCTTCTTGAGAAGTCCCCAAGGATGTGAGGACTTCATAGGCTCATGCCCAAGGCACGATCTGTTTCCGATCTGGCGCAGCTCGCCGGCTCAGAATCGAAACGTTTGGGTAGCTAGAGCGTGGATGCTTTGCAAGCCTCAATCGCCTCGGTGCGAGTGGCTTCGATGTCCTTCGCAGTTGCTTTCACCGAACCGCGACAGAGAATTCGTAGCTTTGTGAGTTGCACAGCAAACGCCTTCTCTGTGTCCTCATCATCGCTTGTCTCTCCAGTAATAAGCCAACCACCCTCAAAGGCGGTCTTAGTAGCGATGGTGGGCCACTTAGAACCAAAGTCGAGAAAGTCTGGCTCACCGAGTTTGGTTGCGAACGCTTCCATATCTGCAGGCCACTCAGAGTCCCATTCGTCGACATAGATTCGAACAACGTTCTCATTGCCGCCGCCTTTTTGTGGCTCCCACTTCTCGAAGGTCCAGCTGTCAAGTGCTTCGTTGAACTCGCCTTCGAATCCACTTCCACCAAACTTGAGGGCGCTGAGCTTGACAGGGTCACCACCGAGGGACTTGCCGCCTGTATCAAGGCCCACTTTCTTAGCGCTATTGTCACCGGAGGTTGTTGGGGTTGTCGGGGTTCCTTCACCGCTTGGTTTGGCAGCGGACGTTGGGGCTTTTTCTTTCTTATCATCCTTAGAACACGCAAATGCGGTCGTGAGAGCGAGAAGGGGAATGATGGTGGTGGCAATTCTCATAGGTGTTTTCTCCAGTTTGGCGCAGAGGCGCTGGGCTACTCACTAGAGGCGCATGGGCCCCACAAGTCGCACATAGAATTGCCTGGGTGTCCTATGGGCGCGCACCGACCTAAAAACGATGCCTTTACTCGTGCCATTCGGTGGCAGCTTTTGGATTGCCAACTCTGAATAGAAAAAGCTGACATCGTCGATCCGACGGCCCGAATGCCAGCTGGTCTTACAGGGTTTGGAGCCTCTCGAAACCACGACACAGATGTCGCTATCTGTAGTCGCAAGCGGATCTGGGGATTGCTAGTGCCTGAAAGCGCTTAGAGTGCCGCCTGGCACCAGCCTTGCTGATACAACGTGTCATGCGCCTCGCTCTCACTGTACTGATCATTCTCGGTCTGGTTGTCGCAACCCAAGGCCAGGCTCAGGCCCAGGCAAAGCCCTCATCGTTTTATGTCTTTGAGGGGCTCACGTACTCACAAGTGCACGGCGAACTCTCAGCGCGAACCTCGGAGGTTTTGCAGATTCAACTCGGAGTGGGATACCAGCCACGAAATTCGCTTTGGGCGTATGAGCTCATGGGCCGTGGGGGAGCTGCACTCGATGCATCGAGCGCACAAGCCAGCTTGCTCGGTTGGGGGGTGCGAGCCAAGCGACTTATTCCTGTTCGTCAACACTTCAGCCTCTATGGCCGAGCAGGCCTCACAGAGAATCTTCTAACCGACACGTATGACTCGGACTTAGTGGGCTTTGGGCTCGAGTATGGAGCAGGTGCCATGGCGTCATTTCGCGTTCGCGCTCTCGGCTTCTTGTTCTGGCCCGCTTTCTTCATGGGCGTCGGTCCAAAGGTCAATGTCAGCCTCTGGGCGGATCTTGGTGGCGAAATAGGAAATCTCCACACTGGTCATGAGAGAACTTCTGAGAACTATGATTACCGCACCACATCGGCTTCATACGGCGTGACGCTAGGTGGCCGATTCTAGCGGGTAGCAGAGCTAGAGCGGCTCTCAAGCCCTGGCAATCCTAGAGCTTGCTGGCAGTTGCGAAGAAGATCGGATAGTCCACATCCTCTTTGGTCACAGTTACGGCTGTCGAGAACTTGATGTCGCCAAAACCGTTGCTCTTGAGAAGAGCTCGGAGCGACTCGCGATCGATGCCGTTGTGAAAGACGCCTTCGGTGTCTGCTGGGTGAAAGCTACCGTCTTCTTTGTCGAGATCGGCCAGCGCAACCTGTCCGCCTGATTGTAGATGCTCAGAAAATGTCTCAATGAGAGCGGCTGTGTCCTCGACGTGATGCATTGCCATGGCACTGACGATCAAGTCAACGGGCTTGCCAAGTGGCTCTTGTAGGATGTTCTGACACACGGTTTCCACCTTGCCTGCCAACTCAGTCTTGCTCGCCAACTGAGCAAGCATGGCCTCGGAGATATCGACTGCGTAGACCTTCTCAACATGTGGTGCGACTTGCGAACAGACAAGCCCTGTTCCGGCCCCAAAATCCATGACGCGCATCTGCGGGGTTAGCCGAACGCTGTCGATTAGCGCAGTTCCCACTCCATCTGAAATCTGTGCTGGGATCGGACGAGAGTCCCAATCAGCTGCCTTGTCCTCGAATAGATCTGCCACGCTGCAAAGGTACGCGTTCGATTTCTACCTGTCTAGACAGCCTCAGCGAAGAAGACTGGCTGAGCCAGTCTGTCCAGCGGGCGAGAATACGAGTGAGCGCGTTCTTATTCATGAGCCGCACACTAGTCCACGCAATCACAGCAGACTTCGCCTGCAAAGCCTTCCAGAGTCTCTGTGAGCTGTGCGGCGTTTTCTGCAAGCTGGTACAGAGGCGGGCCATCGCGATCGGTTGCGGTGTAGTGACCACTTGCATCTGCTGTGCAGGGAGTCGGAAACCCGGTTGCGGTTTCTCCTGCGCACGCAAGGTCATTGAGCAATCCATTGTCGACACCGTTGCCGCCAAACCCAATGACATAGACGTTAACGTCGTCATCCGCCATCGCATGCACTGTGGTGACTGAGAGTGTTTCGTCGCAAGTGTCTTCCCCGTCGGTCAAGAGCACGGCGAACTGCCTTCGCGATGGGCTTTGTATCGAGGCAAGTGCCGCTTGTGCCGTACTCAGGCCTGCGCCAATCGGAGTGGAACGGCACAATCGGGTGGTATCCACGTCAATGGCTGCCGCGATCTCAGAGCCGGTTGATATGGCGGGCGAGACCAACACCTCGCCTGCTTCACATTGCGTATTGGTTGCTGTGGTGCCCAAGATGCGCTCTTCCAATGTCACGCAGATGTCGCCACCTGGATCGACCGGAAAGAGCGCAAGCCCAAAGCGGATACCCGAGTCAAGTGTCGCTGTGACGCCTTCAATGGAGTTTACGGCAATGGACCATTTGCTACTCGCTCGACCCGCGGGAGTATTCTCCGGACGATCGCCTTCGGGATTGCGATGCATGCTCATTGTTCGATCGATGAGCAGCAACATGTCGGGTGCTTCGCAATCGGTGTCGGCATCGGCTGCTGGGCCGCCGTCCCCATTGTCGTTGCCACCGTCCCCGTTGGCATTGCCGGCGTCTCCATTCCCAGCACCATCACCACTGCCACAGGCTGCAAGCAAGAGACTCAACCAGATTGAAGTCACAAGACGCATTGTTTTGATTGTATCTGAGTTGGCGCCTCACGCGAAAGCACGAGTCCACGCAACGGCACAAATTGGCCTATCCGTCGCTTGCTTGGTTGCACTCGGAATCTTCTCGGGGCTTTGACGGGAGCTGCAAAGAGCTTTGTGCATGTGCACGCCTGCGTTGAAACCGGGCGTGAACACCTCTGTCATTGAGCCGCCTGAGCTGAGGTTTTCAATCAAGGGCAGGACGCTTGCCTCTGTGTTGCGATTGGCCGATCGTTGAGATGAGGCACTGAGGCACCGACGATTGGCTCGCAAGTCTTGGAATCCGTCGTTGCATCGCATGTTGCGAGTGCAAGAGCGAGTAAGGAGTAAGGGGCAGCTGGGGTTGTTTTGGGAAGTCATTGAAGTGACGAACTCACAAGAACTGCGTCTCGAAGGTCGCGATCTGCGTCACTGCGTTGCAACCTATGCACAAGCCTGTGTCGATGGACGATCCAGAGTCACTGCGAACCCGCAGCGACTTGTCGTCGGGGCAAACTCCCTCTTCCTGCCTCGCCAGCAAACGAGCTGACTTCGCGATCACAAATCAATGCCTTTGGATCTAGTTGCGACCAGCGAGTGTTTCGAACCACACAAGTTTGATGCGCTTTTCTACCATTGCAAGGCCGGGGATTATGTCCTTCCGCTTGACGCGATATTCGGTTTTTTCCATGAGCATAAAGAACGATTCGAGAACGTAGTGCTGGATAAACTCGCTCGCCAATTGGTCCCGGTCAGATGGGCAGGCTTTTGCGATGTGGTTGTTGCGCGCATAGAAATCGATTGCATCGTAGTCGCGAAGCAACTCCCACCGAGCGCGCTTGATGGCCTCCTCGTATGCCGGCAGGGAAGGGCGTTCGGCTCCAGGTTCGAGCACATCGCGAAAGCGACCAGCGTTCTGACCTTCGACGGCACGGACTGAAGGAGGCCATGCCACCAGGGCATCGGCAGTCAGCGCGGCCACGTATTTCACTGCCACATCGATCGGTGATTCGGCCTTAAGGCCCTCAAGCCACTCCCATCGGTCTTTCGCCATGCAACGCAGCATACGGGATTGTCGACACAGGTGCGCCGAGGCTCGCAGGTGATTTGCGCCGTGGCGCAGAGGCGTTGGGACAAACTTCGCGACACTTGCGAGTCAGCGACTAGCGGAAACGCATCACGCGCTGAGCAGGCCGATAGAGGGGCATGCCCTACAAATTCCAGCATGCGAGGTGCTGGGCTGTGCTATCGCGCCAAATCTGGATGTAGAAGAAGACGCCGAACGAGCGACGGGATATCGTCGTCTGAACTAACTAAGAATAACTCGTATGTCGGTGGCTCAGTCTCCGCGGTGGCTCCACGCTTGCATTGGATCCAACCCCAATTGGGTGAGCTTTGGGAAAATCTCTGATTCCAGCGTTGCAAAGAAGATCATTGCGTACTGGTGATCCGTAAGAGTGCCGAGGTTTGGCTGATCGCCCGCCGCGATCTCGATCTTGCTTTCGGCGATGTCAGCGACGGTGATGCCACAGGCAGTCGTGCTCTCGAACGACGACAGTGAGTGTCGCAAGCGCTCTTGCACATTGGCGTGGCCCTCATCATCTAATCGTGGCAGAAGCCAGCCCAGGGCCTCAAATCCAAAGCTTGCGTGCAAGTGCTCATCACGAAGGATTTGTCGCGCAACTGACTCGCAAATTGGATCGGTCGTGACCAGGGCGATGGCGTCGAGCATTGGCTTGGAAAGTGTCTCGCCGAGGCAGCAGGCGGTAAGAATCGCGTTGGCTGCCCATAGTTCGATTGAAGCAGCTTGCTCTGGACGGGGGGCATCAGGCCAGGGCGCCACAGGAGTGGGCCAGCCGAAGATGTGAGGTTCTTTCTCGACCCCTTCCGGGTAGCAGGCGAGGGCCATTGCAGCGCACATCTCAGCATGACGAACTTCGTCGGTCTGCAGTCGGGTGAGTGCCCCCAAGAGATGCAGTGGAGCGCAAGCTTCGCAAAGGGCATGTGTGAGGGCTGAGAACTGATGGACGGAGCCATGTTCCGCGCGCGCCCGCCCAGCCCATTGAATCGCGCCTGCCCGTCGCAGATCTAGGGAATATTCTGATTTTCGGAAACTGCCGAAGTCGGGCCACGGATCCCGGTGCACCTGGCCCTTGTGTATCTTCTCCAGGCGCGGCGTGGCCTGAACGAGCATCTGTGCTTGGCCACTTGAGTCCGAGCTATCGCTGCCAGGCAGACGACCTCGAGCTTCGGCAGAGAATTCCACGCGCTATTTGGGTTCCTCGGCTTCGCGGCCAACATTGGTCCTGGGCCTGGGCTGTGCTGACTCCTTGGGGCCAGTGTTGGTGTGTGGAACGGTTGCTGGCCCGGTATTGGTGTGAGGCTCGGCTGTGGTGCCCGCATCGGAGTTCGCTTCGGGTTCCTTGGTCGGTCCCTCATTGACGTGCTCTTCCTTCGCGACGTTGGTTCGCGGTTCCTCGGGCTCGGTCTCTTTGCTGCAGGCCGCTGCCCCTGCGAGAAGTGCTCCGGAAACAAAGAACGTGAGAATACGATCGTCGGATCTTGCCATACCACAATGGTCGCCCGGACTCGGTTTGGTGGCAAGTCATCGGTGCCCAAAGTCTGGTGGGGAAGAGCATGTTTGAAACTAGAGCGTATCTCATACCCACTGACCGAGCATAAGGGTCTGAGCTGCAAACAGGTCCAGGAGCGAGAGCAGGCATAGTGGCTCTAGGTTTCGCGATGCCGAGATGCGCAGATCGGGCCTGAGACGACCGAAGAGGTTGTGAGATACGCTCTAGCTGTGATTCAAAGATATTGAGCGTGCTCACGTGTGTTCTCGCCCGCGGGACGCGTTGCGCTCATCGTTGCTTGATCGGTCACTTGCCCCAGCAAGCTTCCTTCGCGCGCCTTGCCAGCGAACATGCTGACTTCGCGATCCCATCTCAGTCTCTCTGGATCACGCACTAGGACTCGCGATTTGCGTCGCTGTGATCGACGGCGCGCTTCATGAACCGCAAGCTATCTCCCCACCATGTCTTGGCCTTTTCACGCCAAACCAGCGCCTGAAACGCGTGCCCCTCACCTTCGTAATAGTGCGTCTCGCAAGCAACACCCATGGCTCGGAGGGCTGCATCCAAGCGGCGTGTGTCATCGAGAATGGGGTCTCTGGTGCCAACGGTGAGGAGAAATGGGGGCATGGGTCTGTGAACCTCAACGCCCTCTTCGAGCACAAGGAGCGGGTCCGCCATCGCATGCTCACCTTGGGTCTCGCCCAGGTAGTCTATTGCGATTGTCTCCAGTTGATCGGTGATGAAGCGGGGCAACTTGCGCCTTCGCCCAAAGCGCCTCGCATCCGAAACCTGGTGCAATCCGCACGATGGCATCACAGCGATCGGCGCCGGAAGCTGGAGAAGGGCCTTGGCCCAAGGTTCAGGGCGCTCGCAACACGCGGCGATCGCCACCATGGCGCAGAGGTTGGCGCCTGCGGATTCGCCAGCGATGATGATACGGCTTGGGTCGCCGCCAAAGCGCTCGGCGTTGTTCACAATCCACTCGTACGCCTTGCAGACATCTATGGCGGCGGCGGGAAAGGCGTGATTGGGAGCAAGCCGGTAGTTCAAGTTGAAAACGGCATAGCCCTTGCGAGCAAAGCCAATACCGAAGATCCAGTGCGTGTCTTTTGACAAAATACGAAACCCACCTCCGTGGATGTACATAACCACAGGCAACAAGCTGTCGCGCTTGGTTGGTCGGTACACGTCCAGGCGGTGATGGGCGGCGTCACTTAGGATGTAGGGAATATCCCTAAGAACTTCCAGGCCGTGCCGCTTTGGATCCGCCTTGGGATGCTTGCTTCCCCAGTACGCCAGGTTTGAGTAGAACTGTTCCGCGGCTCCTGCGGCCAGGGTTCGCCGAAGCTCCGATAGTTTCTGGGCCACCATGAGCGCCAAGAGACCATTCGGACTGCGGTGCGTCAACCACCATGTTGCAGGAGCCTTGCATTCGGCGCACGCTTCTATTTCGGTTGGAAGGCGCTCCCTAGGTAACGGTCATCCAGACAGCTTGCCGGCACATGCCGAAACATCTCCTGCAACGTTGAACTGTCCTCGGGCAGTGGATCTCGTTTCTGAACTTCGAGTAGCAATTCAATTGCCCTTCGCTGTCGGTCTAGGCCGTTCAAAGGGTCTCCGCATGCTCGAAACAACTGGCCCTCTTGCCAAGATAGTTGGGATAGCATTCGTACGTTTTCTGATTGCTTGAACAGGCCCGCCAAAGATGCCGAGTCCATGCGCACGGCAAGCTCAGGAGGGACGCCCAGTAGGCAGTACGCCGCTTCTGCGCAGTCTCGCGCTTCTTGATAGTCGCCTCGCTTGATTGCGCCCAGCATGCGCGCAATCGCAGCAACGGCCTGTCGAATGATTCGTAGTATGTAGTCTTGACGTAGCATCGGAATCTCCATCAGAGGCGTCATGACGACAGCCACTGTTTGAAAAGAGTGATTTATTCCCTGGTCGGCGGAGGCCAGACGCAAGGGAGGTTGAACAAGGCAACAACGGAGAGAGTGCCTCCGCGTCGCGGTTGCAGACGCAGAGAGTACTGCGCCTGATGTCGCCATTTGGGCTGTGTCGTTACGTGTGGTAGCTCACAGCCAAGTGTTTATCCTAGGAATATATCCCAGGGATGCGGCGCTGCGTTGAAGGAAGAGGCGCGCTAGCAAGCGAAGCAACGTTGCTCGCTCGCCAGCGCTAGTGCGCTAGCGCATCTAAAGGGAACGGCGCTACTGATGCTCGTGACAAGATGCGCTCTTTACTCTCACCCGCGAAGCTGTGGCGCCTCGCTTCATTGAGCACCGGCTCAAGCGCTTGCTCCGCGAGGAGTTCCAGGCGCAAAGGACTTTCCAACGGATGTCCCGGCCCAGAAGCTCTGGCTTGACTGCCAGCAATTTGTGTCTTGGCAGCCTCTTGTGCTGTCGTTCTGTTGGCTTCTCGATGAGGTGCGAGACTGCCCAGCGCAGCAAGGCCGAACAAGAGCGTTAGGGACACTCCCATCGCCGCAATACGCCGTATCCTCATCGGGGCCCAACGTGGGGCGGACTGGAGCGTTGTCAACCCCGATTTCTTTACTAAGCAGCGAAAAACTAGCGAGCAAGTGATTGTCGAAGTTGGCTTCTTGAGTACCGGGTTTGTTCTGAGTCGTACAAGTCTCCTCGAATCGCGAAGCCAATCGCTGGTCCGTACCTAGCAATTTCCGTTGAGACTGGTTGGAATACGTGGCCAAGGACAGAGATGTGCTTGGTCGCTCGCACTTCGACGCCACTGCCAAGCAGGAAATAGGCGGGCCCCTCTCGAAGCTCGTCCATGCTGTCATTGACCCGCGCAGTCTGTCGATTCTTGCGTGTGTTGGTGGGGTGGTTCCGTACGGTGAGTCCAGCAAATAAGACCACCTTGCCAAGGTCATACGACGGAACAAGTGATGCCGAATAGATGGACACGCGATGCCAACCTTCCTCATAGTAGTCGGGCGCGTCCAGGCAGTTCTCTATGCATCGACCCTCTTCGCGAAATGGGCTTCGGCTAGTGCGCAACTCGCCGGCGAGCCCAAGTCGCCATGGTCCGGTGAGCGGGGCCGAGTACTCAAGCCCAGCTCCCAGTGTGTTCACAGCCCCCCTAGGGCTGCCTAGGGATTCTTCTGCAATCTGCATCGCCTTCTTGTCTGGAGACATTTCTCCAAGAAGTTTCACTGTGAGGTTTTCCCAAAAGCGGATCCGAAGAGTGCCACCCAGATTTGTGCGTGCGACGAAGAGGCCGGCATTGGCGCCATCGGTTTCCTCCGGCTCCACTGGCACTACGACAGTTGAACTCGAGGCCTGAAACTGAACGCGGCCCCGCAGCGGAGTGCCCGACCATATTGGCGGCGATGGGTGGGCCACCAAGGCGGATCGCTGCACGGCGTAGACCGGTGGCGGCGGCCCTGGAACGCAACCTCCAGCCAGCACAAGCAAACCAATCACTGCAACGAGTCGCATAGGCCGGCGATAGGCAAGACTGGTTCCGGAAATCTCAGAGTCGACAATTGCCCGAGATTGCACAAGAGGCTGGTATCCGACGTGCTTGAAGTCTGACAGGCGAGTCGCGATTTCGGGGGAATTCGCAGACGCGCAGAGGGCCTATCATAGCGCCAACGGGGCTATTCTTCCTCGTTCAGCAGGATTTCGCCGGTCTGGAGTTCCTCGAAGAAGTGCGATAGGAAATCAGCAAAGTTCGGTGCCAGGAGTCTGTGATCATTGAAGTCCACGGCCGTGAGAATCACCTGGCCGACGGTGCCCTCTTCTGCGGGATCCATATCTAGGCACAGATAGTCCCGACCCCGTGCACTGTTTCCGATGGGAATCCAACCCTCTGAGTGCTCAACGGCACGAATTCCAAGATCGACATTGGTTGGGGGCGGGTTGTCGCCGTCAAAGACGCTGGAATATCTCTTGTGGGCTTCATGGAGCTTCTCAACCGGAAAGAGTGAGCACGTCATAACCATTGCGCCACCAGACACCTGGCCATTGTGCAGTCGTAGGAAGCGCCGATAATCCTCGGGAAGACGGCACCCGAGCGACTTCTCCGCTTCTTCAATCTGGGCTTCGGTCGCGGGTGGTAAGAATTCTTCGTAAACTCTGGGATGGTGCTCGAGGAGCCAAGACTTGATCGTTTCCCAGCGCTCCTCAAGCGGTCCGGTGGCATTGTTGTCTGCGCTCCCTGCTGTGGAGACGAATTCGCCCTCGAAGCGCACCTCAAGTTCGCTGAAGACTTCGGTGAGTTCGGCAATGGACATAGGGGTCGCTTGAATCTTCTGAAGGGCCAGAATCTCACCGAGGGTGGAGACCCCGAGTTCTTGGAGGAGTGAGGAGGTGCGGACACTGAGTTCGAGTTGATCAATCGTCATCGAGGAGAGGCTCATAAGCGAAGCATAGTACAACGTTGGCGCGCATAGAACGCTCGGCCTGGGGCGGGTTTGGAAATTGTCTGCATGGCTCGTTCTTGAAGATTCCGAGGATGCGCTGAGCGTGCAAAGGTGTCGCGATATCGGTACGTTGACATTGGTTCACGCAGGCTATGTTGGTCTCGCAGGGGCCCAACTGCTGGGCGTAGGAATACTTCGCAATGGCGACTATCGAGGTCTAGAATCCGTGGTCTTCTCTCCTCGCGAAGCGAGGTGTGCGGCAAGCTAGACGACAAGAGCACGGTCGGTTCCGCGCACATGCTTCACGGAGTTAGCCCGCCCCAGTCGGCCGACATTCGCACGGAGGTGGCCGCACAACGCTGCGTCTTCCTGCGAACTTCGACGACGACGCGTTGCGATGCGTGATGAGAATAGTTCTTGTTTCTGTTGTTCCTCCTGTGTGCACATCAAGAGCCGCGTCACCTACTCCGCCAGAGCGGACTTTCCGTTGCGGTGCCTCGCAGGTAACCGGACGACAGTTGGCTGATGCTGCTCGATGATCTGCATGCCCAGGCATTGCTTGCTTCTTCGGCCCTTAGAATCCGCTAACGGCCTCGACTTGGCCGGCCGGGACACATAGGAACGTTGTGTGTCGCGAGCTGGCCATCGGTAGGCAGCTCTAGGCCACAGCCGTTGCGGTTTTGTCTTGTGGCTCCGAAGACGAAGGGGACGCATCTCCCAATGCAGCCTCAAGTACCTCTCGAACATCATCAACAAAGAAGAGCGAAAGATCGGCCAACACATCTTCGGGGATTTCATCAGTATCGCGTTGGTTGCGCTTCGAGAGAATTATTCTTCGGATGCCTCGCTGGTGTGCCGCCAAGACCTTCGCGGTGATTCCCCCGACTGGGAGAACGCGTCCACGTAGCGTGATTTCGCCGGTCATTGCGGTATCGGGGCGAACCATTTGGTTTGTGAAGAGCGAAGCTAGCGCCGTGAGCATCGTGATTCCCGCCGATGGGCCATCCTTGGGGATTCCTCCCGCTGGGACGTGGATATGGATGTCTTGGTCGTCAAGCAGCGTTTGATCGATACCAATTTCACTTGCGTTACTTCGTAAGTAGGAGAGCGCTGTGCGCGCGGACTCCTTCATAACATCTCCTAGTTGCCCTGTGATTTCGATGCGACCCTTGCCCGGCATGCGCGAGGTTTCGACGAAGAGCACGTCTCCTCCGACAGGTGTCCACGCCAAGCCGGTCGCGACTCCGGGAATACTCGCTCGCTCCTGTAGGTCGGGAAGGAATCGAATCTTGCCGAGGTACTCGGGAAGAGTCTCTGGGCGGATCGCAATTGGCTGCAGCATTGCTTCGGTCTCCCGAGCTAGATGCAAGACCACACCACGACACACGCGCGTGAGTTCTCTCGAAAGCTGCCGAACTCCTGCTTCTCGGGTGTATCCATCGATGACCGCATGTACGGTGTCATCGGCGATTTCGATCGTGGTAGCTTCGAGTCCGTGTTCTTCCAACTTGCTTGGCAGCAGGTGGCTGCGAGCAATTTCAAGCTTCTCCTGTGGCGTGTAGCCCTTGAGCTCGACGATCTCAAGACGGTCGCGCAGGGGGGCCGAGAGTGTTTGCAAGGTGTTCGCCGTGCAGAGAAAGAGCGCCTCGGAGAGATCAAAGGGCAGCTCGAGGTAGTGATCGGTGAAGTGCTTGTTCTGTTCTGGATCGAGCAGTTCGAGGAGTGCTGCCTCGGGAGACCCCATCCAACCTTGGCCGAGCTTGTCGATTTCATCGAGCAGAATAAGAGGGTTCTTCACCTTCACATCACGCAGCGCACTGATGATTCGACCCGGCAAAGAGCCTACGTAGGTTCGCCTATGTCCGCGAATCTCCGCTTCATCGCGAACACCGCCAAGCGCGACGCGAACAAATGGGCGACCTGTGGCTTCTGCGATTGACTGTCCCAGTGAGGTCTTGCCGACTCCTGGCGGACCGACGAGCGTAAGGATGGCACCGCGGTGCACACCGATGCGTTGTTCAACCGCCAAGTGCTCCAGAATTCGCTCTTTCACATCGTCGAGCCCAAAGTGATCGTCATCGAGTTTGGTAGCAACAGCTTCGATATCTTGGCCCAACTCAGCACGCTCGCTCCAAGGCAAGTCGGCAATGAGCTCTAGGTACTTGCGCGTGCCTTGTTGCTCGGGCGAAGAACCAGCGGCGAGCCTCTTTAGCTCGCGGTCCACGACGTTGCGCACCTCGGGCGGCAGCTCGGCAGCTTTGAGTCGCTCTTCGAGGCTGTCATCGTCATTCTCTGGATCGCTTTCGGCAAGCTCCTTTTGAATCGCGCGCATTTGTTCACGCAAGATCGCCTCGCGCTGGTTCTGGCCAATCTGCTTCTGAACCTCGTCACTGAGCTTTGACTTGACCTCTGCTAGGGTCTCGACTTGACTAAGAAGTGTTAGGACCAAGCGCAACCGTTTCTCGATATCCAGCTCAAGCATCACCGAGGCTTCGTCGCTACTGTCGAGGCCAAGGCCGCTTGCGACCATATCTGCGATCGCGCCGGACTTCGACGCGCCCGGAGAGTTGCGCAAGATGTGCTCAAGCCTTTTGCCTGCGTCGGGCTGAACTTCGCGAACTCGATCTGTGAGCAGTGATGCGAGCGCCTGGGAATCGAGAGTGCTGGCATTGGTGGCCGTTAGTGGCTCGGCATAGACTTGCCAGAAGGGATGGGACTGGGCCAGGCTAGTAAACTCACATCGCTCTTTCGCGACGAGGGCAATGCTGAGCCCAGACTTCTCCCGACGGATCGATTTTACCTCGGCAAAGACACCAACCGGCAGCAAATCTGCCAAGCCCGGATCTTCAACGCTCGCATCGCGCTGAAACCCAACTGCAATGCGTTGGTCCTTACTAAGAGTTTTTAGGAGCGCCCGAGACTGGGCACGACCAATTCCGAGAGCTGTGGTTCCTCCGGGGAAGAGGATGCCGTGTCTGAGGGGAAGGAGGGCAATCGCTTTGGCTGACCCTTGCGTGTTTTCTGAGGACATAGTGGAAGATGGATACGTTTGTCATCGAGTCAAGAGGTCATTGCGCTTTGACTCGCTAGAGCGCTGATGTTTAAGAAGCTTTTCGCTGATCACCGCGATAGGGTTGCCACCGAAGTGTTCAAGCGCAGTGAAACGGCGAGTAAGCGGCCCGTAGGTCTAGCACAAGGGGTATGGCTCGACCACTACCCTGCAATGTCCATGGATCACGCACTAGCCCAGCACGGCTAGCGCTTGGGAAATGCCGCGGCGTGGCCGTTGGCAATGACTTCCTCGACTTCGCTTGGGCTCAGGTCTAGCGCTTCAGAAATGTTCGCAAGCTCGCTGGATGCTGTCACATCTGAGAAAAGTGGGTTGTCGGTGCATATGCAGGCTCGCACTCCTGCGGCAAGCCATTTCTTTAGCGGGTGAGAAGCGAGTGAGTCTATGGCTCCAGTGTGCACATTTGATGTCGGACAAGCCTCAAGTGTGACTTCGTTTTCGAGCACAAGCGCAAGCACCTCCTCATCGTCGAGAAGCGTGGTTCCATGACCAATTCGCTGCGCATGCAGTGTTTCAATCGCAGTGCGAATCTCGTGAGGTGGACGACCCTCACTCGCGTGAACCGTACGCCCGAGGCCTGCATCCTTGGCCTCCGCAAACGGGTGAGCATAGTCCGAGAGCTGCCACTCCTGCCCAGAGCTTGGTCCACCGGCGATGTCCAATCCAACAACTCCCGAGCGAGACCGCGCGAGGCTGACAAGGTTGGAGAGAATCGCCGGGTCTTCTCCATACAGGCCGCAGAGTATTAGACCAGCCCGGCCATCGATTCCATCGAGGGCGGCATCAATTGCAACCGCTCGGTCCCCATGCAGCTGTGGGGCGAAACGGATTTCGAGAGTCGTCACGCCGTCAGCGATTGCGTCCTCGCAGGTCTCGCGTGCTACCCGCGCAATTGCATCGGGGCTTTGCAACACTGCCAGGGTTGTCTCGAAACAGGCGAGCGCTGCATTAAGGCCCATGCCTTTGTAGAAACGCAAGTTGGGTGGAACCGAACGGCCAAGCTTGGCGAGAAGCTCTTCAAGGGTTGCATAGCGGAGCGAGCCATCGAGGTGTCGATGCAGATCGGAAAGTCCGGTAGTCTGATTGCTCGCTTTCTTGCCCATGGCGCTTGGTACAGGACCACACCTTGGCACCGCAACTCGACCGGAAGTTGCCAGCTGTAGCGCAACCCGGTGCAACCGTGGCGCAACTGGAGATTGGCTCGTTAGACAAGTGGTGAGCGCAGTGTAAACAGTTGAATTTAAATCGTTAAGTGCAGCCTTCGGAGGTGTCGGAGGTTGGCCCCGTCGGTGCACTACGCCACTACATGGAGCGACACATCGAATGGCAGTGGGCTGCTCTGCAAACCGCCACACAAAAACACGAGCAGGGGCATCGCAGGAAACGTCGCCAGGCGCACGGTCGGCGATGGGTGGTTGGCATTGCAACTATTGTGGCAACACTTTGCGTTGCCGGCCTGGTGGGTCGCAGCATGCTGGAGGGGCACATCCGCAATGAGGTCGTGCCCACTCTCGCCGAGCGACTTGGTCGTGACGTGGAGGTCGGTGAGATTGTCTTTGGCTTTGGCACCGCAACGTTGCGCGACATCACAGTGCGTGGCCCAAGAGATGCCGTCAAAGCAGTGCCGATGGCTGCGGTTCGACAAGCGACGGTCACCATAGACCTGCCATCCCTATTGCGCGGTGATGTTGTTGTTGAGCATGTCGACCTCACCGGAGTTTCGGGCAACATCGTGATTGGCGCCGGTGATGACAACGTTAGCGATGTCCTGGCGCGGCTTTCCGCTGCAAGCCCAAGTCAGCCACAGGCTGGAGCAAAGTTACAGAGCTCATCAAAGAAGGCAACTCTTCACGCAAGCGATGTTGTCTTGAATATCACGGAGAGAGGCAGCGATAGCAATGCGCTCCTCAGTGCCTCCTCACTTGAAGTTGATGCCGCGCGAGTTGTCAAAATGTCAGGTGTCGATTTGTCGGCCACGACCAAGTTGCGAGGGCAAGTCGCCTCCATTGAGCTTGTCTCGGCTACTGTGCGTGCAACCAGGGATGGAAGCATCTCCCTAAATGCCGGTGGAATGCGCACCGCTTCCAGTGACCCACGACTGCAAACAGTGCTTGCAGAGAACTCCGTTGGAAAGCTGTATGCCGAACGAGTGCGCGGTCAGAACCGCACATGGGAATGGCACTTCATGGGCGACTTCACCAGCATCGATGAGCGCCTAGAGAATGACGTTGCTGAGTCGTTCCTGGTTTCCCTCTCAAAGGCGGCGTCTGGGAAAGACGAGATTCGAGTGCAGGGCAAGAACCTTCAGCTCTCTCGGTTTGCTCCTCTTCTGGCCGCCTATCCTGAACTCGGTCTTGAGAACGCCCGTGCATCGGTGGAGTGGACGGTACTTGCCGATCGGAACTCGGTATCTGTGCAAGGGAACACCGTGCTCGATGGCCTTCGGGTGGAGCATCCACGGCTCGCAAAAGGGGCGATGTATGTCGAGCAAACCACGTTGAAGGGGCGCGCATCGCTCGATCGCCAAACTGGCACTCTTCGGATTGACGATGCAACCGTTCTCTCTGGCGATGTTCCATACGAACTTTCCTTAGGGTTTTTGCTTCCAGGGTTTGATCGCGAAGAACACCCTGCAAGTCGTCTCACGGCCTGGGTTGCAATGCCCAAAGTGCCCTGTCAAGCAATGCTCTCCTCACTTCCTCGAGGGTTTGCCCCAGAGCTTGAGGGATTCTCTTTGGCGGGCAATGCCCAAGGCCAGCTCACTGTCTCGATTGACTGGGACGACTTGGATGCGACTGAACTTGACTCGGACATCAACTTCAATGAGTGCAGAGTTCTTAGCGCGCCATATCATATGAGTGCAGAACGACTCACTGGCTCCTTTGAACATCGAGTGCCTGTTCCCGGTGGTTGGCGCACCTTTGTTGTTGGTCCGGAGAACCCCGACTTCGTTCCTTTGCGCAAGGTCTCAAAGAACCTAACGCGCTCGTTTCTAACAACAGAAGACTCAGCATTTTACCGACACAGCGGTTTCATTGCCAAGGAGTTTCAGAGTGCCTTGGTCAAGAACTTGGAGCGCGGTCGCTTCGCTTATGGGGCGTCATCAATTTCGATGCAAGTCGTCAAGAATGTCTTGCTAAGCCGAGAGAAGACGGTTTCTCGAAAAGTCCAAGAGCTGTTTCTCACGTGGCACATGGAGTCGATCCTAAGCAAAGACCGCATTCTTGAAATCTATGTCAACGCGATTGAGTTTGGGCCTGGGCTCTACGGCATTGGGCCCGCCGCGCGCCAGTACTTCTCAAAACACCCACGCAACTTAAACCCGGTGGAGTCGGCATTTCTCTCATCGCTCTTGCCCGCGCCAACAAAGCGATTTCGCCAGTACTGCCGTGGCTATGTGGGGCGCACCACCAGCGCAAAGATTGAACGCATCCTTGGGCACATGCACAAACGTCATCGTCTCGATGAAGAGGCGCATGCCCTTGCTCTTGAAACCCCTTTGTCCTTCCGAGGACGAAAAAGCTCTCTTTGTAAGCGACGACACCCAAGCAAAAAAGGAAAGAACTCATGAACCACTCCACACGCCTCCCTTACCTCCTTCTTTCCTTTTTTGCGTCGCTGCATTGCTCTGTCGGCTCACAGGCGAACCTTCAAGAGCCCACGAAACGCATCGTTGCAACTCCCAGCGAGACAGCCAAAGATGTGCCTGTTGTCGAACCTGAGGTGGAAGAAGCTGCCCCTTCTCGAAGTTTCGATGTCATCACCGAACCACTCTTTGGCGCGACATCTCCCTCATTAGAACTCAAGCAGTCAACATGGGTTCTCGCGACACCCTTTGCAGATGGCGACCGACTTGGTCACATTGGCGGTGGCACTCGAGTCGAAGAAAAGGCTCATACGGTCAACGACGACTGCCCCACGCCCTGGGTCGAAATTGCACCCCACGGTTGGATCTGTGTCGAAGTTAAAGCGAGTCAGCGCCCCCCATCGTCGGCAAGCACTGCCAAGCGCATGCGCAACCTTCCTGGCACCTACGCCATCGCAACCAAGGGTACGCGTTTCTACAAGTCGATCAAAGCTGCCAACGAAGGGGGGCGGAGCCGAGTCGCCAAGGGTGACATGGTGAAACGCCGAGATACGGTGGAGCTTGAAGACGGGCGAGTGCTGTGGAAGACCGATCGCGGTGAGTATGTAGACCCAAGCACGCTTAAGAGATTGTCTGGTAGTCGCTTTCACGGAGTCGACTTGCGGGACGAGCACGGCCCCATGTTGCCCTTGGCCTTCGCTGTGCACGCTGGAAATCCGAAGAAATCTGTCGTTGTTCGAAACGCACCATCAAACAAAGCAAAGGCTATTCGCCGCCTCTCCCGACGCAGTGTTGTTGAAGTCCTGGAGATCTCTGATGACGGCGCCTTTGTGCGGGTCTCGGCTGCCGGTTGGATCGAGCGAAGTAACTTGCGAATCGTTCAACAGCAGCAACCTCCGATGGACGTTGCAGAGGATGGGCGCTGGATCGACGTTGATCTAGAGCAGCAACTCGTAGTGGCCTATGAAGGTACAGAAGCGGTCTTTGCAACCCTTGCATCGACAGGCAAAGGCGAGAATGCAACGCCAACGGGCGTCTTCAACATCACCCGCAAAAAGCGCCAGACAACCATGCGCAGCGACCGCTCTAAGAAGCAAACTTATAGCGTCGCGGTACCTTGGCCTGTGTATTTTGACAAGGGCTTCGCATTTCATTCAACGTACTGGCACAATAGCTTTGGCAGTCCTCGTAGCCATGGGTGCATCAACCTCTCTCCTGCGGATGCGGCAACCATCTACCGATTCGTCGGTCCAGAAATGCCCGCGGGTTGGTCCGTTGTGTATGGCCATGAAAGCCAACCTGGCACAGCGGTTCATGTGCGCTCAGGTACTGATGAGCCACAGCAAGTCGCTACTCGATAGGAATTGCTGCTGGACGTTGCGAGTAGCTCTGAGAGCATTTCGCAGGGGCCGCCAACGTTGGCAACATCACATCTGAGGTCTTCATTCCTGCGACTGTCGCGCTTTGGTTTGCCCGCGGAACCACGAGTTCGATACCCTCCTGTATGGGGGATACGGATGCGGAACATACTGGGTGTTTTGATAGCAGCGACGCTGACAGTTGGCTGTGGGGGCGGCGATGAAAACGTTTGCGACCTGAGTGGGGCGCCCGAGTGCACGATTGCGCTGAAGACCGGCGACATCGTGCAACTCAAGATGCCACCTCCGAGGCAGATTGGAGCTGGTAACAACTATCAGTGGACGGTGACTCCGGGCTACGATAGCGATGTCGTTCGCCTTGGGGGGGAACGAACGGATGAGGACGGTGATGGTCTCGACGACACCATTCGCATGCAGGCTGTCGGACCGGGAAGTACCCTGATCCTGGTATCGGAGGTCAGTGATACCGGGGCCATTGGATCACAGGCCGAAGCCAACGTGACTGTGACTGGCGAACCGATCGATGGGGCAGGCAGCACCGACTACCTCGTGAACATTGAGATTGCTGGCGGCTATGGCACAAGCCGGGAGAGTGGGGCGTCATTCGAGGACCTCGCGCTCTATCCCACTGACCTTGTGGCACAGGGCGATGAACTCTATGTGGTTAGCGAGGGGAGGCTCTGGCATCTCGATACGGAGAACGAAATCGGCACGATTGAGATCGATGACTCCGCTGCTGGAACCGCGTGGCCTGCGGGCGGCACGCTCATCTCGGTCGACCCGAATTCCGATGGCAGCATGTTGGCGTTGATCAACCTTGGGGCGAGCTTGAGCGTGGTCAAGATCGCTGCTGGCGCTGGAAGCTACGAGGAGTTGTACTCGGCGACGCAAACCGAACTTCGTCCAGGGTGCACAACCTGTGAAGGAAACGACGTCATACCCTTTCGGATTCGCGCAAACTCTGATGGCTCAAGCTGGATTGCAACGGCAGACTTTAACAAGCAGATTCGCGACGGCATCGTCTACGGGCCACAGGCCCAAGGCAGAACCGCCACCGTTTTTGATGGCAACGATGAGCTTGGTCCAGAGAGCCAGGTAGCCCATGGTGTGGATACCCTTGGTCGCATTCTCTACTGGGCCTTCAATAGTGATGGCTCCTTGAACATGCGAACGGGAGACCAGTCCTTCGGACTGTTTGTCTTCACTGGCACCAACAATCTCGATCGCCAGGTTCGCGAGACCGATTTCATTCCACATCGAAACTCTGGAGCGCCTGTTTACGAAGTTGGAACTGGCACCTACTGGAGCTACTCCTTCTACGACGTGCAGGGGGACGCGGGCCTCTTTGGCCCCTACTCAGGACGCGGCCTTTTCGTTCACAGGCCATGAAAGAGGACGCCATGAAAACACGACTACTGCTACTACTTCCCGCCTACCTTCTATCACTCACGGCGAGCTGCGATACCGATGGTGGCGGCTGTGATACCGAGGGGCACATCACCAGCGCATCCGCTCTGCGCTCTCGCATGAAGTGCACTGAATCGCAGGAGGTAATTCCCATCTTCGACGAAGGAAAGGAGTCGTTTGAGATTCTCGAGTTTCCCAACCTTGTGAACATCAACGGGGCTCTGGACATCTCGGGATTCCCAAACGTTCGTGAAATTCGCTTTCCCAAGCTCGAAAGCGTCAACTCACTCAACGGCGATTCCCGTCTCACTGTCCACGATATGCCCAGTCTCGAGCTTGTCGATTTTGGTGCACTGAAGGACGTCGTCGACTACGACAACACCCCCGTGGCCGTTTCGTTCTATACCAATCCAAGACTGCAAACCATAAACATCGATGCGCTAGAGACTGCAGCAAGCGTTGAGATATCTGGCCTAGATTCGCTTGTCGACTTTTCGCTGCCAGCAATCACAAACGACGTGCTGGGGATCGGAGTGGCGGTGGGAGCAAGTAGCAACCTTCGTCTCGAGTCGATTGATTTGGGAACCGTTTCTGCGATCTCAGCGCTAACGATCGTCGGCAATCCCACCCTGATGCGCGTTAGGGGCAGCGTGCCTTCGGAGATGTCGGGGCTCGTCTTAACGGGCCTGCCGTTCCTCAGCGAGTTCGATCTGCCGGTGACTTCGGTGGACGGCGCGCTCACCGTGCAGCGGGTTGGCCTCACGACTCTTGAACTCAACGAGATTGTCGATGCCCCGCTCATCGAGATACGCGACAACACGGCCTTGACCTCCATCTCTATGGCGGCCCTTGAGAGGAGTTCGTCATATCTCCACATCCAGGACAACGAGGTGCTCTCGTCGATCCGTTTTCCATCCCTTGACGACGCTGACGTTCTTCGCATTCTCGAAAACCCCATGTTGCCCGATTGCCAGGTGATGGAAATCGCTGAGCGGGTCGAAGCTGCAACTGGTTCGCTGCCGAGTCTCGAGGTGCGATTCAATCTGGAGGACGAGTGCAGCCTCTAGGAGTTTTTATGGATCGTCTCGGGTTTGATCGAACTATGATTCTGCGCACCGTCGTTCTCTTTATGGGATTCACAGCGGCTGCTTGTGGTGGCGATGACGACACGGCCGGCAACTTCACCGTGCTCGACAAAGGGGAAGGCGAGGCCAATGTGGAGTCGCTCTTTCCCCTGCGCGATGGCATGTTCTTTCGCTTCGGTCGCTTCTTTGGAATTGAAGAGGAAAACGACGCTTCCAACGCGCTGATTCGCGGTCCGTTCGAAATGGAAGGGCGTTCGGTCTATCGGCTCCTAGTTCAGCGGCAGAACAACGTCTTTCTCCATGGTGAGAGCTACCAGGTCGAAGATGAGCATGGTGTCTGGCTGGTTGGTGGAACCGAAGACGGCATGCTGCCCAGTGGCATTCTTACCGTACCCGCGAAGGTGAAGCTCGGTAAGAAATGGAAATCGTCACCGGGGGGGAGCTACCAGGAGTTCACCTTTGAAGTGACCGATCGTTCCGTCTTGCCTTGGCATGACGGCGAGGAGGTCGTGTTCTGGGAAATAGGGCAAATCTTCGAAGGCGAAACGGAGCCGTCTGTCTACCGCGTGTATGCCGAGGGCTGGGGACAGGTCAGCGTTGCCAATCGTTCTAGTGCGGATAGAAGCGACGCCTACGGGTATGCAATTCACCAGTCCATTGCCCTTGAACACGAGCGGGCGGCCATCGCGGTTCCGGAGATTGCTTTGCAGCCAGCTACTCCCCACGAGCTCCCACTCAATCCAGGCGGCATAACTCCGCTCGATCAGTTGCGAGGAATTCGCTCTCGAGATGGCACCCAGACCCACGTATCTGTGGCCGGCATCATTATATTTGTGAGCGGAGGCGTGGACACGGGCTCGGGCGCGAATCTTACCTACTTTGCAGGTGATGGCACCGGCCCCGGAACCTTGGAAACGACTGCCTTCTCCCGGTGGATGGAGCCACGACTCGAGAGCTTGAACGATGTGGGATTCGCCGGCCGGTATCGGCTGTTTGGTCTCTTTGGCAATGCCATCTACACGGCTGCTGGGCTTTTCGCGTCCACGACAGACCACCTCTTTTACGAAAATGCTGCAGGCGGTGTCAGCGGTTTTCGGGCGGCGCTTCCAAAGCACGGCGTTACCAATGCGACCACGTTTCTTTCAGAAGAGACCGTGGTGGCCCCTGGACTCGAGAGTGTCAAAGGTCAGATCTGGGGCGGACACGGGTTTGAAGGCGTCCCACGGGTACTTCAAGGACCTGCGGCCGGCGACACTCGCTACTATGGTCTGCGTGCTGATCCCAGGTACGTGGCCGAGCTGTGGACGGCGGAGACCGAGGACATTACCTACGGAAAGTTCTCACGTCCTGGACGCTACGTTGACAAGGCTCTCGAAGCCGCAAGCACCCTCACGACGGAGGAGGGCGATGTCCACTACCTGGTGGCTGCCTCTGGCTTCATCGAGCGTATCTCCTTTGGCGCCGATGGCACCCAACGCGAGTTTCTCGGTCGGGCCCAAGTACCGGTTGGGCAAACGCTCACCGGAGCTATCGAGCTAGGCGATGGCTATCTTCTGCTCGCCACCCACGATCCTGCCACAGAGCAAGAGTTGCTCTGGTATGGCAAGGCGCCGCCAACTCCGATTCCGTCCCCTCCCTCGAGTACCGTAAGCATCGAAGCATGGGGGTTCGACATGCGTGTGTGCTGGGGACAAACCGATGGTGCTCTTGATGCCACTCGTTGGATCCTAGGTGGGGTACCCGCACTCGCTGTGGTTCCCGCGGGCGAGGGATGCGCGCTCATCCTTCGCGATCTTGCCGAGCGTCCAAAGCCCGAGGGCGATCTCGATTATGCTCCGGGCTGGAACGTGGTTGAGGGACCCGTTCCCGGAGTCGGTCGTGTGAAGGGCATGCCCGGCGATGGTCCGGCGCGCGGATTTGCCCCAATCGCCTCTGGTGAGCACGCGTGGAGGAAGGGGGGCGGCTTCTTTCAGTCCCCTTCTCGACCATCGCCAGATTCAAGCGCGGCGTTTGGGCCGGGAGGTATGGCGCTGGGCAAGCCTGGCATGGATTCCAATCCCACCCTTCCGCCGGTCGTTGGTCTTGTCGGCAACGGTGTGTGGATCGAGGGCGCGCACTTTCCCGTATTGGAAACTGATGGAACGATGACACTTCTCAGCGGCATTGCACTTGCTGGTCCAGAGCCTAAGCACTTTCTCTACAACGAGGACATTGGTGCGGGAACAACACAGGTAGCACTCCGAGCGCTCAACTCTGGAGGGCTTCTGATATCGAATATGAGCGTCCTTCGGGCCTCAGAGCATCTTGGACTTGGGATCCTGCGCCCGGATGGCAGCCTTGAGGAGCTTGAGCATCCTGCCGGAACGACGCCCATGGTCGAGCGCGCCAATGGAGAACTCTGTGGTACTCGACTCGAGAGCAACACACAGTTTCTCTACTGCGCCACGCCTGCTGGTCTCGTGCGGGAGGCTGCGACCATGGAGACTGCTGTGCTCGTCGATCTATACAATGTTCCAAGCCCGATTTCGGCTCTCATCGATGATCGCCTTGTTGTGATGCAGGGTGATGTTGGCGAGCTTCACATCGCCGACTTCGAAACACTGGAAGTGCGTTCCTACGCCACTCCCACTGGCTTCGAGAGCGGGTTTCAAGTTCAGGACGCACACGTTGGGGCTGATGGAATCCTCTACGGAAAACTCGTAACGCTCAACCTGAGTGACTTTGTTGTCGGGGCATTCACGGCCGAGGGGTTTCGCCCGGCGAGGGACATCGTAGACGTTAAGGCGTTTTTCGCAGATCCGGCGGAGGCGTCAGGAAAAGATGTGCATGGCATTGTGGTCGGCGAAACCCTGGTTCATTTGCAGGCGACCGCCATTGGAGCCCGTGATGAGATCATTCGCGTTCCCCGCGCCATGTGGGACGCCGCTCTAAACTAACAAGACTGCAAGGAATCAGTGGCGAGGAAACGAGACGTCAATGAAGAGTAGTATAGGGATTTTTCTGATTGCAGGGCTGACGCTCTTTGCGATGAGCGCTTGTGAGGACGAAAAGTCTGGCACATCACCACTGGTTTGCGAACTCGCGGACCAGTGCATCGTGGCCTATCGCGATGGCATGTTCACGAACGACTACGACGACTTCAAGGGCTTCTGCGAGTGCGATATCCCCGACAGCGACTGGGTAGGCCCCTGCTACGACGGAACGTTTCATACGGGCGCATGCGATCGGGGAACTATCGTAGCCTCCTGCGCATCGCAAGATCGCTCGCGCTTCTACTACGACAACTTCGGTGTGGGAGGCGGCACTATCGATACCCACGAAGAAGTTGAAGCACTCGCTCGCGTCTGCACTGAAGTCGACTTTGGAACGTTCCGCTTGGAAACGCTCAATCTGTGTGACGGCGACGGCGACTGTGACAACGGCATTGCGTGCGATGGACAAGAGCGCTGCGTCGTGGAAGAGACCTGCTCTTTGGGGTTCTGCACCCAAGCTACCTGCCAACCGTCCGCCGAGCGCTTCTGCCCCGAAGGCCAGTTCTGCGATCTTGCATCAGATACGTGCATGTGAGAGCGGCTGGTGACTGCGACCCTTTGTGTCGTGGTGAATCGTCAGCTATGGATTCGTGGTGGTATGAGGGGCAAAACCCCATGAAGTTAGATGGTTGCGGTGTCCTTCTGAAGGGATTGTCGATCTTCGGTTGACAGAGGTGCTAACTGTCTTCATAGTAAAGACAGTTAAGCAAGCCACCCATCATGCTCTCGAACACCCACTTCTCCATGGCGATCCACGTGCTCAGCGCGCTGGCTTATCATGAAGGCGAGCTTGTGGGCTCTGACCATCTGGCCAAATCGATCGGCACGAATCCGTCGTTCTTGCGGGGCCTCATCGGTCGTCTTAAAGAGGCTGGCCTTGTGGAAACCCAGATGGGCAAGGGAGGGGGAACTCGTCTTGCCAACAAACCGGAAAACATCTCCTTGCGCGATGTGTATCTAGCCACAGAATGTCGCCCCGGTCTCAAGACTCACGAGTGCAGTGATCTGTCGAAGTGCCCGGTACAGGCCGGCATGAGCACACTTCTTAAAGACATCAACACACGCGTCGAGCAGGCCGTGGAGTCCGAACTCAAGCGAACCACGATCGCCGACCTGCTTGCGGGCTACATCGGCAACTAACCCACACCAGCTCATTGGGCGCTTTTTATGCGTCCTTTAATGTCTCTAAGTTACCAACACACAAACATAAACGCAGGACGAATCAACATGACAGAACGACTCAACAACAAAGTAGCGGTTATTACGGGCGGCACCACCGGTATCGGCTTTTCAACCGCCAAGCGTTTTATCGACGAGGGCGCAACGGTGATTGTCACTGGCACCAATCCCGAGACGCTAACGCTCGCTCGCAATGAACTCGGCGACCGAGCCAACGTCATCGCATCCGATGCGGCGAATGAGCAGGACGTTAGGTCGCTCTTCAACAGGGTTGTGGCCGAGCACGGCAAGATTGATGTGCTCTATCTCAACGCGGGCATCGCACGCTTTGCTCCCTGGGAGCAGCACAGCGTTGATGATTTCGACAAGCAGTTTGCGATCAACGTGCGAGGTCCGTGGCTTGCCATCAAGTATGGAATCCCCGCGCTAAACGACAACGCATCGGTCATTGTTACGACGTCTTCTGTGAATCAAATGGCAGTGTCAGGTGCGAGTGCCTATGCCGCGACCAAGGCGGCCGTGCGACAGCTCGTTCGAACTGCAGCGACAGAGCTTTCCCCAAGAGGAATTCGGGTGAATGCTGTGAGCCCCGGGCCCATCGAAACGCCAATCTTCGGAAAGATGGGTGCACCACCTGAGGCGCTAGCACAGATGGCCAAGGATTTTACGAGCCAAGTTCCACTGGGTCGCTTTGGCAACACAGACGAAGTCGCGAGCGTAGCGCTGTTCTTAGCCAGCGATGAAGCATCGTACGTGCAGGGACAAGAGTTCGTTGTCGACGGTGGGATTTCGCTGTAGCGCAACGCGCCAATGAGAGCTCAGCAGCACAGCACACCTAGGAGAGATATATGAACACAACAACAAATGAACAAAGCAACGAATTCGACGGAACCCAAGCCTTCTTCGCGGAAGAAATGGACCCCAATGTTGAAACTGATGCTGCTGAACCACAAATCGAAGTCCTAGGTGTGCAGGAATCTGCGAAGCATGTGTCTTCGCAAGACAAGGACTTGGCTGGGCGTGATCCACTGGACGTCTATATGCAAGACACCAAGCGCTTTCCGCTGCTGGGTCGAGAAGAAGAGCATGAGCTCGCGGTTCGACTGGTAGAAGATGGCGATTCGGCGGCGGCTCGCACCTTGGTGGAGTCGAACTTGCGCCTCGTTGTGAAGATCGCTTACGAGTACCAGCGCGCTCATCAGAACCTGCTCGACATTGTTCAAGAGGGCAACATTGGGCTAATGCAGGCCGTTTCGAAGTACGACCCGTATCGCGGCGTACGGCTCTCTAGCTATGCATCGTGGTGGATTCGCGCGTACATGCTCAAGTTCATTCTCAACAATCACCGCATGGTGAAGCTCGGCACCACACAGGCACAACGCAAACTCTTTTTCAATCTCAAAAAAGAGCGAGACCGCCTAGAGTCTGAGGGCTTTGTCGCGGATGCTGCTGCCATTGCGAAGTCGCTAGAGGTTCGCGAGAAGGACGTCGTTGAGATGCAAAAGCGCCTTGCTTCTTCGGATGCATCATTCGATGCGCCTCTCTCAACCGGAGAGGAAGGGGGCGCGCGCACGCGACATGATGTTTTGGAAGACACTGGAAGCGGTCGCCCTGATGAAGTTGTCGAGGAGGTCCAGTTTCACAGTCTTCTCAAAGAAAAACTCGGATTGTTTGCGGACTCGTTGGAAGGCCGCGAGGAACGCATTTTTCGCCAGCGATGGTTGTCGGAAGAGCCCATGAAGCTCCGCCAGCTCGGCAGTGAATTTGGCGTGAGCCGCGAACGCGCTCGCCAGCTCGAAACGCGGCTCTTGGGGCGAGTACGCAAGTACTTGGAGAAGGAACTTGGCAGCGCCGTTACTGTCGGTGCGAACGATCAATACGCAAGTGCCATGAACCTCGCGATGTAACACTCCGCAAAGCTCTCGCTAGGCTCTTTCGCCCAGCGATTAGAGTTTCTCTAAGACATGCTGCCTTTTCGCAGCAATCGTCGCCTTAAGCTGCGTTACCGCTGCTCGCCACTCTTCGATCGTTTGGGTCGACAGCGTGTCAGCATCGACGTCGGCTTCGATGAGGTCGGCCAAGGCATCGATTCTCGCATCCATGGCAGCTTGCGAGAACGCCCCGTTCAGCAGCTCTGTCGACGCAGCAGCGTAGTCGTCGAAAAGCAAACGCGCCATGCGGTCGATGATTGGATCGCAAGATGGGGCCTGCCCGGTAATGCCTGCAAAAATGGGAATTGGATTGCAGTTCGCTTCGGTGTCATCCCAATCCGGCATTCCAAAGAAGGTTCGAATGGGACTGGGTTCTTCGAAAGTGTGGTCGATGTCCCAAGGTACGAGCCAAATCTTGTCTTCGGTGGTGCTCTCATACCAATAGTAGTTATGGTTGGTGCAAGAGTCATCCAAGCAGTAGAAGCCAACAATGCCATCCCAGTGATCGATGAGGCGCGCAACGGCCATGTAGTTGACGAACTTCTCAAGGTCGGTCCAAGCGCTGAGTGTTGCCACGAAGCCATCATCGCCCGCGGCTGCTAGGTCGCTTGCAAAGCGCACCATCTTGTCAGCGCTAGGCATCTCATCCTCGTTCGTCTCAAGGGCGTTGATGTAGGGTGCTTCCGTTGTGTGGACGGGCCAGATCTCTTTGTAGAGATTGCCTTCGCCGCCATCGGGAAAGTTCGCACGGGTAAACTTGCCATCGATGGCTTCGATGGCGGCATACAATCCGAGGTTCTCTCCGTTTACGACAATCCGTGCATAGGCCATGCGCGGCGCATATACGCCAACATCGCGAAAGAGCTTGTAGCCAATTGCATCGTGCATCTTGGAAGGTTCTGCCTCCATCGCGTGAAGGTTGATCCGCTTGAGTCCATAGAAGCGCTGGCCGGGCACGTATTCATTGAACTTGAGCTTGAGATTGAGCTTGTCGCAAACCCGCACGTTGCCTTGAAAGCAAAAGTAGAGGCTTCCAAACGAGCCCTTGAAGCGCATCCCGATGTTCTCGATTGTCTCGCCTTCGTAGGTGAGCGAGGCCGAGACGTATTGCTCCGCTACGGCGTTTGCATTGAGCTCGTCCCAATCCGCATCAGGTAGGGTTAGTTCGTAGGTGCGAATCTGGCTCTCGTCGAAGACAAAGTCGGCGCCTGGGCTTGTCGAGGCATCCGCACCGGGGCCGCCATCAATGGCACCTGTGCCGCCATCTCCGTCCCCTGACGATGATCCTCCACCGCATCCCCAAACAGTGCTCGCGACAGCCAATGCCGCCAAAGCTCGCCTACCAACCATCAAGCCAAACATGCAGCGTCCACGCTATCACAGCAGCGGCCCGCGAAGCGTGCGTATCGAGGGTTCCGGTTCTCTGAGCGGGCGGCAAGCGAGTCGATGAGCGAGAATCGATGCGTGCATCCGGCCACGAGATGTCTCGCCAAGCCCCTGCAAGCGATCGCGCCTCCGGCATGAGGCAACAGATAGCAGACCTTCGCAACCTCATTCCGGCCCACTGCCACATCGGCTGCGTGCGCGGGGAACGATTGCCCCACTGCCCAATCTGTCACGGTCGCTACGATGGACGAACCCCCTGTGCGGCTAGCGATTCACGACGACACACTCTACATGGCCACATGCAGGCCATACCCAAACGCCCAAACCGAAATCTTCGCAGTTGATGGAGTGTCGGGAGATGCACTTACACTTTGGAGTGACGATGATGATGACGTGCGCATCACGAGCTTGGAGGTCGATGATAATCAGCTTGTCTGGGCGCTCGAATCAGCGGGTGTTGGGTTCGGAAGTATTCTTAGTCTCTCGGAAGGAAGCACCGTCGAGACGCTCGCCTCTGCGACGCGGCTACAGCATGGTGTGCTTGCAGGCGACCATGTCTACACGAGCTACCAAGACTCGGCTTCTAGCGACATGGTCTTTGGACGCGTGCCAACGAGCGGTGGCGACCTAGAGATTCTTGGCCATCGTCGGGATCGATGTGGGATATGGTCGCCGACCAGGTCTATTGGCTCGATGAGACGACCAAGAGGGTCATGCGAGTCACGAAGTAAGGATAAAACGGTGCTCGAGCTATGTTGCGCCCCGGCGAACCTCTCGCTCTCAACGTCGGAATTGTTGCCATTCGCATTGGCCGTGACTTCCGATTGGGCTACCACTGCTCGCGAGCATGTTGAATTTCGAAAAAATCCTGATCGCAAACCGCGGCGAAATCGCGATTCGTATCATGCGAGCCGCCAACGAGCTGGGCAAGCGGACCGTCGCAGTCTACGCCGAAGAAGACAAGCTGAGCCTCCACCGCTTCAAGTCTGATGAGGCCTACCGGATCGGCGAGGGGATGGGGCCGGTCGCCGCCTACCTTTCGATCGACGAGATCATTCGCACCGCGAAGATGGCCCAAGCTGACGCGATTCATCCAGGCTACGGCCTGCTCTCTGAGAGCCCGGCGCTGGTCGATGCCTGCGAGGCCCATGGCATTGCCTTCATCGGTCCAAAGGCCAGCACCATGCGTGCGCTCGGTGACAAAGCCAGCGCGCGAAGGGTCGCAACTCTGGCTGGCGTTCCTGTGGTGCCAGCCACCGAGGTTTTGCCCGACGATATGAGTGAGGTGCGTCGCATGGCTGATGAGGTGGGCTATCCGCTCATGCTCAAGGCGAGCTGGGGTGGCGGTGGACGTGGCATGCGGCCCATTTACTCCCCAGATGAGCTCGAGGACAAGGTGCTTGAAGGACGTCGGGAGGCTGTTAGCGCATTTGGCAACGGCGAAGGCTACCTCGAAAAACTTGTTCAAAACGCCCGCCACGTCGAAGTCCAGATCCTTGGCGATCGACAGGGCCAGATCTTTCACCTCTGGGAGCGCGACTGTTCGGTGCAGCGCCGAAATCAGAAGGTCGTTGAACGAGCTCCGGCCCCCTTTCTATCGCAAGAGCAGCGCGAGCGTTTGTGCGAACTCGGGCGCAAGATTTGTGCGCACGTGGGCTATGAGTGTGCGGGCACCGTCGAGTTCTTGATGGACATGGAGACCGACGAATTCTATTTCATCGAGGTCAACCCTCGGGTTCAGGTGGAGCACACAGTCACCGAAGAAGTCACCGGCATTGACATCGTGCGTGCACAGATCCTTCTTGCCGAGGGCAAGTCGATCCAGGACGCTACCGGGCGCGCGTCGCAGGACGACGTGGTGCTAAATGGCCACGCCCTGCAGTGCCGGGTCACCACCGAAGATCCGCAAAACAACTTCATTCCGGACTACGGTCGCATCACCGCCTATCGCCCTGCGAACGGCATGGGGATTCGACTCGATGGCGGCACCACCTACTCAGGCGCTGTCATCACGCGCTACTACGATTCGCTTCTGGTAAAGGTGACAGCCTGGGCTCCGACGCCAGAGATGGCCGTAGCGCGCATGGATCGCAGCCTTCGTGAGTTTCGTGTGCGCGGGGTTTCCACCAACATTGCCTTTGTCGAGAACCTGCTCAAGCACCCAACCTTCCTGGGCAATACGTACACTACGCGCTTCATCGATACGACGCCGGAGCTCTTCGATCTCGCACGGCGCGGCAACCGTGCTACGAAGATACTCACCTACATCGCGGACATCACAGTCAATGGACATCCGCAGACCACGGGTCGCATTCGCCCCGCCCCACAAAAACACCTGCGCCCGCCCGCCCGCTTGCGCGAGGAGCCTGGCCAGGGCACGCGCAACCTTTTAGAGCGCGAAGGCCCCAAGGGGCTTGCAGACTGGATGCTGGCCCAAGAAAAACTCTTACTCACCGACACCACGATGCGCGATGGACACCAATCGCTGCTAGCCACTCGCATGCGGTCGATCGATATGATCAATGTCGCCGACGCATACGCCCACAACCTGCCAGAGCTCTTCTCCATGGAGTGCTGGGGCGGCGCTACCTTTGATGTTGCGTATCGCTTCTTACAGGAGTGTCCGTGGCAGCGCCTTCGCGATCTGCGGGCGCGCTTGCCCAATGTGATGACGCAGATGCTCCTGCGGGCCTCTAATGGCGTTGGCTACACCAACTACCCCGACAATGTCGTTCAGGCGTTCGTTGCGCAGGCTGCAATCTCGGGCGTCGATGTCTTTCGAGTGTTCGACTCACTGAACTGGGTCGAAAACATGCGTGTTGCCATGGATGCGGTCTTGGAAAGCGGCAAAGTCTGCGAGGCCGCCATCTGCTACACCGGTGACATCCTCAACCCCGATCGAGCCAAGTACAACTTGAAGTACTACGTGGATATGGGCAAAGCACTCCGCGACGCCGGCGCCCACATTCTCGGCCTCAAGGACATGGCAGGACTTCTCAAGCCCGCCTCAGCGCGAGTACTCGTCAAAGCTCTCAAAGAGGAGGTCGGACTTCCCATTCACTTCCACACGCATGACACCAGCGGAATCGCGGGCGCTACGATTCTGGCGGCTGCGGACGCCGGCGTTGATGCTGCCGATGCCGCTATGGACGCGTTTTCCGGCGGAACCTCGCAACCATGCCTGGGCTCGATCGTGGAAGCCCTCAAGCACACGGAGCGAGACACAGGCCTGGACATTGGGGCGATTCGCGGAATATCCAACTACTGGGCCCATGTGCGCGGCAAATACGCCGCCTTCGAGAGTGGTGGCCACTCGCCTGCATCTGAAGTGTACCTGCACGAAATGCCTGGAGGTCAGGTCACCAATCTCAAAGCCCAGGCCCGTGCCATTGGACTCGAAAACCGCTGGCCCGAGGTCGCTAAGAGTTATGCTGAGGTCAATCAAATCTTTGGCGACATTGTCAAGGTTACTCCGTCCTCCAAAGTCGTGGGCGACATGGCGCTCATGATGGTGACCCAGGGACTGACTCGACAGCAGGTAGAGAGCCCCGATGTCGACGTAGCGTTCCCCGACTCGGTGGTCGACATGATGCGCGGAAGGCTCGGACAACCGCCTGGGGGATTTCCCGAAGCCATCCAGAAGAAAGTGCTCAAAGGCGAGGCGCCGTCCACGACCAGACCTGGCGCCACGATGGCTGCCACAGATCTGGAAGCGGTCCGCAGCCAAGTCTCCGAAGAACTCGATGGGGTCAAGCTGAGCGACGAAGACCTCTGTGGATACCTCATGTATCCCAAGGTCTTTGTGGAATACATGCACCGCCACCGCGAGTACGGCCCGGTGCGATGCCTCGACACCGGTGTGTTCTTCTATGGAATGGAGCCAGGGCAAGAAATCTCTGCCGAGATCGATCCTGGCAAGACGTTGGAGATTCGGCTTCAAGCCGTAGGGGAGACCAACGAGCAGGGGCAGGTCCGCGTCTTCTTCGAGCTCAACGGGCAGCCTCGCACCATTCGTGTGCCAGACCGACGCATCACGGCCACCACCGTGAGGCACCCGAAGGCCGAGGCTGGCAACGATTCCCACGTTGGGGCCCCGATGCCGGGCGTCGTCGCATCCGTCGTGGTGGGGGAGGGGCAAGCTGTTAAAACCGGCGACCTACTTGTCACCATTGAGGCAATGAAGATGGAGACCGGGATCTACGCAGAGCGCGATGCCACGGTCAAAGCGATTCACTCACCGGCCGGTTCCCAGATTGAAGCGAAGGATCTTCTGATCGAGTTTGAATAGCTTCGGATCGGGTTCGAATCGCTTTGTTTGCGTTCAAATCGCTTTGGATCGAGCGCTCCTCTAACTCGACTTCGATTGTTTGAAGCGCTCGAGTAGCGTTGGAATCTCTTCCATCGCTACGTCTCGCCCAAGCGCCGCGCGCCGGTTCACAAACTCTGCGATGTAGGCCATGGGCAGGTGTCCGATCTTCTCAAACAGGATCTCATCGTCGCCCAAGAGTGCCCGCACCACGTTCTTGTCGGCCTTGTTCACTTCGATGATTTCGTCAAAGCGCCCAGGACGTAGGGTCGCTGGCGTCATGTCTCCTACGTTGTTGGCGGATGCCAAGACGACTCGGCAGGTGCGCTTTGTCAACTCGAGAAAGTGCAGGAGCTTGTCTTCCTCTTGCACCCGATCGATGTCGTCGAGAATGAGCGCCTCGGGGGCCAGCGCGCGCACCAGCGTGTCGAGACTTGCCGTAAGAGACTGCATGCGACGATCCGACTCGGCGAGCATCTTGATCTCCACGCGCAGTGTTCGCAAGCCAAGACCTCGTGAGAGTTGGCGCACTCCGGTGCTCTTGCCTGTCCCGGGAGGACCCGAGAAGAGCAAGCTGCGCGACTGGCCGTTGAGAAGAAATGCTCGCACGCGACCTTGCAGTTCGGAGAACTGTGCCGTGGACAGATCAGAAGTTTTCGCAAGCGGGTCCACTGTGAGTCCGTTGGTCCCAAAGACTAAGTTGTTGTTGCCGAGTTCATCCCACAGGCAAGCGCCCAATGCGGCATGGGTCTCGTTCTGCTTGTCGACGCGCATGTAGGGACCATCTTGCAGCTTTCCATCGAACGATGAGATCCAGCCAATCTCTTGGCCTCGCAGAAGGCCGAGACATACCACCTCAGATGTGATGTCCTCATCCCAATACTCTTGCACAAGCGAGACTTGGCGCACGTGCTTGAGGATCAACTCGCCTAGCGATTCCGGAATGGCAACCCATGCCCGATTTGGGCCCGTGTCTTCAAAATAGCTCCAAGGGCACAGTGAGCTCTGCTTGCGCTTGTTGTGTTGGATCTTTATTCCAATTGACACTGCGCGCAGGCCTAGCGACACCCAGTCGAGACGAGTGGGACGGTCGCGCAGACTCATGGCGAGCGAGCCAACGTCAGCAGCGATTTCCAACACCTTTTCAATTCGGCGTTGCTTCTTTTTTGGAATTTGCATGGTTCGTTCGTGTGGAGATGTGGATGCAGTTCCGTTTGCCGTCGTCGCACAAGGTCAAACGGATTCGGATGGCGGTGGTCCAAGAGCGACGAGGTTCGAGGCCGTCGCATAGCGATTTTGGGTCCGCATGTGCCAAAGAGCGGATGAGTCAGAAACTCATACGCCGAAGACTTGCGACCGGTCAGAGATCTCGAAAGATGGGTGTCGCTTCCAGACGTCGCGCAAGCCGAGTGTCGCGCACGCCGAGCGCGAGCCAGTACTTAGCGTCGCCCGAAGGGGAGGCTAGATTCTGCAAGTGTTTGTTGCAGGTATGTACATTGCGGCAAGGGCATCAGAACTCCAGTAGCTTCACCTTACGGATCTACAGGAAAAGGTCAACAGAGAAATTCTGAGATCCCAAATTTGTTGGGGCAACCGTTCGAAACGGGCGTGCGACATGGCGCGGTGACTCGAGGCCCGAAAATGTTGGTCATCGCCGCTAGCTGCGGAGCAAATGGGTCCGTGATACCATCGGAACCTTGACGAACGCTGCTGCTCAAGAAGTGCCTCTGGGCACGACACTCGGCGAGTATGAGGTGGTGGGGATCCTGGGGGCAGGTGGCATGGGAGCGGTCTACAAGGGCTTCCATCCCATCATTGGCAAGGAGGTTGCGATCAAGGTGCTGGCGCCCCACTTGTCCAAGAACGAGCAGATGGTCAAGCGCTTTGTGCAGGAAGCACGTGCCATTGCTAAGATTCAACATTCTAATATTATTGATGTATTTTCGTTTGGCCACACACCCGAGGTAGGCCACTACTTCATCATGCCGCTCCTCAAAGGCGAGTCACTCGGTGACCGCATGAAGCACGGTCCAATGGCCCTCAGCGAGATCTTGCCCTTGGTCGAGCAGATTGCTGACGCTCTGGACACGGCCCACGAAGCGGGCATCTATCACCGTGATCTGAAGCCCGACAACATCTACTTGGCTATCGAACGCAATGGTCCGCCATCGGTGCGAATTCTCGATTTTGGCATCGCTAAGCTCGTGGAGAGCGATGTCTCAGCCACGCAGACAGGCGTGCAAATGGGCACACCACTCTTCATGTCACCGGAGCAGTGGGAAGGACGTGGTGTGGATCACCGCACAGACATCTACGCATTGGGTGTCTTGGTTCACCATCTCATCACGGGGCGGTATCCCTTCGAGTCGAACTCACATGCTGCGCTCATGAATTTGCATGTCAATGGTGAGCCACAACTGCCGAGTGCGTTTGGTGCAAGTGAGGCCTTAGATCGAGTTTTCGCCAAGGCGCTCGCAAAGGACAAAGAGTACCGATTTGCTACGGCACAGGAGTTTTACCTAGAACTTGTCAGTGCTGCAGATGGAACGGACATGTCTGCTCCCATCTCTCGGGCTGCTGCGGCAGCGACTACGACACTCGATTCGGAACATGAGATGCTCTCCATTCCGCCCACCAACAGGCGGCCTTTGGTGTTTTTCGGAGTCGCTGGTGCAGGCCTGGTCATATCTGTGCTTGCGTTTTCCTTGCGTGGTGGCGATTCGACCAACACGTCTGCATACGAGGGCAATGTAGCTGAGATACTTGATGCTGGCACGGGAGCGGTCACCATCATGGACGCAAGCATCAAGAGTCTTACAGGCGCAGCAAAGACGCCGCCTGATGCGGGAATGACCTCCTCCTCTGCCGCGGTGGATGCCACGGTGAAGACGACCCGAAGGAAACGACCTCGAGATGGAAAGGCTCCCAAAGCCTCATCCACCGACGCCAAGAAAGCACCGGGTGCAAGGACGCCTCCAAAGAAAACGAAGCCGGGAGACCAAGACAATTGGGCCAAAACTACCGATCCATATTCCGATCCATCGTAGCGATCGCATTTGTGCTCGCCTACCTTTTGGGCGCACAGAGCGCGGTCGCCGACCCAAGGCTTGAGGAAGCCAAGAAGCACTTTCGCCAGGGCGAGGCCTACTTCAAGGTTGGCACCTTCGACAAAGCAATCGAAGAGTACGCTGCCGCCTATGCTCTCGCGCCCAAAGCCGGCGTCTTGTTTAACATCGGGCTCTGCTACGAGAAGTCGGGTAACAAGGACAAGGCCGTGGAGTACTACGATCGGTACCTACGCGATGCTCCGAACGAAGACAAAGCCGTCGAGGCTCGCGCTAGGCGTGAGGCGCTTGGGCGAGAGCTTGAAGAACGAGACGAGAAGTTGGCGAAGAAGGAAGAGGCCGCGGCAAAGCGGTCTGCGGGCCAACAGGCTGCTGCTGCATCGAGGTGGCAAGAGGCCATTGCGCAGTACACAGCATCCTTTGCGCTTGTGAATGAGCCCGAGGTGGTCTTTGCACTGGCAGAGGCCTATCGCGGCAAAGGCGATTTGGTCTTGGCCAAGGTCGAGTACGAGCGCTACTTGGCGCTATCGGTATCTGGGGCAAATCGACAGCAAGCAGGCCAGCGAATTCAAGAGATTGACAGCAGCATGTCAGCAGCTTGGCAAGGCACTGGCTCAAAGCCAAGGCAATCGACACAACCTCCTGCGACGCCAAGCTTGGTGCCAAGCATCGTGGCATTCTCGGCATCAGGAGTTGCCCTTGGCGCGGGAGTTTTCTTTGGATCGCGCTCGTCGAGCACGGATACCGAACTTGGGGAGCAACTCGAAACGGGAGTTCCCCCTCTCGACACTAGCGACCCACGGTTTGCCGACGGCAAACGCGACGCACTCATTGCGAACATTTCTTACGCTGTCTCGGGAGCAGCGGCGATCGCGGGCGGGTTCTTGTTGTATCGAGCAATGAAGAAGAAGTCTTCATCGCGGGCGGCGAGTCACACGCTTGTTGTGCCTACCGCGAGTGTGAATCATGCTGGCTTGGCTTTGGAGGTGACGTTTTGAATCCATTTCGCTGGATCGTTGTTTTTGGGCTCTCGGCCAGTTGCAGCATGTCGACGTTTGACGACAAACGCGCGGCTGCTTGGTCGGACAGCAATGGCTCGGTTGGTATCGACTCACAAGAATATGGCGTGGCAGTTGCTGGCGTGACAACAGACACACCAGGCACGACGATTGCCGTCTTGGGCACAAGTCCTCTAGGGCTTGGTGTTGTGACGTATGATGCCACCGGCGGCTTGCAACAGTTTGGGGCGAATATCGATGGGTTTGACAGAGTTATTCTTAGCTCGACACCCAGTCTCGTCGGTGCTCCTGAAGTGGTGCGAAGTGTTGGTGCCTTGGTTGCCATCGGCGGCCTGGGAAGTGCTGATGAGATCCTGTTCTTCGATGTTGGCAGTGGAGAGCCCGAGCCCCTGGGAAAAGCGTCAGGAGCGGATTGCGGCCTTCCGGGGGCAAATCTGGGACATCGTATGGTGTTTCGGGAAACAGGCGAGGAAGGTGTCTTTGATCTCATTGCGCTGCGGGACGACGAGATTTTCATAATCTCCGATTTGGACCCGACTGCCACGACGCATTCTTGCACCCACTGCACGTTGGATGCGGTGGGTTCCGATGTTGTTGTGGGAGAGTTCATTGACGATTCCCCACTCTTTGATGGTGAGGAGGTCATCGTGTCGATGGCTGGCACCATTTCTCTCTTCTCTGCTGCCAGACTAAAAGAAACCGATGGGCTCGTCTGTTCTTCAATCACTCCGCAGTTCAGCGGCATCGGCTCAGACGGCATCGGCTTGGGTGCTGCCACTGATTACGGTGCTCGCATGGCAATTGGCAGTAGCAGCGAAGAAGACAAGCTGCACATTGCGCTGACTGCTCCCTTGACGGATGAGGTGTATGTTCTTTCAAACTTTGATATCTCGACTCCTAACGCCCGTCCCCAGTCTTTGGTTCCTTCTGAAGACTCAGGAGCATTCGGAGATGGTCCGATTCTATTCCTCGATCTTGATACAAACGAAGGCGACGAGTTGGTGGTTGGAGATCCTCTCGCAAGTCCAGAAGGACTCTTCAGTGCGGGCCAAGTGAACGTCTATGAGCTCTCTGAAGAGGAGGTGTTCGAGCCAAGAGCAGTGATTTACGACAGCACCCCTGAAGATGGCCAGAATTACGGTAGAGCCCTAGCTGAGGCCGAATTCGTTTTCGGCGAAGATGATTCCGATCTGTTGGTTGTTGGTGCCGTCAATGAGACGTTTGCGATTTTTCAAACCTTGAGCAATGGAGTTGATCCACGGCAGTAGCGTGGAGCGCAATGGTATCGTTGCGCGTCTCGAACGCCTCGGTACCTCCATGAAAACATCATTGCTCACGACCACTCTGCTTCTCATTCTTGGGCTCGCCTCCAGCTGCGTTCTTGGCGCGTCCTCCTCGAAGACGCCAGCAAGCGCCGCGGAGACTGAGAGCGACCGACTCAATGCCTTCTTCGCCGAGACGTTTGCAGCAGAGCTTGCGCGCAGTCCAGAGAAGCAAACCTCTCTCGGCATCAAGACGGACTACGACAAGTGGGATGATCGCTCGGAGGCAGCTGCACATCGTGACTTGCGGCGTTGGACAAGCGACCTGGAACAGCTTCGCTCAGAGTTTGATTTTGCGAAGCTCGATGAGCAAACGAAAGTTAGCTATCGCCTCTTTGAGTATGACAGTGAGAAGCGCATCGAAGGCCATGCTTGGAGGCATCACAATTACCCCGTGAATCAAATGCATGGGGCCCAGGCAGAAGTGCCAGCGTTTCTCATCAACTATCACAAGGTTGATTCTCGCAGCGATGCTGAGGCGTATGTGCAGCGACTTCGCGGTGTCGGTCCCCTCTTTGAGGAGCTGGAGCGCGGACTTGCAACGCGAGCAAAGCTCGGCATCATTCCGCCCGCCTTTGTGTATCCGCATGTAATCCGCGATTGCGAGAATATCTTAGTCGGAAAGCCCTTTGACGATGGACCTGCCGACAGTACCCTTCTTGAAGACTTCCGTGGCAAGGTGAATGGACTCTCGCTGCCAGAAGAGGACAAAGCTAGGCTCTTGAGCGAAGCCTCGTCGGCGCTGACAGAGACGGTTTTTCCCGCTTACAAGTCACTGGCCGCCTATCTCAAAGATGAAATGCAGCGTGCTGGCAAAGACGACGGCGTGTGGCGTTTGCCAAAGGGGCGTGAGTTCTATCGCTTTGCTCTGGCCCGAACCACCAGCACCAAGATGACCGCTAGCGAAATCCACGAACTGGGATTGAGTGAAGTAGAACGAATTCACGGCGAGATGCGAGCGATCATGACGGAAACCGGGTTTTCTGGGACGCTCTCAGAGTTTTTCGAGTTCATGCGTACAGATTCGCAGTTTTACTTGTCCAATGACGAAGCGGGCCGAGCGCAGTATCTCGCGCAAGCAACGCAGATCATCGATACGATGCGAACGCGCCTTGATGAGCTCTTCATTACCAAGCCAAAGGCCGAAATCGTCGTAAAACGAGTCGAAGCGTTTCGGGAGCAATCTGCTGGCAAGGCGTTTTACGGGCAGCCCAGCCTTGATGGCAGCCGGCCAGGAACCTACTACGCAAACCTCTATCGCATGGAGCGCATGCCCACATACCAGATGGAAGCTCTGGCCTACCACGAGGGAATTCCTGGCCACCACATGCAGATTGCCATCGCTCAGGAACTTGAAAGCCTGCCTGATTTTCGTCGCCACGGAGGATATACAGCATACGTTGAGGGTTGGGGGCTATACTCAGAATACTTCCCACGGGAGATGGGACTCTACAAGGACCCGTACTCAAACTTTGGGCGCCTTGCGATGGAACTGTGGCGTGCGTGTCGACTTGTCGTGGACACGGGGATTCATGAGAAAAAGTGGACCCGCCAGGAAGCGATCAACTACCTCAAGGCCAACACACCCAACCCCATGGGCGACGTGGTCAATGCGATCGAGCGTTATATCGTGATGCCCTCACAGGCCACCGCCTACAAGATTGGCATGAATGAGATCCTGCGCCTGCGGGAGAATGCTAGAGAGAAGCTCGGAGAGAGGTTCGACATTCGAGAGTTCCACGAAGTCGTGCTCAGCAACGGCTCAGTTCCACTTCCGATTCTCTCCGACTTGGTTGCGGCCTGGATTGGTTCGAAGTCGAAGTAGCGTTGAGCTATTCTTCGCAGACGCCCGTAATCGTATTGCAGGTGCCCGCATCACATTCACCTGTGTTACATCCTCGACAGAGAAACTCTGTTGGATCGCAGATGGGGGCGCTGATAATTCCACAAGCGCCATTCGCCAAGCATTCGACACAAGAGCCGGTTTCTGCGCAGAACGGTTGAAACGAGTCGATCGCCTCGCAGACTGCATCGCCCTTTGCGCCAGTTCTGCATGGCCCACAGGTGTATGTGGAGAGTGAGCAAAGAGGATTGGTTGTATTGCAGTGCGAGAAATTCAAGCACTCAACGCACTCGCCGATGGAGTTGCATACCGGCGCTTCAGCAGTCGGGCAAGCGATTGTGTTAGAGCAATCTGGAATCGCTGGTTGTGCAATGCAGGTGTTGGGCGTGTTGTTGGAGTCGGGGTAGACGCCCGCCACATCGCAGAAGGGCAGGGTTGGATCCTCACAGGGAATCGTGTCGTCGCAGAAGCCCTCTGGAACTGCGTCGGGGGCGGGAGCATTGGAGCTGCCCCCTTTGCAAGCGAGCAGTGCAACTGCCAGAGATACGACCGCTGCTAAGCGCATGAATGCCCCACCCAGAATGTTGGTCGTGTGTGCTTCGTACTGCACCCGCCACAGTCTATCATTTAAGAGGGCACACGAGCACCGGAGCTGGAACTATGAGGACTCATATGATGTCTTCCTCTCGAAGCAAGGCGTCTATCTCGTCCATTTCGATTGACTCGCCGCTTCTTCTGTACAGGGACACCAGCACCAGAACGACGGCAGAAAACACTCCGAGGGCAACATAGAGCATCACCTGCTGATGATCGGCACTGTGTCCACCGAGCCCTAAGAACTCTGCTTCCGTACTCATCGAACAACTAGCCCGTCGATGCCTCCATCAAAAACGCTTGGTACAGGGAGCACCGGTGATGCGAGCGCGACGAACTGCAACATAGCTGCAAGCAGCACAACGGTAAATACGCCCAGCGGCATGGCAATGCTCTTGGCCGTGAGACTTTCTGGAAGCTGCCTTAGTGCGTTGCGAACCATGATTAGACTTCCGGTCCCCAGAGCCACGAATGCCGATGCGACGGCGAGCTTTGCCCCGATTGCAGCACTCGTGTGGTAGTAGATACCGACAATGGGGGCAAGGGCGGCGAGGATTAGCGCGCCTCCCAAGACACCAGAACAAATACTAAGAAGAAGTCTTCGGCTTGCATAGTGGACGCCCGAAAGACGCAACGCTAAGAGCGTAGCCGGCAGGGCTGCGAGAGTCGAGAGTAGAACAATGACGGGCACCTTGAGACCGCTTGAAAGCGCCAGTAGAATTGAACCACTGCCTGCTGCTGCCCCCCAGGCGGCGGAGAGAAGGAGAGCACAGAGTAGCGAGCCCATGGCGATGTGGAGTGCGCGTTTTGCGGAGAGGGTAGAGTTAATGCGCCCGCACGCGGTGTCGAGCAACTCTTGAAGTGGAGTTTTCTTTACGGTTGCGTTCATGACGGAGTTCCTTTCATGCCGTGAGGAACAGCAAACTTTGAGCCAGCCAGCAATTTCCGCGAAGGTGAGCGAACTGCCCGCTCTTGCCAGCTCGTGCCGTGGCGAAACAACAACAACGGGTGCGCCACGCCACGTCCGAATCGGGTACCTCACTAGGTATCGAACCCGCCACAGCAAGACTAGAAGTCCTGCCAAAGATCCTTCTCGCGAGGCATGGTCTGAATGGGGCGAAACCGATTGCTGGTCGAACCTCGCTCGCCTTGATGACTGCACAGCTCGTTACCATTGTAGTGACGAAGCATCAAAGAGAGGCGCCAGATCTCGAGAATGACGAGCCGTAAGTCTTGCAATGGCGTCCCTAACGCTCATGCGATTCGAGATGCTCGATTTTGTCGTCCACGATTGGGCCGGCAAAGCCGCGATCGGCACTACACTTCGACTCACATGTCTATGAAGACTCGATTGCTTATGTTCGCGCTGGGAATGCTTCTCATTTTGGGCAAGCCAGCGATGGCGGATGCGCAGAAGCGGATCATTGTTTTGAAGATTGAGGGAGCCAAGGGACCAAAGCTTCGCAACACCATCAGCAAGCTAATCAGCCCCAGCCACAAGGCGGTCTCGCCAAAACAATATCGTGCAGCCGCAAGGCGATTGCGAGCCATGAAGTTCACCGAGGCTAACATCGCAAAGGTGGCAACGTATCTCACAGCCGAAGGCGTTGTGGAAGGAACCCTCGTCTCCGACAACGGTCGCTTCAAGCTGACGGTACGTGTTCGTTCGGGGCGTGACGGCAAGGTGGTTACTGAGATCCCGATGCGGATTCGCGAACCCAAACTGAGCGAGAAGATGCAGCGCGGTTTGCGAAAGCGGCTGCTGAAGTCCTTCGGTGAGTTGGGGGTTGAGCCAGAGAACAACGCCTTTGACGACGACGATGACGACGATGACGACGATGACGACGATGACGACGATGACGACGATGACGACGATGACGACGATGACGACGATGACGACGATGACGACG